>NZ_JBIYCW010000004.1:0-354218 GCF_044908115.1 Bacillus sp. RC51 | reverse complement strand
GAATTTAAAAAAGATGACTCCTGTTGGATACAGAAATCATCTTCTTGATGTTGCCTAACTTTTTTCAAAATGTCCTTTACAAAGGGTACAGATTACTTTTAGGTGCATCTTTTTTACTTATATTTGTTCAAGTAAATTTAATTCTTCTTCTACAAATGCCATTAAATCTTTAATTGTTTTTCCAGAAAAATCAAAGTGAATGCCGGCTGCCTCATACACTTCTTTAATAGTCTTTGTACTACCTAAAGACAATGCTTTTTTATAATTTTGTAGTGCTTGTTTAGGATTCTCTTTATATTGTTTATACATTTGCAGTGCACCGAGCTGTGCAATCGCATATTCGATATAATAGAATGGTACTTCATAAATATGTAGTACAGGTAACCAGCCATTTGCAAACCAGTTTTCATAACCATCAATATTTACTACACTAGATTGATAAGTTTTCTGAAGCTCTAAGTACTTTTCATTTCTTTCCTCAAAAGTATGATTTGGGTTTTCGTAAAGCCAGTGTTGGAATTGATCAACTATTAGCATACCTGGAAGATAAGTAATAATATCTTTAAAGAAGTTAACTTTTGCTTGTTTCAAATCTTTTTTATCTTTATAGAATGCATCCCAATATTTTATCGAGAATAATTCCATTGTCATACTAGCTAATTCAGCTGTCTCAGCGGGGATTTCTATATATTGTCGTATCTTTAGTTGCTTTATGCATTCATTATGAATGCTATGGCCCATTTCATGAATGAAAGTAAGGATGTCATCTTGTGTATAGTTAAGGTTCATAAAAATAAAAGATAATTGAGAAGCCGGTAAGTACTCACAAAAACCACCAGCTGCTTTTCCTTTACGACTTCTTAAATCTAAGCAATTATGTTTATGCATTCGGTTTAGTAGTGCTGAAAATTCAATATCTAGCTTATTGAAGATGTGAGTGCTTTTTTCAATTAACTCTTTTTCATTTTGAATAGGTTTTAACACTTTTTGATTGGGAGCTACAGCTGCTACATCCCATGGACGAAGGATATCCACTTGAAGTTCAGCTTTTTTCTCATTTAATATTTTATCTGTAAGTGGCACAACATATTGTCGTATTGATTCAGCCAGTTCATAGCAATCATCAGCCGTATAATCAAAACGTTCATATTTTTTAAACATATAATCACGATAATTATCTAATTGAATGTTTTTTGCCTTTTGGTGACGGATTGCAATTAATTCATTTAAAATATGTTGTAAATTATTTTCAACAGATAAGAATTTTTCAGAAATGAGCGTTTTTGCTTTTTTTCGTATATCACGATTCGGATTTTGTAAGTAAGACTGTAGTTCAGTAATTGTTTTTTCTTCGCCATCCCATAGTGCAGTCAAACTGCCTGTAATTTCGAAGTACTCAGTTACTAATTTGTCTTCTTTTACTTCTAAATCAATGTTTTTTTCACAAAATAATGTTTGCGCATTTTTTATTTTTTTATCTAGTAAGCTATAAGTTTTTGGATCAAGTTGCATTCGAAATGGTGACTCTAAATATTTATTATCAAATGAATTTTGATAACGTTTCAAAAGAGGCCTTACATATTGTTGATCATATTCAAATGTATCTTTTATTTCTTTGTTATCTGTTATCTGTATTACATTGAAAGTCAATATAGTGTGATCTTAATTGTTCTTCGATTTCCCATATTAATTTCGACTGTATTTTCAGCCGATTTTCTAAATCTTCTCCTGAAGAAATGGGTTTACTTAATAAAGTAGACAATTCGTTTTCTAGCTCATGTATATTACGGATATCGATCGTATTAGAGTTCTGCATTATTTACCCCTCACTTTTTATTTACTCAAGGAGGTATTCTTCTTTTTCGCTATGATTCCTTTTTTGCCTAGAAAATTTGTGCCTATTACTCCAAGAACAATCATAAGTGTACCGACAATATGATAGTAGGCAATTTGCTCCTGTAAGAATACAACGCCTGCGATAATGGTAATAAGTGTAGATAAGTTGCTAAAAACACTTATTTTCGCTGCTTCAATATAAGATAATGAATAGTTTAATAACAATGCTGTTAGTAAGGAAGATAATAATCCTAAATATAAAATGGAGATAAGGAATGTTCCATTCGTAAATGGCTTAAAGTATACAGTTATTGTACCTTTGTTCATATGGTCAATGATTGCGATGAAATTAAAACTAATAAAACCGATTGCTGTCATTGTGTATGTTAAATCCATTAGCTTGAATTTCTTTGTCATTTTTCGAGCTAATACATTATAGCAAGCAGATGATAATGCCGATAATAAAATGAGGATAACACCGATGAAGCTCGTTTCATGAGCCCCTATACCATTCATAACAAATATATAAATGACACCTATGACAGAAATACATACTGATGTTTTTTGCCATGTATTCGTATATTCTTTTAAAAAATAGGAAGCTAGTATCATCGTAAATATAGGGATCGCTGCTTGTATAATTCCAGCTTCAGATGAACTTGTATATACTAAGCCAAATGCTTGGAAAGCAAAGAACAATGCTGGATAAAATATTGCGAGTGGTAAAAGTGCAAGTATGTTTTTGAGTGAAATATTTAACTTTACAAAACCGAAAATAACCGGAATGGTTGCTGCTATGAAAGCAACTGTAAAACGGTGAGCAAGAGTATCAATAGGGCTCGTAATGGTTAGTGCTAGTTTCACAAACATAAATGAAAATCCAATAATAAATGAATAGAGTAATGCGGATATATATGCTTTTGTTGTATTTTTCATAATTTCACCTCATAGTAGTTGATTTCTTACTGGCCAGTATACGTATATAGTAATCTTTCTGATCTAGTGCTACAATGTGAACAAATGCAAACTGTACCGGTACAAATTAAATGTAGGGGGTGTAATGATGTATAAATATTTACATGTTTTAAATGACTTAGAACGTATGATTCAAAATGGAGAGATAAAAGAAGGGAAGAAATTACCGTCTATACGGTCACTTGTTACGCAATATGAATGTAATAAGGCGACTGTAATACGAGCGCTGCATGAATTAGAAAAGCGCCATATTATTTATTCTGTACCTCAAAGTGGATACTATGTTGTTAAGAAATCTGGGAGTTACATAGAAAATAACGAGATGATTGATTTTGCTTCCTCAGCACCAGATCCAGATGTTTTTCCGTACTTAGATTTTCAGCATTGCATTAATAAAGCGATTGATACATATAAGAATGATTTGTTTATATACGGAACACCGAAAGGGTTACCATCTTTAATATCGGTTGTGCAAAAACAGTTAGCAAACTATCAAGTTTTCACAAAGGAAGATAATATATTTATAACGTCAGGTGTGCAGCAGGCGCTTGCTATATTAACTTCAATACCATTTCCGAATGAAAACGAAACGATACTAATTGAGCAGCCAAGTTATCATTTATATATTGAATATGTAGAAATAAATAAGATCCCTGTGATCGGAATAAAGCGTACGCATGAAGGGATAGATTTAAATGAACTAGAGCGGATATTTAGCACAGAAAAAATTAAATTCTTTTATACAACTCCAAGATTTCATCATCCACTTGGAACTTCGTATTCTAAAAAAGAGAGAGAAAAGATTATTAAACTTGCGAAGAAATATAATGTATTTATAGTGGAAGACGACTATTTAGCAGATTTAGAAACTGATTCAAAAGTAGATACGTTTTACAGCCAAGATAATTGTAATCATGTTATATATTTAAAAAGTTATTCGAAGATCATCTTTCCTGGTTTGCGAGTCGGTGTTGCAGTCATCCCGCAATCCATTACAGATGCCTTTTATAAGTATAAAAAGATTTTAGATATCGATAGTCCTATGATTTCGCAAGCTGCTTTAGAAATTTACATAAAGAGCGGAATGTTTGATCGGCATAAACATAAAATAAAAGCATCTTACTACAATAGGTCAAAAAAACTAGCGGCAGTAGTAGAAGGTGTTCAAAATGAAAATCCACATTTGTTTACTTATAGAACAGTTGATCCAATCGGGATACATACTTGTTTACAGTTGAACAGAAATATAGTCACGGACACATTTATTAAAAATTTAAGCAAGAGTCAAATAAGCATAGATTCTATTGATAAAAATTATTTAAGTAACTTTCATAAAGAGAGATTGTTAAAGTTAAACGTATCAAATGTAAAAGAAGACAAGATTGAAGAAGGGATTCGCAAAGTAAGTGAGGAAATAAAGCGAATGAACCGTGTAGATTTTCAGTTCAAAAAAGAATAGTGCTTATGAAGGGTCTTGTTGTGTACAGAAAAATAATGGCTTTATGTATGTGTTGCTGTAGTCATTGGAGTGATTACAATTACTATATATAATAAGAAAAGTAAAGAATGTATAACAGTTGCAATTCATACGAAGGCTGTTATTGTCGATCATAACAACATTCCTATATCAAATGTGAAGCTCATTTAAAGATAAGGAAGTCTCTATATCAAATATGCAAGGTGAGTTTCAGTTTTATAATGGTGTTTGTGGTGTAATTACGTTAAAATTTATTACTCCACATGGAGAAATCTATATAAAAAATATGATAATAAGAGTGTACCAAAAATAATTAAGGAGAATGATATGAAACCATTACAAGGTAAAGTAGCAGTTGTGGCCGGAGCAACACGAGGCGCCGGAAGAGGTATTGCGATGATGCTTGGTGAAGCCGGTGCAACTGTATATGTAACAGGAAGAAGTACAAAAGGGAATTTATCCTGTATGGGAAGAACTGAAACGATTGAAGAAACGGCAGAGCTTGTTACAAAGCAAGGCGGAAAAGGAATCGCAGTTCGTGTTGATCATACGGTAGAAGAAGATATTAAAGTATTATTTACAAAGATTCAAGACGAACAAAATGGACAGCTTGATATTTTAGTAAACGATGTTTGGGGCGGCGATCCTTTAACGGAATGGGAGAAACCTTTCTGGGAACACAACCTACATAACGGACTACTTATGCAACAAAGAGCTGTTCATTCTCATATAATGACAAGCCATTACGGTGTACCATTAATGGTGAAAAATAAAATGGGACTTGTTATTGAAATTACAGATGGAGTCGATTATCAATATCGAGGTAATTTGTACTATAGTTTAGCAAAAGTCTCAACAATTCATTTAGCAGAAGCTATGGCGAAAGATTTAGAACAACACAATATTACAGCTGTCGCAGTTAGTCCAGGATTCCTTCGTTCAGAAGCGATGTTAGATATATTTGGTGTAACAGAGGAGAATTGGCGAGAAGGAGCTAAACAAGACCCTCATTTTATCGCATCAGAAACTCCTTTCTTTGTTGGAAGAGCAGTAGCAGCTTTAGCAAGTGATCCAAATGTTCATGAAAAAACGGGACGAGCGTTAAGTTCATGGGAATTAGGAAGAGAGTATGGATTTACAGATATGGATGGAAGACGCCCAGATTGGGGGAAATATTTTGAGGAGAATGTTTTGAATCAAAATTAATGTTTTTAGAGCACTCAATAGCTGAGTGCTCTTGTTCTTTATACAATACGCAAATAATAAAGTCCTTTTAAAAATAAAATGGTTATTTAAAAAGCATTGGTACAAATGAAATACAGTCAAAAATAAAGTGACAAATCCAACTTACCCAAATACTTTTTGAATTTTTCCATATATAATTTAGTGCTAATCTAATTGGGATTATAGTTATTAATAACTGCATTGGCACAAAACCATAAGCTGGAATATGCCACAAAGCGAACAACAAACTACATATTAATGATGCCGTGCCAAATTTTAATCCTAATTTTTGTAATGCGATAATTATATTAGTGCAAATCAACTCTTCACCCATTAACATAAAGGGTACACGGAATAAAATCATAGAAATACTTATTACTTCAGCAACGGAATTTTTAGTTGCAGGTTCAAAAATGTAACTGAATATTAAGTTGGAAGCCATACCTACGATAATTGTTAAAGGCAAACCCCAAAGTAATGTCTTGAAATTAAAATGTTTAAATTGCTCTAATGATATTTTCCCTAAAAAATAGTATCCTATAATTCCACATAATACAAGATTCCATAAAGCTTCAAAAATCATCCTCAATACTTCAGGTATATTATCTCCTAACACTGCGAAAAGTTGATATACAATCCCGGAAATAATTAATAATCCCAAAGCCAAAAGGGATTTCGAATCAATTTTCTTCTCTGTTTCTATAATCTTTGTTTCCACAACTACCCCTTCTTTCTTATTATTTCATTGATTACGAATATATAATAGCACATTGTTCTCCAAAATAATGGTAATTGAGACGATCATAATAATTTTATTTTTCCAAATCAGTAAGTCCAAGATTAGGAGATTCCTTGCAAGAATCATTTAGACCAAAACCTATTATTAATGTCGTGATTGAAATAAAGCAATTATTAAACAAAAATAATAATCGCCCATCAAATTTATGAGTAGGCGATTAATGTATTTCTAAGAACAAAATTAAACAACTTTATTATCTGTACACATATATCGCATAAAACATTTTTTAACTTCATTAAATATATAGGGAATCATTACCAAAAAAATGATATCCTTAAAGTATAGTCTATATTTTGTATAGGAGGGTGATGGAGTCTATGGCGGTACGTATAGTCGATGATTTACAACAATTCTCTTTATTACTTATGTTTTTGAGTACATTAATATTTTACAGATACTTAAAGAAGATTAAACGAGAGAGAAAACTGACTTCTTTCGAATGGACAATGTATTTTGTCACTCAATTCGCGACTTCTATTTGGGCAATTACTTATTTTATTAAATTCTTGTCTGAATCGTAAGTTACATTAAACCATTTTAGTTTACTGGGTTATTGTTATCTATTAGGGATATAAATATAGTCCGTATCTAAGTCAATGACGACATCGGTCTTAATGTCTTCTTGTAATGACTTTGGAATGTTTTAAAAATGATAACGTACACAAAATAAATTTATAAGCTCCTCATTAGATAACTCTTCATTTTTTACGTTAAAATACATTTTTTTAATTTACTGATAGAACAGTTATGACCAATAACATACTCATTAATTCCATATCCATCAAATTCAATTATCATGTTATCACTATTGGTTGCTAGCCAACATTATAGCTTTAATTTTGGATGAATCTTTCATATTGATTATTATACATAGCTTATATATGTCTCGTCTCAATTATGATATTCAAAATAAGAAGAAGCACATATGGAAATTTTTGTGGCAGGTGCAACAGCACGTTCTTTAATACCAATGCTAATAAAAGAAGGTCATACTGTGTATGCAATGATTCGTAACGAATCACAAGTAGAAGCAATGAAGGAAGTTGATGCTTTACCATTACTAGCTGGGAGAGAGGTGCTTCAAAGAATAAGGCACGTAAAGTGAATGGATACTTTAAAATATCATAAAAATCCTTTAATGGGAATACTAGTAACATTCACTATTAAAGGATTGGGCTGTAATGAATATACTTTTTGAAAGCATTATTTTAATCCTCACTGGAATCATTGTTTTAAAATTGACAGGTAGTAAATCTGTTAGCCAAATGACGAGAGCTGAAATTATTATTGTGGTTTCTATAGGACGTATTATTGTAGAACCTATATTAAGTAGGAAAGTAGGCCCATCTATTTTTGCTGCGTTTATTTTTGCGGGTGTTTTACTTATTATTCATTTTTTTGAATTGAAATCACGAAAAGTAGAAAAGTTTCTAAATGGAACTAGCATTATTGTTATAGAAAACGGAGAAATCTTAAAAAAGAATTTATTACGCGCGAAAATGTCAGAACAACAATTATTTATGCATCTGAGAGAAAAAGGCATACATGAAATCAAGAATTTACAACAAGCAACTGTAGAAACGAATGGACGGATTGGGTATCAACTAACTACCAAGGCACAACCAGTTACTTTGGAAATGCTAGAAAAGCTTCTAGAGCAATGTAATCTGAAAAAATAGTTTTAGACTAAAAAGCGCTTCTTGTACATAAAGGCACTTTTCGCAAACGTGTAAAAGTCCCTTCAGTAATCCTGAAGGGACTTTCGTGTTATCTAATTTATCGAGGGTGATGACGATCAATATTACGATTAACAACAACGTTAAAGTTCATAAAAATAAACAGAATGAATAATTGACAAAAAATGAGAATAGTAGTAATCTAACGTAAAAAATACGCTAGCGTATTTTATTGGAGAGATAATATGCAATTAACGAGAGAAGACTGGATAAAAGTAGGATTACAACAATTAGCTAATGAAGGTATACATAAAGTTCGCATTGAAGCACTTGCTCGATTGCTAAAAATAAGCAAAGGAAGCTTCTATCACTATTTTCGTGACCATCAAGAGCTTTTAGATTCTATGCTCGACTTTTGGGAGGTACATGCAACAAAGCTGATTGTTCAAAGTATGGAGCAACAGGATGCCTCTTTAGAACAGCTATTACAGATTAGTTTTAATCGAGATAAAAAAATTGAGAATGGTATTTATGCTTGGGCTAAATATGATCCTGTTGTGGCAGCACGTTTAGTAGATATAGAAGAACAAAGAATTTCTTGTGTTGCAAAATTGTATCAAAAAATGGGCGTAGACGAAACTGAATCAATTGATCGAGCGAGACTTGCCTATTTAACGTATGTAGGATGGATGACAAGGTTTGAAGCAAATCCTAATTTTGATATTGATAAAATGGTTGAGCTTTTAACTTCTTTCAGCGGGTGTCCAAACATCCATTGAAAAAAGTAAAGCCTCCGGACGCAATTATGCTGAGGCATAATTGATTATTCGATAATAAATGTCCCTAGTATGGTTATAAAACCTGAAGGGACAAAATTTCCACTATAACATACGGTAGTGTATGTTATCTTTGAAGTTACGAAATTGGGGGCGAATAAATGAAATTACTATTAATAGTAGTGGCTGTGGGGCTTCTGTGGTTTATCAGTTTTTTGCATATTTATTGGGCTTTTGGAGGTCGATGGGGTTCTGCTGCTGTTATCCCAGTAAAAGAGGGAGAACATAAGCCTGCTTTTACTCCGAGAATATGGGGAACATTATTCGTAGCCATTCTTATTCTATTAGCTAGTGTCATTATTGTTGTTCAAGTAGGTTATTTGCAGGGGTTCGAAGCAAATAGTTTATCTAAAATCGGAAGTATTGTCTGTGCTTTAGTTTTCATTATTAGGGCAATTGGTGATTTTAAGTTTGTTGGATTTTTTAAAAAAATTAAACATTCTCAGTTTGCTAGATATGACACTTGGTTCTATAGTCCATTATGTTTATTCTTTGGTTTTGTCTATATCATGTTGTTGTTTTAATAAGTATAATGAATTCCCTATAAAATAAATTTTATGCAGGAAGAAAACACCTCTTATTGAACAAGTAGTAATAAAAAGAAGTTTGAGCATAGCAATAGAGCAATACGGGTTCTGGTGACAGCGAAGTCCGCTATGATTAGTCATTTGTGTTTAAAAAGAGGATAGATAGGGCGAATTTATTCAAGCTCTTCTATCCTTTTAATTTTTATAAATATAATGTATGACATTAGATAAGAATTCACTATTAATAATAGGTTCAGCTTATATCTTGACTTTTAATAAAATTTTAAAGTGTTGGTTTTTTATTGTGTGAATAAGAGGTTATTTGTTGTTTTGGAGTTTAAATGAATGATTTAAACTTAGCAATTGTATCATGTAATCTTTCTAATCCAATCAACATATCTTTATCATTTAACATTGAATAACTAATTCTCAAATGATTATATTGAGTTTCATGGCTTAACAAACAAGCTGTTCCAGGTAAAAAAGAAACATCAACTTCATTCGCTTTTTGTAATAATGTAAAAGGATCGACTGACTGAGGGAGTGTAACCCATAAGTTAAATCCTCCATTAGGTATTTCAAATTCTAATTCTTTTAATGGAGATAATATATCAATTGTTAAATCGCGTCTAATTTGTAAAGCAGTCCGTAATTTTTCTAAATGATTTTTCATCCGTTCCGCTCGTAAAAAAGGAAGTAGTGCTTTCTGCGTTAATAAAGGGCTACCAATATCCATCGAAGCCTTCACAGCGTATAACCATTCAAAGATATGTCCTTCAGCTGCAAGTGCCGCGATGCGAAGACCTGGTGCTAACGTTTTACTAAATCCTTTTAAATATATAACATGACCATTTGTATCAAAGCTTTTTATTGGAGGGGGAATTTTAAAATCCTCAAAATAAATTTCTCCGAAAGAATCATCCTCAATAATGAAGAAGTTATATAGCTCTGCTAGTTCTACAAGTTCCATTCTTCTTTTTTTACTCATTACTGTGCCCGTTGGATTCTGAAAAGTAGGATTCACATATAACAAAACAGGATTCTTTCTTTGACAAATATCATCGATTAAATCTGAGCGAATGCCGTTGTTATCAAGACTAACAGGGATAATTTGAACTCCTTTATTAACAAATACATCAAGCGCCGCCCCATAACACGGACTTTCTACTAACACTATGTCTCCAGGCTTTAATAATGTTTGGGCGATTAAATCGATTCCTTGCTGGGCACCACTTGTAATTAATAATTGAGATGGATCTGTAACTAATTGTTGGTGTTCTTTTAAGTAGTTTGTTATTTCCACTCTAAGTTCTTTATCGCCTTGAACAGGTCCGTAAGTTGCTAGTATCATTTGATCTTTATTAAGTAATTTGTGCATTTCATCTGAAAGAAACGGATTTGGTAATAAACGCGGATAAAGGACCGCCTGTGAAAAATCGAAATATTTACGGTGTTGGTTCATCACATATTGAGAACGCATAACATTAATGGATTTCGTTTGTTGCCATTGATATGGAATTGGTTTGAACTCTTTATTCACACGTTTATGTATATAGGCACCTTTTCCTTGTTCAATTCGTATATAACCTTTCGTTTCTAACTGTTTATAAGCTTTACGAACAGTTAATAAACTAATTTGCAAATCATCGGCCATAGAACGTAAAGAAGGGAGGTAATCGCCATGTGAAAGCATCCCGCTTTGAATTCTCTCAACAATTTGCATATATATTTGTTGGTAATATGGTATGTTGGATTCTTTACGTAGTACTATCTTCATAGAATCACCTGTTTTTCTTTTTAATTTAATTAAAGCGAAAAACATCCTGACAATCAACTATATTTTTATTCAACTGTTATATGCGTGGATACACTGTTATACACCATATCCTCTATACTCATTTCAAGAGTAAAAAGGAGGAAGGAAAATGGTCATTTTAAATTATATTTTAGTATGTATTATTTTTGGAACGACATTTTTAACGATAAAAATTGGAATAGAAGCGGGGGCACCACCATTATTTTCAGCTGGAATTCGTTTCTTTTTGGCGGGCCTTATTCTCATTATTATTTTTAAATTAAAGCGAAAGGATATTATGCCTTACTTATTATCGAAACGTATTATATATGCTGGTTTTTGTTTAACATTTATGACATTCGCGACCCTTTACTGGGCTGAACAATATATTTCTTCTGGATTAGCTGCAGTTTTATCTGCAACAGCCCCAATGATGATTTTGCTATTACAATCAAAGAGAAATAAAACAAAATTGCAAAAAGAACAACTTGTTGCTTTAGTTATAGCACTTACAGGAGTTTTGTTTATATCTTTACCTGGCATGCATCAAGAACTTACTTTCATATGGAGTATTGCATGCCTTGTTATATTAGTAGGAGAGTTGTTTTATGGAATAGGTTCTATTCGTTCTAAAGAGATACTTTCAGATTTACCTAACGTATCACCATTTCTTATTAACGGCATTCAAATGTTTTATGGAGGAGTTTTGCTATTAATTGTATCTGTTGTAATGGAACAGCCGAATTTAGCTGTATTAACATCTTGGAATGTACAATGGCCAATTTTATATCTTATATTTGTAGGATCTATCGGTGGACACGGTTTATATTACTGGCTTTTATCAAAAACAAATCCAGTATTTCCATCGACTTGGTTGTATGTATCTCCGTTAATTGCTGTTATTGTAGGTTATTTTGTATTAGGAGAACCATTAAATCCTGCAATGGGAATTGGTGCTTGTTTAATCTTGATTGGTGTATTTTTAGCAAATCGTTCTACGCTGGGCGTTTATTTTAAGCAAGGGAAGTTATTGAAGAAAGAAATGTAAATAATACAAATGGAATCATTGGACTATTAAGTTAATAAAAGTTTATTACTTTATCAACTTAAAAAGCATGTTACTACCGACTTGTAACATGCTTTTTATTTTTACACATTAAGTTTAACATAATTTGCTTAGTAATTAACGAACGGTGTACTTTACGAACAGTGTACGTTGTGTTATAAATAAAACAAGTAATTCAATAAAATATAAGGTGTGATAAATGATGGAAAGAAAAAATAAAGGAGAAAAACGTATTGCAATTATAGGTGCTGGACCAGGAGGTTTAACATTAGCTCGTATATTACAGAAACATGGTTTAAAATGTGTCGTATATGAAAGAGAAACATCACCATGGATTCGGCAACAAGGAGGTTCATTAGATATTCATCATGATTCCGGACAAGAGGCGCTTAAAGAAGCAGGATTGTTAGAACAATTTAATGAACTTGCTAGATATGAGGGAGAAGATTTTCGTTTATGTGATAAGAACGGGAAAATATATTTAGATGAAGTAGCGGATCCTAATTGCGGAGATCGTCCAGAAATTGATCGAGGCACTTTACGTGAGTTACTTTTAAATTCTGTTGATCCGCAATGTATACATTGGGGCTATAACTTAACAAAAGCCATTCCTGTAGAAAATGGTATACATGAACTTCATTTTGAAAATGGACATGTAGACACTGTTGATTTAGTGGTAGCAGCAGATGGTGCCTTCTCTCGAATTCGTCCACTTGTCACAAATTCTATACCGCAATATACTGGTATTAGCATGGTAGAATTGAATTTGAAAAATGTAACGAAAAATCATCCTCAGATGGCGAAATTTAATCGACGTGGCAAAGTATTTGCACTTGCGGAGCATAAAGGGATTCTTGCGCAATTAAATGGAGATGACAGTATTCGCGTGTATTTAAGTTTTAGAACAGATAAAAAATGGCTTGATAATTGTGGAATTCCATTTAAAAATTTAGAAGAAGCAAAACATCAACTTCTACAATATTTCAAAGACTGGGATGAAACACTTAAAAATTATATTAGATGTGCAGATGGTGCGATTTTTCCTAGACGAATTTACATGTTACCTGTTGGACTAACTTGGAAAAGTAAGCCTGGTGTTACTTTAATTGGTGATGCTGCACATTTAATGTCTCCATTTGCTGGAGAAGGTGTGAATCTAGCGATGCGTGATGCGGCAGAACTTGCATTATCTATTGTAAAACATGATAATTTGAACGAGGCAATTGAAAATTACGAAGAAAAAATGTACGATTATTCTTCTCAATCCGCTGAAGTGTCAAATGATAATCTTGAGATTTGTTTCTCGGAGGATGCTACTATGAAAATGTATAATCTTATGAATCAACTTCATGAGCAACAATAAAAATATATTTACTAAAGGAGAACTATGGAAGAGCAAACGAATACAATTACTAGTCGTCGTTCACGACCAGCAAAAGAACCGTTAAGTAAGGAAACCATTGTTAAGACTGCTTATGACCTATTAGAGTCTGAAGGTATTTCTGGCCTTAGTATGCGTAAAATTGCAAAAGTATTAGATACAGGTCCGTCTTCTTTATATGTATACGTAAAAAATGCTGATGAATTAAGAGCGTATGTATTAGATTATGGTCTAGGGAAAATTGAAATAACAGATGAGAAAAATGAACCATGGAAAAAAGAACTATTTACACTTGTACATTCATATTTTCGAATTTTATTCGACTCTTCTGGAATGGCAGAATTAGCTTTAATGACAATTCCAATTGGGCCAAATTCTTTAGCCCTTACTGAACAGATTTTGCGTCAATTACATGAAGGTGGAGTTAATGCAAGAGCATCAGCATGGGGAGTAGATATTTTACTGTTATATGCTGCTTCGGTCGCATATGAACAAACAGCTCGCAAAGAAAAAGGTACCACTCTTGACCCAATTCGTGCTTCGTATGAGGCTTTAGATACAGCAAGGTATCCAATGATTGTAAGTCTAAAAGAAGATATGTTATCTGGTGGAGAAGAACGATTCCGCTGGGGATTAGAAGTTGTTTTGCAAGGTATTTTACATACGCAATAATATAATTAGTTTAAAACAGAGAGCTAGTTGAGCGGCACTCTGTTTTTTTTGAAAGAAAAATATGATACCTGTGTCTACAAACTACATTGTTAATGAATTTCAATATCTCTTTTTATACGATAGTAATAGACAACTTACACAATATAACCAGAAGTTAAAGAATTGGCTGGAATCCCTATATATCAAAGGATAGATTTATTTTTAGGTGAAATTGATTATTTAGAAGCTAAAGTTTTTGGAATAAAAGGTGACAAAATAATTGTTAGAAAGCAAGTAATAACATTAAAAGATTTTGTACCAGACTATTTAATTATAGATAAATTCATGCTGAGACTTTTTATAACCACCGAGGGATATATTGAAGGTGAGAGAAAGGAGCTACTTTTATGGTAATAAAATAAAGATAAAAATATGAAGCGAGAAAATGAGGGTTTTATTTTTATAGAATAAAAAACACACTAGGTCTTTATATCCTAGTGTGTTTTTGTAATTAATTCACTTTTTTTATAAAACCTTTATAATGACGCTTCACAAGTTGACTTTCTAACGTCTTCATCGTTTCTAATGCAACACCTACGATGATTAGTAAACTTGTACCACCGATTTGAGCAGATGGTGGTAATGTAGCGATTTTTGTAAATACAAGTGGTAATATTGAAATTGCTCCTAAGAAAATCGCACCGATAAATGTTAAACGGTATAAAATTTTTGTTACATACTGTTCTGTAGATTTTCCTGGGCGAATACCCGGGACATATCCGTTTTGCTTTTTCAAATTCTCAGCCATTTGTTCAGGATTTACTTGAATAAACGCGTAGAAATATGTGAAGGCAACGATAAGACCCACATATAGTGTCATTCCAAATGGATGTGCAAAATCAAGATTCGCAATTATCCATTTAGATACGCTTGAATCAGGGAAGAGCTGCGCAATTGTACGCGGCGTCATTAAAAAGGCTGAAGCAAAGATAACAGGAATTACACCTGCACTATTTACTTTAAGAGGTAAATGAGTATTTTTTGCCCCTTGATATTGATTGTTTCCTGAAACAGCTTTTGCATATTGAATCGGTATTTTTCGAACAGCTTGCTGAATGTAAATAACACCAACAACTATCGCTAAAATTACGAGTCCAATTAAAACCATTTTTATTATGTGCATAAATAACTGATCGCCTGCGTTTTGGAATTGTTGCAAATAAATTTGATTAGCGACATTCGGAATCGCCGCAACAAGTCCTGCGAAGATAATCATTGAGATTCCATTACCAACGCCATTAGCGGTAATTTGTTCACCTAACCAAAGTAAAAATGCAGTACCAGCAGTTAAAACTGTCGCAATAAATAAGTATGTAGTCCAGCTTTGATCTGTAATTAATTGTCCACCTGCTATATTATTAAAACCATAAGACATCCCAATGGATTGTATAAATGCGAGAATGATTGTAAAGTATCGAGTAAATTGAGCTGATTTCTTACGGCCCATTTCTCCTTGCTTTGCCCATTCTGTAAATTTAGGTACAACGTCCATTTGTAGTAATTGTACAATGATAGAAGCTGTAATATATGGTGTGATACCTACAGCAAAGATTGAGAAGTGTTGCAGTGCTCCTCCGCCAAATACGTTTAGCATACCTAAAACGTTGGCTTGATCTTGTACTTTTAATACCTCTGCGTTAGTATGAGGAACTGGAATAAACGTGCCAATTCGAAAAACAATTAGCATCGCTAGTGTAAAAAGAATTTTGTTTCTTATCTCAGCTACTCTCATGAAATTTGAAATCGTACGAAACATTATGTCGCCTCCTATATTTTTATCAGTTCAAAACTGATTATTATATCCCGATGAAGTAACCACAAACCTCCTTCCGCATTAAATTCATTTGACAAATGGAATTTTATACATTTTGTAGTTTTCACGGATATAAAAATATAAGGTGTTATACAAGCGATTTATTGACTTTTCGTAATCATTCAATACCCATAATATAACTAATAAATTAACAAATGTACATACATAAGCATTAAAAATGAATGAATAGGATGATTTTTTACATATATTTAATGCTAGATTGATAATTAGGAACGTTTTATGTGGTTATATTGAAGGGATTCCGTGGAAAGTATTATGATGTAGCTGTAGCGCATAATAACCCCAAGGAAATCTTCAAGGATGTTGAGAGAACTCATACGTTTCAGCATGAATTAGAGAACCTACTAAAGAAAGAAAAGATTGGATTGGAATAATAGTGAAGGAAAATCTTTTTTCCATAGAGAATATTTCTAGCGTAGGAATCTAAGTATGTAGGTTCTAATGAAAGGAGAATTCACATGAATACATTTGTAAATGACAAGTTTTATGAAACTAGAAATCAATTATTTGAGGAAATTACTTTGTTAAGTGATGCTCAATTTAATAGGAAACCAGATAAGGATAAATGGAGTATAGCACAAGTTTGTCATCACTTAGTTTTATTAGATGAGAGAGTTATAACAGTTATTTCATCGGGATTAAAAAAGGTGGATAGTATCTTAAATGAGCGTAAAGAAATTCACACTATTTTATTAGATAGATCGATAAAATTTATAGCCCCAGAAATGATTGAACCAAGTATAGAACCATTTGAAGTGCAGCAAATGGTTGATTTGTTAAACGACTCTAGAAAAGAATTGATGCGCTTCCTGAGTACAATAGAAGATGAATCTATATTAGCGAAAAAATCAGTGACGCATCCAGCTCTTGGAGAATTACTTCTTGATCAGTGGATAGAACTGATCTATTTGCATGAACAGCGTCATATAGAACAAATTAAAGAGATAAAATTACTTTGTGGAGTTGAAAAGTAAACATCATTATCTATTTTTTGAGCGATTTGGGATAGCATCAAGGTTTCGAGTGATAAAATAGAAATCCTGATTAAAATTATGATGAATTTAGTTGAAAGCAACCAATAAGCTGAAGAAATTACGAAACTAGTAGATCTTCCCCCTGAAGAGGAAACGAACATTCAAAAAAATCTGAATCCGATTTGCTGTATAAGTGTAACCCCGTCTTAAATGAAGAGCGGGGTTATTATTTTTGGAAGTGATCTCAGCATTTTCATTTAGAAAAAAATAAATTGGCAATGAAATCCGAAAATGTAATCAGCATTACACACTATATCTTTAAGTTATAATGATTTTCGGAAATGAGCTATATGTCCAAATTTTTGAAAGTAATCTTACACCTACCATTGGGTAAGCACCTTTCACGCGTTTGAGGAATAAGTATTTTGTCAGAAAACGATAAAATACAATTCTATTAAGGGATATATGCATTTTATTCTCTTTATTTTTGCAGTTGAAGTTTTCTGAATAACAAGTTATATTTTTAAAGTTCAAGCAACTTTATGACAGTACAAAAAGGGGAGAAATATTGATATTATGCAAAAAACGAAATGGAAGAACTATGTATGCTATTTTATTATTCTTATGCTTCTTGTAACAGCAGTAACAGTCAAACCAGCTATTTCTAAGGCTGAGGAATCTAATGTTAATATTACATTGTTAGGTACTGCAGATATTCATGGTAGATTTATGCCTTGGGATTATGCGCTTGATGGAGCAAATATGAGTGGAAGTTTGACGCAGCTTTATACGGTTATAAAGAAGGTACGTCAAGAAAATCCAAATACCATATTAGTAGATGCCGGGGATACAATTCAAGGAAACTCAGTAGAATTATTCAACGATAAGCCACAATCGCCAATGATGGTAGCGATGAATACAATGGGATATGATGCCTGGGCATTTGGAAATCATGAATTCAACTTTGGATTAGATACATTGAAAAAAGTTAGTCAGCAATACAAGGGAAAGACGTTAGCAGGAAATATTTATAAGGAAAATGGAGAGCGTTTTCTTCCTGCATATACGATTGTTGAAAAAGGTGGAATTAAAGTCGGGATTATTGGTATGAATACACCAATGATTAGTGATTTTGAAAAAGGGACAGATCATTTGGATGGTTTAGTAGTGAAAAATCCAGTAGAAGAGACAAAAAAGGCTATTAAAGAATTAGAAGATAAAGTAGATGTAATGGTAGGGGTTATGCATATGGGACTAGAAAATGAGAATGGAATCCCAGGTACTGGTGTTCAAGATATTGCGAATGCTTGTCCGGAACTAAGCGCTATTTTTGCGGCTCATATGCATAAACTTGTAAAAAAAGAAGTTGTAAATGGCGTGATTATTACAGAACCAGATAAATACGGAACGCATATTTCACGTATTGACCTTACTTTTACAAAGCAAGATGGGAAGCTTGTTTTAAAAGATAAAACAGCTACCGCTATACCTGTAAAAAATGCTGATGGAACTACAGTATTATCTGATTCTACACTTGAAGAAACACTAACACCTTTTCATGAGTATGCGAGAGGAGATGCAAATGTTGTAGTCGCTCAATTAAAGGGTAGAAACCTTGTTCCTGAAAATGAAATAAAGGGTATTCCAAGTGTGCAGATTCAAGAGACACCTTTATCAGATTTCTTTCATGAAGTCATGCTCCATTACAGCAAGGCGGATGTAGTAGCCCATCAAATTGATAATGATTATGCCCGTTTGGATATAGGTCCTATAAAGAAGAAAGATATTGCTTATAATTATCAATATGCTTTGGGAGAAATTACAGTATATAAGATAACTGGAAAAGATTTAAAAGACTATATGGAATGGGCAGCAGGATATTTTAACTCATCTCGTGCCGGAGATGTAACAGTTAGCTTTGATAAAAACCGTCGTGCGTCTAAATACAGTACGAACGATTTCTTTGGAGGCGTAAAATACGAAATTGACTTAACAAAACCATATGGTAGTAGAATTACAAATTTACGCTCTATTCGTACAAATAAACCAATCAAAATGAGCGATGTTATGACGCTAGGAATGAATGCGTATAGAATGGAGGCTCTTCAGGCAAAAGGGGGAGCTTTAGAGGGACGTAAATTTGAACAAACTTGGTCATCTAAACAAGAGAATGCATTCGGAGAAACAGGTGGAACCATTCGTAATCTTGCTATTACATATTTAAAAGAGGTAAAGAACGGTGTATACACGCCAAAAGTTATGCATAATTGGAAAATTACTGGTGTAGATACACATTCTTCAGAGCATAAGGCTGTAGTTGATCTTGTAAATAAAGGGATTTTAGAAATCCCAAAAACAGAAGATGGAAAATATACAAATATAGCATCTATAAATACTAAAGATTCAATTACAAAAGAAGAGATTGTAGCACTCTCACAAAAAGCTAATATTAATCCAAATCAGTTTAATCATGTAAAAAGAAAAGGTGAATTTTACAAAAAACTTAGTAGGATAATTAAATAAATATAAAAAAGATGGCTCTCGTGCAACAAACTATTCAACTTGGACATACCATTATCCTAAAAAAGTTTGTGATCGGTATGGAAATATAGAAAATCATCGGTAAAAAACCCCCTGGATTGCTTTAAAAATTCAGGGGGTTTTTCATTTGAATAATTATTGTTTCATTTCTCGCTATGTATATTTATAATATGCTTTAAAAGAACATACCTTAAGTTAATAACATGCAATAGATACGTCCTTTTCTATATTTAAATGGGGAGAAAAATTTATCTTTAAAAGATATTTTTGACAAGATAAAAAAGTCTGAAACTCATATAAGACTTCAGCAGTCTCAATACGTTCCAATCCATGCAGCTATAGACATAAATAACAAAATTATATTGAAAAATCTAACTTGTATATGCGTTGCCTCACCTCACTAAAGTATTTGACTACAATTCTTAAAATAGTAAAGAGTGGTTTTTTATGTTGTTAATAAGATATAAGTGTACTTTGATTAGAATGAATATAGATAATTAACGACTAACCAATTGGATGAGCACCTAAAAGGGCTCATTTTTTATTTTATCGACCACATATATGTAATTTTGCATAATATTACATATATTTTGTATTTTCTCTTTTTTTCGACATAAATAGACAGTATACTTTGTACAAGCTTTCTATTTCAAAATTATACGAGGTGAAAAAATGAAAAACACAAAGACATTAACTAAGGTAGCATTAACAACAGGATTAGCTTTAACAGCTGTGGCACCATATGGAATAGGTCATGCAGAGGAAACAGATCAACTACAAGTTCAAATTCAGGAGGACTCATTCCGTTCGGGTGAACTTACACAACCGTCACAAAAAGCACCAGAAAATGTAGTAAAGGATGCTCTTAAGGAGAAAGCTGAACAAGCTCTTTCTCCAAATCAAGTCAATGGAGAAACAGGAGTAGATTATAAAGTTCTTCAAAAACGTGGTTCGTATGATGGAACAACACTTGTGCGTATGCAGCAAACATACGAAGGAAAAGAAGTATATGGCCATCAATTAACTGCACACGTAGATAATAAGGGTGTTATTAAAAGTGTTTCAGGCGATAGCGCGCAAAATTTAAAACAAGAAGAATTGAAAAAGCCTATTAATCTATCAAAAGATGGAGCGAAACAATATATTTATACGAAATACGGGAACGATATCAAGTTTATTTCTGAGCCAGAAGTTAAGGAAGTTATTTTTGTTGATGAAAATAATGGACAAGCTAGCAATGCATACCAAGTTACCTTTGAAGCGGCAACACCAAACTATGTTTCTGGAACTTATTTAGTAAATGCACAAAATGGTGATATGTTAAAAAATATGGTACAAGAATCTAACTTAAAAGCAAGTGAAAAACTAGTTGGAGCTTTAAAGGAAAGTAAAAAAAGTAGTCTTACATCATTAACTGGAACAGGAAAAGATGATTTAGGTATATCTCGTTCATTTGGTATTTCTAAACAAAGTAATGGCAAATATGCACTTGCTGATTATACAAGAGGGCAAGGAATTGAAACATATGATGTGAATTACAGAGATATTACTAAAGAAGAAAGCTATTATCCTGGTACACTAGCAACCAGTACTTCAACAACATTTAACGATCCAAAAGCAGTAAGTGCTCATTACTTAGCAACAAAGGTATTTGATTTTTATAAAGATAAATATAAGCGTAATAGTTTTGATAATAAGGGACAAAAGGTAGTTTCAGTTGTACATGCTTGGGATTCTGAAGATACGAACGATCCGAAAAATTGGCAAAATGCATTAAGTGCTAATAATGGAAGTATGCTTGTATATGGCGATCCTATTGTCAAGGCATATGACGTAGCTGGACATGAATTTACACATGCTGTTACTTCTAGCGAATCTAATCTTGAATATTACGGTGAATCTGGTGCGATTAATGAGGCGCTATCTGATATTATGGGAACATCTATTGAGAAATACGTAAATAATGGAAGCTTTAACTGGACAATGGGCGAACAAACTGGATCTGTTTTCCGTGATATGGAAAACCCAGCTTCTGTTCCATCTTCACTTGGAGTACCGTATCCAGATGATTACAGTGAATTTAACGATTTTAATGGATGGGATCAAGGTGGCGTTCATTTTAATTCAAGTATTATTAATAAAGTTGCGTATCTCATTGCAAAAGGCGGAACTCATAACGGAGTAACTGTTAAAGGAATTGGTGAAGATAAAATGTTTGATATTTTCTATTATGCAAATACAGATGAGTTAAACATGACATCTAATTTCAAAGAATTGAAATCAGCATGTATTCGAGTGGCAACTAATAAATATGGGGCGAATACAGCTGAAGTTCAAGCAGTGCAAAAAGCATTTGATGCAGCAAAAATTAAGTAAGTTAGAAATATAGTTTCCATTCATATATTAATACATTATGAAAATCAGCTAATGTCATTTTAAGGATATTAGCTGATTTTTTACGTAGCAATGTATTAGTGAAAATAAAATTACTAAGCAATAATCAGGCATCTATCTTCAATAAATTACGACAAATATATAAGATTTCAAGGATATAAAAACAGAAAATTAATAATATATTGACCTCTTAATAGTAAGTGCTATAAAATGAAAGCGATAACAAACGATTGCTTTAAAATGATTTCCTTGATCTTTTAGTATTTACAACTATATTAAGGCGAAAAAAATCTATTTTTTTAAGCATTAATGCAAACGTTTTCGTATTAAAAGATCATTGAAATACATACGTGAAAATAGTCAATATGGGGGTGAAGTAAAAGAGATTTCTACATTAATTTAAGCAGTGTAATTTAGTATGAGCATAATAAATAGCTCGTACTATATAAAGAAAGGGTGTATGTGGTGCAAATGACAAAAAGATTAATTAACAAATCATTTTTATTACTTGCCATAATCGTTATGTTATCATCTGTTTTCTCTTTTCAGAGTGTGAAGGCAGTTTCAAATTCGAAAACAACTGAAGTTATCATTCATTACAAAGAGAAATCTGGAAATACAAAAGACTGGAATCTTTGGGTATGGGGAGAAAATGCAAACGGTAAATCTTATGAATTTACTGGTGAAGATGAATTTGGAAAATACGCTAAGATAAAAATAGATGGTGACTATAATCGTGTAGGATTTATAGTTCGTACCAATGAATGGGAAAAAGATGGAGGTGATCACTGGGTTGAAAATATAAGGGATGGTCGTGCTGAAGTATGGATCCTTTCGGGTGATGAAAAAGTATATAATTCTAAGCCTTCTTCTGATCTCTCAATTCAAAAAGCTACTATTGATAGTTTTAATGAAATTACTGTAACGACTAATGTTCCGTTTAATAGTAAGGAACAGAAAATTGAAATTGAAGGCGTTAAAATTAAGGGAATTAGTCCTTATGATAAAAATAGTGGAGATATTACTAATAAGGTTAAAATAATTACGGAACAGAAAATTGATTTAAAACAAACATACAAAGTTAAAATAGCAAACTTAGCTGATGCGAATACTGAAATCGGTAAAGTCATTCGTAGCGAGGAATTTGATAATTTATTTTATTATGGTGGTAATGATTTAGGGAATATATATACTCCGCAACATACAAAGTTCCGTTTATGGGCTCCTACAGCGAGTGAAGCGAAGTTAGTTACATATAAAAAATGGAGCGATAAAATAGGTACTGAAATAAAAATGCAACAAGGTGAAAAGGGAACTTGGAAAGCAGAACTTAAAGGGAACCAAAAAGGTCTCTTTTATACGTATAAGGTGAAAATTGGGGATAAGTGGACTGAAGCGGTTGATCCGTATGTGCGTGCTGCTTCTGTAAATGGAGATAAAGGTGCAGTTGTTGATTTAGAAGAAACAAATCCGAAAAAATGGAAAGCAAACAAAAAGCCAAAATTTAAAAATCCGGAAGATGCTATTATTTATGAATTGCATGTACGCGATCTTTCCATTCAACCTGAAAGTGGTATTAAGCAAAAAGGAAAATATTTAGGTGTAACAGAAAAAGGAACAAAAGGGCCTGAAGGTGTAAAAACAGGACTTGATCATATGAAAGATCTTGGTGTTACTCACGTTCAGTTTTTACCGATATTTGATTATGCTTCAGTAAATGAAGATAATTTAAATGAACCACAATATAACTGGGGATATGACCCGAAAAATTTCAACGTCCCAGAGGGCTCCTATTCTACAAATCCATATGAGCCAACTGTTCGAATAACTGAATTAAAACAAATGATTCAAACACTGCATGATAATAATCTTCGTGTTGTGATGGACGTAGTATATAACCATATGTATAATGCCGCTGAATCAAATTTTCATAAGTTAGTTCCAGGTTACTATTATCGTTACAATGAAGACGGAACATTAGCAAATGGAACTGGAGTAGGGAATGATACCGCTTCAGAACGAAAGATGATGAGAAAATTTATGGTAGATTCCGTCACATACTGGGCAAAAGAATACAATTTAGATGGGTTCCGTTTTGATTTAATGGGTATTCATGATTATGAAACGATGAATGAGATACGTAAAGCTGTTAATCAAATTGATCCTTCTATTATTCTGCATGGAGAAGGCTGGGATTTAAATACACCTCTAGCAGCTGAATTAAAAGCAAATCAAAAAAACGCGGAGAAAATGAAAGGGATTGCTCATTTTAACGATAATATACGTGATGGATTGAAAGGTAGCGTATTTGAGGAGAAAGAAAATGGTTTTGTAAACGGAAAGCAAAACATGGAAGACCGTATTAAAAAAGGCATTACGGCAGGTATTGACTATGATACAAATTCGTCTACTTATCAAGATCCAGAGCAGGTGCTAACTTATGTGGAAGCACATGACAATCATACATTATGGGATAAACTTGAGTTGACTAATTCAGGTGACAGTGAAGAAATGCGAAAACAAATGCATAAATTATCTTCTTCTATTTTATTAACATCACAAGGTATTCCATTCTTACATGCAGGACAAGAGTTTATGCGCACAAAATATGGTGATCATAATAGTTACAAATCTCCTGATTCTATTAACCAGATGGATTGGTTACGCCGTGCAGCATTTAATAATGAAGTAGAGTATATGAAGGGCTTAATAGATTTACGAAAAAAATACCCAGCTTTTCGTATGACTTCTGCAGAGCAAATTAAAAAGTATGTAGCTTTTATCGATGTTCCCAAAAATGTTGTAGCTTATACAATAGATGGAAAGGGAAGTGGGAATAAAAGCGAATATTTTATGGTGGCTCACAATGCAAATAGGGAAGCCGTTGACATAACACTTCCATCGAAAGGTCCGTGGAAAGTGCTAGTAAACGGGAATCAGGCGGGAAGTAAAACACTTTACGTTGTCCATGACAATAAAATTAAAGTTTCTGCATTAAGTTCACTAGTTTTAAAAACAGAGAAACCGATTAAATAAATGCAAAAAGCGAAGTGACGGTTGTTTTCACTTCGCTTTAAAAGTTAACTTAATATAATTTCACATACTGTAATTATATTACAATTTAATAAACAAAAAGAGAAGAACTCACCAAGGTTCTTCTCTTTTTTATGTGTAATTAGGGTTTCCATAACTGTAGATATGGATGGTGTAAATTAATGGATGAATAATTTACTCTTAAAATTATAACAGAACAATTAAAGATTTTTATATGTAATATTGCATATAAAGGGTAAACAACAATAATTTCTTTTCATAAAAATAAGCCCCTGGTGAAAATGATGAGTAACCCTTTTCCATATGAAATGAACTTGGTATAAAATGAAAGATTACAAGTATAAGATTCTATGCTTAGTAATCCCTCACTTTAAGGTATGTCTTTGGGGAAGTTTTGGGAGTTCAATCGATTCTGAATAAAATTGATAGTATCAGTTGCAATTTTTTTACGTTTAAGGACAATCCCGGCATGCCCACATGTATAAATATATCGCGTAGGTCTTTCCCAGGATTCCCACAAATAGTCCGTATCCTCAGAATGTACATAAAGATCATGCTTGCCTGAAATTAATAAAATATTTTCTTTTTTTACTTTTGGTAATGCTTGACTCGGTTCAGTGATTTTCCAATAAGCTATTAAATCATCATACGTAACACCATGATGTTCCAAGTCTTCTCTAATAAATTTACCTGGATTTGTCTTCCAAATTGAATAAGAGAGTCGATTCGCGTAGAAAATGGATGCTAACACATCAATTTCTGGTTCAACAAGAGATGTTAAGTTAGTAATAACTCCACCTAAACTGATTCCTATTAAAATCAAGGGACCATTTTTATTTGCTTTAATCCATTTGATCAAAGTTCGTAAATCAGCTACCGCTTGTTTAGTTGCTTCTACAGTTCGTTCAACATTGGCACTTACCATGTACTCTCCACTATATAGGGATTGGTTCGGTTTTCTGTCAAAATGATATGGTAAAGTGAAATAATACATATTCCACTTCAAGTTGGTCATATGGTCGTGGAATATTTTTTTTACACGTTCGTTAGAATCCATTCTCCAACCATGAACAAAGATGACATGAGGTGCATCTTCATTTTTATGTAAAAATAATTCCCCAGTGACAGAATCGTTGCGTGAATCACCAGATTGAACCGAGCTTTTATATTTGAATTGTCCAACCATGTATTCCTTTTCTTGTTTTAAATGCTTAATGTTAAAATGAATATGAGATGGTTTTACTTTATAAAAAAATTCTATGTCCTTTATATATAGTGAGGTGTTAGAAAGAGAAGTATACTGAAACTTTACACTTCTTTTTTTGTGCAAATCATACAAGGCGTATCGATCAATGAGTTTTGAAAAAATCAAATTAACCTCCTCCAAAATACATATCGTCTAAAAGATGGACAAAATTTATGCTGTAAATTAATTGTAAAATATTCTCTTTTCCTAATAGTAGATGCTTGAATTATAAAACAGGTGGGGAATTTGTATATTATATTATAAAGCTATCAATAAAATAAAACTATAAATATCTTTTACAAAAACCTAAAAAGCAAGTTAATATTCTCATTCATAAAAGAGAACATTAACTTGCTTATTTTCGTATCAAAAGGTACACCTTTTGAAGTGACGTAATTTATATGAAAGACAATGTGTCAATTTGTATATTTAATACAGTGATAGTTACCATAATTTTCGAAGCCTATAGTTAATTAACCTTACAATATACGTCTTTTTGGTATATGAATAGCTATATTCATTAGAGAAAGAGTTTTAATCCTTCATGAGAATCTTTAAAACCTAATTTCTTATAAAAGTGTAAAGCTTCTTGTCGTTCTTTATCTGTTGTTAACTGTACTAAATGACATCCCCGTAATTTAGCACGTTGAATAGCCCATTTAATAAGTTTACTTCCTATACCTTTACCACGTTTTGATGAGGCTGTCCGTACACCCTCAATTGTAGCTCTCCACCCCCCTTGACGTACAATGTAAGGCGTAAATGTAATTTGTTGAATACCGACAATCTCCATCCCATCACACGCTACAATCAACTCGTTATTTGGATCACAATCAATAGCATGAAATGCTCTTATATAACTATCAGGGAGTGGTGTTTCATAGCGCTCTCTTTTATTTCCTAAAACATCATCAGCAAGCATTTTTACAATTTCATCTAAATCATCTGCCGTTGCAATCCTAAATGTTATAGTTTCTGTCACTATCAAAAAACCTCCTTAATGTATGCACTTGTTACTTTTATTTTACTTGTTTAAATACAAAAGGTTAAATTATAAAATATTATGAGTCTCTATAACTTTTTCTTATAGATAGCATAAAAGCCTAACTTATAAAATTATAAGTTAGGCTTTTTAACACAATATTATTATTAGAGAATCCGACCAACTTCAATAAACCTCCATATTCTTTAATGAATTTTCATATTTAACAAGCACACATATAACCATCCAAATAGGGTGGTTTTTATTTGTTGTATAGAAATTACGTAATAAGCATGGATTTGTATGCTCTCATTCAATGCTATCTAAAGCCATAACTTCCTTGCCAATATTCAAAAACGATTACGTTTTTGAATATGTGTTCCGGTCTTTCTTGACCAGGTCAATGAATAACTACACATAAACTCCTTATATCTCTAGATAAACTACCGATTAGCTCCATATAGACTCTAGATAACCTATATAAAATACAAGT
Source organism: Bacillus sp. RC51 (assembly GCF_044908115.1). Taxonomy (NCBI): domain Bacteria; kingdom Bacillati; phylum Bacillota; class Bacilli; order Caryophanales; family Bacillaceae; genus Bacillus; species Bacillus sp. RC51. The sequence continues at coordinate 326,397 of NZ_JBIYCW010000004.1, read as the reverse complement.
TATCAAGGAGGTAAGAAAAAATGAACTTTATGAAACGAGCAATTCTCAGTATGAAAAAAAGAGTAGGAACATCATTAATTTTGATGGCAGTTTTCCTAATTGTTACAAATTTAGTGTTGGCAGGATTCACAATCCAAAATGCATCAAAAAAAGCTGCTGATGCAGCAAGAAAAAAACTCGGTGCAGATGTTACTTTAAGTCTTGATTTTGACAAATTAGGTCAACAAGCTAGGGAAACTGGAGAGATGCCTAATCCACCGAAGCTTAATACAAAAGAAGCAGATCAATTAGCGAAGTCAAAGTATGTAAAAGACTATAATTACATAACTAGCACTCTCGGAATTTCTGACGGACTTAAACTAGTAGGGGCTTCAGAAGGAGAAGAAGAAGGAAAAGGTAAGGCGGGAATGGCGGCTGTACGAGGCGGTTCAGGCTCCGGTACAGAAATAGATATGAATTCTTCTTTTATGATTGAGGGAGTTCGCAAAACTGCATTACAAGAAAGCTTTAAGAATGGAAAAAGTAAAATCATTGATGGGAAACCAATTACAGAACAGATGAAAGATCAGAATGTAGCTTTAATGGAAAAACGATTAGCGGAATTAAACAACTTGAAAGTAGGAGACAAAGTTAAAGTGCAATCAGGGGATAAGAAGGAAACCCTGGAGGTTGAAATTATCGGTATTTATGAAACGAATGAGCAAGCAATGGGGCAACAAGCTCCTCCTATAATGGATCCAGCTAATAAACTATATATGCCGCATTCAACTATGAAAAAATTAGAAATAGATCAAGGTATAAGTAGCATTCAAGTCGTGTATTTCTTGAAAGATCCACAAAACATTGAAGCATTTAAAGAAGAAGCAAAAAAATCTGATATTGATTTTAATTATTATAAATTAGATGCACATGATTCGTTGTACAAACAAATGATTGGGCCTATCGAAAATATCTCATCTACTTCTCAAATGATTATTTATATTGTATCAATTACAGGTGCGATTATTTTAGGGTTAATCATTATGTTATCGATTAAAGCACGTCGTAAGGAAATGGGGATTCTATTGTCCATTGGAGAGAAAAAGTGGAAACTGATGGCGCAGTTCGTAGTAGAAGTAGTATGTATCGCTATTTTAGCATTTGGATTATCCATAACAACAGGAGCGAAAATTTCTCAATTTATAGGGAATAATTTACTTTCGAGTGAAATTGCTACAGCAGGAGAAGAAACAAACACACCACAAAATGGAACTGTAATGGTAGCTGGACCTGGTGGAACTGTACAAAATCAAAAAGAGGATCCAATTGATAAAATTAATGTAAGTGTAACTGGAGAAGATGTAGGGAAAATGGGGGGGATTGGACTAGCTATTGCTATATTAGCAACGCTTCTTCCAGCATTATCTATTCTACGCCTGAATCCAAAACAAATTCTTTTAAAAGATGAATAAGGAGGCTCGATATGGAGACGATTTTACAATTTAAAAACTTAGATTATTATTATGAAAGTAACGGAAAAAAAGTAGCGATACTAGAAAATGTTAACTTTTCTTTTCAAAAAGGACATTTCTACACGATTCTAGGACCATCCGGATCTGGTAAAACCACTACGCTTAGCTTAGGTTGTGGGCTAGATATACCTAAAAATGGTTATGTACTATTTAATGGAAAGGATATTCGGAAAATTGGTTTGGATCGGTACCGTAATCAAAATGTATCGGTAATTTTCCAATCTTATAATTTGATTACCTATATGACTGCTCTTCAAAATGTCTTAACAGCAATGGAAATTACAGGTGTTAAAGTGCAAAATAAAACGGCAAGGGCGTTAGAATTATTAGAGAAAGTAGGACTTACAGAAGTAGAAGCGAAACGAAATGTTCTGCAACTAAGTGGCGGGCAACAGCAGCGTGTAGCAATCGCTCGAGCGTTATCTTGTAATGTTGATTTACTGATTGCGGATGAGCCGACAGGAAACCTCGACGAAGAAACGGCAATGGATATAATAGAACTGTTTCAAGAACTTGCACATAAAGAAAATAAATGTATTATTGTTGTGACGCACTCACAGGAAGTTGCTAAAAAATCAGACCGTGCAGTCTATTTATGTAAGAAGAAGTTGGTAGTAAACGAAATTTAATATCACCCTAGTTTTTTAATTCACATAATTTTCGAAATCAGTTTCTTCAAATATTTATATTTGATATACAATATAACCAAGCCATAATTAAAATGGTCTCCCTGTATTGAATGTTAAGATAGTTTGTTATTCCCTTTTTAACAATTTTTAGAAAAGAACTTGTAGTATATTCTACAGGTTCTTTTTGTTATGATCGGTTTACTATATCATTGAAGAATTGCATATAAAAAACGGGACAGTATTTAGGTGTATGATCTAAATACTGTCCCGTTTAATTATTTATTTGAAAAAATGAACTAGCTTACATCTCATGTGATAGATTTTATAAATAAGAGCGTTTAATTGTCCATGGCTCTAAGCACTAACCATTTGGAATAAAGATGCAATGTATCAGTTATACTATGTAATATTTATTCATTACAAAATATGGTGGTATGTATGACTAAGCAAACAATTACTTTATTTCAAGTTTCTATGATACTCATTGGTAGTATTGGGATAATTAATCATGTCATTATGATTCCTATGTTATTAGATACCTCAGGTAGAGATTCGTGGATCTCTATCATATTAGTAAGCATTATATACTTGATTTGGATTTCATTAATATTCATCATATATAGAAACATAAAAAATGAACACTTGTTTTCGTGGTTAAAAAATAATTTTGGGAAACTCAGTGTATATCCAATCATATTCATAGTTGTGATTTATTTAATAACAATTGGTGTCGTTGCACTAAAAGAAACATTAACCTTTTTCTCCTTTTATTTACCAGAAACACCTCACTTTGTATTAGGAATACTTTTTTCAATGATTTGTCTCTATAATGCTACAAGAGGAATTCAATCTATTGCACTTACAACAGGTGTTTTGTTACCTATTGTATTCCTACTTGGTTTTTTTGTAATGTTTGCAAATGTTCCGCATAAAGATTATTCTTTACTTCAGCCAATGATAGAAAATGGAATGAAGCCAGTATTTAAGGGAATGGTTTATCCTGCAGCAGGATTTTTAGAGTTGATTTTTATTCTTTTCTTACAGCATCACATTTGTTCAAAAGTCAAATTATATCAACTGATCGCTTTGGGAATGGTTATTATCGGTATCACAATAGGCCCAGTTATGGCAGCTATTATAGAATTTGGACCTTTCGTAGCAGCAAACCAACGATATCCAGCATTTGAAGAATGGAGACTTGTGTCAATAGGAAGGTACATTGAAAATTTAGACTTTCTCTCCGTGTATCAGTGGCTTGTAGGGATCTTTATTCGTCTATCACTTGTTGTTTTTCTTATACCAGATTTGTTATCAATTACAAATCGAAAAACGAGAAATGGGATTATGTTTGCAATACTTTCATGTATTTTATTAATAAGTATACTACCCATCAGTGACTCTAGTTTCTATTGGTTTGTATCTCAAATTATTTTACCAGTTTCAGCTTTAGGGCTATTTTTGTTTTCTATCTTACTAATAGTGTTTGTATGGGTTGCTAAATTTAAGAAAAGCTCTTAAAAGAGTATGGGGATGTATTTTATATAAGGTTGCTGAGTTTGAAGGAGACAACGTAGATGAACAAACAAGTAGAAATAAATGAGAAGATAATACTAGAGTGGTTTGAAGGATGCAACGATGTAAAAGTAATAAAGCGTGAATTGGATGAGAAAGAAAAAAGGAATTCAGTATTGTTTATGTATTGTCAAAACTTAATTGACAATACAAAATTAAAACAAGCCACATCATCCCATGTTTGCAAAGAGCTTTTAAGTAATTCAATAGAAGAGTTTAACCTCTCAACATTAATTCCCCAGTTATCAGTAAAGAAATTAGATATGGTAAATTCGAATGAAACTATCTCTCAGATTATATTTGAAGGTAACCTCCTTATTATTTTTGAAGAATCTAAACATGGATATATAGTTGATATTGCCCAAATACCTACCAGATCGGTTGAACAAACAAATACAGAGATGACCATTCGTGGTGGACGTGATGGATTTGTTGAAGAGTTAAACACAAATATAGGATTAATTAGAAAAAGACTAAAAACGAGTTCTCTTAGTTATGAAGAATTTATTATTGGAGAAAGAACACAAACTAAAATAGCACTCCTGTATTTAAAAGATGTCGCATCCCAAGATATCATTAATCAAGTTCGATTAAAATTAAGACAAATTAAAATAGACGGGGTTGTTTCAAGTGCACAAATTGAAGAGTTAATCACAAACAATCAATTTAGTGTATTTCCTTTAGTCGAATATACAGGGCGCCCTGATTATACTGTGAATTGTTTGCTATATGGGCGTTTTATTTTACTGGTTGAAGGGTCACCAACAGCGACAATTGCACCAGTTACATTTCCTTTTTTTGTGAATACATCTGAAGATCAAGATCTTTTCTACATATTCGGTAGCTTTGTACGACTTGTAAGTCTTTTTGGGATAGCAATTTCTATATTTCTTCCAGGAATTTGGATAGCACTAATTACATATCATCCAGATCAGATTCCCTATACGTTGCTAGCTACATTAAGCTTATCAAGAGAAGGGATTCCTTTTCCAGCTCCTTTAGAGGGGATAATTATGATGACCTTATTTGAAATTTTGAGACAAGCAGGATTGCGTGTTCCTGCCGTATTCGGTCAAACATTATCTGTTGTAGGGGGATTAATTATTGGACAAGCTGCTATTAGTGCAGGAATTGTTTCAGCATCTATGGTCATTATAATAGCAATCTCGGTTGTTTCGACATTTGCTTTAACTAATCAGTCAGTAACAGGAATAATAAGTATATTGCGGTATGTAGTATTCTTAGTATCTTCTTTATTAGGCATAGTAGGATTTATCTTTTGTGTCCTTGTGATGGTGATACATGTAGTAAATTTACGCTCTTTTGGAGTTCCATTCTTTACACCATATTCACCCCCTGTGTTTAAAAGTATGCTAGCAGCCACATTTAGACTTCCTTTCACGTATATGAAAAAAAGACCTAAAGAATTGCATACGCAAGATAATACAAGGAAAAGAGAGAGTACCGATGAAGAAAAATAAAAGAATAGTTATATTTCTTTTTATGATGTGTACGTTTCTAACAGGGTGTTGGGATCAAAGAGAGTTGCATCACGTTTTGTATATAAATAGTCTAGGTATCGATTTTAAAGATAATAACTATATCATCCGTCCGCAATTTATTAATTTTTCTAACATAGCTAAACAAGAAGGGAGCACTACCCGTAATTACAGCCAGGCCTATATCGGAAAGGGAAAAGGCCCCATTTTAGATGAGGCAGCATTTGATTTTTATAAGGGTGCTCAACAAGAAATCTCATGGGAGCATCTCAAAACAATTGTTGTAACAGAGAGATTTCTAAAACATGGTGACTTAAATCAATTTAATGATTTTTTTTCTCGGTTTTTTCAATTTCGAGATACTATGTGGATATTTGGAACTAAGGAGCCTTTAGAAAATATATTAGCGAACAATAATATATTAAATATTTCTCAATTATATACAATCATTAATTTACCAAAAGAGATAACCAAGCAATATACAATAATAGATCCTTTACCTTTATATAAATTCCAAAGAAATTATTATGAACCTGGGATGACAACTCGCATTCCATTCTTAGCTACGACTAAAACATATTGGAAAAAAGGACATACATCATTTCCAATGTTAAAATTTAGTGGTTATGGTTTTATAAACGATAAATCCTATATAAATCATTTAAACAGCCATGATATTGCTGGGGTTCGATGGACGGATGAAAATACCAAACGAGCTCCATTACTATTAAAATTTAACAAGAAAATCATTGGACATATAGTATTAAAAAATCCAAAGATAGATACAAAGCATTTTATTAAAAATGGAAAGTTACGTATGCTTATGAACATCCATTTCGATGCTGATATTTTTCAATTAATAAATTCTATGCCTGTAAATGATATTAAAAAAATTGCAGAGGACCAAGTTGAAAAAGAAATTAAAAAAACGTACCGAAAAGGAATCGAAAGAGGGATTGACACGTATCAGTTATCACATTCCTTATATCGGCAGAATTCTAAATTGTGGAAACAATATAAAAAAGAGGGGGGGATACCCCTTCAAAATAAAGAATTAGATTTAAATGTCTCGATTAATATAGCTACAAATGGAAAATCTAAAAATATGCGTAATATGATTGAGCATTAGAATGGTTGAAGATGAAAGGAAACGTAAAATATTAACTCTAAATAGGAGATTCGAACGCGAAAGACCACTACGATGTGGTGGCGGAATGGGATGAGAGTTCGATTAGGAGCAGAAGGAGGCTTTTACCTCCTTCGTTGTCTGAAAATACGCTTACACTTCTTAGCGTTTAGATAAGTACTAGTCTTTAAAACTAAATGTGCCGTAAAGTAGGAGCAGCTTAAATTCATTACTATGATTTATTTGTTACTTTTAAAGCGTCTAACACTATTTTAGTTGCATTTGCAATAAGTTTATCATCGTATTTCGCATCTTCTTTCGCATGATTAGAAAGTATCGCAAGAATAATTGGCTTTTTATTTGGTGGCCAAATGATTGCAATATCATTCCTTGTTCCATAAGACCCAGAGCCGGTCTTATCGGCTACTTCCCATTCTCCTGGAACTCCAGCACGAATTAAGTTGTCCCCCGTAGTATTTCTTTTCATCAAATCTATTAAAAAGTTCCGTTTCTCAACTGAAAGTATATCGCCTAGCGCGTATGCTTGAAGACTAGTAGCTAATGCCTTTGGGGTACTAGTATCACGAGTGTCTCCTGGCTGCACTTCGTTTAATTCTGGTTCAAAACGTTCAGGATTTGTGACAGTATCTCCTATTTCTCTCAGTGATTTTTTGAATTCACTTGGCCCACCTAATTGCTTAAGAATAAGATTTTGTGCAGTATTATCGCTATATCGAAGGGAAGCATCCGCAAGCTCTTTCAGAGTCATACCTGTATCTACATATTTTTCAGTAATTGGATTGTAATTCACAAGATCTTTGCTAGTATACTTAATTCTTTGATCTAAATTTTCTATTGATTTCTTTTGTAACAGTGCTCCAACAGCAAGGGCTTTGTGGGTAGATGCGTATGCAAACCGTTCATCTGAACGATAAGTAACGGTTTGATTCGTACCTGTGTCTAATGCATAAATACCAAGTTTAGCATCATATTCTTTTTCCAGCTTTACAAAAGAATGATTACTTGTATTTTCTTGTTTGGTTTGTTTCGGTGGTGCGGATTGAATATTACTATTGGAACAGCCTATAAGCGTTACACATGAAAGTAATACTACAGGTAACATCTTTTTATAATGCGAAATGTGAAAAAACTTCTTTGAAACTATCATACATTTTCAACCTCTTTCAAGAATATATGGATTTTGTATAGGTATTTTACATACCTATACAATTAACAAATGCACAGGATAGCACTCATCTTGTGTTTCTTGCATTACAAAATGAGAGAACTACCAAAAGCACCTTTTTTATACGTAATAGACAATCTAAGTAACACATTTGTTCCATTTATGATTAAGGTTTTGAATATATCCATTAATTTTATTTATAAGAATCACAAAATCCATCTTTTTTGCACGCCACTTAATTTAATGTGGATTTAGATTGAGTTTACCTCGTAATGGGAATTTCAATTGGATTGCGCATATATAACAACCTCGTTCCGGACAGAATAAGTAATAACAACTACTGATTTCATTTTAAGTGAGGTGTTATACGATACATACGACAAAGCAAAAAAGACTTGTGGTGCAAAGTATAACTACATTTAGTCTACTAATAACGACTATCTTTACACCCATGCTTATTTACATTGTTTATGGATTACAGATTTCGAAAGGCTTTGAGGGATACTGGCCATCAATCCTGTTTTATACAACTTATATGACGGGTGTGTTTATCTGGATACCTATTGTGAATAAGGCTGGGATTCACCGCTCCTTATATTGGACTGTTTCTATTCTGATAGTATCATTACTTAGTGTTACTTTCTTTGGATGGAGTTCAAGATGGCTAGAAATAAGTGCGTTAGTTTCTGGTTTTGCAGTTAGTACAATTTCTACCATGACGAGTACTTTATTGTTTCTACATGTGGAAGGCGGGGGAAAGGTTTATAATAAAAATCAACAAGCGATTATTATTGGTATCGTTTTTCTTTTACTAATAATCGTTTTGTTAGCGATTAGTTTTTTATCGCCGCCGCTGATAACATGCATATATGGGATTTGTTTAATCAGTATCCTTTTTGCTATAAAAAAAATGCCGAGAACAGAGTTAGCCAAAGGGCTTTTACCTATCTCCATCGTATCGGTTGTAGGAAAGTTTCTTTTTGTCTCAATGCTTATTCTTTTGATTCGAACAAGTCGTAACATAAATAATGAACAATATATTTTTTATTTTTTTCTACTTTCTATAGCGCTTATTTGTTTCATGTTTTTGAGTTTGTTGAAAGGAAAGTTCTTTCATAAACTTTCATCTTCTTTACCAATCCGCTTAAAGGCAGAATCATTTTTACTTGGATTAGGAAATGGATATTTATTTTTGATGGGTATTTTTTATAGTTTTACTTTCTATAACATGTTAACCTGTATTTTCATTGTAGTGGGACCATACCTATTAGGGATTTTGATGTCCATATTTTTAGATATCAAAGCTGCTAAGAAAGTTAATCCAATCCATTTGTTTTTAGTAAGTACTTTAATCATGATATTCGGGTTTTATTCTCCAATATTTATAGTCCTTAGCGTTACATTTGGAAGCTATGCCATTAATAGTATTTCTTCTCAAAATAATATGAAAGTATATATGGTGAATGCTACACATAGAGAGCTTTCTTTACTCATTTACACAACATGGAGAAATATGGGGAATATATTTTTACAATTTTTTATATTGATTGTGATTGTGGGAGTAGGGGTGTTTTACGATGTCGAATGGTCGCAACTTTTCCAAACAATTGTTGGGAAGGGTCAAATGCAGATTGAAGGGTTATCCGTACAACGATTGATGTTTATGTTAGCAATTTGCTGTTGGCTTGGCATGGTGGGCTTAGGTATGTGGATTGGTAAAAAAGCTAATCCCAATATTGCTTAAAAAGTAACTCGAAAAATATCAATACTAAAACTACAAAAAACAAACAAACTCGTCCTACTAAGAGGGGAGTTTGTTTGTTTTTTGTTTAGATAATGGAATGTTCATGCAAAATTGTACACTATGTTCCATATTTTTTATAGAATATTTTATATCTAGCGTTTCAAGAATTTGTTTAACAATATATAGCCCCAAACCACTTCCTCCAGTATTTCGATTCCTTGATTTTTCAATTCGATAAAATGGTTTGAAAATTTGTTGTATATCCTCTTCTTTAATATTGACACCTGTATTCATAATTTGCATTTTGATTTGACCTTGTTTAGAATCCTCACTTAACTTTATATAGACTTTTTCATTATGTGGTGAATACATAACCGCATTATGGATAATATTTTTACATGCTTTTTCAAAAAGAACACGATCTGTATAAACAGAAAGATCAGAATCAATTTCTTTTATTATTTGGATGCTTTTTTGAGAAGCAAAAAATTCGAGATCTTTTGTGATTGTATCTATTAACTTCGAAAGATTAACTTCTTCTACTTTTAGTTTAAAGGTGTGTTGTTCTAATTTCGACATGCTTAAAATTTCACGGACTAATTGTTCCATACTTTCAATAATTTGATGATTTTTCTTTAAATATTGATCACGATTTTGATAAGGGCCAATATTGTATATCATCCCTTCTAAGTATCCTTTCATTACAGTTAGAGGGGTCTTTAATTCATGTGCTACAATCGCAAAAAACTCTCTGCGTTTTGTTTCTATTTCTCGTTCTTTTTCAATATCATTTTTTAATTGTTGATTTGCTTTTTTTAAATCAAACATAGCTTGTTGTAAGTTAATAGACATGTCATTCAAACTATTAGATAATTCTCCTAACTCATCTGTAGAGCGAACCTCAATTTTTTCGGAGAAATCTAAATTTGCCATCTTTTGTGCACCCTCATTAATATAAATAAGTGGTTTTGTAATAAACCTGGAATAGAAATAAGCACTCCCTACACCAATTATGAGTACAATGATACTAATATAGGGGAGAAAGCGTACTAAAACCTGTGAAGCTTCATCAATTGGTTGAAATGTAGCAAAGACTATAAGCGTTAAACTACCATCTTGGAATTGAATTGGTTTCGTAACGTTATATGAATTGCTAAGGGTACCTGCATTCTCGAACCGTGTGGATCTAGTAACTACTGTTGTTTGCGAACCATTTTGAGTAAAAGAAAATGAAGGAGAGTATTTAATTATTCCCTCATTATTTTGAAGATAAAGCATCGCATTATTTTTTTTTGCATATTCATCAAAAAGTGGTATCGCATCTTGAAACGTAAGATCTTTAGATTTATCAATGATTTCTTTTATCCCTGTTTGAAGTTGATCTGTTTTGTATTGCTCATAAAACGTAGGGAGAAAGAAGTATAAAGTTAAATAAATCAATACTGCAAAGGATAACAAAATGAGAGAGGTAGTCATAAAGAGTTTATAAGTAATTTGCTTCATCTTCATGATTTTCACAATACTATTCATCAATTTTATAACCAATACCCTTTATTGTTTTAATATAAGGGATAGCTAACTTTTTACGTAGGTTTTTAATATGTGTATCAATTATTCGTGTTTCTCCAAAATAATCGTACCCCCAAACTTTTTCTACGATATTTTCTCTTGTGAGTACTTTTCTCTCATTTTGAAATAGTAGTTGTAGAATTTCAAACTCTTTTGTCGTTAATAAAATTTCAACGTCATTTACATATACTCTATATGCATCAACATCGATACGTACTTCTTTAAATACCAAATGATTATTTACATTTTTATCATAACTTCTTCTAAGTACAGCTTCGACTCGTCTAATCAAAACATGAAACGAAAAGGGTTTTGTTATATAATCATCGATTCCAAGATCGAAACCTTTCATTTGATCTTCCTCTTCTTCCAATGCAGTTAGCATAATAATTGGTACGTTTGACTGACTTCGAATCATCTTGGATACTTCAAATCCATTAAGATTGGGCATCATTACATCTAGAAGAATTAAATCAAAGGATTGCTTATTAAATTGTGTCATACCCTCTAATCCATCTGATGCAACTACAACTGTATACTGTTGTGTCATTAAAAATTGTTTAATTAATTCCTGAATTTCTTGATCGTCTTCTACCACGAGAATATGATAGTTTTTCATAATATCACCTCTGGTAGTCATTATAGCCTTACTATCTGGAGTTTATGTGGAGATGAATAGGACGTATATCTTGTTAGCTCTACGTTCAAGATTGTGTGTTATCAACTAATAAGTATTAATAGCCACATAACTTTTTTACGGATAAATAATTGTATGCTTAAAAAAATACTCATCGTATAAAAAGATGAGCGATTAATATTTACAAAAAACTAATGTATAATAATGTAAAATACATGTAATTTCTTAAATTGTATGAAAATATATTTTCGCTTCTTTACCAGAAGGGGAAATAGAAAATGAATTTCAATAAAAAAGCCACCGAAATAGTAGAGCGTAGAGCGCGTACCACAAACTTTGGAGTTTTTTTATCTAGTTTCTGTTTAATCGTTAATCACCTACATAACAATTCTCCGGCTAAACCAAAAGTTTAAAGTGGGGGTATTTATATAATGTGAGAAAGGTTGTGAAATGATTTGAGGGGTTATAAAGCAATGCTATTTGATTTAGATGATACGTTACTTGATAGGGATATGGCAGTAGATAAATTGTTCTCCATTATTTTAGAGAAGTTTTATGAGGATGTTAAGCAACATGCAGTAAAAAACATTATGTTACAGAAATTCAAAGAATATGATAAAAAAAGCTATGGTCACAGTGATAAAGTAATGGTTTTGGAATCATTTTTTAATGAATTCCCATCGAAATATAGATTACCACGCAATAGTATTCAAGATTTTTGGAATAATAATTTTCCTAAATGTTTTTCTATAAACCAAAGTACTATTAATATTATAAATACTATAAAGTTGCATGTTAAAGTTGGAATTATAACAAATGGATCAACTCAGAGACAAAAAGCTAAAATAATTAACACGAATTTGAATCGTCATTTTGATACAATCATTATTTCTGAAGAAACGGGATTTAGTAAACCTGACAAACGCATATTTGAATTAGCATTAAAGAAGCTAAATGTACAACCAGAAGATGTACTATTTGTTGGAGATGACTTAGAAAAGGATATTGCTGGTTGTCAAAATGTAAATATAAAGGGTATATGGTTTAACCCTCATATGATCACGAATACTACCGAAATAAAACCATATGCCGAGATTAATACCTTGGATAGTTTGTTAAGTTATGTCACTCCACAATATTTTTATAACAAGTAAAAACAATTTGGAGAGATGAATTTTCAAAAATATTTAAAAGATAGATTATCCTTAATTTCATTGACCGTATGAGAAGTATAAAACTATATTTATATTTGTAGTTAAGATAAAAGAATCCATTTTCATGATGTAATACGTATCACTCAAGTAAGGGCTAAATGGTATAGAGGGAATTTTGAGCCATGATCAATATGAAGAGCTGCAAAGCATGTTTACTACATGATGTGTAAATTATAGAGGAGTGAGACTATGGAATTAGAGAAAATAGTAACCGGCGGAATAAATATTGCTGTCGTAAGAAACGATACGTTAGTAATATCTGATGTTCAATCTGCATTAGATCTTTTGGCAACAGTTCAATATGAAGTAGATTCAAAGCGTATTATTATCCACAAATCTTTAATAAGTGAAAGTTTCTTTGACTTAAAAACACGTCTTGCGGGTGATATTCTTCAAAAGTTTATAAATTACAGAGTAAAGATTGCTATCGTTGGAGATTTCTCTATGTACACTAGTAAAAGCTTAAAAGACTTTATTTTTGAATGTAATAAAGGTAATGATTTTTTTATTTAGCAACTGAACAACAAGCAATTGAAAAGTTAAGCTCATTGAAGTAAATGATATAAAGTGTATTTCGAAAGAGGCATCCGTTATGGTGCCTCTTATTTGTATTCTGATACAAATATGTTTTCGGAGTTTGTACCGGTACAGTAACTGTAAATATGCATGGATACAGTACCTCATAAAATTTACAATCAGCATATATTAGTTTAACTTATAATTTTTAAGGGGTGCTGAATATGACAAGTTTACAAGATCAGCTTTTTAAAAGATTGAACTTTGAAAAACATACTGAAGTGAAATTTGAAGAATTAAGTACAATGCTTTTTGCATTTGCGCATACAATACCGTTTGAAAATTTAGATGTTATAGCAGGTAATACAAATGAAATTTCAAAAGAGAACTTACAGAAGAAAATATTAACAAGTTCGCGTGGCGGGCTTTGTTATGAATCAAATACTCTTTTCTACTATTTTTTAAAAGACTGTGGTTTTAATGCTCAGCTAGCATTAGGAACAGTTTATAAAAATGATATTAATGCATGGGCACTTGAGGACGGACATATTACTATTATTATAAATTTTGATAATGAAACATATTTAATTGATGTAGGGATTGCTTCGTTGGTACCTCTTGTTCCAGTTCCGTTTTCTGGGCAACCGGTTTCTTCTAAAAACGGCATGTACCGTGTGAGACGGAAAGATACAAGCAAAGGAAACTATGTTTTAGAAAGAATGGATGTTGATGAAGAGTGGAAAGTCTGTCATGCTTTTTATAATCATGTTATTGATGAGTCAATTGTAAATGAGGTTCAAAAAAAGGTGATAGAAGATGAGAAGTCTATTTTCAATAAAGGGCCGATTGCAGTAAAGTTGACGGATTCTGGTCATGTTTCCTTAACGAATGCTAGTTTAACTGAAATTATTTACGGAGAAAAAAGTAAGCGTGAAATTACAGGGAATCAATATAGAGAACTATTACATTCACTTTTTAATATTGAACTATGAAAAAGTGAATAGCCGACTCCTATTTGGAATCGGCTATTTTGTTATTTCGAGCCAAGTAGATTCCGTTCTCAATTTAAAGTTTGATTTTCTTAATAGATATAATACACTAGAACAGTATAAAAAATATATAAAATGAATATTGAATGTAGAGGAAGATTATTATGTCAGTTATCGATAAATTGAAACTTAATAAGTATACGAATATGGTGGTTATTAACGAACCGAACGATTATGAAGTGTTTGGAGATAAACCAACTACATTTTCTAAAGAGCATGATGCTGTTTTTATTTTTGTAGAAACGCTTGATGAGATGGTAGAGCATACAAATTTCATTATTAAAAATGAAGAGTTGTTACTTGAGAAAGGTTATGTCTTTTTTGCTTATCCGAAAAAAGGTAATGCTCGTTACAGTACTTTTATTCATCGTGATGAAATGTTTCCAGCGTTAAATGTTGGAGAAGATGGATATGTAGGAAATAGTGATATTAAATTTGCGCGAATGGTAAGTATGGATGACGTTTTCACTGTTGTTGGTTTAAAACGTGAAAAGAAAAAAGCAAAGAAAACGCCTGCTGCAAGTCAATGTGTTGCTGATTATGCTGATCGAATTCAAGATGTGGAAGCATTATTGGCTAATCATCCCACTGAACTTAAATTTTATCAAAGTTTAACTCCTGGATATCAAAAAGATTGGGCACGTAATTTATTTTCTGTAAAACAAGAAAAAACACGTGAAAAACGTCTTGAGAAAATGATTGAAATCCTTTCACAAGGCTATAAAACAATTGAATTATTCCGTAAGAAGAAAAAATAACGATTAGGAACGTCACAATGATGCAACAATTAATTACGTTGAACACATTGAAAAAAGGATTCCTTTCAGTATACTAAAGTATGTTCTTATATTTAAATAATTAGCAAAAGAGAAAAGGTGTTTGAAATGAAATCGTATATTGTAGTTGGAGCTGGAATTTTAGGAGCATCTACTGCTTATCATCTTGCTAAGGCTGGTGCGAAGGTTACTATTGTAGATCGTCAAGAGTTAGGTCAAGCAACTGACGCAGCAGCAGGTATTGTCTGTCCTTGGCTGTCGCAACGTCGTAATAAAGCATGGTATAAAATCGTTAAAGGCGGTGCACGTTACTATTCTTCGTTAATTCAGCAATTAGAAGAAGACGGTGAAACGGATACAGGTTACAACCGTGTAGGTGCAATTAGTTTACATACTGATGAGAAAAAACTAGATCAAATGGAAGAGAGAGCGTATAAACGCCGTGAAGATGCACCGGAGATTGGTGAAATCACTCGCTTATCAGCTGAAGAAACGAAAAAATTATTCCCAGCATTATCGGAAGAATATAGTTCTGTTCATATTAGTGGCGCTGCACGAGTAAATGGAAGATTATTACGCAACGCATTAATAAGCGCTGCGAAAAAACATGGTGCAACTTTCATAAAAGGTGATGCAGTATTAGTCCGTGAAGGGAATCATATTACGGGAGTTAAAGTAAACGACGAAACAATTGTAGCGGAAAAGGTAATGGTAACTGCAGGCGCATGGGCGAACGAAATCTTGAACCCATTAGGAATTAATTTCTTAGTTACGTTCCAAAAAGGACAAATTGTTCATTTACAAATGGAAAATACAGCAACAGAAAATATGCCAGTTGTTATGCCGCCGAACGATCAATATATTTTAACATTTGACAATGGCCATGTCGTAATTGGTGCAACGCATGAGAATGATACTGGTTTCGATCACCGTGTAACAGCTGGTGGTTTACATGAAGTATTCCATAAAGCGTTAACAGTAGCGCCTGGTTTAGAAGATGGTACAATGGTTGAAACAAGAGTTGGCTTTAGACCGTTTACACCAGGGTTCTTACCTGTTATTGGACCACTACCTAATTTTGAAGGCATACTCATTGCGAACGGATTAGGTGCTTCAGGATTAACAGCAGGTCCATACTTAGGATCAGAACTTGCTAAACTTGCGTTAGGGCAACCGATTGAATTAGATTTAAATGATTATGATGTTGCTGGGGCAATGGAATAGTAATAAACAAAAAGATTAGGAGTGATTTCCTAATCTTTTTGTCATGTTATTTGGGAGTAACTAAGTATTTGGGGAGGTAGGAGTTCTTTTAAACAGGTACCACCACATCGCTATCAAGCTAAGAAAATAGATAACCCACAAAACGAAAAATTTTTGCCTTTTATAGCAACGAAGTGCATTTTTATCGTTTGAGGTATTAGAGAAAAAAGGTTGATTCGTTCAATATAGAGGAGAATATCATTTCTTTTTATACATATCAGAAATATTAACAATAGCCTCAAAAACTGGAGGCTATTCAATTTCACAATCTATTATGAGCAATTACAATAGGTAAGCTCTTTAAAGTCTGTCCCATCGCTGCATTCGTAAAATGATGAATAACATCAAAACCCTCAACTTGATGGATGTTAGCGAACCGTTCCACAAATGAAATTAAAGCGATAGACGGGATCCCAATTAAAGTTTTTTAAACCTAATTGGACTTACCATTAAGAGAGCGAGGATTAATGTAATCCATGCATTGCTATATGAAAACAATCCCATACCGGCCAATGGTAATCCAGCAGCTGGAATAGGTAATCCCTTAAAATATCCAATGGTTGGTTTTACACTAAATTTAGCTAATCTTAAAGCACCCATCGTTGGGAAAAGGATAAATGCCAAAGAAGTTAAAATAGATGGTGTTGCTATCGAATGAAATAGAAGTGCAGGCGCAACTCCGAAACTAACAATATCAGCTAAGGAATCCAATTGTACACCAAACTCACTGTTCACTTTTAATTTTCTCGCAATTCTTCCATCAAGGAGATCTAAAACAGCTGAAAAGAAAATAAAAATGGAGGCTACTTCCAAATAGTCACTCATATTCATGGTAATTGAAAAAACACCGCACAATAAATTTCCAATCGTAAATAAATTGGGTACAGCTTTTACTATCTGATTGAACAAGGTTGTCCCCCCTAAGTTGATCAAACTTCACATTTATGTAGCATTTTCTATATATTCTTCCGTTATTCTTGAAAATATATGACCACTGTATGCTAAGTAAATTTCGACAAGAGAAAAGCCGATTTCCTGTACGTTATGTTGGTTTATAAACATGTTTGATCAAAGGTAAGTCTATTCTCTCTAAAAGTTGCATTATATCTTCATATAGTCATAAAATTAATCTGTGGTCGAAAATGCGTAAAGAGCTGCTAGAATGAATTACTGAGAATACGAAGAATAAAGGAGAGAAACGGAGTAAAAACTAAAAAAATTAGATAAGGAAAATGGAGAGATGAATTAAATGTTAAAGATCATTAAACATTTAAAACCATTTGTTACTTCCATCATTGCAGTTGTATGTCTTTTAACTGTGCAGGCAGTATGTGATCTATCACTGCCAGACTATATGTCTAACATTGTCAATGTAGGGATTCAACAAAAAGGTGTAGAAAATGCAGTACCTGAGGTTATTCGTAAAAGTGAAATGGATAAACTTATGCTCTTTATGAATGAAAATGAGAAGAAACAAGTAGCTGACAACTATGCGCTTTTAGATAAGAACAACCTCTCTCAAAGTGAACTAAAAAATGACTTAAAAGATTATCCACAGCTTGATAAAGAGCCGCTTTATAAGCTACATACAGAAGATAAAAATATAATTAACGAACTTAACAATATCTTTGGGAAACCAATGTTAATTACACAAGGAATTGAAAAAGGAGGCGCATCTGCTTTCCCTCCTGCTGCGACGGGTGACAACAAAACACCAGCGAAGCTTCCGCCAAATACAGATCCTTTTGCAATCATTGCGAAACTTCCTCAAGATCAAATCAATGCAATGAAAGAAAAGGCAGATGAAAAGTTTAAGAATATGTCAGGCAGCATGGTAACACAATCAGCCGTTTCATTCATTGAGAATGAGTATAAAAAGATCGGTATCAATATAGATAAGCTTCAATCTAATTTCATTCTTACTTCCGGCGGGAAAATGCTGCTTTTATCCTTAGTAAGTATGGCAGCTACCGTTATCGTGAGTTTACTTGCTGCAAAAGTAGCTGCTGGACTCGGCAGAGACCTTAGAAAGAAAGTATTCCGGAAAGTTACAAACTTCTCGAATGCGGAGTTTGATAAGTTTTCCACTGCATCTCTAATTACAAGAAGTACAAATGATATCCAGCAAGTTCAAACACTTATGGTTATGATGCTTCGCATTGTATTCTATGCACCAATTTTAGGTATCGGCGGCATTATTAAAGTACTTACTACAGATCTTTCAATGGGATGGATTATCGCAGTTGCGGTAATCGCGATTTTAAGCTTAGTCATTGGTTTATTTAGCATCGCGATTCCTAGGTTTAAGCGTATCCAAAAGTTAGTAGATAAAATTAACTTAATCACTCGTGAATCTTTAACAGGTATGCTCGTTATTCGTGCTTTTAATAATCAAAAACATGAAGAAAAGAAATTTGAAAAAGGAAATCAAGATTTAACAAACACAAATTTATTTGTAAGCCGTTTAATGTCATTTATGATGCCAATGATGATGTTTATCATGAATGCCGTTACTGTACTTATTATTTGGGTTGGATCACACCAAGTGGATATGGGACATATGCAAGTTGGTGATTTAATGGCATTTATGCAATATACAATGCAAATCATCATGGCCTTCTTAATGATTTCAATGGTATCTATTATGGTTCCGCGTGCTTCAGTTTCCGCACAACGTATCGCAGAAGTTTTAGATACTGACATTACCATTAGTGATGTAAAAGAGCCGAAAACATTTGCTTCAGACAAGAAAGGTTACGTTGAATTTAAAAATGTTGGCTTTAGATACCCAGGTGCAGAAGAAGATGTGCTTTCCAATATCACCTTTACTGCAAAACCTGGTGAAACGACAGCTTTCATCGGAAGTACAGGTAGTGGTAAATCAACATTAATCAACTTAATTCCACGCTTTTACGATGTCACAAGCGGCCAAATATTAATAGATGGCACGGATATTAGAGAAGTATCTCAGAAGGAATTAAGAGAGAAAATTGGTTATGTACCGCAAAAAGGAGTTCTATTCTCAGGTACAATCGAGAGTAATTTGAAATACGGTAAGAAAGAAGCAACTGAAGAAGAACTCGCAAAAGCGGCAGAAATCGCGCAAGCTATGGAGTTTATTAACGAAAAACCTGAAAGCTTCCGTACAGAAATATCACAAGGTGGTACGAATGTTTCCGGTGGTCAAAAACAAAGACTTTCTATTGCACGTGCTCTTACGAAAAAATCGGAAATCTTCATATTCGATGATAGTTTCTCAGCTCTTGACTTTAAGACAGACGCAGCATTGCGCAGAGCTTTAAACAATGAGATTACAGGAAGTACTGTTTTACTTATTGCCCAAAGAATCAGCACAATCATGAATGCCGATAAGATCATTGTACTTGACGAAGGAAAAATAGTTGGAACTGGTACTCATGAAGAGCTTATGGAAAACTGTGAAGTTTATAAGCAAATTGCTTTATCACAACTTTCAAGAGAGGAGTTGTCATCATGAGTGATAAAAAAATAGAAAATAGAAAACAAGGCGGTCCTGGTCCTGGCGGTGGCGGTCCTATGGGCGGCGGCATGAGAAAGATTGAGAAGGCAAAAAACTTCAAAGGAACGATGAATAAACTCCTTCAATACTTGAAGCCCTATAAATTATCAATCTTAGTCGTTATCCTTTTCGCAATCGGTAGTGCAGCCTTTACAATCGTTGGTCCAAAAATTTTAGGAAATGCGACAACAAAACTTTTCGAAGGACTCGTAAGCAAAGTATCAGGAGCACCCGGTGCGGCCATTGACTTTACCTATATCGGAAACATTGTTATTTTACTTCTTGGATTATATATACTGAGCACTGTGTTTGGTATTATCCAGGGGTACATTATTTCTGGAGTAGCTCAAAAAGTATCTTATAACTTCAGAAAAGAAATCGACGAAAAAATTAATCGTATGCCGCTGAATTACTTTGATAAAACAACGCACGGCGAAGTATTATCGAGAATTACAAATGACATAGATACGGTGAGCCAAACGTTAAACCAAAGTATGTCGCAAATCATCACATCCGTTATTACAATCATCGGTGTACTTATCATGATGTTATCCATCAGCTGGCAAATGACATTAGTGGCGCTTTTAATATTGCCAGTATCGATGATTCTCATCATGGCAGTCGTAAAACGATCACAAAAATACTTCAAATCCCAGCAAGAATATTTAGGACACGTAAACGGTCAGGTCGAAGAAATTTATAGTGGTCACAATATCGTAAAAGCCTTTAACAAAGAAGAAGAAGAAGTAAAAAAATTCGAAAAGGTAAATGATACCCTTTATCACTCCGCATGGAAATCTCAATTTTTATCTGGAATGATGATGCCGATTATGACATTTATCGGTAATATCGGTTACGTCGCTGTATCTATTTTAGGCGGATGGCTTGCGGTAAAGAGAACCATCGCAGTTGGAGACATTTTAGCCTTTGTGCAATATGTTAGAAGCTTTACGCAACCAATCGCTCAAGTAGCGCAAATCGCGAACGTACTTCAATCCACTGCAGCTGCTGCAGAAAGAGTCTTCGAATTTTTAGAAGAAGAAGAGGAAGTGCCAGAAGCAGAAAATCCAGTGAAGCTGCAAAAAGTTCAAGGAGAAGTTACCTTCCAAGATGTTCAATTTGGATACAATCCAGATAAGATCATCATCAATAATTTCTCATCTAACATTAAACCTGGACAAAAAGTAGCAATCGTCGGACCAACCGGAGCTGGTAAAACAACGATTGTAAAACTGTTAATGCGTTTCTATGACATAAATAGCGGTGCAATATGTATCGACGGTCACGATATAAAAGACTTCACGCGAGAAGACCTACGCAACATGTTTGGTATGGTACTGCAAGACACTTGGCTATTTAACGGCTCCATCATGGAAAATATACGTTACGGTAGACTCGATGCTACAGACGAAGAAGTAATTGAAGCAGCGAAAGCAGCTCACGTTCACAGCTTCGTAAAAACATTACCAAATAAATATCAAATGGAACTAAACGAAGAAGCAAGCAACGTATCCCAAGGACAAAAGCAACTACTAACAATTGCACGCGCCCTTCTAGCGGATCCGAAAATATTAATACTCGATGAAGCAACAAGCTCCATTGATACTCGTACAGAAGTACTGATTCAAAAAGCGATGGAAAACCTTATGGAAGGTAGAACAAGCTTCATTATCGCTCATAGATTATCAACAATACGTGATGCAGATTTAATCCTTGTCATGAAAGACGGGGATATTGTAGAACAAGGTAATCATGAAGAGTTATTAAAAGCTGATGGTTTCTATGCTTCGCTTTATAATAGTCAGTTTGAAGGTGCGGATGCTTCTTGAGTTAGGTGTCCCGAAAGTCCATTTAAATAACTAAAACCCACGGTGAAAATTCATTTTCTTCGTGGGTTTTTATCATTTTTAAGGTTCTATTTGAAATTTAAAGATTAGATAATAATATTATTACATTAAAATGCAGAAAATAGACTAGTAAACAAGCTGTTTTTGTTTTTTAGCATAGAATATGATGAATCCAAGAGTTAAGAGGAGGTAATTATATTTATGGGATGTAATGGTAATTTCAGACGTGACCGAGATTGTGATAGATTTTGGGATGATTTAATGTTCTGCAGACGCAGACATAGAGATTGTGATGACCGTCGTTGTAGACGTGACCGTGACTGTGATTGTGATTGTAATGAATGCCGTCGCAGACGTAATCATGATCGTGACTGTGATCGCGATAATCGTCGAGAATGGTAAATTCCTTTCAATGAGTGCGTTTCTTCACAGCACTCGTTTTTTTATTTATGGGTTTTCTGAACTCTTTATTGATGATATATAAAATACGAAGAATGTAGTTGTAATATATGGTTGTACAAAAATCTTCCCCATTAATTGTTGCATAACGGATAACCGATTTAATTAAAGGGCATTATCAAAAAGGGTAGTACTATTGAAAAGAAATGGATAAGGAGTGAGCAAGCGATGGACAACATGATTAATACGGGCAACTTTGGTTTACAAAGGGGACCTGCTCAAAAAACGGTTGGCCAGTATTTGTTCGATTGCCTAAAACTCGAGGGCATTACCGAAATTTTTGGTGTCGCAGGGGACTATAATTTTACACTTCTTGATACTTTGGAGTGTTATAACGGCATCCGTTTTATAGAAGGACGAAATGAACTAAACTCGGGCTACGCTGCAGATGGCTATGCAAGAATCAAAGGAATATCGGCTCTTATTACGACATTTGGGGTCGGGGAGCTCAGCGCATGCAATGCGATAGCGGGAGCCAACAGCGAGCATGTACCAATTATACACATTGTGGGTGCGCCTCCTGAGAAGGACCAAAAAGAGCATAAGCTGATGCATCACACCTTAATGGATGGGAATTTTGACGTTTTTCGCAAGGTGTATGAGCAGATTACGGCATATACCGCGGTCCTTACGCCAGAAAATGCCAAGATTGAAATTCAGACTGCGATTCGCATTGCTAAGGAAAAGAAAAAGCCGGTATACCTGGTTGTGGCTAATGATTTAGTGGCCAAGCCGATTAAAGTCTGGGCAGAGCCAGTACCGCCACGTCCAGCATCCAACCCGAATACCCTTCAGGCTGCAGTGAATCATGTCCGTCCGCTTTTGGAACGTGCCCACCGACCAGTTATCTTGGTGGATGTGAAAACTATGCGCTTCGGCCTTCAGACAGCAACTCGGCAACTGGCCGATGCAATGAATGTGCCTGTTGTAACGATGATGTACGGGAAGGGAGGATTCGATGAGGCCCACCCAAATTATATCGGAATGTATCTAGGCTCTTTCGGGAGGACTGAAGTCCAAAGTACGGTGGAGAATGCAGATTGTATCATTGCGATTGGCATGGTATGGGCGGACACAAACACCGCAAGTTTTACCGCAAAGCTGAACCCGCTGATAACTGTCAATATTCAACCAGATATAGTTAAAATCGCTGAGGCGGAATATCTGAATGTTCTTGCAGCCGACATGCTACTTGCCGTTCAGAAATTGAGTTATACGGGCAAAGGTTTGACAGAAAAAAATTCATTTCCTTACGATCAATTAACAACTAATGTCGACGGACCTCTATTGGCGGACGGCTATTATCCGCGTTTTCAGCGCATGCTGAAAGATGGGGATATTGTAATCGCCGAGACCGGAACGTTTTATTATGGAATGGGAGAGGTCAGACTGCCGGACAATGTAACATATATTGGACAAGGTGGATGGCAGTCCATCGGTTACGCAATCCCTTCGGCGTTTGGTGCTATTATGGCCGCGCCGGAACGCCGAGTATTGGTGTTTACAGGTGACGGTGCCCTGCAGCTAACGGCACAGGAAATCAGTTCTATGCTCTATTACGGCTGCAAGCCCATAATCTTTGTTTTGAACAACGATGGTTATACAATCGAGAGATATTTAAATGTCAAAACAGAGGATCAAAAGTACAACCAAATCCCTCGATGGTCTTACACCAAGCTGGCCGAAGCTTTTGGAGGTAACGCGTTTACCGTTACGGTCCGGACCTATGGAGAGCTTGATCAGGCTATAATCCATGCTGAAAAGGAAAGTACCAAAAGACTCTGTATAATTGAAATGATCGCAGGGAATCCAATGGACGCACCTGAATATATGCGACGGATGCGTAGTTATATGGAGAAGCAGGAAAAGTAGCGCAGTCAGAAATAGTATCCAAGTCCCTAGTCCCTAATTAGATACTAATTGAACCGTTCTAATCATATTCTTTTAATAAAAGGCAATTAAAGGGGTGTAAAGTAAGTTGACAAAAGTTAAGGTTAGTTTACGACCCATTGCAAGTAAGTTCAATTTACCTACTGTTTTGAAAACAACTATACTACCAGGTGACTCAATTGAAAGGTTATTCATTGCCACCCAGGTAGGAGAAATCTTTTACATAGGAGACGGAGTTATAAGGACTTTTTTAGATATTCGCCCGCGAATTATCAAATTAGGCACGTTTGAAGAAGGTGTCTCTAGTAGCGGTTATGATGAACGCGGATTGCTAGGACTAGCGTTTCATCCACAATTTTATCAAAACGGTTTATTTTACCTTCATTATTCAGTAGCTGGCACTCAAGGTCCGGGTGCCCTTTCTGAACCTTTTAAACCTAATCCGTGTGATCCGAAAACTTTAAACTTAAAGTGGGTAAATAGAGATACTCAATATGATCATATTGATACGGTTGAGGAATGGATTTTACAATCACATAGTCAACCTCAAAAACGACGGACATTACTTAACATAAGAAGGCCCTTTTTTAATCATAACGGAGTCAATAGTTTAAATTTTTCACCTGAGAGTGGAAAACTTGTTTTTACAAATGGAGATGGTGGATCGGGTTATGATCCATTTAATTTAAGCCAGGATGATTTAGAAATAGCGGGTAAAATAATTGAAATTGATGTAAGTAAAAATACATTCATAAATAACCCTCCAGTAGTTACACGCTTTAATGAGTTTCCTTTATCTATACAAGAAACACTTACCGTAATTGCGAAAGGAGTTCGGAATATAACAGGTATTTCATTTCAAAGGTTTTATAATCAGTATATCAAATATGCTGGAAATGTCGGGCAGGATATTGTAGAGTCTATTTTTTCGTTTGTTCATTATAAACCCATACCGGTTACCGAACTTGTTCAAACGCATTTAATGAGATCCACTCCCAATCAAGATGGATTTATTAATTTTGGTTGGCGAGGATGGGAAGGAGAATTTCCTACTTCTTTTATAAGGCACTGTTCTGAGAATCCTACTTTGGATGAGAGAACAATGGCTTATTATAATGAAACAATAGAAACATCAGTGAGGCGCATACAGCCCCTAATTAGTTATTTTCATAAAGATTCCAGAGCAGATAAGTTTGGAGGAACCTCACTTACAGGAGTACAACCATATATGGGAACTACAATTCCTAGTTTAACTGGTAGTATCGTGTTTACTGATCTTGCTAAGAAAGAAGAATTTCAATCTCCAGTAAAGGGAGTGTTAGCTTTTACTAGAGCAGCTCTAGACGGGAAACGTAATGATTTTCATGTTATTGAAACCAATTATGATTTTGGTTCTCAAGCAGCTTATTATATGAGCTTGGGAACAAACGGAGATCAAACTAGATTATATTTAGGGGTTTATGGATCTATGAAAGTAACGGATTTTAACAAAGGTACTATTTTTGAAATTGTTCCATGATACGGTATAAACTCTTAGTCTAAAAATATATGGAATTCATACTTTTTCAAACGCACGACTTAGCGCCTCTTAAAAAACCTTCTATGGATAAACATCTATTGTATAGTGATTCCTAACAAGCAGAAAGTAAAACATAACCAATAAGTATTTGAATAAAAATAGAAAGTGGTGAATTAGGTCTCTTTAGGGGGGAATTTGATGAATCGCTTTAGAAGCTATTGGTATCAATGGATGATAGAGCAGGATGCGAATTTTGTTCATAAAAGAAAGGTGACGCCTGCAAGTAGGTTAGTCATTACAGCATTACTCGGTTCATTTGCTGCTATTTTTCAATCTGCGGGGAACTTAATCCCTGGAATCGGGTTATTTATTAGTCCTTTCGCGACGCTACCGATTTTTCTGGCTATTTGTTATTCTATTCGTGAGGGAGTACTTTCTTACATTCTTACTATTTTCCTATTATTCATTATTGAGCCAAGTGAACTAATTGTCTTTCCCTTTACTACAGGATTATTAGGTATAGCGTTAGGAGTATCCTTTTTACAATTCAAGAGGAGGATTTGGGTAATTTCCTTCTCAGCGATATGTCTACTTATAGGAATTATGATCATTCTCGATATATTCCGCTTTCCTGTACTTGGTCCTACTATTCATACGACTATGGATATAAAAGTTATTACATTAATATTTATACTGAGTTTTCTATACTGCTGGATCTATGCAGAGCTGTGTAGAATAATAATGAATAGAGTATATAAAGTATGGTCTTAACAATTGTATAAAATCTTTTTGAACGAATACACTTTCTCATATATTTTCAAAGATTGGAGATGTAAGCCATGTATAACGTTGAAATTAGAAGGCCGAATTCGGATGATATAGATGAACTATACTTGTTTTTCCGTATAGTTATTACGAATACATATAAAAATGAAGGGTTATCCCAATTATTAGATGACATAGAAAATGAACTTAACACGAAAAAGCAATATTTGAAAAATGATTTTGATAGTAATGGAGAAAGTCGTTACTTTTTATTAGCAATAGATACAAGTAACGATAAAATCATTGGAACGATTGAAATCGGTCCAGCAAGTACATTGATTAATAGTTGTACAGACGGTGCACTTAAGGATTTGTATGAAATAGGAACTGTATTTATACTTCCGGAGTATCAAAGAAAAGGTATAGGGAGTTTACTACTAAATACAATGTATCTTACATTACTTAGCAGAGGAATCACCGAATGCTGTTTAGATAGTGGATACAAAAAAGCACAAAGTATATGGACAAAAAAGTTTGGAAAACCTAGTTATATGCTGAAGGATTATTGGGGCGAATCAAACGATCATATGATTTGGAGAAAAAGTTTACATGATATACCTATAATATTTGAATTATAAAATGAAATATCTCTCTTAACATAGCTTTTCTTACATACTTATGCTATTATTTATCTTTATAATAAAAGAGGACGTGAATGAACTTGATTAAAATTAATATTCCTGAAGCTGATGTTTCAATTACTGAACGTAACCAAGTTATTAAAGGAGACGAGCCATTAATTACTCCAATTAACGGTTTTATCGATTTCCACTTGTTCCCTAGAGATAAAGGCGGCATTTTTATGTTTTACAATATTAATGACGAACTTCTTTTCGTAGGTAAAGCTCGTAAAATTAGACAACGTATTAAAAAGCATTTTGAAGATAATGTTTCACCAATCAAAAATAATCGTGATGAAGTATACCGTATCGATGCATGTATCGTAGAAGATCCAACTGAAAGAGAAATTTACGAAACATACATCATTAATAAGTACAAAGCGAAATATAACGTTGATAAAGTGTTTTATAAATAAGTAAAAAAACAATCCTAGCACATATACTAGGATTGTTTTTTTGTGTTTCATTCTTCATTTCTTTCTCCTTTTTTAAAATGATTAGCAGCAATTAAACAGAAAAGCCCTATAAATAAAATTATAATTCCAAGCGTTTTATGTTTTCCTTCAAAAAAAGGAATATCTGAAATAACATTTGTCATACATAACCCTATAAACACAAGGATAGGTCCTGCCCACAGTAATACATTGCCGAAATTCGTATGTTGCCACATAGTAACCCTCCTTACTCCTTTTTACATATATATCCATGAAATAAAAGTAAATTCATAGAGAAAAATAGTTTTTTTCATATCGAAAATTGAACCTTCATATATTGGTACAAGCAAATGAGAAAGGGGACCATCATGAATTGGTTAGAAGCTTTTATATTAGGGATAATACAAGGTTTAACAGAGTTTTTGCCGATTAGTAGTACAGGACATCTTTATTTAGGAAGGCATTTGTTTCAATTAGATGAAGCTGGATTATTTTTAGATACGATGCTGCATATCGGGACTTTGCTTGCAGTGTTTATTTATTACAAAAAAGAATTTATATACTTAATTAAAAATCCATTTTCAAAACTAATGTTATTACTTATTGTTGGGACGATACCTGCAGTTGTAATCGGATTGTTATTTAAAGACTTCTTTGAAGATATTTCAAAAACAGGTATTACCATTGGATGGGAGTTTTTAGTGACAGGTTTCTTTCTCTACATGGCCGATAAACAAAAAAATGGTCGTAAAAAAATGGATGACATTACATATAAAGATGCATTTATCATCGGTTCATTTCAAGCGGCTGCTATTTTTCCGGCAATTTCCCGTTCTGGTATGACAATCGTCGCTGCTTTATGGAGAAAACTAGACCGTGAAACAGCAGCATATTTTTCATTTTTATTATCTACGCCAGCAATAGTCGGAGCAATCATCTTGCAATTTGCAGATGTTTATCAAGTGAAAGCAGAATCTATTTCTAGTACATCTTTAATTGTCGGCACGTTATCAGCAGCGTTTTTTGGTTACATAGCTGTTTCATGGATGATTCAATATTTAAAACGTCACTCCTTAAAAGTATTCGCGTATTACGTATGGGGATTAGGTATTTTAATTTTAACGTTGCAATTTACTCATGTGTTTTAATTTAGTAATTCTTCGTTTAGATCCTGTTTCATTCATACAAGGCAGGATCTTTTTTCATTAAGGGGGAAAATATGTTTAATAAGGCTATCGTTATTGGCGGAAGTATAGCAGGAAAACTCGCAGCAAAAGCATTATCAACTTCTTTTAAAGAAGTAATCATTATAGAAGTCGGCGAAAGATGGGATGGAAAAGCTTTGAGAAAAAGAGTTCCACAAAGTAATCATCCTCATGTGTTATTAAAAGGCGGAGAAAATGCAATCGAGGAATTGTTTCCTACTATTACTAATGAATTAATAGAAGCAGGCAGCATCGTAAATAACTTTACTCGTGATATAAAATGGCATCAATTTGGTTTATGGAAACAGCCATTCATAGGAGAAGTGCATATGATTCAACAAAGTAGGCTTTTGCTTGAATGGCATATTCAAAAACGAATACATCAAATTTCAAATATTACAACTCAGTTTGGCACATTGGTCGAAGGGTTATTAGTAGATGGAAAGCTTAACAAAGTATGTGGAGTAAAAGCTAAGTGTTTAGAGACTGGCATGCAAGAAGAAATTCAAGCAGATATTGTTGTTGATGCGAGTGGATTCGGTTCAAAAAGTATAGCGTGGTTACGTGAATACAATATCGAAGTGCAAGAAGAGAAAGTGCGTATCGATTTATTCTACGCAACTAAAATGTTTAAACTCAAAGAAAATGAGAAATTAGACTGCTGTAATATGCTAATGTCTCCAAGTTTCCCGGACAATCCGTATGGTGTACTTATTCAAACGATTGAGGATAATCGTTATTTTGTTACTTTCAGCGGATACGCAAATGAGAAAGCACCACAAACAGATGATGAGTTTTATGATTTCGCTGAAAATCTATCAATCCCTAACGTGACAGATTTTCTAAACAAAGCGGAGGCAATTTCAGATATCAAAACATACAAAATTCCTTATCAAGTACGTCGGCGATTTGATTTAATTAATCATTTACCAGAAGGGTTGTTAGTAGTCGGTGATGCACAATGTCGTTTTGATCCAGTTTTCGGTCAGGGAGTTTCAGTTGCGGCTATGGAAGCTTACCAGTTGCAATTACTACTACAAGATAGAAAAGGTCTCGATAAAACATTTACACAACAATTTTATAAGAAGGCTGCGAACATCATACAAACTCCTTGGGAAATGACAACAACTGAAATATCACGACACCCTCAGCTAAAGAGAGAATTAACTACGAAACAAAAATTTCAGCTATGGTATACGAAACAAATATATCAACTATCTGCAAGTGACTCTGACGTTTATATTCGATTAGTAAGAGTGATGAATTTAATTCGTAGTCCATTTCACCTATTTCATCCGAAAGTGCTGCTCGCTGTATTACTGATGCGAAAGAAATAGCAGGAAAATTATCGGTTAAAAAAGAATGTATAACAGTTAGTAAATCAAGAAGGGGTAAACTGGATGAAAATATACATAGAACAATTAAAGAATCAAGACGCTGAAGATTTATTTAACTTTGAACTAACGAACAAATCATTTTTTGAAGCAATGGTACCAAGTCGTGGCTCTAATTATTACGTGTATGAATACTTTCAAAAGCAACTTGACGAACTATTAAAAGAACAAACTGAGGGGATTTCTTATTTTCATCTCATACGTAATACAGAAAAAGAAATTGTAGGACGTATCAATTTAGTTGATGTAGATAAGGAAAAACGAATTGGGTCGTTAGGCTACCGAGTTGGAGAGAAGTTTACTAAAAAAGGAGTTGCAGCATCATCTGTAAAATTGATTTTGGCTCAAGCAAGAGTCTATGAAATTAATGAAATACATGCTATGACAACAACAAATAACATAGCTTCACAAATTGTATTAGAAAAGAACGGATTTTCTCGTGAAAAGGAAGCGGAGACAACTACTGTAGATTTAAACGGGGAAAACGTAAATTTCGTACATTATATTTGGAGGACTACTAAGGGTTAAAAATAATAGGGAGGGACATGTACATGAAGGATTTACGTTATCCAATAGGTCAATTTACTTATGTAGGAACTATTACAGAAGAAATAATTGATAAATGGATTCAAGAAATAGAGGATCTACCTAATGAACTAGCAAGAGCGATAAAAGATTTAGATCAGAAGCAGTTAGATACACCGTATCGCGTCGGTGGATGGACTGTTCGCCAAGTTGTTCATCATGTTGTTGATAGTCATATGAATAGCTACATACGCTTTAAATTAGCACTGACAGAAAAGAATCCAACTATTAAACCGTACAAAGAAGAAAAATGGGCAGAGCTACCTGACTCGAAATTACCAGTAGATGTTTCACTTGTAATGCTAGATTCATTACATAAAAGATGGATTAACTTATTATATTCTTTAGAACCGGCAGATTTAGAAAAGACATTTAATCATCCTGAATCAGGAGAAACAAAACTTGCTGCTGCAATTGGACTATATGCATGGCATGGTCGTCATCATACAGCTCATATTACTTCTTTAAGAGAGCGTTTAAATTGGTAACATTAGAGAAGGCGACAGAAATTGATGCAGAGATTATATTTCAAATGCAAGTAGAATCATTTAGTTCATTATTAGAAAAGTATAAGGACTATGAAACAAGTCCGGCAAATGAACGTATTGAAAGAACGATTTCAAGAATAAATAATCTGGACGGTGGATTTTATAAAATTTTCGTAAATACGAATCTTGTCGGCGCGATATGTATATCACGTGCAGAAGGGGCATCTAAATTTTGGATAAGTCCGATGTTTATTATCCCAAACTATCAAGGGAACGGAATTGCTCAAAAAGTATTAATTTTAATCGAGGAGATGTTTCCGGAAATAACGACTTGGGAGCTTGCTACAATTTTAGAGGAAGAACGAAATTGTTTTCTATACGAAAAGATGGGATATATAAGAGCGGAATTTAAAAAGAAATTAAATGATAAAGCAACTTTAATTTATTATAAAAAAGAAAGGTAAAGCACATTTTAAATGCTTTACCTTTTTATGTTATTTAAGATTGAAAATACAAAATTAATGTATATTCTTCCAAAAAGTTCGGGTTAGTAATTTTTAAAGTGAATAAATATACAAAAATACGTTATTTTGTCGTATATGTTACTAACGCTTTTTGAATGCTTAAAATACTATCGTCACCTTTAAATTCTTTTGTAATTGGATCATCCATACTAGATACCCAAATTTTAAGCTCTGCATCTAAATCAAAATGCCCAGCTGTTTCAATGCTAAATTGTGTAATGCTTTTATAAGGAATAGAATGATACTCTGTTTTTTTACCTGATATTCCTTGTTTATCTACTAAAATAAGACGACGATTTGTAAATACGATTAAATCACGAATTAATTTATAAGCATGCTCAACTTTTTCATCATCTAGCATAATCTTTTCTAAATCACGTTCAACGCTTTCTGTACTCGCACTTGATGCATTTCCTAAAATACCACTAAATAAACCCATATGAAATTCCTCCTTTATAATATGTGGAATGAGTTTCTTATATTGTACCATGCGAATGACTAATAGATTATGACATTGCTTCAATAGTTTTTTGTTATTATTGCAACCAATTTATATAACCTCATCCTAAAATCTTGTGCTAACATATAATTAAGAAAACAGAAGCAGAGGGATATAGCATGAAAAATATCGGTTTAGTATTAGAAGGCGGCGGAATGAAAGGGTTATATACTGCAGGAGTACTCGAATATTTTATGGAAAGGGACTTATTCTTTCCGTATGTAGTCGGTGTATCCGCTGGAGCGTGTATGGGAGCAACATATTTGTCGCGTCAAAAAGGAAGAAATAAGAAAGTAAATACAGAGCTAGTAGCAAATCACAGGTATATATCTTATCGAAACTTAATTCAAAAACGTGAATTATTTGGAATGGATTTTTTATTTGATGAAGTACCAAACAAAATTGTACCGTTTGATTTTCAAACTTTCCTAAATTCAAATGAACAGTTTGTAATCGGAACGACTGATTGCGAATCAGGACAGGCAGTTTATTATAATAAAACAGAACATGGAAATGATATTTTAAAAATTATTCGTGCATCAAGCTCTGTGCCGTTTATAGCACCTGCTGTAGAATATGATAATCGAAAATTGTTAGATGGAGGGATTATAGATCCTATTCCAGTTTTTAAAGCGCAAAATGATGGTTATTTAAAAAACGTTGTTATAATGACAAAGCCAGAAGGATACGAGAAGCAGCGTAATAAATTTTCTGGACTAGCTAAAATTTTATATAGAAGATATCCAAAAATCGCAGAGCATTTAGTAGAACATTATCGTTTTTATAATGAAACTGTATCTTATATGAATCACAACGAACAAAAAGATAATTTTTATGTAATTCAGCCAAGCGCACAGCTTCCTATAAGCGGAATAGAAAGAAATAAAGAAAAGCTCGTTAATTTATATAATCTTGGCTATAAAGATGCTCATAATCATTATGAAAATTTATTGAATTGGATGGAGAAATAAAGGAGTGGAACGTTGGTATTAGGAAAAGAAGTTATTTTTAATGAATTGCAGAAAATGCATAGTCCTCTATATAAACCATTTCCGAATTGTGACATTCTAAAAGTACGGAAAGATTATAAAAATATATTTACAGAAGATGATTGCATAAGTTCTGATTTAAATTATTATTGGATGCATACAGCAGCAACTTTAAATTCTGTACTAAATAAAAAAGAAAAGAATATTTCGTTTCAGCAAATACAGTGGCTAAGAAAATCGTTTTTTGAATGGTTTCCACAATATCGTTTTCTAGAAACAGAAATTGTGAAGTATCCTATTTTGCATAGAGATTTTATGAATTATGAGAAGTCCCGGAAACTATTACTTTACTATCTTACTGAATAAAGACGAAGACGCACAGGTTAAATATAGCTTGTGCGTTTTTTTAGTTCATAAAATATACAATATTATCAACTTGTTTATATAGGAATTCTAATGAGAAGAAAGAAGTACATATAGAATGATATAAGGGAGAGAGAATAAGTTTAGTAGCCGTTTTCCTTTAAGTTATTGTCCAACTTGAATATAGTTATTTATGTTAAAATATTTCGAGTAAAATCAAGTTCTTAACGATTTTATCAAACATTAAACAAAATAAATTAGAAACGCAGAAGGGACAGCACTAACATGGAAAACGTGTCAAAGATAGATAAATTGGAATCAATAAAATCTTTACAATCGACAATTCGTAAACTTGAAAATGCTTTTTCACAGATGACTCAAAAAGGAGCAAATACTACCTTAGTAAAAAAAAGGCTTAAAGCCGTTTGCATAGGGCTAGCAGTGTTAGAGAACGTGTGGAATCAAGAAAGTCATCGGTATAGCCAAGAAGAGTTGGCAGAAGCTCGTAATGTCCTTGCTGGTTTGCTCCCATCAATTGAGAGAGCCTATGATAAGTCTAAAGATGGTAGTCCTCAAAGAACGCTTTTAACAAGACGGATAAAAGCGTTGGAGCTTTCTATTCAGGCAATTGATAAACTTTCTAATAAATAACTCATCTAAATACATAACATCCTAATCCTAAATTTTATAAAAGCAATCTAGTGAAAAGAAATACAAAGGAGGAAGATGGATGACTTCAATAATTAGTCCAAAGTTAGAGGAACTTAATAATCAATTAAAAAACGGAAACGAGAAAGCTTTTTATACTTTTTTGCATGAAATAAAGTCAAATAATACGCCATTAATAGAACAGTGTCCAGTAGATAATCGGTATAAGCTTATAACGTATATATGGTTAGGGGACCGAAAAACTGAAAACGTTTATGTATTCGGTAGTTTTCCTGGTTGGGATCTGTCTGTAAATCAATTGCAACGGTTGTTACATACAGATATTTGGTATCGAACGTTTAGAACGGATAAGCGTTTTATTTCAACTTACTATTTTTCAGTAAATGATTTTTTCGAAAATGATTGGATAAAGCGTAGTGAGCAGTACCGACTAGACCGATTTAATGGAAATGTATTTGGAGAAGATGCCAATAAAGCATCCGTGTTAGAAATAGATATGAAAGTGCCGTATGATAGTCGATTTCCTTCTAATCATTATCCATCTGGAGAAATTGAAACATATTCTTTCTATAGTTCAACTTTAAATAATACACGTAAGATTCATATTTATACTCCTCATAATTATTCTCAAACTTCACACCTTCATGAACTTCTCATTGTATTTGATGGGAATTCTTTTATTAAAGACCTTTCAATCACAAGAACACTCAATTATTTAATTTATAAAAAAGAAATTCCGTCTTGTATAGCTGTTGCTATAGATCCTGTTGATCGGCTAGAAGAGCTAACCTATAACGATAAAATGAATACATTTTTAACGGAGGAATTACTTCCGTGGATTCAAGCTAAGTATCACGTATATCAAGAAGAGAGGAATACAACAATTGCCGGTTTCAGTCTCGGTGGCTTAGCAGCTTTTTATGCAGCTCTTCAAAATCCACATATTTTCGGGAATGTGTTGTCAATGTCTGGATCCGTACATTGGAAAAAGGATGGCTTTGAAAATAAAATTCCGTGGATTGAAAATCAAATTACATCTGTAAATCCCGATACGTCTCAACCTCATTTTTATTTGGCAGTAGGACAACTTGAAAATGAACCCCTTTTAACGGCTAATAAGCGCTTATATAGAGCTTTAAAAGATAAGGGATACCAAATGACTTATGAAGAGTTTCGAGGCGGTCATGACAGTGTTTGGTGGCGAGAAAAGTTATTTGATGGATTGAGAGCATTAAAACATACAAAAACCACACTATAAAATAAAAAGGAGAGAGAATCTATGAATCAAGATGAGCTAGATAAAAAACTTAAAAAACAAGAAATTTTAGTTAAAGATGAAAAAGTTTGGTCGTTCACGTATGAGGATCATATTAGTTCTATCGTTAAACAGGCAGAAAAGACAGGAGCGTTTAATGATTTACCTGGGAAAGGGAAACCTCTTAATCTTGATAAAGATCTTTCGTATAATCCTGACAAGCAACTTTATAGAACTTTGAAAAATAATCATGTTTTGCCTAGGTGGATTGAACTTTCAAAGGAAATAGATCATCTAAAAGAAAATTTAAAAGAACTAACGGATAATGCAGAAGCAGCTATGTTAATTACAACTATTAATAAAAAGGTCTCAGAACATAATTTACTTTGTCCGCCAAGTGCGCAAAAAATGAGGGTTAAAACGGATTTTTAGCTTTTTTTAATGAAACCATCTTTTGCAATATAATTGAGGTAGGCATTTATTATTTATCTTTAAAGGGAGGCAGAAGAAATGAAGAATACGTATCAGCTTCAATTACCGAAAGAACTAGAGCAGTATCGAAGTATTTTAGAAGAAAGTGTGAAACCGTATATTAAAGTGTCTGGAACGCAAGCAGAAACAACTCTTTTTGAAAGTAAGTTTGGTGGCTATCCGTATGTACCTATAAATCAAGAGCATCCTAAAGACTCGAACGGACAACCTATGATGCTACTTGCGCAGTTAAACTTTGAAGAAATGCCGCATATTGACACTATGCCCCAAAAGGGACTATTACAATTTTTCGTAAGTGCTGATGATGAACTTTTTGGAATAGATTTTGACCATCCAACTAGCCAAAAAGACTTTCGAATTATTTATCATTCTACAATAACGGAAGATTTAACTAAGGTTATTACTGATTTTAGTTATTTAAACACTTTAGATTTAGAGCATTTTATCATACCTGAAGCAGCTAAACTAAAGTTTGAATTGGATTATCAACCAGTAACATCAAGAGATTATCGATTTGAAAAAATTTTTAAGGAAAACATTGATTGGGAAGAAATTGTTGATGAAGAAAATAAAACAAAATTAGGCGAACTGTATGATGATCTATACGAAGATCAAGGGCATAAAATTGGCGGTTATCCATTTTTCACACAGACAGATCCGAGGGAATGGGAAGAAAAATACCAACAACACGATATATTATTGTTACAAATCGATACAGATGATTCATTAAATATTATGTGGGGAGATTCTGGTGTTGCTAATTTCTTTACACGTAAGGAAGATTTGTTAAACCTAGATTTTTCCAATGTTATTTACAATTGGGATTGTTACTAAAAATAGATAAATGGATTACTAGCTAGCAAAAGAAATCTTCCTGAAGGTGAGGAGGATTTCTTTTGCGTTAAAAATAAACGTTATGTTAACTAGAATGAAGAATACAATGAAAGTCAAGCGTAAATAAAAGAAATAACAACAAAAATATAAAATAATAAAACATATGTAATTAGCAATAAATCTATAAAGCAAAACATAAAATGAAATTTATCATTTGTATAGAAAAATTTATTTCGCATAAAAAAATTCCGTGCTAATCAAAATTATTTTTGGCTCGTTAAACGATAATCAATCGATTAAGATTTGCTGTGATTAATTTATAGCAAAATAAACGATAAAAACTGTAGAAATTCATTTAGATAAGATTTTATGTGAATCTCATTAAAAATCCCGTTTCATCTCATTAAGTATAGTTTACTTGGTTTTTGATACAGATAAACACTTACTCTATACAACTTTGTATAATATATATTATGTTAACTAGTAAAAAGTAATAAACTTATTACATGCTAGTTGCGGTTATTAGTCTCCCCTTTTTAATTGGGTTCATAATGTGTTGTAGATTGTGTGGTTATTTGTTTTTTTTGAGTTATTTATGTTGTGTTATTGATAAGAATGTTTCCGTGTATAATTTATATTTTAGTTAATAAAAAACGCAATTCATTTAAAGTGAACGAATTGCGTTGATATGATTAAGAATAAGTTTTTAAAATTAGTTTGCTACAGCAATTGCTTCAATTTCGATTAATAATTTATTGTTAATCAATTTGTTAACTTCTACAGCTGAACTTGCTGGTGGATTGTTTGTGTTGATATATTGATCTCGAATATCTCTAACAATGGCCATTTGAGAAATGTCCATCAAGAAAAATGTTAATTTTACTACATCATTAAAATTTAAGTCTGAAGTTTTTAATGCGATTTTAATATTTTCAAATACTTGTCGTGTTTGTGTAGCTAAATCATCAATTCCAACTATTTGACCGTCAGTATTAATTGCTACTTGTCCTGATATGTAAATTGTTCGTTTGGCGTTACTAACTTCAACTACATGTGAGTATCCAAAAGTTGCTGGCATAGTTTCCGGATTGATAAATTTCTTTTGCATGGCTCTTCTCTCCTTTTAATATCTTATTTTCTTTATATTAGGTTTTGATTTCGGATTATCCTCTATTTACTAATTATTGTCTATACAACATTCAGCTGCTACATATGCAAAAGTATATTAGTCATTTTAATTTAAAGTTTTTAATAGATTATGTACGTTTGATTTTTTTGAGCGCTTGTTATAATTACGCCTTTTTATATTAATTCTTCAGTTACCTTTGTATAGAAAAAGTGATACCACCAAATAAAAAATTCTTCGTAAGTTATTTCTTTTGAGTATCTGCTGCTTGCAAAGTATTCTTTTAAAGGCTTCTCATTTTCTTTACATAATAAAATCAAATCTGCACTGATCGTGTTCGCGATTTCGTTAAGTATAGATAAATCTACGGCTGTAAACACTGGGATAACAGGTTGTGAATTTTTATATAAGCCTAATTTTTCGTATAATACATTTGAATTTAAGTCTACTTGTCTAGCTACTGCTGCAAAATTTTCAACTAATTGCTTTTTCGTATAATTAATATCGATAATAGCATCGTGAAAATATTCTTCAAACGTTTCCTTATTCGCAGTTATTAAATTCAAAGTTGTATATCGTGTGTTTCTAAAAAGGCCAATTTGAACTTCCCCTAAATCCAAATACGTATTACCATACATTCCAAAGGACTCTTTGTCTGTTTGTTCTTGTTCTAGAATCGCATAATAATATCTTTTATTGTTTCCCAAAGGCCGTTCTGTTTCTAAATAGCTTTCTTCAATGTTAATTATTTGTCCAGAATCTAATAACACACCGCTATAAAGTAAAAGACTATACGATTCTTTAGATAAATAATTAAATGTCTCGATTCTTTTAGACATAGCATCAATTTGATTAGAATACTTTTCAATTATGTTAAGTGCAGTTTTAATTAGAGGCTCACATAGGTTATACAGTTTTTCTCCTTCATTAGCTGTTATAACCATACATGTTGGATAGTAACTCCCTTCTGTCTTATTCAATAAACCCTCTAGTTCTAATGCGTGCATTTGTTTTTCGAATTCCTCGTTAGTCCAATTTAGCTTCGTTTTTATAGTATTTGACTCAATTCCATGATGGAGCATTACAAGTAAATATTGAAGGTTTGTTCCGCTTATTTTTAAAGTTGGATAATTGTCAACTTATGAAATCATTTTTGTCTCATAAGTTGTTTTAAGTATTTTCTCCGGAGGATAATTAGCAAGCATTTTAAAATCCCTTCTTTTTTAGTAATTTAATTGTAAAATCTATGTATTTACTATGTTCTATAAATAAAAATAAGTATCCTTTAATGATTTCAAATAAAAAACCTTAGTATAGCTATGTTAATACCTATACTAAGGTTATCTAGAATTCTATATTTGGTTATTGCTATTTAATAGTTTATATTTAGACTTCTTTTTTCTTTCTTCAAGCATTTATAGACTCTCCTTCCTGTGGATAATTAGTTACCTATCTGCTTCTATAACATATAAAGAAACATACGGTCTTTGTTGTTTATAAGAAAGAATTTACTTAAACAAAACAATTCACAAATACATAATATTAGTTTTAGCTGCTGCTAAATGAATTCTATTTTTTATATATAAATAATAAATTTGAAGAATTTATGAAATGTACTGCATTTAAGATGAAAGGTAAAATGATATAGTTTAAACTACAATTAGCTACAATAACAACATACGTATATTGTTAAACGTAAAAAGGAGAACTAATGAAAAAGAAATATATGAATCAAATTCCGACTGATGTAAGTTTTAATCCGAAAGATATTATTGGTTTAATGACTGATTACTTTAAAATGAAAACAAAGCTGCGTCCTGTAAAGAATTTACCTATTGTTTTATCGAATAAAAATAATGAGTCTTTAGAGAGTGTGACATGGTTTGGGCACTCTGCTTCTCTTTTGAAAATAGAAGGTAAAAAATTGTTATTAGACCCTATGTTTGGAGATGCCTCTTCCCCATTTCCTGTGTTTAATAGTAAGCGGTATAGTGGTGCTTTTTCTTTAGAACATGATGAACTTCAAGAAATTGATGCGATTATCATTTCTCATAATCACTATGACCATTTAAATTACAAGAGTATTATGCAGTTAAAAGATCGCGCAAAGCACTTTTATGTACCAACGGGAGTTGCGCAATATCTTATTAAATGGGGTATTTCACCTAGTAAAATTAGTGAACATAATTGGTGGGAGGAAATTACGTTTGATAATATTAAGTTAGTTTGCGCTCCTGCAAGGCATTTCTCTGGACGAAGTATGACAGATAAAGATCGTTCTTTATGGTGTTCATGGCTTATTCTTGGTCAAGAAACTAAAGTTTTCTTTAGCGGTGATAGCGGTTATGCGCCTCACTTTAAGGAAATTGGTGAGAAATATGGTCCATTCGATCTTACTTTAATGGAATGCGGGCAGTACGATACGAGATGGTCTGCTATTCATATGTTGCCAGAAGAAACAGTACAAGCTCATATTGACGTTAA
Organism: Bacillus sp. RC51; assembly: GCF_044908115.1. NCBI lineage: Bacteria > Bacillati > Bacillota > Bacilli > Caryophanales > Bacillaceae > Bacillus > Bacillus sp. RC51. The sequence goes on along the minus strand of NZ_JBIYCW010000004.1, from coordinate 286,067 downwards.
AGGAGAATTGCTTGTTCCTATTCATTGGGGTGCTTTTACGCTAGCATTACATGAATGGAGTGATCCTATTGAACGTGTTACGAAAGAAGCAAATCGTTTAGGGGTTAATATTGCAACGCCACAAATTGGTGAAGCTATTACGTTAAAATCTAGAGAATATCCTACGTCAGCTTGGTGGCGAGAAGTATAATTATAATAAAAAGCGAACCGATTTAATATTGATGGTTCGCTTTTTATTCATTTATGACTCATCTATTAAAATTTTTTGTTTTATCTACTGGAATTGCATTTTTCATCTTTTCTGTTGTCCAATATCCTGTAGGGTCTTCTATATCGTTTGAATCTTGAATAGCAGATGGGATATTGGGGGATTTTTTCACTTGAGTAAGAGTATCTTTTTTGCTAGAGGTTGCCAATGCTAAGTAAATAATTAAGGGTATTATAATAGTAACACTAGTTATATATATCCAAAATAAGTGATTTCCTTTTTTCATGAGCTCCTCCTTCTATTACATACTAATCTCCCCTAATTACTACTTTACTATATTTGCTTTCCCGCTATTTAAAATACTCTCCCTCACGTTAAATTTTATCTTTAGTTTCACTTCGACTACATTAGCTATTTTCTGTTACTGCTTACACTCATTTATGTATTGAATCTATTGGGCTGTTCTGCTGAGCTAATTCTTTATTCTTATATTCTACTAATTTATGATTTGATAAAACGAAAGAGTGCTCTAATATTAATTCATTATAAAGTACTTCAGTTAAAAATTTAGGTATCACCTCTCCTACGCCGTAATTATAGTCACTTAGAATCCAAGATACCTCTTTCCAATCTAGAATTCCTTCTGAGACTTTTTTTGGAGTGTGATATGTAAATTCATTAAGTAGCTCTACTAAATAGACATACATGCCACCAGAATATGAGGAATCCTCCCATTTAATAATGCCTTTAAATTGAATTTGATTTTGTTCAACATCTATATTTGTTTCTTCTTTTATTTCACGAATTGCATTTTCTAACGGTGTTTCTCCTTTTTCTATCTTCCCTCCTACACCGTTCCATAATCCTTTTACAGGATCATATTCTCTATTTAGCATAAGTATTTCTTCATTTCTTTTTATAAAACATAAAGTGTGCTTGTACATAATTTAATTCCTTCCTTTGTTCTTAATAAGTTCTAACAGGCGATATTAAATATACTGCTGCAGATTGTTCACCTGCTTCAATTAATATCGGTCTCATGGAACCGCCAAAACTTAAAGTAACTCTATCTTCTTTTATTGCTTTTAAAGTATCGACCATATATCGTCCATCGAAAGATATATTTAATTGCTTTTCGCCGTGAATAGCATCTATTTGTTGTGTCTCAGATATTTTACCAATCTGAGAAGCGTTAGAAGAGATTTGTATCGTGCATTCGTCGATGATTTCTAAGTTAACGTTGTTGTTTGCCCATTCACTAGCCAATAAACTTGACCGATCTACACCTTGTAAAATCTTTTTTCTATCTATATTAATAACCGTTTGGGATTCATTTGGAATTAGGACGGATATATTAGGATATTTTCCTTCAATAAGCCTTGAATACAACGTAATTGTACTGAATTTAAAAATAATGTGACTCTCTGAAAGATATATGTATACTAAATTTGAATTACTGTTCATTAATTTTAGTAGTTCACTAATAGTCGAATTTGGTACAATGCAATTTAATTTCGCATGTGAAGAAATGGGTATTTCACGTAAAGCCAGTCTGTGCGAATCAGTAGCAGCACAAATTAATTTGTTATGATCAATAACGAAATGTACGCCAGTAAGAACTGGTCTAGATTCATTTTTAGCAGTTGCAAAGACAGTTTGTTTGAATACCTCAATCAGCTGTTCCGTTTCTACTTGTATTTCTGTATGTGCGTCTAAAAATGGTACATTAGGAAATTCATTTGCCGAGAGTCCATTTAAGTTTAAAGTAATTTCATCTGATTGAATTGTAATCAACTGCTCATTCATACTTTTTATTAAAATCTCACTTGGCATTTTCTTAATAATTTCAATGAAATACTTTGCTGGTACAACAATACTCCCTGCTTTTAAAATAGTTGTAATTTGTTCGTCTTCAATTGAAATAGGTATAAATTTTTCAATGAAAATATTCGAATTACTTGCGATTAAAGTAATTCCAGATTGATCTGCTGTTATCTTTATTCCGGATAATATAGGAATTAAAGTTTTTGTTGAGATAGCTTTACTTACTTCTGAAAGAGCTTGTGTAAATTGTTTGTGATTAACGATAAACTCCATTTTTCCCCCGCCTTAAATGAAATACTATCTTTATGAAGATTGATGAATAATAGTTCCATTAAAAATATAAGGAACTGTTTCTTTCTTTTGTAAAAGGCTTTTTAAGTGTTCTGGTATACGTAAATAAGGTTCTGCTGAATCTAATTCCATCCAGGTAATCTCCTCAATCTCTTTTGGCCGTGATATACAGATTTCCCCTCCGATTATTTCTCCTAAAAAATTAAAGAAGATTGCATGATGTCCTCTCTCCTCAAAAAAGGCTTCACTAATGGAACAAACCCCTTTTACGGATATATCTAGCCCTGTTTCTTCTTTCACTTCACGAATTGCTGCCTCTTCTAACGTTTCCCCGAATTTAACTGCTCCACCTGGTAAAGTGTAATAAGAACCATTTTCCCCTTTGTTTTTAACCATTAATAGCTTTTCATGAGTTTCATCATATAGAAGTGCGTATGTAACATTTACTTTTTTCATATGTAACCCCCTTGAATGGTGAGAATTTTCTGTCTTTATTTTATTCTATCATTAAATTGCTTGGATTCATAAAAAGTAATTTGAGTAAATAACTAATACGAAACGAATTAGATTTTTTGAATGGCATCCATTGTTTATACATTATGCTGTAATGAAAAAGAGCCCTAGCATAAGGACTCTTTCTTAGCATTAAGCTATTTTTCGATTTAACTGTTTTATTTCCTTCTTCTTTTCTGCATTTGGAGGGCGAATTAATATAGAGATAACGAATGATATAATACTTAAAACACCGATTGTAATGAAGGTTGGTTGAAACCCTCCAAGTAGTGCTCCAATGAATGATCCTGCAAGTGCACCAAATCCGAAACCTTGGTAAACAATCCCGTAGTTTGTACTATGGTTTTTTAATCCGAAGAAATCCCCGACAATGGCTGGGAATATAGTGATATTACCACCAAAGCAAAAGGCGACACTTGCTACACAAGCAAAATAAATCCCGTAATTTAGTGGAATAAAACTTAAAGTGAAGACGGATAATCCAATAATAATAAATGTAGCCGAGACGATTTTTAATCGACCTATTTTATCTGATAACGTTCCAAGAATAATTCTACCTATTGTATTAAAGATTGCAATCATTGCGACGGCATTAGCGGCCGTCGCTGTACTAAGACCAACGAGCTGCACCCCAATGTCTTTTACCATACCGATTAAATATAAACCACCCATACAGGAAGTGAATAGCATAAAAAACAAGAAATATACTTGTTTAGTGCGCATCATTTCACGCGGAGTATAGTCATTGTGTAATGTTTCAGCCGTAGTGTTACTTACAATTGCTTCACGTAAGAAGAACGATCCGATTAATACTAAAAGTAAGACGATAATACCCCAATATAAAAATGCTTGTGATACACCAAGACTATCGATAAGATTTCCGTTTACATATCTAAAAATTAAGCTTCCCATTCCATATGCTGAAACAGATATACCAGAAATAAGCCCTTTACGGTTTGGAAACCATTTAATTAAATTAGATAGTGATGTAATATATGCTGTTCCATCAGCGTATCCAACGACAACACCGGCTAATAAATAAAGTAATGGTAATGAGGAAACTTGTGAACTAAGTATTAAACCGAGTCCTAAAACAATTCCTGCAGTAGCGATAAGTTTACGAAGTCCAAATTTTTGTTGTAGCTTTCCTGCAAATAGAGTTGAGAATGATAAAGAAAAACTCGTAATTGAGAACGTGATCGCGACTGAATTGAGATTCCATCCAAACTTACTTACAAGGGGTTGATTAAATAAACTCCATGTGTAAATTGTTCCTAGGCCAATTTGAACAATGATTGTACCTAGAACAATTAGCAATGGATTTATAGATGTTTGTTTCATGCTAACTGTCCCCTTCTTTTATCATGACATGAATTTTCACAGTTAGTATATCCATGATAAATTGCAAGATACTGTACGGAAAATGGAAATTGAGTTAGCTTACACAAAAAGACACTTCATCAAGAAGTGCCTTTTTGTAGGTTATATACAGCATTTAAAGAAAGCTTTGTTAAGATAAGACATTTTCGAATGCTTATGTATATATGTTATCAAATAATTTGCTGAAAGTGATGAGACTTAAGACGTATTTTTCTTTCATAAATAAGTCGGAGAGAAAATTAATATTCAATTTCCTCAAAGTCTTTCGGCTGCGGTACAGTTTGCATATTAGCTGCATCTTTCGGATCGCTATAAATCGCGTTTTGTTCTGTGTTTACATCCTTTATATTTTGCTTTTTATTTTTATTCACTTCATTTTTCATTAAAGTTCACTCCTTTTTATTATAGGAGTAGTTATACCCTAACCATATTATTTTTACTGCTACTAAATGTATCAGCGACTAAATTGCTAAATTCACGTAAATAATATAAATAATTATCCCCACCATAGTTGTATCTTTTATTGTACATTTTAGCAACGACGACATTATATTCTGGAATGACTAATATCGTTGGTCCTGTAATTCCTAATATTTGATAGGAACCTTTAGGAACTCGCTCACCAAGTTCGCTAAATAAAGCAGGTTCATTTTGAACGAACCAAAACAACCCGTTTTGAGGTAGTTCTTTATTTGTATACTCTGGACTTTGTAAGCTCGTAGCAAGTGCTATAACTTCTTTTGGCACAATTTGTTTACCATTTAAAAACCCTTTATTTAAATGCAGGTTCCCCCAGTAGGCAAATTCTCTCGCGGAGACAAAAAGATTTTTCTCGGAGCCGTCATCTACTGCACCAACACTACTTATTGCATCTTCATTTGGATTTACAATAACCTTAACTAAATTTTCATCATGTTCTATTCTCCATCCAGTTTCATTGAAGTTGGCAGGTAGGAATACACGCTCCTTTAGTAATTCAGGAAAACTCTTATTATACAGCTGATAAATAAGCTGCGTCACCATTCTTACATTAATATCTCTGTACGCCCAAGCTTGTCCCGGTTCAAATTCACGAAAAACTGTCCCCTCATCGGTTTCATTTAAACCGTGTGAATGAGTTACTAAATGTCTTATCGTTGTCTTACCGAGTAATGAAGGATCATGTTTTTCAAAATAATTTACTGCCTCGTCATCAAGTGATTTTATTTCCCCCTCATAAACTGCATAAGCTACCATTAATCCTAAATAGCTTTTTCTTGCGGAAGCGACATTGAACTGTGAAGATATGGTTACTTTTTTACTAGTAGGAGTATTTGAATGCGTTCCACTATAATGCTCTAGTACAATCTTATTATCTTTCATAATACAAAGTGCTGCCGCAGAACTTTGATTGGTCTCTTTAATGCTTTCTACCCATGAAATTAATTTTTCATATTTGTACAAATAAATATCCCCCTAAAACATATAAAAATAACAGCATGAAAGAAAAGTTTCAATACATTATAACTTTGCATCTGCACTTTTCTTTCATGTGAAATATTATAGATCTATAATACTTAAATAAACCACCAGTTCCAGCAATTAGAACAGCTGAAACAACCAACACAACCTACGCAACCGCCACAACGTCCGCCGCCACAACCACCACAGCGACCACCACAACCGCCACCGCCACAACGTCCGCCGCCACCGCATCCGCCACAACGACGTGCATCGTCTTGAATGTAGTAATATGGATATTGATTTTGTTGCTGATCCCAATACACAACATTACCAGGTTGATAAGCATTAAGGTTTAACGCTTGTAGTTCTTGTTGAAACTCATTCATTATGAAACCCTCCATTTACAAATGTAAATTCCGTCCAAATTTTCGAGTTTATTTACTTTTAAAAATAAAGTAGAAATAAGGCTATAGACTAAATGCGTACATCAACAAAATATGACTTTACACTAGGTGATGTACCTTGTTTATGAGCCTATTTTCTTTATATTCTTTTAGTGGACGGAATTAATATAAATAGAGACAATTAAAAGTTACTAATCCAGCAAGTTAATAGTTCATCACTTAATTTTCTTTCTAGTAATTCTTTTACTGAAGGTGTCGGCATTATTGTATAGGAATTTATATTTTCTTTATTAAAATCAATCCAGTGAAATGCTAAATGGGACTCTTTAGATATTGGAGTGAAATCGGATTTTAACTCATTTGAATCTATTTCAAAAATGTGGTTAATTTCATGGTGGAGGGTTTCTTTGGCTTGCCATTGATTCTCTATGACGCCTAAAAATTGTTTTATACTGCAAGTTACTCCAAGTTCTTCTCGTAACTCTCTTATTAGTGCATTCTCTGCTGATTCCCCAATTTCCACATGACCACCGGGTAAAAAATAGTGATGGCCTATGTATTCAGCAACTAGTAGTTTTTCATCTTGTATCATGATAGCTCGTACAATATGATGGAATTTACTTTTCATTTTGTATTCCTCCTAATCATTCACTTTATACTTGCTCGAAAATTTTCATTTAAAAGCGGGATAATATAAATCATAGGTGTTTCATATGGGTGAATTTCATTGATAATTGCAAGAGTACCTTTTACAAGTTCTCGTTTATACGTTAATTAAAACTAATAATTTTGATAAACGATTCTAAAAAAGAGTATGTTTATGAAGAAAATTATCAAAACATACTCTTAATATTTTTAGTTGATTCATTCTTTTACAATAAGGTTTGATTAGCCCTATTCTTTGCGGCCTCAAAATCGAAGCCGTAGCTAAAGTATGCAATCACTACTATTCCCTAAGCAAATCTATTCTCTACTTCAAATTTACCTGCCTGTACAAATTTTAGACTCTTAACGAACCACGAAAGCCTCTTGCGGCATAGTAAGATTCTGCCCCATTGTGATACACAAAGACGTGTCCAAAGCGATAATCGCAAAAAAGGGCACCGCCAAGTTCTCTAATATCAGAAGGTGTTTGCACCCAACTCGACGTCTTCATATCGAAATTTTCAAGATTATGTAATGTACGATATTCTTCTTCCGTTAATAGTTCAATACCCATGGTAGTTGCCATATCAATAGCGTTATTTTCTGGTTTATGTTTCTTTCTTGATTCTAGCGCTTCAAGATCGTAACAAACACTTCTACGACCTTTAGGACTTTCTGCTGAACAATCATAAAAAATATATTCGCCTTTTTCTTTATCAAAATCAACAACATCAGGTTCGCCACCAGTTCGTTCCATTTCGTTGAGCGACCACAACTTTTCAGTATTAGCATCCAACCTTTCTTGAACATTAGCCCATTCTAAACCTTTATGACGGTTCATATTATTCTCAAAACGATCTTTCAATGTTTGTAGTAATTCTTCACGTTGCTCTAGTGACAACTTTTTTTTATTGCTTTCTTTCATATTAGTTCCTCCATTGATGTTTTTATTAATGATAGTTTAAGTATATATAAATACTGTTTTATAATAAAATGTTTAAATAATTGCGTGAATTGAGTTTGCGATAATTTATATGAATTAGTACAACCAATTCTCCGCAATATGGCCCTTTAACGGAACAACTTATTGTTTCAAAACAGTTTCTTAATCGATCTTTCAATTCTAGATGTTCTTTTCCTTTTCACTATAAATACACGATATAACTTTATTCAAAACAGTACATCTTTATTTCAACAACAATAAGCGATATACTTCCTCACCGTCATATACATTTCCTAATGGTTTAAAATCATAACATTCATATAGTTTCTTTGCAGAAATATTATCTTTATGGACAGTTAATCTAATTTCCTCACACTCTTTAAAGTTATTTTTTATTAAGTTAATGATTTCCTGTAATGCTGCTTTTCCATATCCTTTTCCTTGCTCTTTTTCATCAATGATAAATCCGTTAATCCAATACATATCTGTTGACTCTCGTACAAAAGCATGCATAATAAAACCAACTATAAGATCACCATCATATATAGCGAATGGAATATATTCGACATTTTCACCATCTGGTTTTATGTATACTTTAGCAAGTGATACTGCCACTGCCGGAACAAAGTGTATTTGGTTTTCTTTAACTTGTAACTTTAATGCGTCTTCCCAATTTTCTCTCGTAACAATTTTTAATTGGACGTTCACTATTTTAAGCTCCTTTAAAAAGAGAATTTATCTTTTATATTCAACGGAGTGAAATGATTCCCTTTTTCGACATCAACTTATAACATGATTTTCATAAAATCCTGAATAAATTTTTCCTCATCTAATTGTAACGCTATACGCGCCCCTTCAGATTTAGAGTGTGGGCGAAAATCAGCAAAAGTTTGTCCCTTCGTTTCGCCACATATGTCTACAGTCACTTTTCGAGATGTATAATTTAAAAATGTAGGATTCACTAAACCGCTTATAGCAAGTACATCATGTAATAATGGCCCTTCAATAGATGGATTGAGTTTTTGGTATGCTGATAAATAATAATCGTACATGGGTTTCATAATCGGCTTAAATGGATTTTTTGTATTAGCTAAAATATAAGTAAATACATTTGGGGTTAAAACTGTTTTATTTGTTACATTTAAAGGGAATAACGTTAAATTTTTCGCTTGCTGAAATACAATTTGACTTGCTATAGGATCTCCGTACACGTTTGCCTCTGCTAATGGAGTAACATTCCCTGCTTCTAAAAAGACACCACCCATAAAATAAACTCCTTTTACATTTAACATCAAGTCGTTCCATAAATTAAAAGCAATCGCTAACGAGGTAGATCTTCCTACATCGACAATTGTTAAACCTTCTCCATACTTTACAAGAATCGCAGCAATACTACCAAAATTGTATATCGGAATAGATAACACACTTTCCGGTACATGTATGGGTCCTAATCCTTCTGGTCCATGAATTTCAGGATAATACGTTGTAATTTCATTTGTAAGTGGCTTTGTTGCCCCGCTAATTACAGGAATATCTTGTCTGTTTGCTAACTGTAAAATATATGCGGCATTATGAGCGGCATGTATATGTTCAACATTTCCATATCCAGTTACGATACCAACAATTTCAATTTCAGGATGCAGTAAGCCATACATAATTGCAAACGAATCATCAATACCTGGGTCTCCAAAAAATAAAACCTTCTCCAAGAAATGCACTCCTTTCATAGGTAAGATAATTATGTATATGTGGAAATAATTTAAATCTATACAGTTCTAAGCAAATATTTGGACTAACTGATTTTAATATAGATTATCCCCACTATATTTATAGAATTGAAAGCCTGTTATTAATCCGAAATTTTGCATTCAAATTGCAAATACTCGCAGGGATGTCTTACCGTACTTTTTCGCTCTCGATTTGCTTATAATTATCTTTTTTAACTGTTAAATGAGCAATCACAACTCCAAGTATAGTAATTATCCCTCCAATTATCGAAACAAAGGTTGGCACCTCATCTAACCATATCCACGCAATAAAACATGCAGTAACTGGTGTTAAATATAGAGAATTCGTTGCTTCAGAAGCCCCAGCATGAGATGTAATATACGCTAATGCAATATATGGAAGGACTGTCGGAAACACACCTAAATATATAACGCTCAAAGTAATTTCTATAGGAGCTGCTACAATTTCTTGATAAATCCCTGGTAAAAAAATAAGCATACATACAGTACCAGACCAAATTGTATATATTGTAAATGGTAAGAAGCCGTACTTTTTTAAATAAGACTTTTGAAAAACGAAAAATAGACTTTCTGAAAATGCCGCTAATAATATTAGTAATACCCCACTATTCAATTGAATGGAATCTCCTTGACTTAATGATAAAAAAGCAATTCCTACTAAACTAATTACACCACCAATCCAACCATTTAATTTCATCTTTTCATTCATAAAAACAGAAGCAAGAATTGCCGTTAATATAGGTGTTACTGAAATAATTAAACTAGCAGGTCCAGCATTTACACTCTGTTCACCGTAGTTTAGTGCAATATGATAAATAGTAAATCCTAGAGCGCCAAATATAAAAATTACTGGAATATCTTTTAAATCAGGTAACCGTAATTTGTATATAAGTGAAAACAGAAGAAGAATCAAAGAAGCAATTAGTAATCGTAGCAAAGTAAGGTGTTCAGGGGTGTAAGCTTCAAGCCCCATCCGAATTCCTGGAAAAGCTGTTCCCCATATAAGAATCGTAAAAGCGTGAGCACATACAATACGAAAATCCCATTTTTTATTATGCATATTTTCTCTCCCTCTCCAATAAACCAGCCATTTTCTAATTACCAATTATTTCTTTTCATCATATTTAATAGTTGATACAATGTCTTCAACCAGTTAATCCTCGAAAAAACCAACCACTTTGCATTTTTAAAATGAATGAGGGAGTTTTTAATATGTCTACTGATAAAAAACTGCCTAAATATCGGCAGATAATAGACTATATGAAAGAAAAAATTGAATACGGAGAATGGCCGATTGGAAGTAAGGTTCCTAGCCAGCGGCAGTTAGCGAAATTATTTCATGTAAATCGTAGTACTGTAATAACCGCACTAGAAGAACTTATGGCAGATGGCTTAATTCAAGGGCAAATCGGGTCAGGAACAATTGTAACGAATAATACATGGTCATTATTAGCCACCAATCCCCCGCCCGATTGGAGTGAATATGTAAAGGCTGGTATTCATAAACCAAACAAGTTAATGGTACGAGAAATAAATAAAGCAGAAGCAAATAAAAAATTGATTCATCTTAGTAAAGGAGAACTTGCACCTCATCTTTTCCCGTTAGAAACTATGCAATTCATTATGCGTAACGTATGTGAGGAACTAGATTATTTCGGATATGAAGAACAAAAAGGATATTTCCCTTTACGTGAAGCAATAAGTAATTATGTAAAATCATTTGGAATAAATACATCACCAAGCTCTATATTAATAGTCTCTGGTGCATTACAGGCATTACAATTAATATCAATCGGTCTTTTACATAGAGAGTCAACTGTTTTACTTGAACGACCTTCTTACTTATATTCTCTTCACGTATTTCAATCGGCTAATATTCACCTTTCAGGAATACAGATGGATCAACATGGAATTATCCCTAATGACTTGTTAAGAAGAATTAATTATAGTCAAAAGAAAAATATTTTATATTCGATTCCTTGTTTTCAAAATCCGACGGGTGTATTAATGTCCAAGGATCGAAGAAAAGAAATACTAAAAATATGCGAAAAAGAACAATTGCCTATCATTGAAGATGATATTTACCGTGAATTATGGATTGATGAAATACCGCCACTACCTTTAAAGTCGATGGATAAACATGGACATGTTTTATATATCGGCAGTCTATCTAAAACACTTAGCCCAGGACTTAGAATTGGCTGGATTATCGGGCCAGAGCCTGTTATTGAGAGATTGTCAGACATAAAAATGCAAACTGACTATGGATCAAGTTCTTTATCACAAAGAGTTGCTGCAGAATGGTTGAGTAAAGGATTTTATGAAGAACACGTTGCGAACGTAAGGATCCACCTGAAAGAGCGGAGACGAATGATGTTACAAGCTTTAGACAAGTATTGTGCAGATATTGCTACATGGGATATTCCAAGTGGTGGATTTTTTATATGGCTAACGGTTGTACCTAACATTCCAATGAAAAAACTGTTTTCAGAAGCACTATCAAAGGGAGTTCTTTTAAACCCAGGACGTATTTATGAAGAAGAATCGGATCAGTGCATACGCTTATCGTATGGATATGCTTCCTCTGAACAAATTACTCAAGGTATTTATATATTAAGTAATTTAATTCGTAAGTTAATGGCATAATAAAAATCCTCTTTTATATAAAGAGGATTTTTATGTGTACCCTATTTACCACAATCTCATTTCCTGTCCTAATAGAATAAGTTCTTCATAAGGATCTCCGTCAATTTTTAATACTTGTGCAAAAGCCGGTTCTGTTTTTATGCCTTGTTCTTTTAATTGGATGATTTTTTTTCTAATATGGGGATGCTGCATTAATAGCATGTGCTCCACTATCATATGTTTATATGCATTTTGGTTACGCACTGGCCGCGGTTGACCAAATAATTCAAATTCAAAACCTTCAAATTGAAAATTCACCTTTATTGTTAAGATATTTTTAAAGTTTTTCTTTTTCATTTCAAATCCTTCGTATGAGCCATACAATGATCTAATTTCCTGTTCAAAAAAATCATAATTATGTACTTCCATTACAATGTCTAAGTCAGAATGAAGGGTATCAATTCTAATAGGGATTGTCCCGCAAAGTACAGGGCTATATAAAGCTAAATCCTCCATTATGTTTAGTTTATTCATAACGTCGTAAACTTTTTGTTGCTTATCATTCCCAGATTGTAAATATGTAATAGATGTAAACATAGAAGTCTCTCCTTCATTTAACGTAATACTAGTCTCACTAAATTTGAGAAAAAATTTAATCATTCCATTTTGTTCTAGGAGTACCTATATTTCAATATATTAAGCCGAACTAACTATATTTTTCAACTTTTCTCCTATACTGCAATACTATAAAAAAAAGGAGGAACTTTCATGAGCATTTTCAACATTCTTTTGACCATACACATATTATTTGGAACCATATGTTTAATTACTGGTATTGTAGCGATGGTTGCTCAAAAAAAGAAAGGAAAACATACGGAATGGGGCGAAATATATCATGCATCGTATGTTGTCATCACCCTTACTGCAATACTATTATCCATTATAAACTGGGATAAAATCGCATATTTATTTTATGTAGCAATTTTCTCTTATTCATTTGCGATTTATGGCTACCTTGCAAGAAAAAAGCGTTGGAAAAATTGGATTCGCCACCATATTAGAGGTATGTTAGGCTCTTATATCGGTGCCGTAACTGCGCTTTTAGTAAACGTCGGCATTCATATTCCAATTATTAATTTACTGCCGCCTATATGGTTTTGGTTTTTACCTACCTTAATTGGCATTCCTCTCGTAGCCAGTGTATCAAAAAAATATAAAAAACAGAGGAAAAATTAGTTACATTTTGATTACTTTCTATTTCATTTTTATTCCATGTTTCCTATGATATAATGGGTTGTATTGTTTTTTACCATCTAAATTAAATATAGGAGGATTTTAATGATACTATCACAAGATAAAAACATTAAACTAGCGATACATGGAATTACTTTATTATCTTTCTTGGCCTTTTTCCTCTTTGGTAATACACTTTTCTTTATACCGCTCATACTTTATTTCGTTTTCAAATCACAAAGTATAAAAGAAATGAATCTAGAATCAGCCCTTTTCCAATTTGGAGTATGGCTCGCTGTATTTCTTTGGAACTTCGTAGTAGTCCGTACACTCATGCTTTCCTTATTACACATTGACTTGAGTACAAATTCCTTATTTGTTATTTTTGGAACAATTCCACTATATATAATATTTTTAGCTGCTGTAATTTTAGGACCACTTAAAGGGATTTTATATGAATTACAAAATAAAGAGTTTCATTATCCTATTGTTTCACGATGGGTGCATAGAACTAAATAAAAAGAATCCAATATTTTTATTGGATTCTTTTTGGTCTCTCTTTTGCATAGTTATTTAAACTTCGGCTCAAGGTATTTAATTATGTTACCGTCAGGAAAACAGCTGTACATCATTTCCTAGCGGGGGCTTCTTTTTACTTATGATTTTTTAAATCCAATATTGACTGCAAACGATCTGGATAATTAGTAAACATCCCATCGACGCCCCAAGAAAGTAATTTTTTCATATCTTTTTCATTATCTACTGTAAATGGGTGAACTTCTAATTCATATTTCTTTATTTTTTTAACATAAGCTGCATCAATATATTTGTAGTTCATGCCAAGACCCATGCAGTATGTTTTATACTTTTCTATTTCTGATTCTGTTAATTGAACTGCTTTTTTATATGATAATAATTGTACTAACGGTATATTGGCATTTAAATTATGAATCTTTCGCAGACTTTCTTCACTAAATGATTGAATAATAGCTTTATCATTTATTTGGTAGCGATTTATAATTTCTAATAGTTTTTCTTCCATTCCAGGATATTCATCTGGTGATTTTGTTTCAATATAATAATTAGCATTATGTCCAAACGTTTCAATAATTTCTTCTAGTGTTGGAACTTTAGCATTTTTAAATTCTTCTTTTGCTAAATCGGGGTATTTTTCATTGAAAAAGCTGCCTGCATCAAGTTGTTTTATTTCTGTTAATGTATGATTTCTTACTAATCCAGTACCGTTCGTTGTACGATCCAATGTTTCATCGTGCATAGCTATTAAACGTCCGTCTTTTGTCATTTGAAGATCTATTTCTATATAGTCTCCCTTTAATTGTTGTCCTAATTTGTAAGCTTCTATTGTATGTTCTGGTGCATATGCAGATGCACCTCTATGTGCAATGTTTTTTATATGATTTAATGTATTAGTAGCTTTAATGTATTTATGTTCATTTATTTGCTGAAAAACAAAGATGCTTATTACCATAAAGAAGCATATGAGTGTAATTAGAGATATTTTTTTCATAACGGTATGTTAACTCCTATATTTAAAGTAATTTTATTTGGATGAATTATCCAAATAAATGCTGGTTTTCAAAAACAGTCATTTGTCCTACAGCTTTAAATCCAGATTTTTCATAAATGTTAATTCCATCAGGTGAAGCTTGTAGTACGCAGTACATATTTTTTAATTGTTTTGCTTCTTGCAGCAGGAAATTAAACATAGTAGAGCCAAAACCTTTTCCTCTCATTTCTTCTTTAGTCGCTATATCATAAATACCGACACTATCTTTCGTACATACTAAAGAGCCAACAGATACTACCTCACTTTTATAAAGACCTAAGTATAGTTTCATGTCATCGCTATTCCATACATCTAAAGAAGAAATTTGATTATAGTATGCTTGAACGTGAGTACCTTCTGCTGATGTACCGAATAAAGCCGCTAACGTTTCGCCAAATTGTTGTATTTGTTCTGGCGATGTTGCTTTTTGTATTGTAAAACCTACTGGAATGTCTATTATTGGATGAATTTTTCTTAAGTCTGCTACCATCGCGATATTCTGTTCTGCTTCTTTTAAACCAAGTTTGATTAATTCGCTTTTTATAGTCTGTTCTTGTTTATCATCCCAAAACCAAACACTCATTGGAAATTTCTTTTGATTATAGCATTCTACCTCCTTATATAATTTCTCAATCCCTTCCGTTACATTACTATTTAGTAGTGTAATAATATTAAATGTATCTGCAGGTAATCCGGAGTCGATAGTAATGTAATCCTTCGTTTCTTTTACATCCATTCCATTTACCTGCCGCGCAATATATGAGGTTTTATATGTGAAATTATCTATTAGTAACTGTTTATAATTCATTAATTTTGCTCCTTTCATAAAAATTCGTATTCGAATCTTTCAGTATTAAATATAACATATAAGAAATGTACCTATTTCTATAAAAATATCTCTATAAATCACTCTTTGCGCCCTAAAAGAATTAAAAATGATATAACGTTGTCGGAATGAAAAAAGTGGTATATAATAAATATTAACATTACTAGTAATTATTTTAGGTATTCCTAGAATAAAGGAGCGATACATATGAAAATTACTATTTATTTCGGAAGTCATGAGGATCAAGATGTCCGTACTATGGACTGTCATTTAGATGTAGAAGATACAGAAGAGATTGTTTCTGTATCTTAATATAAATAGTTGGGATGAACCCTCTTCCCTACAGCGTTTAAGACACCTTTTACAGGTGTCTTTTTTGTTGTTTTTTCATCAAAAACCCTTTACTTTAGAGCGTTTTAATAGTAAAATATAAATATACGAACAAACGTTCTTTTTATTTTAATTGTACATGAAGGGATGATTTTAACAATGACTCAAGCAAAGCGCAGAGGAAGAAAAAAGCAAACACCTATTATTTCAAATACAGGCTTTATCGGCTCTGTCTTTATTGATACATTGGAGTTACAAAAGAAATCCTATTATTTCGCTCGTAAAAAACTTCAAATTGTTCATCACGTACTAGATGGTCTATCTGGAGCAACGAGTGCATTATTTAAAGAACATAATATCGCTGCATACATGTCATGTGTGTATTTACATAAACAACAGAAAATTGGCTTCGTTCTTTCAACAAAACCGTTTGAACAAAGTGATGGTGTTTCTTATTTTATAAATTATTTGATCGAAAAGAATTTTTATGGTGACGAAGACATTGAATATCAAGAAGTATTTAATACAGGTTTTATTGGTGTAGTATTCGCGGATTTATCTAGTATAGATCGCTTTAATTTTGAGTTTGAAATGGGTATGCTAACGAAATTAATGAAAGATATGATTATTCCGGTTAAAGAGCTCTTTTTACGCCACAATGTACCGGCTTACATCTCCACTTCTCATTTAGAGGAGCAAAATAAATTAGGTTTCGTTCTATCTGTAAAGCCATATGATGAACGTGCAGAAGCAGATTTATACTTCGAAACATATTTAAAAGAGCGCGGATTATTTATTGGTGATGAAGAAGATGATATTGATAAAATAGTTATTAGAAAGACAGCCGAATTACGATAGTTTTCCAGTACAACTTACATTAATAAATTGTTCAGTATTTAATTTGAACTTAATACCTTCCTATTGGTAATAGGAAGGTATTAATAATTTATTAGTCCTGACGCTTTTCATACATCTCTATTTTTTTATTTAGTAAATCTTTACCCCAAGCTTGCATTGCTTCTAATACAGGTATAAACTTTTCCCCCTGCTCTGTTAAAGAATATTCTACCTTTGGTGGAACAACTTTATAAACTTCTCTGTGTACTAGCTCGTCCTCTTCAAGCTCTCTTAATTGTCTAGTTAAGATTCCTTTTGAGATGCCAGGTAACATCCTCAATAATTCATTAAACCTAATAATTTCATTTTTGCTTAAATGCCACAAAATCACGATTTTCCATCTTCCTGCAATTGCATTTTGGGTAACTGTTAATGGACAAATTTCTTGCTGTGTTTCTTCAGAAACCGATTCATCTTGATAACTAAAACGTGCCATAATAAAATCTCCTTTTTCGCTAAGTACTATTTTTATGACTATGTTATTAAATTGTGCCTACTTACATAAATCCTTCTTAAGAAATAGTATATGTAATGTATACAAAAATCAAAAATAACGCTGTATGTAACGGAGGAGATTGTATGAAAGTTTTTGTAACAGGTGCAAACGGAAATTTAGGTTCTAAAATTGTTGAGTATTTACTTACCAGATTATCAATTGAAGAAATAATTGTTGGTGTACGTGATGACAAGTCTGAAAAAGCACTAAGCTATAAAGAACAAGGCTTAGAAGTACGTGTAACGGATTTTGAAAATCAAGAAACCTTGTTTTCAGCATTCAAAGATGTTGATCGTTTATTCATCATGTCAACATTTGGTGACTTTGATACAGTTATACGTCAGCATACAAATGCAGTAGAAGCTGCCCAAGCAACAGGTGTAAAACAAATTATTTATCCAAGTGTTACAAGAGCAGAAGGAAATGACTTCTTCCTAGCAGGCATGCATAGAGCACGTGAAGTAGCAATTATTGAATCAGGTATTCCTTATGTGATTCTGCGTAACAACTGGTATGTAGAAAATGAACTTGGTACAATTCAAAGCTGTATGGCTGGTGCCCCTTGGGTGACTTCTGCAGGAGAAGGGAAAATCGGTTGGGTATATCGTCCGGATTTAGCTGAAGCGGCAGCGAATGTTTTGGTAGCTGATGGTCACAAAAATAAGATTTATGAACTTTCTGGTGAAAATTTAAAACAACAGCAATTTGTTGATACATTAAGTGAAGTATTAGGTAAAGAAATTCCTTTATTAGAAGTAGATGACTCTTCTTATGAAGAAATGTTAAAAGGTGCTGGAGTACCTGAAGCCTACCTTCCAATGTTAGTAATGACTCAAAAAGGGATTCGTGAAGGAGGATTAGAATCAACACATACCCATTTAAATTTCTTATTAGAACGTCAGGCTACACCATTAAAGCAAGCATTAACACATTTATTAGTAAATACAAAATAGATAAATCAAATTCTACAGCCGAGATCAAATAATAAATTTTGTATCTTACAAAGTGCCAGTCCACATTAGGAATGGCACTTCTTTATTACTGCCTTTACTTCGACCATCTATCACTTTAGTTAAAGAAGGATTTTTAAACAACATTATTATTTTTTAAAGGACTCTATTGCAAAATAAACATCTTTTTGTTACTTAACAAATTTACTTAGCTACGCAAAACACTATAATCTTTTGAATGAATTTCTAAGTTCAACTTATTTGAATAAGCCTTATTCAAAATAAGAAATACTATCCCTCCTGTAATTGGAAGCGTGTAAGCAGGGATATAATTTAATAATAATCCTGATAATGCCAATGCTATTGGCTGCATCATTTTACCTATACTTAATCCAATACTGAGTACCCTCCCCCTATATTCATCAGGAATCTCTTTTTGCATGAAATAAATTAAAGGAATATCAATTAATGCTATTATTAGCCCTAAAAAGAACATAACAACACAATACGTAATAACGTATACAAAATCATTTACTTCAAAACTTTTGAATAGAACTGGAATTCCTGAAATAATCATAAAAACTGCCAACATTGAACTTAACTTTTTTAAAAGATAGGAGTAAGAAAAACGATCAGTTATCTTTTTTACTAAAATTGCACCAATTATCATCCCTACAGGAAAAGTCCCTTGAATCATACCAAATTGCTTAGAACTTAGATTGAGAACCGTATTTATAATATATGGCAATGGAACAGTTACAGCAAAACCTAGGAAGAAATTAAGTGAAGTTAAAATACTAAGCGTATTCTTTAAGCTTTCCTTTTCAATTAAGTAAGAAAACCCCTCTTTTATATCTTTAATAAAATTAATTTCTCTTTTTGAACATCCATCATTTATGTTGTACTTGAACAAGTTAAAGTGAATAAACAATATGGATATGCCCGAAAGAATAAATGAAATACCATTTATAATTATAAAAGTTTTTATATCTAAGACAGCAAAAACGATGCCCCCTAACATAGGACCGAGAATTAAAGATACAGAATCGATAATTTTACTTATAGAGTTAATACTCATTAACCTCTTTTCAGAGACGATATTTGGTTTTGCGGCTTCTAACCCTATTCCAAAGAATGTTGTAAATACCGACATAAGAAAGGTAGTAGTATAAATGATGAATAAGTTTAAATTATAGTTGCTGCTTACTATATAAACGGCGATTAATAAGCTTCCATTTAATAGATCCATACAAACAACCAACTTCTTTTTATCAACCTTATCTGCGATTACGCCGGCAAATGGATTCATAACAATCATTGGAATCGTTCCTAAAATGAGTGTAATTGCGAAATTTAATGCTGATCCGGTTATTTGTAAAACATATAATCCTAATGCGAAACTATAAATAGAGCTACCAAATATTGATACTGTTTTCCCAATTACATAGAGACAAATATTTCTTAGTTCTTGTTTTCTTTTTTCATTTTGTAAATGTAATCGTAAACTCCCCATAACTTTTCCCTCCCGCTTAACTTTGTATTACGTACAGTGTAAGTTCTCGGGTCAACCCAATATCAATATGCTAGTATTAAAAACTTTTAAAAGAAAAATTAAAAAAGATGGGGTTAACCCCATCTTTTTCCGAAAAATGCATATGTATAAATTTCTTCTCCTTGAACAAAGAAATCCTCGTATTTTCCTCCTCTTTCTATATATTCTGAAGTTCTTTCATCTATGGAATTAAACTGTAGCTTTTGGATTTCTTCCTTGACTTTTGAAGACGTAAAATTATCTCTTAATCTAGTTGTAATTTGGCTATTTATGCTAAAATTTTTAAATACAATAAATGAACTTAATAAATAACAATCAGGTTTGAATAGATAGTTTAATTCGTGCAATAAAAATTTTTCATGCTCAAAACTGTAATTACTTGTACCAGACTGATCAATTACAATATCAACAGAATGGTTCTGAATAGGTATACTTAAAAAATCAGCGCAAATAAAAAGAATGTTTCTTTTGGAATTTTTTTTTTCAATTACATCTTTTAAAAATAGAAGTTTATTCAAATCTCGATCAACAGCAATATATAAGCAATCCTCTGGCAGCTCTTCATAAATATTTCGTAAAAAGAATCCAAGACCCGATCCTATATCAAGTATTACCTTGTCATTTAAATCTAGTTGTTTTAGTTTCTTTTTCGCCCATTCTCCTATTCTATGTATATTCTCCAAATAAGAAGAATCAGTTGCATGGATATAATCTGAAATAGGATCTTCAAAAGAAGCCCTGTCAGACGTTTCAAACGATTTATCTGCTGTTAAAATCCCTGAATTAATAACATATTCTTCGCCGCAATTACAAGTTAATTTCCCCTCCGTAATTTGATTACTATTAATAATTCCATCTTGAAGAATTAAATTTCCACTACACTTAAAACATGTAAGAAAATTAAGCACCCTTAAATCTACCCCTAAAATTGAATTAGAAATCTCAGTTGTTATAGATAAATCATTTAACGCTACCTTTAATTTATCTCTTCTTTCCTCTAAAATTTGTATTTCTTGTTCAATCTTTTCATATTTCAATTTAAATAAAGATTGGTAAAAAGTATCTTTTTCATAATTTATAGATTTTGCTAAACTTTTATAAAGAAAAAGTTTTTTAATTTCATTCAAACTAAATCCTAGCCATTTGTACTCTAATATAAGCTCTACATCTTTTTGACAATACTCATCAAAAAAATAATGGCCACCCTTTTTTTCAGGAATAATTAGTCCGAGATCCATATAATGTCTAATTGTATCTATACTTATATTGTTTTTTTCTCCAAACTTTCCGATTTTCATAATATCACTACCATTTTAGTATTTGTTTATAAATACTTCTTTTCTAATAGTAGGAAATCCTTTTATCCATCTATATATAATTATCTAGTATAGGGTAATTGTAGAAAAAAATAAAAAAACCCGCGAATCATTCACGGGTTTTCCTCTTAATAACTAATTGCTATTGTACCTTCACCTGCATGTACAGCAAATGAAATCGGCAATGGATACAGTTTGAAATCCATTTCAGGAAATGATTGTTTAATATCTGAAATCCATTCTTCAGCTCCATCTTTATCGTTAGCATAGAACATATGAAGTACTTTTGGTAATTCTTTTTCAAGTTCATTTTTAATGTATTCTCTACATTTTTGGATTTTACGCACTTTCTTTTCAAGTAAAAGTTCGCCGCCTTTTACTTCTAAGATTAAGTTGACACTTAATAAACTTCCAAGTAAAAATTGAACTCCCTTTACTCGACCACTTGCATATAAACCTTTTAAGCTTTTTGGAAATACATAAAAAGGCCTTCTTTTTTCATCTACTAATGTTTTATGTATATCTTGTAAAGTCATACCATCATTGTATAACGTTTTAGCTTTTCTCAAAAGTTCATCCATTGGATAACTTGTCGTTTCACTATCTAATACAGTTAAAGGGAAACCTGCCATATCAGCAGCTAACTTCATATTTTGATAGGTCCCACTTACTTTTCCGCTAATAGCAACTGCAAAGCCTTCTTCATATTCTTCTTTGCATTTAGTAAATAATTCTACCATTTCCCCTATATTAGGTTGCGAAGTAGTAACTGTTCTTCCATCATTTAACGCTTCATAAAGACGTTTATGAACTCCTTCTTCACAATCCTTATAAGACACTCCATCAATAATAACTTCAATTGGGATAACAAAGTTATCACCATCTGTTGTAAAACTCGCAGTTGTACTATCAGTAAACCAAGCAACACGCTTCATGTTGTTCCTCCCTTATTCTGTTCCTCTTTTCTGACTTTTCTATATATTTATCTTACGAAAAGAGAATATCCCCTGTAATAGTAACAGGACTTTATTATTTTGGCTATAGTAGATGTATAATAAATGTGAATGTTTTTTGTCTATTTATCAAAAAAAAGAAAACCACAAAATTTTCCGGCTTTCTTTTAACATTAAATTACTTAAATGTTTCGTTATCTAAAATGACAACATAATCATTCGTCATTCGCCCCGCTTCTTTCGTATAACTGACAAGTCGCTGGATGTTATCACAGCAAATCTTTGCTCCCCATACGAGTAACGGTACACCAATAAAATCAATATGAAATCTTCTAGAAAACAAACCGCCTAAAGTCATTGGCAATGGAACTGTTGGTGATGTATTAGAAAAAATAATCTTATCATGGTTTTGATAATGTTTTTGCAGAATCTCTCCTAAATGCTTCATTGCAGGTACAACGACCTTTGATGCCCCGCAGCCAATTGTATATACGGGATTCCCATATTCATCTTGTCCATGAAAAATAATTTTCCCCATATCTTCTGTTTTCAATTTATTAAAGTACTCCACATTTAAAATTTCTTCTTTCGTTAACTTCCGATCAGTTGGTAATTTATTCAAATGATAAGCTGCAGCTAGCGAGGTTGTATGCGTTCCACCGAAATCTGTGTAGATAAAAATCATAATATCATCCCTTATTGTAAAAAGTTCAATGTTAATTAGTATCACCATTCAAAAGATTGTTAAACAAGGGATGAATTTTTTTATACTCTTTGTGTTAATTCATTATATTTTTTCCAAATATAATATCGTCTACTAATTACTGTACCTAATGTGATACAGAGGAAGGCATTCGTTACAACCATTAATGTGGAGTGCGTACTGCCAGAAAACATACTTTGCTTAATCACGATTTTCGCACCTAAAATAACAAGGAGAATAATTGTACTTAACCAATTTCCTTTTCGTAATACATGACCCGTTTCACTATCTAACCGAAATGTTAAAGCTTTCCCCCTAATAATCCCAAGTGCCAATCCAATTCCAAACATTGCAACGAAGAGAAGTCCTTGCAATAAAGTTACTTGCTCCATGTGAACAATGGACTGAATTGTTACATAGCACAATAAAGCTGGAACAAGCCAAATACGATTAATTTTCACTTTACGTTCTTTCCCTTGCATTAAAACGATAATAAGAATAACAACGATAATATCCAATTAAATCCCCCCTATTTACACGTTTCCCTTTAAAAATTATATTCTTCTTTCTTTATTCGATACTTGAAATACAATATCTACATTAAATTGTAAAATATGGAGTGTTCTTTTACATCAGTCTTAAGCATTATTTATAAAAATAAAAAGACGTACTTTTTACTCGTACGTCTTTTAGTACCTGTATTCAAAACGAGTACATTCATGAACCCGTTTAAATTGTTTTCTTATCTCTTCTTTATTTTCACCTGTGTAATGAGTAAATGTTTGAACCGGATTTAACTGTTCTATATTACTTTTTATTACATCTTTTATTTCATCTGTATGATCAGAATATACGTGTAAATATGAATCTACGTTTACAAAAGCATTTTTTTCATACCATCCATGTACCCACAGATTGTCTCTAGTCCATGCTTCCAATCGATTTAGCTTAAGTTCTTTAGCCATCTTTTCTGCTTCATTTAATAGTTGATTACCAATTCTCCTTCTGCGAAAATCGGGATGAACTGCAATATGCCAAATCATACCGCCAAGACCAGTTCCTCTTGAACAAACAGTACGTTCTTCTAATTCGTATTCAATATCTATTAAACCCACTATTTGATCTTCGTGTACAGCTACTAATTCAATAGCAGGATTTTCATATTTTTCTTTCCCTCTAAGTACATTGTCATAATATGCTCTAATTTTTATATCCATGTAATTAAAACGCTCCTTCTATTTCTACCATTAGTTTTTCAGGTCCTGCCCCTTTATTTGATGGAATAACTAATGTAATTCCTAATTCCGGGTATACGGCCGAGCGAAAACTCACGCCTGGATCATATCCCATTACATGATATTTAAAAATATTTCCTTGTCTTTTTTCAATCCATATTCCATAGCCGTAAGACTGGCTATTATTCACTAAAATATGAGGAGTTAAAAGTAACTTCGTATATTCGTGGCTTAATATTTCGTTGTTAAATAGAGCTTCCCAAAATTTCACCATGTCTGGTGCAGTAATATAAGCACCACCATCAGAACCTCCTTTTATGGGTATAGAGTATGCATTTGTTCTCCATTTTTGACTATTTCCATCCTTTATATATCCGAGAGCTGTATGTTTTGGTAAATTATCTAAAGAGAAATAGCCTGAATCATTCATACCAACTGGAACAAATATGTTTCTTTCTATATATTCCGTAAATTCAAGTCCTGTCTGCTGTTCTATAATTAATCCAAGTATAATAAAACCTGCATTGTTATAGTAAAACTTACTTCCTGGTGTAAACATCATATTACTGTTTTGGAATAATGGTAAAAAGTCTTTTAAACTTTTTAATAGATACATAGGAGTTTGT
This sequence comes from Bacillus sp. RC51, assembly GCF_044908115.1. Taxonomy (NCBI): domain Bacteria; kingdom Bacillati; phylum Bacillota; class Bacilli; order Caryophanales; family Bacillaceae; genus Bacillus; species Bacillus sp. RC51. The sequence goes on along the minus strand of NZ_JBIYCW010000004.1, from coordinate 261,359 downwards.
TTCCAAAGGTCTTCAAAGTTATCCATGATACTTTCATCAAAATAATCTGGAATACCTGAACTATGCGTTAAAAGTTGATGTACTGTAATATCTTCATTAAAGTTTGGAAATTTAATATGTAGACAATCTTTTAACTTTGTATGAAAAGTAATTACACCTCTTTCAACAAGTTGACAGATACTGATAGCAGTGAATAATTTGCATCCTGAGGCAATTCCAAATCTTGTTTGTAGTGTATTGTTTATACATTCACTTCGGTTAGCATATCCAAATGAATTTTCATAAATAATATCATCATCTTTTTTTATTAAGACTAGCCCAGAAAAATCTATATTCTGATGTATTTCTTTTACAATTTTCTCTATTTGATCTTTTGTTTTTATCATAATAACCACCCTTGTTTATTGGTATTGTTCTTTCCCCTTATTATTTTTCCATATATAGGGGAAAGAAACCTCCTATTCACCCCCCTAAGTTTCAAATAAAAACCAAGGGAACTATTTCGAATTTATTGATTCAGCGGAATATACCTTAGACTGCGATGGTAATAAAGTAAACACGCACAATATGATAGTAATAAGTAGCATTACCAATACTCCTACAATGACTACAAGTTGTATAGAAGTGAATTGAGTTGCAACGCCGAACAGAATCGTTATAAAAATTGTAAAAACAGCTATAACGAGCCCGTATATACTCCCGATTCGTCCCATCATATGAACCGGAACGTTATTTTGATAAAATGTGTAAAATCCTGTATTTGCATATGCCATAGAGAAAGATAGAATAAAGAATCCAATAGCAGCCATTAAAAACTCATTTGAAAAAGCATAAATCAAATATCCGATTGCAATGAATAATGATCCTATCCCAATTAGAAATGAAGGTGCTAATTTTTTTGATAAAATTGTATTTGTTATTGCTCCTAAAATAAAACCCGCACCAGCGGTACTAACTAAAAAGCCATACTCACTATCTGTTAACAATAAAACTTCTTTCGCAAACGATAGTTCAAGTGAATCTATAGCGGTAGCTAAAACCATCATTCCTTGGAATAGGAAATAAACACATACTATATACACAGATTTTTTGCTGAAATTTAAAACTATGTTCCAATCTTTCTTTAATACAGTTAGTGACAATTTATCATTGGATGTATTAAAATCGTCTTTTTTATCAAGATTAGGTAAAAGTAATGTAATGAACCCTGATAGCAAAAATGCTATAGCATTCATATATATAGCAAACTCTGGTGTACCAGTTATTAATAATATCCCCGCCACTGCTGGACCAATTAAAAATGCACCTGATCCTATTAAACTACGTAGTGAGTTGAAACGTTGTCTTTGCTCTACTGGAATTAATTTCGTCATATATGTCATAGCAGTTGGTTCATAAATCGCACTGGCCATGCTTATAAAAAATACTAAGAGATAGACAATCCAAAGGGATGGAACCAAGGGTAAAATAGCGATAAATACTACTCGATATATATCGAGGTGAATCATTAACTTTCGTTTATTTAAACGATCTATCATACTTCCTGACCAAGCGTTTGTAAATAAAATGGCTAATGGTTTTATCACATATAAAGTAGCGACAGCTAAGGCTGAGCCACCCATATTATAGACAAGTACATTCAGTGCGATTAAATAAATCCATGCACCTAAATTCGCAATACCAACTCCGGACAATAGTAATAAAGGATATTTCAAATCTTTAAGTAATTTTTTCACTTTAGGCACCCGCTTTCTAAATTGTTTTAAAACAATAAAAAAATCCCACCCCCAAGACTTAAAGTCTTAGGGACGAGATTTATCATCGCGGTGCCACCCTAGTTTGTTAATATGTCGCCATATTAACCTTATCAGGTACTGCACTATTTCCATGCTTATACCTTAGCTCTATAACGGGAGCTCCCGTCACACCATCCACTTTTAAAAGGTTCCGATGTGCTGCTCAGAGACTTGATTCAATAAAGAATTTTTGCTCCTTTTCAGCTAAATGGAGCTCTCTGTGAAAAATTCATTTTATTTACTCTTCTCTTCACTGCATTTGGTTTTTTCCATATTATCACATAGGTTTTATATTGTAAATAATTAAAAAGAATAATCAGTTTTTTTAAAAAGTGAGCATTCTTTATAATTTTGTAACTTGATTTTTTATTTATTAAAAAATACGGTGCGTGAAATTGCTTGTAACTCTAACAAAAAGAGCCTATTCTACTATAGACTCTTACAAAATTCGATATTAATTTGTACTCGCTTCTGCTAATGGTTCTAGAGGCGGTTCCAAATCTAGTTTTAAAGTATCACCTTCTTGTATATATTGTTCCTTTTCAATGCTTTGACTCGTTACATACCCTGTACCTGTTGTTTTTAAATCTAATTTCAACAACTTAGAGAAATACATAACATCACGCATTGACCAACCTTTTAGGTTAGGCATTTTCACATTACTTCCTACTAGAAATATGCGATCTCCTTCACTCATTACCTCGCCAGTCTGTGGATATTGTTTTATTATCTTTCCTTCTCCTAATAATACCGGCTGAAGTTTCTCTTTTTCTGCAATATTTTTTACGGTATCCATTGTTTGATTTACATAATTTTGTACTTTTATTTCAGATTGCTTTGTTGCATCTGCCATTTGCTTTTCTGTATATGGTTTCACTTTTAAATATTCTAGACTATTTTTCATAACTGGTTTAAAAATTTCAGCAAGAGGCTGAGCACCGTATTCATTCCCTTTTAATTTAGGTTGCTTAATGGCTAAATATACGACTAATTGCGGATCATCAATTGGAGCCATTCCTAAGAATGAAAAAATATAATTATCTTTCCCTTCCATATATCGTCCATTTTCAGGATTCGGAATTTGCGCTGTCCCTGTTTTACCACCAATCGGATAACCATCAATTTTATACATCGTTCCCGTTCCTTTAGATGATGTTATAACACGCTCCATTAAGTTCCTTACCTTATCTGCGGTTTCTTTTTTAATCGGATTCCCTATTTCTTTAGGTTGATTTTCCATAATAACTTGTTTATTTGTTGGATTTACAACCTTATCAACAATATAAGGTTGCATCATTTTCCCGTCATTTGCTATAGCTGTGGCTGCTTGTACTATTTGAATAGGGGTTACAGTAGAGCCTTGACCGAAAGAAGTAGTAACTTGTTGGATTTGAGTATTTAGCAATAATGTATTTTTACTTTCTCCAGGCAAATCTATACCTGTTTTTTGATTGAAACCAAATTTATTCATATATTGCTTGAATTTATTTGGTTTCAGTAACTGATCTTCTAAAATAGAAAAAGCAACGTTCGATGACCGTTCAAACCCTTCATCAAATGTAATTGAACCCCATCCATAGCCGCCATTATGATCTTTAATCTCTGCTGAACCAACTGCGTATTTTCCTGATTGGAAATATTCTTTCCCGTTATATACACCTTCATTAATTGCAGCAGCTAATGTAAAAACTTTCATTGTAGACCCTGGTTCGAATGCATTCGCAATTGGATCGTTTAAAAAATATTCAATGTCTCCTTTGTTAGGATTATAACTAGGCTTACTAGACATTGCTAAAATCTTACCTGTTTTTGGATCCGCAATAATACCTACTAACATAGAAGGGTCATAGTGTTGCTCCGCTTTGTTCATTGCATCTTCTAAAAAACTATTAATTTGTTTATCAAGCGTAAGGTATACGTTATTTCCATTTTTAGCAGGTTCTATTTTTCCTATATCATTTGTAAGTGGGATACCATTTCGTGAACCTACATATTTTACATTTCCGTTTGTAGAGCGCAAATATTTATCAAGACTTTGTTCGAGTCCAAACTTACCTTCTGCATTTCCTTTTTCATCTGGCCTAGCAAAACCTAGGATATATGATGCAAAGTCTTCGTTTGGATATACTCTAGCTTTTTCTGTCGTAAATGACACCCCTGGTATTTTTAATTTTGCTATTTGTTCCTTCACTTCTCTAGGTAAATTCCGACCAATTTTACCAATTTCAACTTGCGTACGTCCTTCATGAAAATTTTTCATGATCTCCTCTTTATCAACTTCAAGCGCACCTGCTAAACGTTGTGCAGTATCTTCTTTATCTTTTAATTTATCTTTTCCTTTTAAATTTACAACGATGCGATATGTTGTTGAGTCTTGGACTAATACTTTCCCGCTTTGATCATAAATTGTGCCACGATTTGCTTCCAAAACTCCATTTTTATTCTGTTGTTCATTCGCAAGATCCTTTACATTAACATTATGCACGACTCCTACTGCTTGAATATAAAATATACGTAAAAGCATCGTAAGAAACAAAACAATAAAAGCAATCATCATATATCGAGCGCCTTTATTCGTTTGAAGTTTATGCATACTGATCTCCTTTCCTTTACAATTTATTAATGCAAATATGCACTTTTTTATTTTAGATACTATATTTTTCGTAGTTTTTTCAGTGAATTCCTCTAAAACGATAAGAAAACAATCTAAGTTGCTATTTGTTTCTGATCGTTTATGTATTTAAATATAAAATACGGTGAGTGAAATTTTTCGAATCTTCAAATGAAAAGAACCTACTTTTTGGTAGGTTCTTAAGTTTACGCTATGTGGTTATATTTCGCTAAAAAAGGAACTCGTTTTGCTACTAGTGCATACATTTTGAAAATAAAACTTGCTAACGGTTCAAATATACGTGCGCTTTGCATCACTAATCCACTTGTAATAAATGTTAAGAACGCAGCACCAAGTATATCTAGAGGATAATGAACGCCTACGTACATGCGTGATACACCGACTAATATTGCCCATATTAACGCGATATATTTAAGTTTTTCTCCTCTTAGAATAAATACGAAAGCAATCGAAAATACGAGTACAGAATGATCACTTACAAATGATGAATCTGCTGCATGCGGTACTAATTGATTTACATGATGTGTTATAAAAGGACGCGGATGGTAATATACCGCATGTATAAGAACATTTACTAATAATGCAATACTAACTGAAAGTGTCGTATATAACACTGTATATTGTTTTCTAATTGCATTCTCTTTCTTTCCATTATTGAACCATAGGATAAGCATGAATAGAATAGCTACATATGGAACACTATTTGTAATAGCGATCATTAGCGTATCTAATAGCTTGGATGATCCAGCAAAGTTATTAATCCATTGAAATACTGTGTAATTCATATTACTCTCCCCTTATTATTACTCATTGTACTTTAAATAAAGATACAAGTGTTCTTGATTTACACAGTATACAACATCAATATGAAAATGGGCTTAAACTTTTCTCATCTAATTCTCATTTTATTACTATTCATATGACAATCGTGTAACTATTTACAAGAGCTAAGTATGTATAAAGCTTGTAAAACATTTTAAATAGTATGATAAACACTTTATGCATGAATATAATACTTAACATGTTCATTTAAATATAATTTCTCTGAAATCATATTTTCATTCCATACGAAGGGCAATATTACCGAATTGTTCTCCTTGCTGCATTCGATTTAAAGCTTGAATTGCTTCTTCTAATGGATATACTTTATCAATGATTGGTTTAATATTATGTTCCTCTATAAAATGAATCATCGCATTAAACTCTTCACTGCTCCCCATTGATGTTCCCATAATATCGATTTGATTATAAAATAATGCTCGTAACGGTAATTCGATTTTATCTCCTGAACTTGCACCAAAGTTAACGATTCTTCCATTTGGTTTTAATATATCAAAATATTTTAAGAAAGTCGCCGGACCTATACTATCTATAATTAAATCCACTTTTTCTCCATGTAGGCACTCGTCCCAATTACCAGAACTATTAAAAGAAAAGTCTGCTCCATATTTTTCAGCAGCCTTTCTTTTGTCCTCTATCCTTGAAGTAACACTCACCTTTGCTCCAATTGCTTTAGCAAATAACATAGCATAAGTAGCTACACCACCGCCGATTCCCGGAATTAGGACATGTTCTTCAGGTTTTAATCTACCTTTTGTAAAAAGCGCTCTATATGCAGTTAATGCCGATAAAGATAAAACGCCAGATTCTTCCCACGTAAGATATGATGGCTTTTCCACTACATTTTCTGCTGGTACAATAACATATTCAGCAAACGTTCCATCGGCTGGTCCACCTAGTACTTCAGGTAACTCTGGTATTTCATGAGTATTATTCCATCCAATACTAGGGTTAATAATAACCTCGGTATGTAGTGAAATATTTGAAACTCCTTCTCCTAGTTCTATAACAATACCTGCACCATCTGACCCTAAAACTAATGGTAGTTCCATTTCTTTTCTATTATTCATTATAAATAAATCACGATGATTTAAACCTGCTGCTCTTAATTTCACTTTAACTTCCCCCACATTAGGAGTTATCTCCGGTGATAATTTATATTCTAAACCTTCTAACCCTTTTTTATGTTGATGTACAATAGCTTTCATTAATTATTCCCCCTTAATCCTTTCAATGTACTTTAAATATCGAAATAAATAAAATAATTTGATTACTAAGCATCAAAAAAGGAGGAAATACAAAATGTATTCCTCCTTTTAAAGAGTATTTTCAAAAAGAATTTTTTACCTTTAACTATTCATGTGTAGTATCAGGAAATGTAATTGTAACAATTGTTCCTTCGTTTTCTTTACTCTCTAATTGAATAGCTCCGTTATATTTTTCTACAAGCCTTTTTGCAATTGATAAACCTAGCCCATTTCCACCTTGTTTTCGGCTTCTCGCTTTATCAACTCTATAAAAACGGTTAAGAACAAATGGTAAATCTGCTTCAGGTATTCCTGCCCCATGATCTATTATTCGGATTTTAATTTTGCCTGACCGCATACTTGATTCAATGCAAATATACTTATTAGCTTCTTTTGTATATTTCACTGCATTATCCATTACAATAATAATTATTTGTTCTAAGTAAGATGATGGTATTGAAACATACGCTTCATCTGCATCCAATTTCATATCAAATTGAAAGTCAGTTTGCAGTATTGCAAAGTTTTGTGTAACTTGTTTTAATACGCTATTAACATGGACTCGTTCAGCTGCTATTGGATGTATCTGTTCTGATTCAGCCCTTGATAGCTCTAGCAATTCTGAAACTAATTTATTTAATCGATCTACTTCTTTTAAACTGGATTGAAGAGATTTATCCAATATAGCTGGATCATTTTTCCCCCATCGATTCAGCATTGATAAGTGCCCTTGAATAATTGTTAATGGTGTTCTTAATTCATGCGATGCGTCTTCTACAAACTGTTTTTGCTGTGTAAAAGAAGTTTCCACTTCATCCATCATTTCATTAAAAAGAATCGATAATTTTGCGAGTTCATCATTATTTTCTCGTACTGGAACTCTTTCATTTAGTCCGTTTTTCTTAATACGCTTCATCGTATCCGTTATGTTTTGAACACTTGATAAAAGCTTTTTCGTTATAAGTATTCCGCCTAAAAAACTAAACACTAATCCACATATCCCTGCAAAGACCATTACCACTAAGATAATTTTTAATAAATGATCAAATGTCTCTAAGTTTTTCGTAAGTTCAATAGTTCCCGTGAATTTTTTTGTTTGAATTGGTATGCGCTCAACTAATATTCGATCTTCTATATGTCTTTTTATTAAGGATTCATCTTGGGTAACCTGTTTTGGTTTTATCCAAGCTTCATTAAAATCTCGAGAAACAGTAACAATGGGCTTTCCATCATTTCCGATAATACGAATCATTTGATGTTTATCAATCATATTATTTAGAAATTCTTTACTATTTTCAAATGTTTTGCTCGAGAGCGTTTCGTTTTTATCTTGAAAATATGCCGTTATTTCTGTCAATTGTCTGTTTATTTGTTTCTGTTCATAATCTATAGTCCACTTATTAATTACAATGAATTGTAACGTGCTATACAAAATAAACAAAATGAATACTAGTGTAGTGGACCAAAGTGTTAATTTCCACTTTATAGGTAAATTTCGAATTCGGTGCACAATGTTTTTTATCATTTCATTATATATCCAGCACCGCGGACTGTTTGGATATACTCCTCCTTATCCACACTATGTAACTTATTACGTAAATAACGAACATATACATCGACTATATTCGTCTCAACCATTGCATCATAACCCCATACTTGGTCCAGTAAAATATCACGGGTAAGAACTCGATTAATATTTTTCATAAACATAAGCAGTAGCTCGAATTCTTTATTTGTAAGTTCAATTTCTTCATTTCCTTTAGTTATAGTTCGAGATTCAATCTGAAGCTGTAGATCTTTAAACGAAAGAAATGATGCGTGCTTTTGCTCTGTATTTTCTTCTCTCCTAAAAATCACTCTCATACGTGCTAAAAGTTCTTCAATTGCAAACGGTTTTGGAAGATAATCATCAGCTCCACTATCTAACCCTGTCACACGGTCCATAATACTATCACGAGCAGTCAACATAATAATAGGTGTACTTTTAGTTGCTCTTAGTCGACGACATACTTCCAGTCCGTTTAATCCTGGTAACATTAAATCAAGTAATATGAGATCGTAATTCTTTTCAAGTGCTGCTTCTAATCCCTTTCTTCCATCAAGTTGTATATCTACTATATATCCTTCATACTTTAATTCTAATTCTAAAAAATCTGCTAAGCTTTCCTCATCCTCAATAATTAGTATATGTTGCAACGATACTTCCTCCTATACGATTAAATGAATAAGTAATCCTATTCCGAATATGACTGCAATAATTTGATGTGCTTTTCGATACATCTTCAATTTTGTTTTCTGATTAGATTTCTGTAAAACAAATCCCGCAACCCCTAATGTTATTAAGGTTAAAAGAGAAAATATACCACTGTATATTAGTATTATATGACGACTTCCTTTTATTAAAAAGTAAACACCGTGAGTAGTCGCAACAGCTATTACAGCGTATCCAATTAATACGTGAAAATGTTTTATAAAAAGATATAGCTCTTTAATTATTTTAAATCCGTGAATATGTTTCTTCTTTAAAAATAACCATATATGACGTAAGAACCATAATGATGCAGCTATAATTACCCCGTATTCACCTAAAGAACCTAATTTCTTATTTAGCCATTGTACATTTAATACATTCCCGTACAAAACATTAATAAATAGCAATTCTACACTACAAACAATAATAGTAATACCAATTATTTTAACATATATATGGAAATATTTATTTCTAAGTATTTTCTCCATTTTATATAATCTCCTTTTGACTCAAAAGCTCTATAATCAGCAGTGTATCAAGTAAAAGAGAGAATAACATGAGAGAAAGATTAAAATAAAATGAGAATCTGAAAACTACTTATATTTTATTTATATCCTTTTTGGCCAATTCTAATATGTTGCAAATAAACGGTGCTTTTGCATTTGTATATGAAACACGATCAAAAGGATATGCAGCAGCAAGCATCTCTTTTAATACTCTATATTCTTCACGTGCCCACTCATGATTTATTAGAAAGTCTCGAAATAAAAGGTTGTTCCTCCATTCCTCGCTATTATAAATATAAACATGTAAATGGTGGGTACCAGCTCTCCATTTACCTTTTCTAAAAAAACGCCAATTAGGTGTTTTTTTAGGAACATATTCATAGCCAATTTCTTCTAGGGCTTCCCTCCAATTTCCGGTAATTTGTAAATTTGTTACGCCGATCATCATATCAATAAGAGGTTTAGCCCCTAACCCTTCTACGGCTGTGCTTCCGATATGTTCAATGGCAATAATTTCTTCATGGAGTAACGGCACAATTTTATTTTTTTTATTTAAAAACTCTGTATGCCAATATTGTTGGTACGGTTTAATTATGATTTTTCCATCCATTTGCTTTCCTCCTTATAACTATATATTATTATATTTATAAAATTTAAGTTTATAAATATAGGGATTTCACAAAATATGTCGAATACTGTAATGGACAACTTAATTATATTAAATTTGAGGTGAATTATGAAAGATATTCCAGTTAAAATTCAGTTAGATACTATAACATTCCAACTAAAAAAACATCATAATTTTGATTGGCTTACAAAACTAGGTACAGTATTTGCGGTTTTTGACCAACAAGATTCCGGTAATATAAGTTTTGGTGTTGAAAAGAATGGGAAAAAGCACTTTATAAAATATGCAGGGGCACAAACACTCGCATATAATGCTTCTACAAATGAAGCTATACAAAGATTAAAAAGCTCAGTTACTATATACAATGAATTAAAACACGTTTCTCTTATAAGTTTAATTGATCACTATCCTGTACAACATGGATATGTTTTAATTTTCGATTGGTTTGACGGTGAATGTCTTCACCCGCACTGGAGTTTCCCACCCCCAGCAAAATACAATGATCCTAACTCACCATTTTATAAATATAAGAAATTATCCGTTAAAAATAGGCTAATTTCATTAAATTCTATTTTTAATTTCCATACTTACGTTGAACACAAAAACTATGTAGCTATTGATTTTTATGACGGTAGTATTTTGTACAACTTTAAAACTAATGAAACAAAAATTTGTGATATTGATTTATACAGTAACAAACCGTATGTAAATAAGATGGGACGAATGTGGGGGTCATCTCGTTTTATGTCACCTGAAGAGTTTCAACTTAACTCTATAATAGACGGACAAACAAACGTATTTAATATGGGGGCTATAGCTTTTGCACTACTAGGTGGCGGGCAAGATCGTTCCTTTATGAAATGGGAAGCTAGTGAAGGCTTATATGAAGTAGCATACCGTGCTGTAAATGAAAATCGTAGTGAGCGCTATGCGTCAATGGAAGAGTTTAATAATGCATGGTTAAAAGCCTATAACACTGAAAATCTATAAAAACTACATACATTATAAAAGTACATGTAAAACTTGCACTTTTATAATGTATAATACATATGGGATTGAAATTCAGGATAACGGGGCATGTATTATGAACTTTGTTTACATTAATCAAAATGTTTTAAATAATCTTCTTTATATTTTAAGCAGTATATTTGTTTTTTATTTTATTTATGATAGTGGGTACTTCGGGAAGAAATATAAGAAACTACTTATCATTCTTTGTACGAGTATCCCACTAATTTTATGTATGCGGTATCCCATCTATATGGATGAAAATTATATTCATGATTTAAGACAAATCCCCTTTTTAATTGGTACACTTTATGGTGGATTTCCAGTCGGTATTGCATTACTCATGATTTTATTAATAATACGTTTTATGTTTTATGGTTTTAGCCTGTTAACAATCATTGTTTATGGAACGATGTTAATCATTACAGCATTCGCATCATCAAAATTTAATACATACAATAGGAAAATAAAAGTAACTTCATCTATGTTTTTAACTTTTTTCCTTGCAATATTTACAACAGTAATTGTTTTAACTCTATCAGATTTTGAAGTGAATAATTTGTACATTATTTATTTCATTCTATTACCAACTATTTTAATATTATTTATGGTCTATTTTAATGAGGTTTTAAAAGATGCAATATTTATGCGATCAAAATTAATAAAAGTTGAAAAAATGGAGATTGTCAGCCAACTCGCTGCAAGTATTTCACATGAAGTAAGGAATCCATTGACTGTTGTAAAAGGATTTACACAACTTTTAAAAACACCCAATATAACTCAACAATCCAAAGATGAGTATATTGAACATATTCTTGAAGAGTTAAATCGTGCACAAGCAATTATTGATGATTACTTAACTTTTGCCAAACCAGCTTCAGAAAAACTAGATCATATTTCAGTGGAGCACGAGTTAAATCGAGTTATTAATATGATGTTGCCTTTTTGTAACATGAATAATATTAATATTACAAAAGAGTTCTCAGAGGGAACAATTATTGGTAATACACAGCACTTCCATCAATGTTTTTTAAATTTAATAAAAAACAGTATAGAAGCAATGCCATGTGGCGGTAATCTAATTATTTCTGCAACTGTCAGCAATAATAAGGTCATAATAAGGATTCAAGATAGTGGAGTTGGAATGTCGCAAGAGCAAATTAATCGATTTGGCGAACCGTATTTTAGTACAAAAACGAAAGGTACTGGTTTAGGTACGATGGTTGCTGTTAAAATTATTGAAACGATGCGAGGCAATTTAAAAATCCGAAGTATCGTTAATAAAGGAACTACTTTAACTATTACATTCCCAAAATATAATAATGAGAGCACGTTGCATAATAAATAAAAAAGGAGCATAATGGCTCCTTTTTTATTTCGATACAAAAAGTATCTGCTATGTTTTTTTAATTTACATTTAGAAGAGACTAATTAGAAATTAGTACCCTTAGCTCCAACAACTACATCCAACAATAATTAATAAAATAAATAACACAACTAATAAAGCGAAACCTCCACCAAAACCACAAGAACCGCCGAAACTCATATTTTCTCCTCCTTTTGGTTTGAAAACTAATAGGTAGTTGATCATTTTAACTGGTTCGTATTATACAGTATGTATATCTCCCTTTTTTGAGCATGTCTTCATAAAAATTAGTAAAAGCACTCTATTGAGAGTGCTTTAAAATGGGTACCAGAAGCTTTGGAATACATTCAGCTTTAAGTAAACTGCAATAATCAAAATGATAATACCAACAAAAAGTGTGATGTAATCCTCCTTTTGTGCGTCTTTTGCATAGTACCACGTTCGTTTATCCTTTTTTCCAAAACCTCTTAAATCCATTGCATTTGAAACAGTATCAATCCTTTCTAATGAATGAATAATAAGTGGCCAAAAAATTAAAACACGGTTTTTCATACGAATCCACAAGCTCGCTTCTCCTTTTTCAAAAGGTACGCCTCTTGCTTCCTGCGCGTGTCTAATGATTATATATTCAGATTGAATGCTTGGTATATAACGCAGTGCAATATTTATTGCATATGTAATTTTATAAGGAACAGCAAATTTATTTAAGCTGCTCACAAATTCACTTGGATGAGTTGTATAAATAAAAAGAAGTGTAAATGGTAATAACGTAAAATATTTCAATGAAAGTGTAGCTGCATAAAATAAAGTTTCATATGTAATTGTTGCATAACCTATATAAAAAAAAGAGGTATACGATCCCGTTAATTCCGATCCATGGGTGGGCGTAATGAAAAGAATCATAACGGAATTTAATAAACTAAATGTAAATATAACGCTGAAAATAACTATAATTTTACGCAATTGAATTTTTGCAATTAAGAGGCTGATACATCCAACAATAAATAAAATTAGCAATATACGAAAATCAAAAAATAAAAAAGTAAGTGTCATACAAAATATAAATAAAGATAATTTAATTGCACCATCCATACGATAAAAATACGTATTATGCATATTCCTCCCTCCTATTAGCCTCAATATAAAGTTTCACAAATGTTTCTGGAGTTGGAATTTCGCTTAATTTAGCTAGTTTTATTAATGAAATCTCCCGTAGATTAGCTCTTTGTAACGTTCCTTGATCCCCTAAAACAGCAGATACAGTATTGTCCGCAATAATTTTCCCTTCATGCAGAACTACCGCTCGATCTGCATATTCTAAAGCAAGATTCATATCGTGTGTGATAATAATAAAGGATATGCCCCTTTTAGCCAGTTTTCTAATAAACGACATAAACTGTTTGTAATGGTAATAATCTTGTCCAGCTGTTGGCTCATCTAATACAATAAGTTTTGGGTTTGTTATAAGTACAGATGCAATAGTAAGCCTCTTTTTTTGTCCATAGCTTAATGCCTGAATTGGCCAGTTACGAAATGGATATAATCCACAAATTTTTAAAGATTTTTCGACTCTTGTCTCAATCTCATCTTTAGAAACCTTTTTTAATTTTAATGAATATGAAACCTCTTCTAAAACAGTAGGCTGTGTAATCATTTGATTTGGGTTTTGCATAACGTAAGAAATAACTTCCCCGCGTTTACGAATAGACCAACAATTTATATTTTCTCCATCGAATGTTATTCTCCCATTCTCTGTTTTATTTATTCCTATAAGAGTATGAGCTAATGTCGATTTTCCTGCTCCATTATGACCCAATAACGCTACTATTTCTCCCTCTCCTATTGAAAGGTTGATATCTTCTAAGGCTGTATGTTTGTTATTGTACGTAAATGATAAATTTTCTATCTTGCATAAAGCTTTTTTAATATATTTGTTTTTTGATGAAACTTGCTTATGCATCCAGTTCTTTAATAGGCTATGAACGCCTGCATTACGAAGATTTTCAATTGGAAATACCCTCACATTATTACTATCAAAATTTAATTTCTTTAGCGCCTCTATATAAATAGGTTCTCTTAGTCCGATATTTGGTAATATATCAGAATTTAAAATACTATCCGGTGAACCAACGGCAATAACTTCTCCCTCATCAATTAAAATAATTTTATCTAAATCAAGGTTTAATATTTCTTCTATTCGATGTTCAATAATTACAATTGTTTTATTATATTTCTCATGTATATTTTTAATGAGTTCTATTGTATTCAAACTACATGCAGGATCCAAATTAGCTAACGGTTCATCAAATAATAATATATCTGCATTTGTCGTTAGCAGACCTGCAAGAGAGACTGTCTGTTTTTGACCTCCTGATAATTCATGTGGACTTTGTGTATGAAAGTCCTGCATGCTTACCTTTTTTAAAGAATCCGTAACAATCTTTCTCATTTCTATTTGATTTACACAATCGTTTTCTAATGCAAATGCTACATCCTCTTCGACAGTAAGGCCTATAAATTGTGCATCTTGATCTTGTAATATTGTCCCTACGTGTTTACTCTGTTCAAAAACACTACCTTTTCTCGGATCCTTTCCAGCTATTAAAATGTTACCGGTACTTATCCCTTCGTAAGAAAATGGGATTAGCCCATTTATACAATGAGCTAATGTTGACTTACCTGAACCACTTCGTCCAGCGATAAGTACCTTTTCCCCAGGATATATTTGAAATGTAATATCTTTTAAAGTAGGCTGCGTGGTATGCCTATATTGAAAGGTAAATTGTTCAAAAGAAATAATTGGTTGCATGTATTCATCCCTACTTTTCAATTTTTAAATGTGTATGTTTCTTATTTGATTTCGCTAGACCGATCGTGATTGGTAAGCCAAGAACTAAAAATACGATAACGTCTGCAATTGTTGCGCCTAGTACTTGTATAACTATTTTGTCAAACGGTTCTCCCATCACAATAATATCGAATGCTCCAGCAAATATAATAGCTATGACAATACCGATTAACCCTGCAATTGCAAAATAAGAAATATCACGGTTATTATACGTTCCATGTTTTACACTAAAACCAACTCTTTTT
This sequence comes from Bacillus sp. RC51, assembly GCF_044908115.1. Taxonomy (NCBI): domain Bacteria; kingdom Bacillati; phylum Bacillota; class Bacilli; order Caryophanales; family Bacillaceae; genus Bacillus; species Bacillus sp. RC51. The sequence continues at coordinate 245,992 of NZ_JBIYCW010000004.1, read as the reverse complement.
TGTATGAGTCCCATTGCTAAACCAATAATACCTGAACTAATAACCCATCCCCACCAAATACCCCATCCAGCGATCGTATCTGTAACGGTATGACCGATGAATCCTATTAAAAGTCCTGCTACTGGGCCAAATAACGCTCCAAAAACTGTTAAAATAGCCAATGCGGGTTTAATAAATGTATTCGGTGCGATAGAAAATCCCCAAAGCCCTAATACCCCGTATAAAGCTGCTCCAATTCCAATAGCTACTACTAGCTTTGTCGTTAATTTGTTCATTACAATTCCCCTCTCGTATTATTCAACTTTTAATACTCTATATTTATTTTGAAAATGAATTATGCATCGACACTTCCTTTCTATACAACAAAAAATGACCTCTTAAATAAGAGGTCATTTTCTTTCACGTACAAGAATCCCCTTATCTTTCAAAAGACACATCGTGTCCTCTGCGGAATTAGCACCTTCCTATGTAATTACATAGGGGTTGCTGAGGCTTCAAAGGGCCGTTCCCTCTACCTCTCTGGATAAGTATGTATTTGTAATCTGTATTATGGCACTAACAATAAATAATTTCAATACTTTTCTTACTATTTTTATTTTTCGATAAATAGTTCAATTAAATCATTGTATTCTTATCGGAATTATGAAATAATAAATTCAAAATTGTTACAGGAGGAATGCATGATGAAAGTAATTGGCTTAATTGGCGGACTAAGTTGGGAATCAACATCGTTATATTATAAACATATTAATACACTAACTCTCTCTCAATATGATCAAAATGCGAAGCTTGTTTTATATAGTATGGACTTTGGTGAAGTAACTACATTATTACAAAATCATCAATATGAAGAAGTGAAAAATGAATTAGTCGCAGTAGCAAAAAAGGTAGAAAACTCAGGAGCTGAATGTTTACTAATGTGTTCTAATACTGTACATCTATTTGCTGAGGAAGTAGAACAAGCAATATCAATCCCACTTCTTCATATCGGTGATGTAAGTGCTAAAGAAATGGTAGAACAGAATATAAAACGGATCGGATTATTAGGAACGAAACAAACGATGGAACAAGATTTTTATACATCACGACTAGCAAAATATAACATTGAGACAATTATCCCAAATGACGAAGAAAGAACTTTTATCCATCACGTCATATTAAATGAATTAAGTAGAGGAATTATTTCAGAAACATCAAAAGAAAAACTAATACAAATTACCAATTCATTAATTCAAAATGGTGCGGAAGGAATATTACTAGGCTGTACTGAAATACCATTGCTTATTTCCCAAAATGACCTTACTGTTCCTGTTTTTGATACTGCTTATTTACATGCAAATACTGCTGTACAATTTGCTGGATAATAATATAAAAGCATACAGGTAGAGCCTCTATGCTTTTATATTGTCCGAACTATTTATTTAAAAGAGCATCAATAACTGCAATGGCTCTTTTGGAACCACCACACCCTAAAAAACTTTCATTCAGTTTTCGAATGCCATGTTTATACTTTTCATTTGAAAGAACGTCTGTTACCGCCTTTTTTAAAGTTTGCACATTAACATGCTCTTTCAATAATCTATGTGCTGCCTCAAGCTCAGTTAATCTTTGCGCTATCATAGGTTGATCTTTATCATGCGGTATTATCACAAATGGGACATTATAATGGATTGCATCGTGCACACTATTCATTCCACCATGTGTAATAAAAACATCTGCTTCACTTAATATTTCTGATTGAGGTACGTAAGGGGTTATAATAAAGTTGTCTGGCGCTTGCTTAATTTTTGAAATATCATTTCTATCACCAATCGCCATTACTACAATCCCTTCGAAATTTGAAAAAGCATCAATACAAGTATTAAAAAATGGTTCGAGCCCTTCGAGAAGTGTTCCCATTGAAATATAAATAACTTTCTTTTTTGAAAGCAATTCAAGTGGAAACTTTACATTTGTTTTGCGCTTTATAATACTCGGTCCAATAAAAACATTGTTTTCTCCGAACGAATCGCTATTAGGTTGAAAATAACGACTTGTATACACGAGACTAATATCTCCCTTATTATGCATAAATTGAAGATTATTTTTGGGCTTTACTCCAAATTCATGTTCCATTTGATGCAGTAACTTTTCAGAGAGTTCATCGGGTTGGAATTGTATTTCTGCATTTGGATGAAAAGGCAAGGTTTCCAATAATACTGGTGGAATTAAAAATATAGGAGAGGAAACTATGCCTGGAACTTGTAAATATTCCTTTACTAACTCTCCAGCACCAAATATATCATAAACTACGAAATCAAAATTAATGCTTTTACATAATCGTTTCGTAATTTCTAATATGTATAAAGAAGTTTGAACATGTACATGAAAGAAAGATTTTAATCCATATGAAGTTTCATTATCAATAGAAATCTCCTTTAATAAATCCGGATGAGTATGTACAATGGCTCCCAAAACTTCAAGCCTTTCCTTAAAGCTTTCCGTTGTAATATAGTGTACGTTATCACCTCTTTCAGTAAAGGCCTTTACTAAACTTAATGTAGGATTTACATGTCCCTCTGCAGGGAAATTAACTATTAAAATGTTCATCACTTATTTCTCACTCCTTACAATTCAATGTTCTTATTAATCGTACTGTTATTATTACAAGCAATCTCCCCTTAATAGTCCCAATATACTTACTACTTTAGGTTGATAAATAATTATCAGACATTGAAAAAGGCATCTACATAAAATGTAGATGCCTAACTGTGATAAGGAGTGTTCTGTGAGGTTAGGATAAGCTTTTCTGCTTGTCCTATGCTATCAATATATGATTTATTTTGTAAAACGTGCATATCTAATAGAATTATTTTAACCATTTTATTTGATCAAATGGATAATATACCATTTTTACTTTACCTATTACATGTGACTCATTGATCAGTCCAAGTGTATTCCTACTATCCATACTATGATTACGATTATCACCTAGTACAAATAATTTATGCGAGGGAACTTTCATTTCTCTAAAGTTTGAAAAACGATTTGATACTTGTGACATATCTAACTGTATATACAACTCATCTCGCTTTTTACCGTTAATATATAACACATCGTTTCTTAATTGTACGTTATCCCCTGGTAATCCAATAATTCGCTTCACGTAGTATGTAGGCGAGTCTTCTTTTTTTATTATTACAACATCACCATGATGAAAAGAAGAAAAATAGATGCTAGCCTTATTAACTAGTATGCGATTATTCTCATTCAAAGTAGGTTGCATCGAAATTCCTTCTACCATACAAAATAAAAATAACTTATTAATAAAAATAATTCCTATTATAATTAAAATATAGCTACATATTTTTCTCCAATCTTTTAGAATCAATTGCTTCATATATACCTCATTTCTAAACTATTCGTATGTAAAAAACGTCTCTAGTTCATATAATTGCTAGAGACGTTTCGTATATTTTAATTCTCTTTAGAGTCATCTATTTTTGGTGCTTCGCCAGTTAATCGCTTATTTTTTAAATCAAAATAAGCATCTAAAACTTCTTTTCCAATATCAGAGTTAATACCTGATTTATCATTTATAACCCAGGGCACAACAACAGAAAATGCTACTTCTGGATCGTCATATGGCGCATATCCTGCTAACGTTAAATTATAACATTCTCTTCGCTCGCCTTTTTCATTTCTTCCAATATCACTTTCTCCACCGTATACTGTCTGTGCTGTCCCTGTTTTTCCCGCTGGTTTATACGGTGCTTTTTGGAATGCCCTTACTCCAGTTCCATCACCTTCTTGGAATACTCTCCTAAATCCTTCCTTTACTTGATTTATATAATCCTCTTTCATATCTATTTTATTTAAAACGATTGGTTCTACTGAATGCACCACTTTACCAATCTCATCTTTTTGCGCGGTTTGCTCTCTAACCTCTTGAACAATTTGTGGCTTCATTCGATATCCACCGTTTGCGATTGTTGAAATATACTGTACAAGCTGAAGCGGTGTATACGTGTCATACTGGCCAATTGAGTAGTCTAATAAGAAACCTGGCTGGTTATCTTTTTTACCAATTTGTCCAGCTGTTTCATTCGGTAAATCGATACCTGTTGGAACACCTAATCCAAATTGCCTGAAATAATACCTCATTTTATCAAAGTATTCCTGTTTAATATTTAATGAGCTATTTTTCACATAATCCACACCTGCAATTTTTAATGCTGTATTAAACATATAAACGTTTGAAGAAACTTGTAACGCTCTTAAATCGTCTATATTTCCAAACTCTTTCCAAGACTTCTTCTCCTTAGTTCCTTTAAACTTCATAGGCGCATCATAAAAATAAGTACCTGGTGTTATAGCTTTCGTTTCAAAACCAGTCAATATTGTCGCACCTTTAACAGTTGATCCAAGCTCATATGAACTTGTCATCGTACCTAAAGCATAATCTTCAACTTCTGTTTTCCCATCTTTTTCTACTAATTTTTTCCCTGCCATTGATAATACTTGACCATTTTTCGGATTTATCATTACAACGAAAGCACGGTCCAACATCGATTCTGAACCTTTATAGGCCTTTAATATTTTTTCTATGCTCTCTTCTACTTTTTTCTGTAATTCCATATCTATTGTTAAAGTTAAATTCTTGCCGCTTTTTCCTTCAGAAACTGTTTCAGTTCTAATTGTATTACCTTGTTTATCAGCAATACTTCTTACTTCTTTTTTCGTACCATGAAGCACATCTTCGTATTGCTGTTCGATGTAACTTTTCCCAACACGATCATTCCGGCTATACTCACGCACTAAATAATAATCTAATCGTTCACGTGGTAATCCTTCATCAGCATTCGAAACATTTCCAAGAACTGAACGGAATAAGCCATCATTTACATAGAGCCTTTCCCAATCAACTGATGCGTCTACACCTGGGAGATTTGCTAAATTTTCACTAATCACAGTATATTCCTTTTCACTAACATCTTTTTTAATAATTTGAGGTGCCATTTGATAACCTGAAGTCATTTTACTTTTAATAGCTAACACTTCTATATCTATGGCTGTTAATTCTTGAAGATTTTTATCTGTGATGCGCTTTCTTTTTAACTCTTCTATTTTTTTGTCTAGATCTTTCCCATTAATATCCTTTTCCCTAAACGTATCTATTTCTTTTTTAGATACTAAGTTTTGAGTAAGTTTTGGATTTAATTGCATCCAAAAATCTTTCTTATCAGTCTCTGTTAACTTATCAATATCTTCTTGCGGCATTTCAATTATTGCTGCAAGTTGTCTTGCGGTTTTTAACATTTCTTCCGCTTTTACACCTTTCACCTTTGTATATGTAATCGTACGTAAAGACTTATTGTCAACAACTGGATTACCTTCACGGTCATAAATTTTGCCACGTGGTACTGTAAGATTAACAGTTGCATTCTCTCTTTTTTCTACTTCGTTTTTATATGTTTCTCCATCGAAAATTTGTACTTTGCCTAACTGGATTATAATTCCAGAAAATAATAAAAACACACAAAAGAATAAAATATTTAATCGTATAGGTAGTGCTCTACCACTCTTTTTCTCTTTCTTTTTCACCTTGTCATAATCTCCTCCTTACAACATTTCTAATAATTTTAAGCTTTCTATATTAAAAATAATGTACAATTTCCATACATTACTTTGTACGCATATTAATATAACGTTTAAAACTTAATAGAAATTAAAACAAACATAAAGAAAAGGTAAAGTTTACTAAATTAAATATAAAAATACCCAATAACAAAAGCTTAGCTTTGTTATTGGGTATTAAGTATTTTAGGAGTTAATATTAGAACGTATTGAAATACATCTATCATCACAATTTGATAGAGATTGTTTACTCTGAATTTTCGGCAAGTAAATAGTTACAGTTGTCCCGACGCCAACCTCACTCATTATACTTATTGTTCCTTGATGACCTTCAATTATTTTATAACTTAACATCAATCCAATACCGGTACCTTTTTCTTTCGTACTATAGAAAGGTTCACCTAATCTTTTAATTCTTTCTTCAGGTATTCCTATTCCTTCATCTATTACACTAATAATGACACCTTTTTTATGTATTTCTTTTATATGGATTGAAATTTTCCCGCCATCTAGCATTGCTTCGATTGAATTTTGCAAAATATTAATAAATACTTGTTTCAATTGATTTTCTGAGCATTCAATGATTATCTCTTTGGAATCTGTAAATAGTTCAACTTGAATATTTGTCATGATTGCTTTTGTATTAATTAACGATACGACATTTTTAAAAATTTGATAAATATTTTTCTTTTCTGTATTTATTTCATCAGTTTTAGCAATCGACAAAAACTCTTGGAGGATTGCTTCTATTCTTTCTATTTCGGAAAGCATAAGGTCAAAATATTTTTCTTGATCTTCTCTATTAATTTGGAATAACTGTATAAATCCTTTAATTACAGTTAATGGGTTTCTCACTTCATGAGCTACACCGGCTGCTAATTGACCAATTGCCGCAAGTGTATCTGATTTATTTAGCAATTCTTCTGCCTTTTTCCGCTCTGTAATATCGCGGACAATGATCATAATTTTATCTTGTAATAATGGTAAACATCTAGCTTCAAAGAAATCAATACTTCCATTAATTGTTAGAGGATATTCTACAATTACATTCTTTCCTTCTTCTTTCAATTGGCGAATTGCTTCTTGAAATTGCTGTGCTACTGGAGACGGTAATATTTCGTAAAACTTTTTCCCCATAAAAGCTTCTGCGGGTACGTAAAATTTTGTAGGGGACCCTGCTTTATAATCTATAATTGTCCCGTCATCTTCTGTTAAAAAACATAAATCTGGTAAAGCTTTAAAAATTAATTCTAATTCAGAGGTTTGTTGTTTCAATTGCTCTTCTATCGCTTTTAAATGTGTAATATCTACACCAACAGCCCAGTAACTAAATCCTGTTACAGGAAACTGCTCTGATATATTGGACCACATTATCGTTTTAATTTCACCATTTTTACATGTTAAACGCATTTCCCAATCTCTAAAATTTTTTCCATGAGTCAAAAATTTATTTTGTATTTGATAGCGATAATTATGGTCAGGATACAGTAATCGAAGTGCGTTTGGATTCCCAATTATTTCTTCAGCAGTATAACCTGTTACAATCTCGCATTCTCGATTCCACAAAACAAAATCTCCATTATAGTCAAGCGCATCAACCATAACAGGCATGTTTTGTAAGATTGTATGCAGTTCTTCCTCTTTTCGAGAAAGTAACGATGTATTTTTACTTTGAACTACTTTTTTCACCCCATCTATAATGAGGTTAGAAAGCATTTCAAAATATTTCTGGCAATTTAAGATTTCACTTCTTTTGGACCATACAACAAAAGATCCTAAATATTGATTGTATAAGAAAAGGGGGATTTCAATTTTTGGAAGTTTACATACTTTCATTTCATTAATTCCAAATGAAAATATACATTCGTTTTCAGCATCAAGAAGTTGATGTGATATGTTGGTTAATTTATAAAATTGTTCTGCCATGGTTTCTATTGTACTCACATCAATAAGTTCCATTAGCCGCGCATTCATTCCTTTTTCACCTCGATATGTAAAATTTATACAAATTCAAAATTCATACTTCTTCATTATACGAAGAAAGTGCCCCTAGGTATATAGCTGTAGAATAATTATTCAAACAAATTCTATTTTTCAATTAAAAACAGAAAATAATATGGGATTGTTACGCGCTGCTAGTGGCAGTATAAAAATACAATAACTGTAAAATTCACAAAAGTTTCACAACTTTCATGAAAAATATAAACATTTATTCCAATATATTCTATATAATGAGTTGTAATAAGGTATTCTATGAATCTCATAGAATACCTTACCCCTAATAAAAAGAAAAAAAGAATCTATTTGGATTCTTTTTTTCTTTTTTTATTACATTACATATTTATATAAAGCATGTGCGACACCATGTTCTTCATTTGTTAACGTTTCGTATTGACACATCGCTTTTATTTCTTCAACTGCATTTCCCATTGCAATTGATATATTTGCTTTCTCCATCATAGAAACATCGTTTAAGCCATCGCCTATTGCTACAGTGTTTTCAACCGGAATATTAAGATGTTCTGCTAAAGTATATAATCCATTTCCTTTTTGAGCATCTCGATGATTAATCTCTAAATTATGCCAGTAGGAAGATGTAATAGCTAAATCCGTATTATGCAGAAACGTTTCTTTTAATTTTTTTAATTTCTCTATGTCATAAGAAAACGGTAAAAGTTTATGCACATGTATATCCATTTCTACAATTGGTTTACAACTTTCTGTACTATGAAATGCTGTATGCTCAAGGTATAATGCAGCAATCGTTTCTAACTCTTTCAAATCGAAATTCTCTTTTGCATTCCTCACATACTCGATTTCATTACGTACACTCTCTACTCCATAATCCGGTACATACACACCTTTATTAGTATAAAGCTGATAATACAAGCCATTCTCTTCAAGATATTCTACAATCTCAAGTGCCTGCATATTTTGAATTGGGTATCTCTTCATCATTTTTTTATCTTTATATATAAGTGCACCATTCTCCGCGATAATCGGACACTCCAAATCAACTTCTAACAATAGTCGTTCAATATCCACAATAGAACGTCCAGTACAAATTGCTACAACATGGCCAGCTTCTTGACATTTCCGAATTGCTTCTGCATTCTCTTTACTAATCATTTTATTCCCTGAAAGAAGAGTTCCATCTAGATCAATTGCGATTAATTTCATTATTTCTTCACCACTTTCTATAAATACACGAGATCTATTTAACAAAAAGGTATCGTTTTCATATTGAGCTCGTTAAGTACTTCTTATTTATAATTTATGAAAAGCGTTTCAGGTCAAGAAATAATTAAAAATAAAATCAAAAGCTTTTCTCTTTAAAGAAAAGCTTTTGATTTTAAACTATGAACTATAACTAATATATTTTGTCTCACACATGTATACGTTTTTTTCTTCTGTTGGTATATATACTTTAAACTTTTCTAAACGTTTTCCGTATATATGAATAGTGATTACGCTTTCATTTCCGGATATCTCTAGAATATGACAATCAGCTGGTGGCATTACTTTATCTGTTTCGCCTTCTCCCAAATAAAGATTTCCTGTATGTGTTAAATAAGAAAGTGAATTTCCAAGCTGCTTCGTTTGAACAAAGTTCTGCACCATTATCCTCCCTGAAAAAACGCCTTCTACTCCCCATGTGCCATCATGATCATGTAATGGTGTAGATTGTCCATCTTTCCATACGAGAGCTAATACTTCAAAACGTTTTAACGGATCTTCATACAGTAAGTGTCGTGCATATTGAGCCGAATTCACCTTCTGTTTATCTAACGGAAGCCATGTTTTCTTTTCTAAAAGTTCTTCTAGTAATGTTTCAATTTCACACACGATTTGTTCTTCCAATAAATCACCATCTATTAAATCAGTTACAGCTTTAATAAATATTTGAAACGTTTTACTCCCATCGCACGTTAACATAAGCATCCTCCTCCACTCTTCTTTCACACACTTCCATACTAAATAGACCACTAAAAATTTACAATTGAGAAATAAAAAAACAAGGTACAGTAATTTTGTACCTTGCTGAACGTTTTACCTAGTTTTCAAAAGAATAGGTAAGTATTTTAATGTTTGTTCATTTTCTAATATACATTTTTCTAAATTGAACGATGGAGATAACTCTATTTTTTCAAAGGCATTTATAAAGGTAGTTAATGCAATCTCAGCTTCTAAACGTGCAAGTGGCGCCCCTAAGCAAAAATGAGGACCTTTACCAAAGGTTAAATGCTTTTCATTTCCTATTCTGTGTAAATTAAATTTAGAAGCTTGTAAGAACTTTTTTTCATCTAAATTTGCTGCACTAACCCACGCAACAATCATTTGATCCTTTTTCATAAAAGGTCCAAATATATTTGTGTCCGCAGTAATCCTCCTAGCTAATGTAATGGGAAAACGATAGCGTAAAACTTCCTCAATCGCTTTTGAAATTAACGTAGGTTCTTTTCTTAACTCTTTATATATTCCAGGTGAATCTACTAAAAAGCAATAAAAGCTGTTAATAATTAAATTTGTAGTTGTTTCATTACCTGCCGCTAATAAACCTAAAGAAAAAGTAACTATTTCTTCATCGGTTAATCTTTCGCCTTCATATTCAGCTCGTATTAAATCTGAAATAATATCGTCGGTTAAATGATATCTTTTCTCTTGGACAATTGGAAGAAGGTATGTTTTAAATTCATTTAACGCAATTCCTTTTTCTACATCCAAATCGTTAAATTTTTCTTTACTATACGGCATAAATAAAATATCAGACCATTCTTTAATTTTTTTACGATCCGTTGTTGGTACTCCTAATAAATCGGATATGACGGTAACAGGTAAAGCTACAGCAAACTCTTCAACGATATTAACCTCACTATATTTTCTGATATGTTGTACAAGTTCATTTGCGATAGCCTGTATTCGAGGTTTCCATTGTTCTAAACTTCTTGGAGTAAATGCTCTAGAAACAATAGAACGTACATTGCGATGTTCTGGTGGATCAGTAGAATTTATATTTATTCTAGTTTCTAAAGGTGGGATTGCGAATTGTCTTCGTTCCCTTCTACTGGAAAATAAGCGATAATCCGATAAAACTCGATTTACATCATCGTATAAAAAAACATTCCATACATCCTGCTCCTCATCATAATGAACCGGATGGTTATCCCTCATAAATTCATACCACTCATACGGATTCCACAATTCTTCTTTTGTTTTCAGCTTTGAAATTTCATGAACTAAAATCACATTTTCAGGCGAAGCCATAGTTCTTTCCTCCCTTTTCTTTTACAATAAAAGTGATAGGTCGGTAGTTCAAAGTTGTATAATCTAACATATGTTATTTTAACATATGTTAAAGGAGATTTTTCATTGGAGAACTTGAGAAATATATAAGGGGGATTTTTATGTACGTTGACATTTTATTACTAGCAGAATTAACGACTGGACCAAAACATGGATATGAAATAAAGAAAAATGTTCAAAATCGGTTAGGTGAGAATTTCGAATTAAATCATAATACACTGTATCCCGCTCTTCGGCGCTTCGAAAATATGGGCGCTATAACGAAAAAAATACATAAACAAGTCGGAAAGCCAAACCGAAATATGTACGACATAACTGAAACAGGAGAAGAAATTTTTTCTGAAATGTTAAGAGAGTTTCCCGAAAAGATTGCGACAAATAACGCTGAGTTCCTTGTGCGTATCGCACTATTTGAAAAACTTGATTACGAAGCTAGAAAAGAAATTTTGACAATACGCCAAGACGTACTACATAAACAACTTACTGCTATTCAATCTTTACATGTTAGCTCATCTTTTATTACAGAAGTCATTGAATTTAGTAAATCACGTATTGAACATGAATTGCTCTGGATTGCATCACTTATGAAGAAAATATGAAAAAATAAAAAGAAAAGTTAAAAACAATGAATGAAAATGAGATTTATTATCAATACTATAATTAATAAAAGGGCAACCACGATTTGGCTACCCTTCAAAAATTTATACTTCTGGATCAAAAGTTTTGCAATCTGTTTCTTCAGTTGTAGATGCATGTTTACCTTTATGACTTACTACATAAATTGCATCTGCACTACATTTATTGCCGTTAGCCCAAAATTTACAGTTGTTTACTTCACATAAAACGTCTTGTGCCATAGTATCACACCTCCTTGTTCTATTATCATTAACAAAATTCGGAGGTATGATACTCTTTGTCATGCATTTTTTATTACCTTTTTAACTTTCTTAATGGTTCAATATCTCCTTGTACAATGGCATCTATATTTTCGGTTATTTTTTCAATGTCAAAATGCCACCATTGAATTTGCAATAATTCTTCTATTATTGTATTTGTGAATCGTTCCCTTATTTTATTTGCAGGGTTTCCGCCAACAATTGTATATGGTGCGACATCTCTAGTCACAACAGATTTAGCTGCAATGATTGCACCATCCCCTATTTTTATTCCGGGCATAATAGTTGTATCCATACCAATCCAAACGTCATTTCCTATAACTGTATCACCTTTGTAAGGTAAATCAGACAAACTAGGTGTATACTTCTCCCACCCATTTCCAAATATATTAAATGGATATGCCGAAAATCCATCCATCCGGTGATTCGCTCCGTTCATAATAAAGGTAACTCCATTTGCAATACAACAAAACTTTCCAATGGTAAGCCGATCTCCAATAAATTCATAATGATATAATACTCGATCTTCAAATGTTTCTCCATCTTTCGCATCATAATAAGAATAGTCACCAACAAATATATTAGATTTCGTTATTGTATTTTTTATAAAATGAACGTTTTGATTTCCTTCAATAGGGTATTTAACATTTGGATTAGGATTCATGTTGCACAGCACTTCCTTTACCATTCATTTCACTTTCTACTGTTATTACTGGCTTTAAATTGTATATAGGTAAAATAAACAATAATCCAATTATAAATAGTAGAGCCGTTCCCTCGTACATCGTACCTAATGAAAACATCTCCTTTAAGGAACCAGCTATACTCATCGTTACTACCATTGAACCGGTGAATAGTGGACTTAAAATGCCGTTCACGCGACCAATAAAATCGGTATCGCTATTTTGAATAATGAGCGTATTAATACCAATTTGGATACATGGAAGAGCTAAACCACTAAAAAGTTGTGCCGTAAGTGTCACCCATAAATTTGTGGAGTAGCCTATAATACCAATTCCAATTGCCTGACCGAGCATCCCTACAATTAACATCTTTTGGGGAGCGACGTTTTTCGCAAATACCATCGCTAAAGCCCCGCCAACAATCATTCCCGCACCATTTACTGTTAGTAACCATTGTAAACTCTCTTTTGATAACCCTAACTGCTCAGTCACAATAAAGATGCCTAGTGGCTGAATTAAACCTATACCTAGTCCAGCTGCCATAAAACAAAACCCTAGCAAAGTTAATGCTTTTTTCTTTTTTACATATTTAATACCATCCAGCATTTCCTGTAACAGCGTAATTTCTTTCTTCTCATTATCATTTTCAAGATCTTTCGGAAGAAATAACAACACAGCTGCTGCAAGTAAAAAAGCGATACCTGTTATGATGATTGAAATATAAATTCCAAAACTATGAAAAATAAATGTTCCAAGAATCGGTCCTAACACCATAAATATTGCAAATATCGTTTGATATATAGACATCGCTAATTGAATTTGTTCCGTTGATAAATGCTGTTTAAACAACTTCATACCAGATGGTTGAGAAAACTGCGAAAGGATTGCAGAAATAAGCGTCACAAAAAACACGATTTTCCACGTTCCAAACATAAGAGTAATTAATACAGCGAATACGGAAATAGAACTTAACGTCTCACACCATATCATTGTCTTCTTTGGCTTCCACCTATCAGCAAAAGTTCCACCAATGAATGAGAAAATAAAAATGGGAGCAAATTCAGCAACCGAAATCATCGAAATGGCAAAAGCATCACCTTTCGTCATTTCCATAACATAAAGTAATATCGCAAAGTTACGAACCCAAATACCAACTTGTAAAAATAATGCTGATGCTAGAATCCCTTGCACAAATCGATTTTTTAATACTTGTGATACCCCATGATTTTGTTTCGTTTCTGCAGTCGTCGACATAAAAAAGCCTCCTATTTCGTGTTCTGAACAGGAGGCAGCACAAATCATATGAAAAGACTATATATTCGCAGTGCGAAACACATCCCTTTTCTATATATGCACATACTAATCCTATTCAGAAGAATATTTCGTTTTTTAACGAAGATCTCTTACAAATAGAATTAGTTGATCATTGGGATGTTTTCACCCTTCCGTTTCGAATTTAAATAACACATACATACTCTATGTTAATCATTTGTCGTGTATGCATGTCTCAATATAACTATTCTAAAAAGACAATGGTAATTCCTCTAAAGAACGCATTAAATAATTACCTTGCCAATTAATTTTTTCACGCTCACCTTTTATTTGTAACGATGGCATCCGTTTAAACAAAGTAGTAATAGCAATCTTTGCTTCCAACCTAGCAAGTGGTGCTCCTAGGCAGAAATGACTACCATGCCCAAAGGCAATGTGACGGTTATTTTCTCGTGTAATATCAAATACTTCTGGGTTTTCAAATACTGTTTCATCACGGTTTGCTGAAGCTAATGCGATAATGACCATATCTCCTTTTTGGATTGTTTGTTCGTGAATTTGAAACGGCTCAGCCGCCCATCTTGCAGTCGTCACCTCAACTGGAGAATAATAACGCAATCCTTCCTCAATAGCTGAATCAATTAATTTCGGATTATCTTTTAATAACTGTAATTGCTTCGGATTTTCAAGAAGTGCTAATACCGTATTTGTTATTAAATTCACTGTCGTCTCGTGTCCGGCTACAATTAATAACATGATCATTGAATATAGCTCTCGAGCACTAAGTTTATGCCCTTCATTTTCTGCAAGTATTAACGCACTAACCAAATCTTCTTTTGGATTTTTCCGTTTTACATCAACTATATATTGAAGATATGTAATAAACTCAGATAGTTGTTTTTCGGTTTCTTTTATTTCTTCAGGTGTTTCTGGCGATGCAATGACGGCATGAGACCAAATTCTAAATTTCGCTTGATCCTCTTTTGGAATTCCAAGCATCTCACTTATTACAATAATCGGTAATGGGAATGAATAATCATCTACAAGATTTAATGTACCTTTTTGCTCTATCTCATTTATTAAATCATCCGCTACTCTCTGAATTCTTCCGTCTAATTGTGAAATCATCTTTGGTGTAAAAGCTTTTTGAACTAAAGATCGTAAACGACTGTGGTTAGGTGGGTCCGAATTTAACATATGCGTTGTTAAATGATCACTATTGTCAACAGAAAGAAACATGTTCATTGTATCTTTAGAAAAAACATTATTTGGATCTTTTTTTAAGCGATTATCTTTTAAAAGTGGCAGAGCATCTTCATATCTTGTAATGAGCCATTCTGTACCAATCTCGACTTTATTGACAAATAAAATAGGTTGCACTTTTCGCGATTCTTTATAAATCTCATAAGCATCTTCTTTAAACTGAGCAGAAGCTAAATTAATGCCATCCTCTATTTTTCGGCCAACCTTATTTTTTATTGACATTACATTCCCTCACTCTCAATTATTTGTGTAAATCAACCTAACATTTGAATTATACTTCAATAAAAACTAGAAAATTGTAAATTTTTAATTAAAATCTTACTTCGTATATTGAAAAATAAAAAAGTGAGAGAGTAAAATTATTCTACTCTCTCACTTCCTATTATGCGAAGCACATAAAATTACTAATTTGTTGATATCGATAACTTACTTTACGACGACGACCACCTTGCCAAGTGTAGCCTGAAACCCCGCTTCTTCTTACCTCGGTTGGAAAGAACCATAAATCTCTTCCGAAAGGACCAGGTCGATGTAAACGTAAATAGCCCCATCTTCCTAAACAGTTACACATCCAAGATTTCATATTGCCTGCTTGTGCTGGAGAAGCAAATGTGGACGGTAACGACGGAGCTTGTGACGGTGGTGGTGATGTTGGAGCATCTTCCGCATCATCTGGTCTATAGTCTTCTTGTTCAATATCTCTCACTTCATTTGTAGATTCATAACCGTAGTTTTGTGGATTATAATACATCTCTTGATCATATGGATAGTTTTGTTGGTTATACATAATAACCCATCACCTTCTTTTCATTTGTTTCTTTTAACATTCATATGTGATACGCCATTCATAGGAAGCTTATGTATAGCCTAAATTCATCTAAAAAAAGCTCGTATTTTTAAAATACGAGCTTTTTTATAAACAAAATATATTTTTTATTTTATTAACTTCACACTATAAAAACGCATTTGATCTAACGAACCTTCATATTCAAATACTTCTTGCTTAATTAATTCTTTCAAGCGATATTCCAAAAACGTATCCCCAACCAATTGATCCGCAAGTCCAAGTGCTTCACCTATTACTCTCGAAGCTTTATGAAACTCTTTATCTGCTCCTACATTTTTCGCGCACTCAATAATGAATTGATCAAAATAATCTTCTTGTACAGAATGCACTTCATCGTCTTTCCAAACTCTTAAAAACTCCGTGCTTTGCGATAACCTATCCCACTCATGTGCAAACTTCATTCGCTTCACTTCAGTTAAATACGGAAATTCCACAAAACTTTTTTGGAAAAGAGCTAAACTTTCAGGAGATACTTCTCCAGTTCCACGGATATCATAATCTTGTTTTAATATTTCTCTACTCGCTTCAGAAGTATTCATAAGACGAATATTTTTCTTATCTTTTAATTGCGCAATTGCAAAACAAAGCCCTACGTGCTCATGGGCATTATCCGCCTTCCAGATGGTAATTGGTGTTTCATTCGGAATTGAATGTAGCTCTTCTAAAGTCTCCTTAAATCTTGGTAAATACTCTTCTTCAAAATAACAATCATAAGAAGTTAAGTTATTTAATAACCACTGTGCCCTTGCTAATTGACCTTCATTCGTATGTAATTGATGTATGGGACCAATTGAAAAGAATTCAGAGTATGAAACAACACTCTCCTCGTGTAATCCTTCTTGTTTCAACATATATTTTAAACATCCAGCAGTTGAATCATCAAAGGCAATATGAATGTGTGTGCTTTCTTCTAAATTTTTTTCCTGCGTTGTATGACTCGTCAATTGCTTAGGGATACTCGTTAAATTTTTTATCATATCTTCGCTATAATTCCCGTCTAATACATCTAACTGTATTAGAATACTTTGAAGTAAATGTTTTGCTTCATCTTCATACATATCCTCTACAACATTTTTAATTTTATCTATCATATAAATCCCTCTATTCATTTCTAAAATAACGTAGATTATAGTGTATCATTTTAGCCCAGATGTTTAAAAGTCTTTTTAAAATCAAATCGTTTATTACACAGATTGCTGCAGCCATCTAAGTTTTTAACAAAAGCTTTCTCTATGTTCCTCTCAATCTATAGATCTATAATATTTTTTTCTTCCTCCTTATTTATCTCCCAAAATCACATTAGTTGCTAAATAATTTTTAAACACTTTGTAAATCTTTTTATTTAAATGTATAATTATATAGAAAATAAAAAATACAGGAGCAATATTAATGGCGAAAGTACTTACTAATTATAAACATTATTTAAAAAATTGGAGATTTATATTTATTTGTATATTACCTGCTGTCGCTTTATTGTATACATTCGATGTCATCTTTGAACTACTGTGTCACCAAAATTTCTATTTGTCTAATTTAATTATTGCTATCATATTAATCTTAATATTTATTAACATTAAAGAAAACTATAATTGAAACGAAACCGTTGTGAAGCTACATTTTTCATAAAAAATTAGAGCACCCTGCTATTGGATGCCCTAATGTGATTAGAGGTTTTTTCTGAGTATTTAGTAGGACACGAAGATCTTGTCCTATTACATACTATATGCTTGTACTTATTACATTGTGCACTAGAAAGCACAATGTCTAGATACCAAATAGATACATACACATTGGAGTAACTAACACGCTAGAAAAGACCTTTCTATATCCATTCATTCTTAATAGCCTACATTATTACTAATAAAATTTTCTCATACTTTCATTGTACAATTGCTTTATTTATAAACAAAAAACATCCCCATGGATGTTTTTTATCTAATTACCTTTACACTTCCATAAATTTAGCAGGTACACCAATTTTTTCAACTACAGAAGATATATTAGTAGGGTTAATCATTACATTTTCAATACAAACTAATTTATTTTCTAATAATCCATTCTCTGTAGTAATAAACTCTTCAAATCGTTCTAAAGTCATTGAGAATTTGTGCTCACTTCCACCATTCATACTGACTTTTACATACTTCATAGTGTCACCGCCTCTCTTAATTATCTATAATTCGCTAAAAATACGCTTACATCCTTTTATTAAAACGTGGATTTATCACTTTTATCACTTCCCACTACACGTTTGAAATGATTTTGAGAAAAAAGCTACTAAACACCACCTGTTCTTTTCATTAAAATTTCAATAGAATGTTTCTAGAATTATATATCTTTGGAAAAGATTACATAATAATACTGATTAAATATTAGGAGTGTTATTAATGGTTGATATAATCCGACTCTTAATCACCATACTTATCGCAATTTTTTTATTTTCATCAATTATTATGGAGTTTAAAAAACCTCACAAAAGTATGTTTTGGTTCTCAATTGAAGTCTTGTTTCTGCTAGGAATCGTACTTTTAATGAAAGAATTTTTCATCAAACTTTCCGCATAAGCCCTTAAGTAAAACATAATATCCCATCAATAACGCAGGATAAATTATGATTGTTATTTTTTTCACTGAAGTTAATAATTTAACTTCCGATAGTTATCTTTTATTTATAACTACTTTATAAGCCTCTGCTAATTACTCTTTTTCGTATATTATCATGAAGACTAGAGCAAGCATGCCTTGTCATATATTAGATAAGGGATGTGATAACATTGGGTAACGATAACAATCAATTTATTTTTCATGTAGTACAAAGTTCGGCAATTAAAAGATTTATAATTATCGATATAATTGCTGGAACAGGAATTTATTGGACCGTAAATTTCATTTCTTCAAATGCATTACTCGCAATTATTAGTTGTTTTTTGGGGACAAAAAAAATGAAAAAAATGCATCATTCATAGAAGCAATAACTAAATCCCAATTCATTTCTTTCAAATTTGTTGCCTTTACTCTTCTTTAAGTGGGAAAGCAATTTTTCACAGTTGGCTAATTCATCTGACTTTCTGGCAGACAATACTTTTGATTGTCTGCTTTTTGTATGAGATTTTTTGTTTGACATATACTACTTTTGAACCTGTATACCAATACAAGCCATTTTGGTGTTTGGGATTTCCCTTCCTGGGATAAGTATTTTTGAACTTATCCCTTTTTTGTATAGGCATGAGTATTTGGGATAAAACTAATTACAAGCAGATTTTCTGTTTATTCGTAGTTCTTAACCAAAAGACTTTTCTCCTTTAAAGGACAGTAGGTACGACTACTTGTCCTTTTTTATTAATATTTCACACACCATTTTTTGCCCCCTTCTAAGCATTCTATTACAGCTCCCAAATAGCCAATGTTTATAGTCATACAAAATAAGCAGTTGCTGATACTTTCCTTTTTAAGTTACACAACACAATAAAAATGTGTAACTATAGATTTGAATCCATGTCCCTCCTATCTCAAAAGCTCTCCTAAGTAGCTAAAAAAAACACCTTAAGTGGGTGTCCTTTTTTCTTTATGTAAGAGAACATACAGATAACATTAATCCTCCAAATGTCACTGTTCCTAGTAACCCCAATACAACTCCTGTTAAACAAACACAATCAGCAAGACAAATTGAAGATTGCGATAATGGAACAAATGACCTACTTGTGCTCGATCCATAATGTTTTATTTTCTCATAATTTATATTCAACATTACATGTAGACATGATACACAACCCTCAATAGTTTGAAGAGATTCATTTTCTAACCGCTCCAATAACTTGTTATTTAAAGTAAATGGAAGAGGGTACTGCTTATCTAATTTCATATTTTGATAAATTAATTGTAAACGAGATAGCATACTATTTTTCTTTTTTTCAGATGCAGCCGTACATTTTATATTATTAAATTCATTTAATAACAGCGTCAATTCATCTCTATTGCCGTATAAATCCCTAGCTATTCTTCTCTTTAGTTTGTACGAATGGATAATAGATTTAATTTCAATCATTTAATTACACTTCCTAATTAAATATTATTTCCCCTTATATATAAAAAATACTTTTAAATCCTATTAACAATACACTCAAACATCTTAATTTACTATCAATTATCATTACATTAACCTTACATAGTTGTAATAATTTCTTAAGTTACGTACCAACTAGAAGCAGTCCATCCTCATAATTAATATTGTGTATATCACTATAGAAAATGAAATCATTAATAAAAATAACTTGACTTTATTTGCTTAATTAACCCTTCTCTTTACTTTGTAATAAAGTATTAAAATATTGCTGGTTATATATTACCGCTGGATGATTAGGTATATAATTTGCTGCTAATTCATTATACTGTAACGCCTTTTCATAGTTTCCTAAATGGCTGTAGCACAAGCTTATATGGAAATATGGAACCCAATTGTAACTTGCGGGGTTATAAAGTATCGCCTCGTTAGGATATGTAATTTTCGTGGCTGCTAAATACCAACGAATTGCTTCTTTATACTTTTTTTGTTCCATCATGACATGCCCTATCCCAACACAAATTTCCCCTCTTGGATTCCCGTATTGAAAAGCCCTTGTAAAAGTTTCTAATGCTTTATCCCACTTTTGAAGTTGCATATAACAATACGCTAAGTTTCCGCACACATAAACATTTCCTTCTCCCCATTTTTCTTTACTATCTAATACTTTTTTATAAAATTGAATTGCCTGATCATACTTTTGCTGAAACATACATTCATTCGCATAATTGAACCAATCTGTAAGCGTAACTTCTTCTGTCTCAATTATGGATTGGAGAATTTTAAAATTCTGATCAATTCTTGGCTTTTCTTTACAATGAGTAATAGTTATATCCGTGTGCAACACATTTCCTTCAACTTGTATAAATTCGTGCACTTTGTTAATCCATTGAAAATTTCTTGAGCGATTAACAAGCCTATAACGTGTTGTAATATACATTAGCTCCATACTTAATCCAGTATTCAAATGATACAACATTAATACAGCGTCAATATCATTATTCATTTCTTGTTTTAAATTTAAAAATTTCTGCTGATCCTTTTCAAATAAAACATCATCAGCATCCAACCATAAAATATAATCTTTTTTCGCTTTAGAAAATGAAAAATTTCTGGCCGCCGCAAAATTATCATTCCACTTATAATCATAAATATTAGTTGTATACTTTCGAACAATATCTTTAGTTCTATCTGTAGATCCAGTATCTACAATAACGATTTCATCAACTATGTGTTTTACTGAATCTAGACACCTTGCGATAACTTGCTCTTCATCTTTTACAATCATGCATAAACTAATTGTTATTTCGGTCAAGATAATCCCTCCTCCTAATGTATTATATGATTGAAAAAGAAATTATCTTCACAAATACATACCTCAAGATATACATGAAGTTATTATTTAATTGACTAATACTTCTAAAACTGTGCATACGCTATAATGTGTCACACTCTTTTGCAATAAAATGCAATCATACAAAATAAGCGGTTTCTGATTACACAGAAACCGCTTATCCGACATACGTATATTTATATTTTTTAAATTCACTATACAATTACCTTTTATATGTTCACGTTATTATTGCTAATAAGAAGGATAAAGATAAAAATGCACAAAGTGGTACATATAAAACAGTATCCATTCTAGCAAACTGCGTATCTTTTTTTCGTTTAAATATACCAAAATAATGAAACTCACCAATTACTCTTATGAAAAAACAACCATACAAACCCAGGGTCCTATTTGAACAAAAACATTGGGAACTGCGAAATAAACAATATTTTCTTGTTGTAATAAAATCATTGCTGCCATACTTAACAATAACGCAATGAACAATGTCATTCCTGCACCTGGTGTAAACGCCTTTTCTCCAGCTTTAGTTGGAATGAAACTATTTGTCGCCCACTTACCTCCGAAAGCCCAATAAACATGTAAAAAACTAACTAAAAATAATATGCAAACAGAAATATATGTAATAATAAGCATTTTGTCCTCCTATTATTTTACTTAAATCCTTACCTTTAAAATATGCTATGAATACTTCATACGCAACCTATATTTAATTACATAAAAACCCCTTAGTGATTTATCAATTTTACGATAAATCATTAAGGGGTTAGTGGAATTTATTATGCATTATACCTATTTTTTCGACGTTCCATCCTAGTTTGTCCTTGAACAGTACTTTCTTTATATTGATCTATTTGCTCTGCCATTTCATATGTTACAACTGGTTCTTCGTTATTACGCTCATGCATTGTTTCTGGCCTTTTACGTTTAGAACCTTTTCCACCAAACTTAAATAATTTCATCTTAAATTTCGGTAATCTTGGAAAGCGGATCTTAAATGATAGCCTTTTACGTTTCTTTTTTTGTTTAAATAAATTAGTATTTTCTTTATTAGTGTCTTTCTCTTTACGGTGTAATAACATCGCAAGTAATCCACCTAATATAAGTCCTCCAACTAAAAGGAGAATATATAAATAATGGCTTGTCATTAAATTCATCATACGCTCAAGTATGACTAACGACTGCACTTCTTTTATATCCCATAGTAACGCGGCCCATAATGAGAATAAGCCCAAAGTAAGCCCGTATGTACGAAACCGGAATAAACACGGAATTAACGCAATGCAAGCGGCGATTTTCGCGTTCGCTATTATTGAACTTATTGAAATATCCTGATTCCAAATAACTAACAGTAGTGTTATAAATGGTGCATAGGCTATCCAGCTACATATACGTGAATATATCTTTTTCGCAAAGTAACTACCGAAACTAGTAAAAAATAAAAGTCCTCCAATATATAAAGATTGTTCAAGAGGGATTTGCTTTAACATTCCTGCAATTGGAAAGAGGCCGCTCAGTAGCATTAATAATACATCTAATTTCTTCACAATTCCCCATTCCTTTCAAATTTTCTTTTCAATTAATAAAAATCGCTTTTCCATATGATGTAGTTTTTGTATTTCTAAAAAACATCTTAATCCTGTATGTAAATAAAGTAAATATGAAACCGAAAATATACATGACAAATCATATCTATATTTACAATGAAAAATGACAAATCCTGCTCATTATTACTAGCAGGATTTGTACACTATTATTTATATTAATATCAATGTATCTTCTTTTTCAAAAATTATTACATCTTCATCTAATTCGTCATTGAATTCTTTAAACTCCCTTGAATCAATATCGGTAGTATAATTTTTAATTAATTTAGCCATATGCATTACATGCGTATTATGAATATTTTGTTCTGAGAGCAAGGTTGATTTACAGCACATGTAATGTATCATTTTGGCGATTTCTTCTCTCTCTTCAGATTTTACACCAAGCGGGATAACTTCGAGTATGTACTGATGTACTATCTCATTACAATCTAATTCGTATGCAGCCGTGCTATAGTAAATTCCCATTTGATCTACAAATAATCTCGTTTCATTCATAACATGTTCTTGGTCTCTAACAATATAGTTCGGTACATCTGAGTTAGTATTAATTCTAATTATGTTTAT
This sequence comes from Bacillus sp. RC51, assembly GCF_044908115.1. Taxonomy (NCBI): domain Bacteria; kingdom Bacillati; phylum Bacillota; class Bacilli; order Caryophanales; family Bacillaceae; genus Bacillus; species Bacillus sp. RC51. Next base: position 222,530 of record NZ_JBIYCW010000004.1, on the reverse strand, counting down.
ATCCTCTTTTAAATTTGAGATTATTTCAGGTGAAACCCCAATATTAACGCTTTTATTTTGTAATTCCTCTATCCAATATTTCCTCATATTGGCATCTACAATAAAATAAACTTCTTTATTTTGTTTATGTGCATCTTGTGAAATTTCAACTAATGTTTCTGACATAAATTGTTTAAAACTGACTCCTATATCATTCCTTTTTGATGGTTGTGGTAAAAACACTTTATTATTACCTATATTTAATAAAGTATGATCAATTGTGCCCCATTCTTCTTGACCATATAATTTATATAATATTTCTCTCCCATTTATTTTTGAAAAAATAGGTAAGAAATCATATTTAGACATTTTCTCAATTGATAAATTTACAATTATCCCCGGTAATTTTATCTTATTCCAACTACACTTTAAGAACCCCTTTTGTTCTAACAAACTAAGAATGGCATTAATAATTTCTTTTTTAGATACACTTTGTCCGATAAATAAATTAATAAATGCTGAAATACGTTCCGTTTGAGCGAATCCTTCCCGAATAATTTGCTTTGGATTAATTTTTTCGCGACCATCACAATTTTTCATTGCAATTAATGCTAATTTCATTTCATTTTGCTCACCTGCCGTAGCATGTACAGCTTTTACGACATCGTCTACTAGTTTCTTTTTGTTTTTATGACTATATTGCATTCTATATGGATTTTGTAACAATTTCCCAATGTTATATCTTACTATTTTTAACAACACCGGATTGTCTGCATTTAATACATAGGAGGAATCTCCGTTTTGAGCTAAAACTATTTTGCTATCTAATAACGCTTGTTCTATCTCTATTACTATATCATCTGACCATACTTCTAAGGTAATTGTGTCTAATCCCTTTGGTGCAAATAAAGGTAATAACTCATTCTCATTATTAGTTAATACTTTTTTACCCTCTGGAAGTAATGTGAAGTATGGGAATATTCGTTGGAATTCATTAAAAAGTTCCTCTTTTTCTCTTACTTTTATACCAAATTTTATTTTTGTTCCTTGAACTTTATATATATTTTCGTTATATGGAAGAAGTACTCTTACATTAGTTCCTCTAATATACTCTTTCGGACATTGGAGAATGCGCTCTAATTTAACTTCTCCCCCTATCCTATAATCATCTTTTAAATTTCTAAAACGTTTAATCCACTTTATTCCTTTTTCAGCTTGTTGCACTTTTAACTTTATAAACCTTTGCTGTTTCTTATTTAATTCAAATTCAGGAGTTGAAATCAGTATTTGGCTCCGCTTTCGCCCTAAAAGTATAGAAATATCTTTATGATTATATTGTTGATAAAACCGCCTAATCCCTACAGATACTTTTAATAGCGGAATATTCTCACCTCCACGAGTTACGTATTCAAACCGATATACATAAGCGAAATAATCATGTGTTTCTTCATCTTTAATTGGCTCAGACATCGCTTCAGAAATATGTTGTGATCGCAGTGGCGAAAAATATATTTCTTCCTCATTTTTATTTTCCATACGTAAAGGCTGTTCGCAAAAGATATGAGTAATTAGAGCCGGTACCCATTTAGAAAACGTTTTTTTATCATGTAATACTGGTAAATTACTAATTAAATCATGCTGCCATTCTAAATGTGGTGGATCTATTAATTTATTCGGTTTCCAATCACGAATAACCTCATACCAGCTTTGGAAAATATAGTCTAACTGTTCTTGTCTCATTGGTTCCTTAGCCACAATCCAAGGTGTATCTTCCTTTAATATATATGGATTATGCTGAATGAATAATATATCAGAAAACATTTCATACAATCTTTCATTTACAAGTTTTAATTTGCTCGTTAATAAAAATGTTCTATAATGTATCTCTACAATCTCAAGCCATTCAATAGGAAAATAAATATACGATACTTTCTCATTATAGAGGGGTTCTACTATATTTTTAAATGCTAATAACTGTAATTTTTCCATATTATTAATACTTCCTCTCTTAATTTATATTGATCATGAATAATACTAGAAAAGATACCAATTTTTTAAGCATTAACGAATCAAATTTTAACCAAGCACATTAAAGGAAATAGCTAAATTACATTTAGTTATATAAATAAAACATTATTAAAATCAAATTAATATAAAATACCTATTAACATATAACTACCTCCTTATGGGACTTTATATTATAAAATCATTATAATGAATTATTATATTTTTTATCTATGATTTACAAAAAAATTACAGAAACTAAATATAATAAAAGGTATCGCCTCTTTATATAGCGATACCTTTTATATACTCTTAATTAAATAACACCTTTAACTTCTTCATTCATCGGCCATTTTTCTACTGTATATGCCATTTCCCAAAACGAATATTCATATTGACTACTAAAAATAAAATGTTGTCTCATACGATTACGGTCTGCCTCTGTTACCTTTTCAGCGATCATATCTAATCGTGTGATTTGCTCTTCTACTAGAGTACGGAACCAATCAGACCCATATGCAGAAATCCATTCTTGATAAATTGGCTCTTCTGGTTGACATTCTTTTAATCGTTCACCGATTTCATAATATAACCAATAACAAGGTAAAATAGCCGCAATAATATCTCCTAAATGCCCTTCATAAGCTGCACGATACATATGAGATGTATATGCATATGCAGTTGGCGCAGGAATGAAATTATCTTTTTCTTCTTTTGTAATCCCTAATTTTTTTGCGAAATTCTCATGTAATGATAACTCAGCTTCATACGTATTTTGTGCATGGTGTGCCATACGAGCTGTCGTTTCTAATTCAAGAGCCTTTGCAGCACCTAACGTTTGTACTCTAGCAAAATGACTCAAATAATAAGAATCTTGAAGCACATAATATCGAAAACTAGCTAAATCTAATGTTCCTTCGCCTAGTTTTTTTACAAAAGGATGGCTAAAACTTGCTTCCCAAATTGAATCTACTTCTTTACGTAATGATTGTGAAAAAGTCATTTAAATCCCTCCAAATAATGTAAAAAATATACGTATTTATCCACAATTATTAAAGCTGTAAAATAAAAAAAACTTTCTTTACAGGCGTAAAGAAAGTGAAATTGACAGTATATATTCGTTAAATAGCAACGTCTTTCCCACTTCCCTACGCTGGCATTAACCAGATCAGGTACTAAGAGTCTCAAAATTTCATCTGATCTCAGCCTATAAAAGGCCCCCCTAGTGGATAAATATTTAGTTGTCGTATTGTAATTATCATAGCATAATTCATGGAACTGTCAAAAGAATTAATTATATAACTACCTTAAAAACCTTCTTCTTTCCTTACTTTTAATGAAGTTTCAATTATCATATCTAATAGTTTGCTATAATTAATTCCCGCTGCTTCCGCACTTTTTGGTAGTAAACTTGATTGTGTCATCCCTGGTAATGTATTAACTTCCATTACATATGGAATTCCTTCCTTCACCATCATATCAACCCTTGCATAAACACTACATTTTAATGCTTTATAACAAGCCAGTGACGCTTTATTTACACGTTCCTTTATTTCAGCTGGAAGTTCAATAACTTCTTCAACTGTACTAGTATCATCATATTTTGCATTATAGTCAAAGAACACAGCAGCATGTCGAATCGAAATGATAGGTAACTGTTGCCCATCAAAAATTGAACATGTAATCTCGTCACCTTTTATATACTTCTCAATTACTACTTCAGAATCCCATTCGAATACAGTTTCCAGCATAGAGATTAATTCATTTTTATCATAGACAATCTTAACTCCAACACTTGAGCCGCCAGAGTTTGGTTTTACCACTAACGGAAATCCTAATTTATCTAACTCCTCAAACTTTAGATCCTCCATTTTTGTAAGTTCAATCCAATCTGGTGTTTCTACTCCTTCATAACGCAAAATCTTTTTCGAAATATTTTTGTCCATACATATACCGCTAGATAACATATTGCTACCGCTATAAGGAATACCTAAACTCTCTAGCGTCCCTTGAACTGTACCATCTTCTCCGTACTTTCCGTGTAATGCTAGCAATGCAAAATCAATGTCTTTCGCTTTTTCAATTAAATCCATTTTTTCATTTAACGTAATTGGAACGATTTCATATTTACTCTTATCTAAATGTGCAATCATTTCATTCCCAGTCATAATTGATACTTGTTTTTCAGAGGATACTCCTCCCATAATAACGCCAATTCTCATTTTCTCAACTCCAAGTTTCATTTTTTAAAGTTTCACCAATTATTTGAATCCCTCTAACAATTTCCTGTTCTTTCAAACGTGAAAATCCTAATCGGAATGTGTTCGCTCCTCCTCCATCAGAGTAAAAAACATCACCAGGAGAAAAGGTAACTCCTTTCTCATAACACTTTTGTAAAAGTGTGCGGGCTTGAATTTTTTCTTCCAACTCTATAAACAAATGAAGTCCACCGTCTCCAGTCATTCTTTTAAACGGAATGTACTGATTACACGCCCCAACAGCTAACTCATATTTTTTCTTATAAACAGATCTTGCTTTTTTTAAATATTTTTCAAAATATCCTTCATGTAAATATTGAAACAGAACAGCTTGATCTAACGTAGATGTGTGAATGGTTCTGGCTCTTTTAACACTTTCTAAATAATGTATCAGTTCTTTATCTGCAATGATCCAACCTACACGTAAACCAGGGAAAAGTACCTTTGAAAAGCTACTAATATAAATCACATTATTACCAGCCCCTGCAAAAGTTAATAATGGCGATAAATGTGAACCCGAATAACGTAATTCTTCATTAAACCCATCCTCTATAATAGGGATCTTGTATTTTGAAAATAACCTCATCAATTCCGTTCTTTTCTCCGAACTCGTAACAATACCAGTTGGATTATGATAAGAAGGGATTAAATACGCGAAATCAAAATCCTTTTCACGCAAACTTTTTTCTACTTCATTCGTATCAATACCATCATCATTCATATCAATTCCATGAACTTCAAGTCCATGTAAACGAAAAAGCTTCAATGCAGCATGGTGAGTTGGGTTCTCACAAATAACACGCCCTGATTTCTTCGATAAAGAAGATAACACAATATCTAATCCTTCTGTAAATCCATTTGTAATTAGAATATCTTTGTTCGAAATATCTACACCTTTCATTTCCATGTAATGAAGTAAATAATTCATTAACGGTCTATAACCTTTGGCATATCCGTAGTTCAATACGATATCCCCTTCAATGGACATACGAGTAAGAAAAGCTCTTTTGAAATTTTCAACATCAAATAGCTTTTCGTCCGGAGCTATACTATTAAAAACAATCATTCCTTTTTCCCAGCGAACTCCATGCTTCATTAAGTCTAATTCATCCGCTAATGTGGTAACTGTATTAAGTTTATTTTTCCAATCTATTTCAACAGACGAGGTGTTACTTATATCCACCTTCGCAACGAAATTTCCTTTTCCTTTAACTGCATAAATGAGTCCTTCTTGTTCTAAATCCGCATATGCAGAGAGTACTGTATTTCTGCTCACTGATAATAATTCACTCAGTTCCCTTGTTGATGGGATTTTTTGGTCCCCCAACAAATGCCCTTTCATAATCATCTTTTTTAAATAATCCTTTAATTGAATATAAACGGGACGATCTTTTACAACTTTAAAATCTTTAAACAATTTCTTACCCCCTGCAATTATTTTTGCATATTTATTTCATTCTCAAAAGGTCCACTACATATGTATTTTTTATTAATAGCGGTACGGTTATAAAGCCTATAAATCATTTCGATATAAATTGATTACATCTTTTAAAGCAGCAGCTGCAGCTCCGCGTGGATTAGAAGCTCCACCAATTGTAGTGACTTGTCCCATTGTATCTGTAAAGAACGTAATTCCTTTTTCCGTGCCATTTATATTTGCTAACGGATGTTCTTTCTCTAAATTACAAGGTTGTACACTAAGGTTTACTTTTCCATTATCATCTTTATATGCTGATGCAATTAATTTAATTGATTTATTTTGTTCCTTTGCATTTTGAATTTGTTGCGTTGTAACGTGCTCTATTCCGTTTATTTTTATATCTTTGAGTGAATAATCGTTTCCCATTAAACTATTCGTCAAAAGTAATAATTTACAAGCGCTATCCATCCCGCTTATATCTAATAACGGGTTAGTCTCCGCAATTCCTTTATTTTGTGCTTCTTGCAATGCTTCTTCAAACGTCTTATATTCTTCATGCATCTTTGTAAGGATATAATTTGTTGTCCCGTTCAATATTCCTTCTATTTTTTCAATATGGCAACCTGCTAAACTTAGTTGTCCTATGTCTAATGTCGGTAACGCAGCGGCAGTTGCACCGCTATATCGAATGCGTGAGCCTGAAATACGTGCTGCTGTATTCAGTTCACTCCAAGCTGTAACAAGTGCACCTTTTGAAATAGCTACTATATCCATTTGTTTTTCAATAGCTTGTTTCATATACTGTTTCCCTGGATTTCCATTTTTAAGATTTGTAGCAGTTGATTCAACCAATACAGTACCATTTATATTAATCGTTCCGCGTTCCTCTGGATAATGTTCGATATATTTTTCAATTGCAGCAGAACCATCACCATACGTCAATAAATCATTAATCTGCAAACCTTTCCCGTTATGTATTGCAATATTTCTTCCTATCACTCCACTAACAACTAAGTCAATTCCATATGTTTCATTTATATATAAATATTTTTCATTTAATAATTTTATAAACTCTCTTCCTACTGTCCCGTATCCTGATAATACAATTTGAATTTTCATAATATCCCCCCATATCTTTATACCAAATCCCTCTTTCAATATAATATAAAGCGCCCTCGAATTCCATCGAGAGCGCTTTATATTATCTATTTCGGTAGACGTGATAATTTTCCAACAATTGTTCTATAAAACTCTTGAATGTTAGAAAAACCTAACGTGTCTGAAACACTAAGCCCTACCATATCAAGATGGTCCCAATTTGCTTTCATTTCAATATGATTCCATTTTCCAATTTGTAAAGACTCATTATTATTTACAAAAGTATTAGACGCAGGCGCAATCATAGAATTTGTATTTACTACACCATCGTTTTGCCACCAAGAAGTATCTATTAATGGTCGGTTTTCTTCATATCTTGCATAAGAGCCTAAGAAGAATGCATTCCCCATTAGCACTTTATTCATTGTTATATGCGGTAGATGCAAACCTGTTATAGGTGCTGCTTGCGATGCATGTCCACTATAGGATAAGTAATATACATCCGATTGCGTCTTTACCCAATTATTTAACTCCTTTGCTCCATCAGTACTTAAATCCCATTGACTAATATCTTTTGTATTCTCCCAAATTGAACTATTTAAAATACGATCAGTATATTGGAAAAAGGACTCTCCAGCATATTTTTTCATACCCCATTGATCCAATTTAAAATCATATAATGATAAATTATTGTTTCCTCCTAAACTCGCAGCTGTAATGAGAAAATCTTTAACGAATGGCAATAGAAGACTCCCGTCTGCAAGTGTTGTCCCATTATGAGGAGTTGCTAAAGTTGTAACACTATGAACATACGATTTACCGCCTTCAAATAGTGGTGATATCTTTGCGTTCGGATGATTTTTCACATGATTTTTTTCTTCATAACTGCCTTCTTTTAATAACTGCACTAATGTTCTTGTCGTTTGTCCACCCATGCTATGCCCAACTAAATGAACTTTATTTGTTTCACTCCAATTCGGTGCAAATCCACTATAAGTTCTACCAAAACGATTATGTCCATGTTTCTCAGCATGCGCCGCGCCGTAGTCTACTGTTCCACCGTTAATTTGCGCGTATAATTCACATGCACGGTCCCAGTTACTAGAAACTGGCCCAACAGCTGCAGTATGTACTGTATAACCATTTCTTTTTAAATCTTCTTGTATATCATGAACACCACCCCAATATTTTACCCCTAGCATTTCCTCTCTACCCCATCCAGCAAATCCATTCACTAAAATGATAGGATAATTATTTTGTTGTCTCTCTTCAGCGTATGTTGTTTTCGCTGCGAATGAACAAACAGTCACTAATGTAAAAAAACATACTTTTAAAAATAACTTCCCCATACTTTCTCCCCCTAATTAAACGCTTTCATTTTTCTGTGAAAAAGATTGACACAATCAGTTTTTAACTTAAACATAATGTAAAGTATTTTATATACGTTGTATATATAGACAACATACACAAATGTTGATAAATATTAATTCAAGTAAACATTTACTTTTCACAATACAACTTTTAAATCTGATTATTTGAATTTATAATTGAATATAGTTTCCTCATGTCAAATGGATTTAATAATCATAAGAAAACTTATTTCATTACTTGAAAAGGAGGAAAAAGCATGCAAATTGAATCAAACATTCATACATTATCTCAACCTACTAAAATAACTCCATCTATTCTTGAGCATAATACTATCTCTTCTACTAAACTTGAAGGTAAGAAAGCGGATGATCCTATCAAGTTCGATATTCGTTCCTCTGAAAAAGAAATGAAACAGCCTGAGCATAAATTTAACGAATTAGATTTATGGAAGATGTTAAAGGATAAAGGTGTTCCTTTATGGATCATCCTTGAAATGCTACAAAAGTCTCGTAAAGAAAAAGAAGCTCAAAATAATTCAGTTCAAAATTCAAATACGATTGAAGAAACGAGTGAGGCCCGATTAGATGAAGTAATGTAAAGCATAATATTTGATTGGTCTATAAACTAAAAAGAGTTCAAGATTGATAAAGTTTTTATCAACCTTGAACTCTTTTTTAAGATTTTTCTCCAATCGTTACAAATTGAAAAGATACTTCTCCTTCCAAACCTTTAATTAGCCTTGTTACTTTGACATTTTCATTAACCAATGTATTATCTGTCGACATTTTAGGTTTTTCATCTCCTAAAGATTTTTTCAGATGAAGAAGGTGCATTTTCGTTTCATTTACCTTTATTTCTTTATACACACTATTTTGTGCTACAATCACATACCATTGCGTTGGATATTTACGAGTGTTACCTATCCAAGCGTCACTATCGTATGAAACTGGAATCTCTTTTCCTTCTAATTCAATACTTTTCATATTCTTTTCGTCTTCATGTGTAAACAACAGCGAACCTTCTTTTGGGAATTTCGGTAACGTATCTATAATATAATTGGAGCCATTATCTCGTTTACGAAAAACTTTTTCTTTAATCAATGCTTGTGCTGTAGATTCATTTAAAATTAATACCTGTCCATTTCCAACTTTACCTTTTTTCACAGAAAACACTTCATTTTCTTTCGTAATTTCTTGATAACGATTAATAATTGGTGGAATTTTATTTTCATCTCCAATGATTAATAAACCGTTTGCAGGAAATGGATTTTCCTTTTTAGAGCATGCACTAAAACTTATTAAAAGTAGTATCGTTAACATAAAAATAGTTAAAGTTCTTTTCATCGCGTTTCCTTTCATCATACAGTTCATTTTTTCCACATACTTTAATGTAGTCTTACAAGCTAATAAACTCTATTGCTCCATAACTTTATAAAGCTTTTGTAGGTAACGCCAACGAGTTATAAAGAAATATAAAACTTGTATACATATAAATGAAATTAAAATAACGATCGAGCTATTTAAAATAGAAAAATCGACTAATTGTTGCAGTGCCGTATACGCAACTACAGTATGAATCACTGCAATGATAATCGGTAAGAAGAACATTAATACTAACTGTCTCGTTACAATTTTTTTTAATTCTCGTTTACTTAATCCCATTTTCGAAATCATTTTATATTGCTGTTGATCGCGATCCAAATCAGTATATAATCGGAAATAAATAAAACTAGCAGCAAATGTAAAGAAAACGATTCCGACTAAAATACTTGCCATAAGTAATAAACCATTCTTTTGTTTTGCCTCCAACAAGTTTAATGTTAAAGCTTCAAAGTAGAAATCTCTGTCCCTAAGATCTTTATCGAATACATTCTTTAATTGATTTGAAATCTCTTTCGTTTTTATCCAATCATCTACAACAAATCCGTAAGTACGATGTTGAATATTTTCATCTTTTGGATTACTTGTATGAGGAATTTCATCATACACATGATCTTGAACAGCAATATAAATACTACTAGGATCATGTGGTAAAACTAAATTTCCCACAGTTTTTTTCACACGAAATGTCTTTGTCCAATCTCCTTGAATGACTTCAATATTTTTTTTATAGTCACCATTTTTAAATTCTTGTTTTTGTGACACCCTCCCAGGGATTAGTAAAATTTCATCTTCTTTTTCAATCGTTTCTTGTTGGTACCCGAGTGCTCTCGTAAGTTCGTTATATTCACTTAATTTCAATACATTTACGTTACTTTCTGTAAATTTATTTGAAGATGAAGCCATTCGGTACGGAATATTTGCATCCTCAAGATGTTTTTTTATAATAGAGAGATGTTTATCTACCAATTTGTTGTTTTCAGAGCTTTCATACAGAAATGTATATGGGTTTGTCATCCATACTAAATTCCTATTACCAAGAGCAGCTGTTGTACCGATTGCTGTAAATGCAACTGCTGAAATAATAGATACAATGAAAAACATCGTTGCGTTATCTTTCATACGGTAAATTAATTCTGAAAATGTTAATATATTTGTTCGCTTTAAAAAGAATGATTCATTTCTTTTAGCAAGATACAATATATACACGCTACACTGTGTATATAAAAAGTACGTTCCTATAATAACTAGAAGTACACCCATTCCGAGCGTAATAAAATTAGTACTTGGGATAAAGCGAAATACTGAAATATATCCATAGCCTACACTAATTAAAGAAAGTAGTGATAATAGAATTGAAGCTTTCGGTTCAGGCTTTGGCTTTTCCTCTGCTTGAATAAGTTCCACAAGTTCCGTTACTTTTATCATTTTAAAAGTAACAAGCGAAACAATTAAAAATAATAAAAGAAATGTGATGAATGTTAATAATACCGCCTGCACTGGTATATAAAAAGGTAAACCATTACTAATCATTAATACACTTGCGCTTATCAATAACACTAGTTTAGAAAATATGAGTCCGATGAAAATCCCTATACAAATTGACCCAAGTCCAATTAACATATTTTCAATTAATAATAATTTCTTAAGCTGCCTCATTGACATTCCTTGCATCATTAAAATGCCAAATTCTTTCTTACGTGTTTTTAAAAATGAACTTACTGAATATAAAATAAAGAAAAATGAAAATACAAAAATCAAGCCTTGCGAAATTGTAAATCCTAATGTTCCAAATGCACTTATTGTTGTACTCGTCGATTTTAATTCCCCTTGTAAATCAGAATGAAATAATAAAAGGGCATACGTAAAGAAAATCATAATAGAAAATGCACAACTTAAAAAATGGGCAGCGTATGTACGCTTATTACGAAAAATATTATTAAATGCGAACTGACGAAAAGTCATGCCTTTTCCCTCCTAACAAAGAAAGGACATCCATAATCTTTTGATAAAAGGCTTGCCTGCTGTCACCGCAATAAATTTCGTTATATAATTGACCATCTTTAATAAAGATAACTCTGCTGCAAAAACTCGCTGCATACGGATCATGTGTAACTAACATCATCGTAGCTTTTTCTTCTTTATTTAAAGTATCTAGCATCTCCATTACATCATTTGAAGATTTAGAGTCTAAATTCCCTGTTGGTTCATCTGCAAGTAATAATTGTGGCTTATGAACAATTGCACGAGCAATTGCTGTTCTTTGAGCTTGCCCCCCTGAAATTTCAAAAGTTCTTTTACTCAATATATCTGTAATATTTAATTTCTCTGCAATTTCTTCAACTCGTTTGTTCATTTCTTGTACAGAAACACCATCTAATGTCATCGGCAATACGATATTTTCCTTTACTGTAAGTGTGCTAAGTAAATTAAATGATTGAAAAACAAATCCTAATTGTTTCCTACGGAATAAAGCCAAATTATCTGATGTCAACTGGAAAGGATTTGTACCATTTATTAATATTTCTCCCGATGTTGGAGAGTCGATAGTAGATACCATATTTAATAACGTTGTTTTCCCGCTCCCTGATGGCCCCATAATCCCTATAAATTCACCTTCTTGAATTGATAAATCAATATCTACCAATGCTTTAAAAGGCATTTTCCCTTTATATACTTTACTAATACTTTTTGCATGTAAAATTTCCATTTATATTCTCCCTTCATTTCCACTGCTCACTATAAAGTGTAAATGAATTGTCTTATAGCACATATTGATTCATCTTTCATTTATCTTACACGCTTGTAAGATTTCTAAAAAAACTGATAACAAACCTGTTTTCAAACTATAATTAACGATTATTCATCTTATAATATCTATATAGTAGTATAAAATACAATACTACTTATTTCTGGTTGCCAGGACACCTTGTAAGCCTATTAAATATATAAATAAAAGTGGGTTTAAGAAACGATTATCATCATTAAAAGTTGCTGTATTCCTTGTATTCTTTATTAGCAACATAAAATATATTATAAAGAATAACTATAGAACTTCAAAACGATAAATCATAACTTATAATTCATAAGTATAATCCAAAAGTAAATAGTACATAAAAAAGCTCAGAGTTTTAGCTCTAAGCTTTTTTAAAATCATTTCATTCCATTATAACTCCTTTTAAAGAGCAATATTTTTTATCCACTCTGATTTGCTTAATAAATAATGATTATATAGTTGGTTTTCTATCGTCTGTTGGCTCAAATAAGTAAATCCACATTTTTCAATAACTTTATTTGATGGTACGTTGTTAATTAAAGCAATTGCGTTGAGGACATCTACATTTGTATTTTCAAACAAATAATTAATTAACCCTTTAGTCGCTTTCGTAGCGTGACCATTGCTTTGATACTCGCTTGAAATAGCATACATTATTTCTCTATTTGGTGCAGGAAGTTCACCTTTAATACCTGTGCAGCACCATCCAATAAATTCATTTGTGGTTTTCTTAAATATTCCTAGTCTTAATATGTGATCATCTATGTTAGTCGTAGTTCTCACTGCATTAAGAAATGCTTTATTTTCTGGTATTTCATAATTTGCAACCCAATTAACCCTTTGTTCTTTCGTTGATTTCCAGTCTGGTAAAAACTGTTCTATTTCCGGTTGATTCGATATTTTATAAATACTCTCCGCATCTTTGATAGTAAACTCTTGCAAGTATATATCTCCACAGTCTATTCTAAATAAATTAGTCGAACTCTCTTCTCCCATGTTAATCCCCCTTAATTATATTAAAGCGCCTTAATCTGCTTCGTAAGTTCTATAAATCGTTCATCAAGTTCTTTATATTCTTTATCGTTAGAAGTTAAGAAACTTAATTTACCTAATACTTCTTGTCGCTCTGTTTCTAACGTTAAACGTAGCTCTTCAATATCATCTCTTGTTTTAATAAGTTCCTCTAGCTGCTTTTGTATCGTATTATTTGAAAACACGAGTTTCGTGTTAGTTGTTTTCTCTAGAAAATATCGATCGTGAGAAACTATAACGAGTGTTCCATTATACTCAGCTAATGTATTTTCAAGCTGTTCACGTGAAGGGAGGTCAAGGTGATTCGTCGGTTCATCTAAAATAAGTACATCTTTTTCATCTAAAATATAAGCCATTAACTTGCATTTTACTCGTTCCCCCATACTCATATGCTCAATCGGCTCTTTCCATTGAGAAGCTTGGAATCCTAAATGTTTCATTAAATTTTGGACTTTTCCTCTTTCTTCAAATGTCTCTTTAAAAAATAAATCTTCTGGTGTTTTATCTAGTGGTAAATCAAATACTTCTTGTGTTAAATAACCGATGTTTGCAGATGGTGAAACCCATACTTCTCCTTCAGCAGTTTCTGTTTCCATAATCATCTTCAATAAGGTTGTTTTCCCGCTACCGTTTGGTCCAACAATCGCAACCTTCTCACCGTGCTGGATTGTAAAATTAACGTTTTCAAATAATGTCTTTCCATGAAAGTCTTTTTTTAATTTCTTTACTTCTAAAAAGCGTTTTCCTACTTTTTTATTCGCTTGAATAGCGAACTCCACTGAATACTCTTCTTTCACACGTTCTACTTTCGTTTTCTCCAGCTCTTTTTCGAGACGTTTTCGTTTTGACTTCACTTGCGCATCCATTCGCTTCGCTTTTACACGATAAAACTCTTTAACTCCTTCTTGTTTTGTAGACTGTGCGTGTGCCTTTTGTGACCATGAACTTAATTCTTTTATATGTGTTTCTACTTGTTCTATCTTTTTTTGTTGTTTTTCATATTCACGTTGCTGCGTCATTCTTGTATGCTCACGTGCTTTCATATAACTCGTATAATTACCGCTATGCTCAATTAGTTTCTTTTCCTCAATTGACCATATTTTCGTTGCGACAACATCTAAAAAGTATCGATCATGCGATACAACGATAACTGTACCCTTCATATTTTTTATTTGCTTAATGAGAAATTCCGTACTCATCTCATCTAAATGATTTGTCGGTTCGTCTAATATTAATAAATTAGGATTTTCGGCAAATCCTTTTGCTAGTCGAACTTTCAGCTTTTCACCACCACTTAAAGTAAGAAAATCGTTCGTTGGCACGCCCCATTTCGCAAGAAGTTCTGCTTCTTTTGCAATCATATCATTACTAATAAAAGATTCTATTTCTTGTTCAACATATGCCGTTGTCATATTCATTTCCTGCCATTCAACATTCCCTTTTGATGGCTCAATCTTCCCATTTATTAATTGAAGTAACGTTGATTTACCGGCACCATTTTTACCGATTAATCCGATAACATCCCCTTGTCTTACTGTAACATTCATTTTCTCTAATAAAGTATTTTCCATTATTTCAACATACACATCATTTAATTTTAAAATTTCTTTCATATTACCGATCCCTTTCATTAAGGGAGAACAAAAAAATCCTCCCAAATTAATTTGGCAGGATTAGTCGTTAACATATTTATACCCAAATAAGCTATTACGCATAATAAATAGCAATACCGTTGTAAGGAGATTGGGCAGACTAATCCTATTTTTTATAAATTGAAATTTATTGAATTTCAACATTTAAAAATAAGATTAGTTAATCATCGTCCACCCATCATTCCTTTCCGTCGTTAGTAACCATATTGTACCATGATAGTACTGTATGAGTAAATGTAATTATATGTGCTGTGAAAATGATTGCTTTCTTTTAGGTCTATTTATCTTCACTTCATATCGATCAAACACAAACAACATCTGTAATACTACTGGCTTTAGATTTCCTTAGTAGTAAACTTCTACGCACTCTCTCTTATATAATTTTTATATAAATGTATCATTAATTACATATTATACATATTACATTTCAGTTCTTATAATAAAGATATCATTTTAAAAGGAGGATACTACAATGGAATTTAGTAAACTAGGAAACAGTGGATTAACAGTAAGTAAGATTGCATACGGGAACTGGATTAACCATGGTGGAAAAGTAAACGAAGATACTGCAAATGATTGTGTGAAAGCCGCACTAGATGTCGGAATTACTACGTTCGATACTGCTGATGTCTATTCGGACACTATAGCCGAAGAAGTACTTGGCCGGTCTTTGAAAGGTACACGCCGAGAAAGCATAGAACTATGTACAAAAGTATGCCATCCGACCGGACCTGGAAAAAATGATCGTGGATTATCGAGAAAACATATTATAGAAAATTGCAATGCATCGTTACAGCGGTTGCAGACAGACTACATTGATGTCTATTATGCACATAGATTTGACTCAACAACTCCTCTTGAGGAAACGATGTTAGCTTTTGCTGATCTTGTAAGACAAGGTAAAGTCCTTTACTTAGGCGTAAGTGAATGGACATCAGAACAAATTACCCGCGGTGCAGCACTTGCACGAGAATTGAACATTCCACTTATCGCTAGCCAACCTCAATATTCGATGTTGTGGCGAGTTATTGAAACTGATGTAATACCAACATGTCAACGTGAGGAACTTGGTCAAGTTGTATGGTCTCCCCTCGCACAAGGTATTCTCTCTGGAAAATATCAACCTGGTAAACCAATACCGACTCAATCACGTGCTAATTCAGATGCTGGTAAACCATTTTTCCACAAACTCGTGCAACGTTGGATGAGTGATGATGTACTCACTGCAATTCAGAAACTCAATCCCATCGCGCAAGAAACTAATCTTACCCTACCACAACTCGCAGTTGCTTGGGTACTACAAAATCCAGCTGTTTCCTCTGCAATTATTGGCGCTTCAAATCCGGAGCAAATAAGAGAAAACGTAATTGCTTCTAGTATTAAATTACAACCTGAAATAATGGATCAAATTGATAGTGTACTAAAAGGTTTCATTGAGTACGATCCGAGTAAAACAGGTTGAAACATCAGTGAATTCCTTTTTAAAAACCACAAAATATCTTTGTAGTCTGACTTTAAAATAAAAATAGAAGTTTTCCTATCCAACTTTCCCCCTGCCCATCCCATCAAGATGGGCCTTTACTTTTCAAATTCAAATTGTGAAGTCGTATAAACCTCTCTAACAACTGTTAAGAAGTTCTCTAATACGACAGATTTTTCATCTTGTCTCCATCCAACATATAAATTTATTTTCGGTGTATTTTCTTGAATGTCTTTATACATGACACCCGATTTTTTATAGCTTTCCACCGATGATGGAACGACAGAAATCCCCATCCCTGTAGCAACTAAATTCACAATCGTTTGCATTTGAATCGCTTCTTGAACAATATTTAAGCTGACTCCATGCTCCCAAAAGTAACTAATAATTAAATCATAAAAGTTTGTACCGAAATGACGGGGAAATAAAATAAATGGTTCATCAATTAATGATTTGATTGAAATGTTACGTAATGAAACTAAAGGATGCTCTTCATGCAAAACTAATTTTAAACATTCCTCAGAACAAACTTCGGAAACTAATATTTCATTATTCTGCTTGGAACGAATAAATCCAATATGAATTTGTTTTTCATATAACGCTTTTATTTGCTGGTCTGTTGTCATCTCGCGTAATATGAGCTGTATTTTAGGAAAACGTTCTCGAAATTTTTTTAATATGTCTATAACGGTTTCTGTAGAATCGACAAAACCAATTATTAAATGTCCTATCTTCCCTTCATCCGCAAGCTGTGTTTCTTTAATGGTTCTATCTACTTGAAGCAATGTTTGCCGCGCACCTTCTAAAAATATTTTTCCGGCATCCGTAAGTTCAACCATTCTTTTCGTTCGATGAAAAAGTTGAACTCCTAACTCTTCTTCTAATTTACGAATTTCTTGACTTAAAGGAGGTTGTGCCATCATAAGACGCTCTGCTGCACGACTAAAGTTTAATTCTTCTGCCACCGTTATGAAATATCTCATTTTTCGAATATCCATTTCAATCCTCCTATCATTTACAACTATCAAAGATTTCTCTTGTATTACTAAAAAACGTTTATAGGCCTACTATTTCTTTTAACTTCATCAGGTTCTTTTAAATTCTCTTAGGTAAATAATCTGTCATTCTCAAATTGTATCAAGGATACAAAACAAGGCTAAAAAACTTATCTCAAAAGTTCTTTAGCCTTGATTACTTTTTACACATTACAAAATTTAATTCGTACAACGGTACCTTTACCAACTTCTGAATGGATCTCTACATTATGTCCTAATTGTTTTGTAATCTCATATACAAGATATAGTCCCATTCCCGTTGATTCTTTAAAATCTCTACCGTTTTCTCCTGTAAAGAAAGGTTTAAACACTCTTGGTAAATCTTGCTTCGGTATCCCTACGCCACTATCGGCAATTTCAAGTACAATATTATTACCTTCCTTACAAGCTTTCACTTTAATCTTTTCTCTACTACCTGATGAGTATTTAATTGCATTCGATATAATTTGTCCAATTAAAAATTGTAACCATTTCGCATCACTTTCTACAGTAATACCCTTATCAATTTCAAGCTCTGGATATACGAAATTCCGGATAAAAAAGCGTTTATGTTCATGTACAGAATCATTCACTATTTTATGTAGTTGTACTCTTTCCACATAAAAATCTTGTGTAAATGCCTCTAAACGTGCGACATACAGTGCCATCTCTAACCCCTTTTTCAACCTATCCGTTTCCTCATTAATACTTTCAAAACGCGAATCCACTTCATCTTGTGTAATTAATTCTATTACAGATAAAGGTGTTTTCATTTGATGAATCCACTGATTCATAAAGGTTAAATGATCATTATTTTTCCTCTCTTGTAACTGGAGCTGATTTTGATAATGTCGATATTGTACTTCGAGCAAATCTTGGAGAGCAGTAGATAAAACTGCAAAATCAGATTTTTGAACAGATTCATCCAAAGATTGCAACGGATTTGCTAAACGTTCATAAAAAGAACGATGTGTAAAATAACGAAATACTAAATAACTTACCATAAAAAAAGCACCTAAAAACATTGCATATAATGCCGTTGAAATATGATTATGCCCATCAAACCAATAAACTAAGAATATGGCTAGTAGTTGGATCGCAGTAAAACAAATAAGTGGTATATGATCACGTATAAACAACCTTATCATTTTTCCATACCATTATCCCAAGTAATATGTAATCTATATCCAACACTACGAATTGTTTCAATTGCTCCTTCAATTTGTAACGTTTTCAACTTTTTACGCACACGTGTTGTATTTACACTTAATGTATTATCATCAACATAGGATTCACTATCCCATAATTTATTTAATAATACTTCTCTACTTACAACACGCGGATAATTTTTCATTAACATCTCTAATAAAATGGCTTCGTTTCTCGTTATATCAATCTCTTGGTTCCTAAGTTTTAATACAAGTCTTTCGGGATATAAACAAAGCCCTTGTTGCTCAACCATTCGTTCTTCTAGTTTCGGTGCGTAATCTCCGTAAGCACGTCTTAAATGACTACGGATTTTCGCCATTACAACTTCATAATGAAACGGCTTCGGAATAAAATCATCGCCACCATTTTCTAACGCCATAACTTGATCCATCGTACCTTCACGGGCCGAAATAAATAAAATCGGACATGTAGAAACCCCGCGAATTTGACGACACCAATAGTAACCATCAAAACTTGGTAAATTAATATCTAATAAAACTAACTCCGGTTGTTCTTCTAAAAATATGTCTAACACATTTTGAAAATCCGTTACAATAATTCCTTGGTAACCGTATTTCGCAACATATGTTGATAATAGCTCCGCAATTTTCATATCATCTTCAACAATCATAATTTTAACCATCTCTGAACTCCTTTTTGATCCACAATCTCAAATATACTTATATAAATACTACCTCTTTTCACAAAATCCGTAAAATAGAAAAGGATACTTTTATACAAAAGTATCCTTTTCTATTTTTCTTATTTAATATGAAATTCATTTAGAGAAAATCCTAACTTCTTCACATATTCCCTTCCTAGTTCCATCCGCGCCGTTTTTAGTGGATCCACAACTTGGCAAATTTTCAAATTACCTGCTGCTGATAATAAAAGAGTTGCATCAGCTTTAGACATTTCTAATTCTTCATGTAAAAATGTCACCATATTACGTACAGCACGACTAGCTGCATCATCTAACAATTTCTCAGAAGCGATTGTCATTATTTTTTCTTTTTGGATAGCCATTGGTATTGGCCATGTCTTTTCTTTTATAATTTGAACAGTTACAGTTACTTCACCAGCAACCTCTACTCCACTAACAACAATTTCACCATCACCCATCGCAGCGTGTAAATCACCTAATGCTAAAAGAGCACCAGGAACATTTACAGGTAATAATAATGCTGTTCCTTCTTTAATCTCTTTACAATCCATATTCCCGCCATGATCATGCGGTGTACCACATGAAATACTCTCTTCTTTCGGTGCAGTACCAATCACACCAATCATTGGATTAATTGGAATTTGCAGTTCATTTGAAAATGAAACATATCCATTATGTATTGGGACAATTTTTACTGTATTTTCATTTAACTTATCACCCATTACACCTAGGTTCGCACCTGTAGTTAAAACACCCTGCTCTGCAATTTTAATTTTTTCAATCATTACGACTAATATATCACCAGGTTCTGCGCCTTTAATATATACAGGTCCAGTCGCTGGATTAATTCGATTCCAATCTAACTCTTGAAACACAACATCTTCAGAATCAATTTGATTTTCAAAGCAATCATATGTTTCAAATACAAGACGGCTCCCAATTTCTACTTCAATACATGGATTATTTTCTGGTGACATTGCGTAAATGATATGTTCTTTATGAATACGATGCATAGTACCTCTCCTTTTTCGTTTTTATCTTCTATATAATAATTAGCTTTTATCTGCATAAGCTCCTTTTTAAAATTAGTAGTTATTTTCAAGAAAAATGCACTTAGCTCATTTTGAAACATACACTCTTTACTATAACAGGTAAAGAAAGGTGGTATTACAATGCCCCTTATTCCATACAACGAAAGTGACGTTGATTTACTAGCACGTTTAATCCGTGCTGAAGCTGAGGGCGAAGGACGACAAGGTGAACAACTTGTTGGATGTGTTGTAGTAAACCGTGTATTTTGTGATTGCTTAGATTTCAAACAACTTCGATCTGTGCGTGATGCAGTATATCAAAGCCCTGGCGGATTCGAAGCAGTTCAATACGGTTACTTTTATCAACGTGCCCGTGAATCAGAAAAAGAAATCGCAAGAAAAGTTTTACAAGGTGAATGGCGCTGGCCAGCACGATGGGCTCTTTGGTATTTTCGTCCAGTTGGAGCTTGTCCACCCGAATGGTATAACCAGCCGTTTGCAGGACAATTTAAAAGTCATTGTTTTTATGAACCAAGTGGTGATGAATGTCCAAAAATGTATACGCGCTAGTAAAAAGTAAACAACGCAAGTACTTATTCTTTTAAGTACTTGCGTTGTTTTTTATTATATTTTAGAAATCTAATAACGAGACAAATTTTTCAACTCCTACAACATGTATAAGTAGTGGTATACGCGGGCCGTTTGATTGATTCATAATGAGCCTATATATAATGGCAAACAATTGTTTTTGATTCTCTCTCATTATTTTTTTATTTTCATGAAGACAAATCGGATACAATAGTTCCATTAAGTTAGAATGATCGTTATTAGAACGAAGTACTTCACAAACTTCTACTACCCATTTTTTCTGCCTATCTTCTAATGTGTTATAAAACGCCGTATTTTTCTCTTGATTTACCGTTATTACTTTTTCAGATTGAAAGTTTCTTATCCAATACTCTACACGATTACTTATCGCTATCATTTCAGGTAATGCAAAACTCCTATCTATTTTTCCTAATATATCTTGTAAAACTGATGAATCAAAATTTAATAAAGGTAAAGTTCCTGCTACTTGATTAAACTTTGGATACTCTTTAAATCGGCTATCAAGCCTAGAAAGTTTAATTGCATCAAATAAATCTTCATTTTTGAGTGTTTTATTTTCATAACTATCCTTCAATCTCTCATACTCTGTATAATTGCGAATCACATCTTCATCAAGTCCAATATGAAAAGCTGCGCCGGGCCTATATTTTGCAAACATAAAAAGAATCACTTCTGGTACATACACTTTTAATAAGTCGCTAGGTGTAATGCTATTCCCTGAAGAACTGGACATTTTTTCATGATGCCCTTTAATTCCAATGAAATCATAAGCAACGTATTGAGGGGCTTCACAATTGAATATTTTCCTTGCAATTTCTTTTGATACATTATAACTACCGGTTTCCGATGAATGATCTCTTCCGCCCGGTTCGAAAATAACATCCTCTATCATCCATCTCATCGGCCAATCGATTTTCCAATTCAGTTTCATTTGACTTGTATTTAATACGGATAATTTATTTTGATTTCCACATTCACAGTCATACCGAACTGTTTTTAATACTTCATCAAAATGTGTAATAGTTGTTGCATCTTTCCCGCACCTCTCACAATATAACGTAACGGGATAAAAGTTTTCTCTATCTTCTTCTCGGTGTATTCCTGTTTTAAAACCCATTAAAATATCATATATTTCTTTTCTTTTATACAAAGACTCTAATATGTTTTCGTTATACCTTCCGCTTCTATATTCAGCATATTGATATATGAATTCCACTTCAATCCCAAATGCTTGTAGCGATTTCTCAAACTCTTTTTCAAAATGCTCTGCGTACGAGTTATGACACCCATACAGATCAGGAATATCACAGTATGGCATACCAATATATTTTGCAAAAGAAGGATCAATATTTTTAGGAACTTTTCTAAACCTGTCATAATCATCCCATGAAAAGATAAACCGAGTCTTTTCCCCTAAATCTTGCAGAGCCCTTACAACGAAATAAGTCGTTACTATTTCACGGAAGTTTCCAATATGAACAGAACCAGATGGACTAATTCCAGCTGCACAAACAAAAGTTTCTTTGTTTGGATGTTTTCTAATTAATTCATGTGCTACTTCATACGCCCAATGCATATGCCACTCACCTCAATTGTATTTTCACATTTTCAGTTTTATACAACAAAAAAACTCCCACCCCCAAGATTATTCATCTTGAGGACGAGAGTTATTAGCTTCGCGGTACCACCTCAGTTTGTTAATACGTCACCATATTAACCTTTTCAGGTACGGCAAAATATGCTTATACCCTATCTCTATAACGGGAGAACCCGTCGCACCATCCCTAAATAAATTAGTTCCTTGCGCAGCTCCAAGTCTTTTTTCATTAAGATGTATACCGCTCTTTCTCAGCTACCAGAGCTCTCTGTACGTATTCTTTCTTAACTACTCTTCTCTTCAATGCCATTTTAAATATTGATTTTTACATATGATAATTTATTATGTGTTTATTGTCAATTTTTTCTGAACAAAAATATAAAACTACCTAAAAAAATTTTTTATCGCTTCTAATTGAATTCTGTGGCTACACTCATCACAACAAGATGTCCCTTTCGGTTTCTCCTTAAATCGCTTATATTTTTCACTTCCTTCGTATACTCGGAATACATTTTTACACGAAAAGCAAACAATCTCATAAAACATCATATGCATTTTCCTCACAGTGTTTATACATTTTTTAATAACTTGAAAAGGTCTGTTTTCGACATTATAAATCTTAATAATCTCTCACAAAAGGTTTACCTCTATTCTTATCGAATTATATAAATATCTTATAAAGCGAGGTGAACATCTTGTTCAATAATATAGAATTAGTTTTAGATGCTAAAGCAAGTTTAGCTGAAGGACCATGTTGGAATGAAAAAAAGCAGCTTTTATACTGGGTTGATATTATGGAGAAAAAACTATGCATTTATACCCCCACTAATAATTCAAACCGAGTGATTGCCCTCAATCAGCAAATCGGCTGTGTCGTTCCATATCTAGATGATGTAGTACTTTTAGCTCTAGAAAGAGGGTTTTATTCTTTTAATCTAAATACAGAAGAGCTTACACATATTTATGATCCTGAACCACATTTAATAGAAAATCGTTTTAATGACGGGAAATGCGATCCGGCTGGCCGCTTTTGGGCAGGCACTACAGACTTATACGGTATTAATGCTGCTGGTTCCTTGTATTGTTTAAACAATAATTTCAACGTAGATAAAAAAGTTGCACATGTAAATACATCAAACGGCATAGCATGGTCTCCTGACGATACATACCTTTATTTTATTGATACACCTACAAAAAAAGTAGTCCGTTTTCATTATGATATACATACTGGTGTAATTAGCAATCCAACAGATGTTATCATCTTCCCTGAAAATGAAGGTCTACCCGATGGTATGACAATTGATGTAGAAGGTTGTTTATGGATTGCGCATTGGGGAGGCTCGAAGATTACTAGATGGAATCCCTTGACTGGAGAACAGATTTTAAGCATTCCGATTCCTGCTTTGTATGTAACGTCGTGTACATTTGGAGGACCTAATTTGACCGATTTATATATCACAACAGCCAGAACAAGAATGACCGATGCGGAATTAAAACAGTACCCACATGCTGGTGGTATATTTCGAATTCAAATGAATGTTAAAGGTTGTCGAACCTATTCATTTCGCCATGAAACTATTGGAGCTGAAATACTATGAACAGAATCGATTACATAAGACAAGAAGAGAAAAAGTATCACGATCTTTGCTATGAACAATATAAATTATTCGAAGCAGGATCTTGGCTGTATAAACCTGTTAAAACAGTTATGGGCATGCTGAACTATTTTGAAGGACAGAAAGACCTACAAATACTTGACCTTGGATCTGGTGTCGGTAGAAACAGTATTCCAATTGCACAAAAAATCATGAATAGTGGCGGCACTGTTACTTGTGTTGATCTACTTGATTCGGCTTTAATGAAGTTACAAGTTTATAGCAAAGAATATGGTGTATTTGAATACATAAAAACGGAACAAGCAGCAATTGAAAACTACTATATTGCTCCTAATACTTATGACTACATCGTTGCAGTATCAAGTTTAGAACATGTTAGATCAATAGACGATTTTAAAAAAGTGCTTCAGACTATGAAAAATGGGACAAAGAGTGGCGGTATCAATTGTTTAATCGTTAACTCTAACATTCAAGAAATAGATTTAGAAACAGGAGAAGGATTAGATGCTTTAATTGAAATTAACCTTTCTACGGAAGAAATGATACGTACACTAAAAGGCGTTTATAACGAATGGAAAGAAGTAAAAGTTGAAATAAAAAATTTAGCGTATGATATTGTACGAAACGGTAAACACATTCAATTCAATACGAATGCGATTACTTTTGTCGTGCAAAAATTGTAGTTTATATGAGTGGTGACAATTTTTATTTTTTATAGTCACCACTCCTATATTTATGTAAATATCACTCCATCGTAATTACAATTTTCCCTCTAGTATGCTGACTTTCACTCAAAATATGAGCTTCTCTAACGCCTTTTTCATTAAACGGAACAACCTTACTGATGATAGGTTTAATTTTTCCATGCTCAATCAAAACAGATAATTCGTCCAATTGCTTCCCGCTTGGTTTCAACCATAAAAACCCTGATTTTATGCCCTTTACTTCATGACGTGGTTCATGAACGATAGAAACTAGAACACCACCAGATTTAATAATTTGAAAACTTTTTTCTTGTACTTCTCCGCCGATTGTATCTAACACAATATCATAATCTGATAGTAGCTCTTCAAATTTATCTTTTTTATAATCAATAATGAGGTCAGCACCTAAAGACTTTAAAAACTCTTCATTTTTACTACTTGCAGTTGTAGCGACAAAGGCGCCAAATGATTTTGCAATTTGAATTGCAAAACTACCTACTCCGCCCGCTCCAGCATGAATTAATACTCGATCATTTTCTTTTATTTGTGCGTAATCAACAAGACTTTGCCAAGCTGTTAGTCCTGCAAGAGGTATAGACGCAGCTTCTTCAAAACTAATATTATTTGGCATATGTGCTACTAAATCTGATTTCACTGTAATGTATTCAGCATAGGAGCCTTTCCCTATATTTTCTGGTTTCGTAAACACTTTATCTCCTATTTTGAAATGGTCCACATCTTCTCCAACTTCTTCAATTACTCCAGCAACATCTAAACCTAATATTATTGGAAATGAAAATTGCAGCTTCTCTTGTAATTCTCCCTTTCTTATTTTCCAATCAACAGGATTGACAGATGTTGCTTGTATACGTATTAATACTTCATTACATTTAACAACTGGTTTAGGAACTTGTCTTTCTTGTAATTCTTCAACACTACCATATTGATCAATAGCAATTGCTTTCATTTCCTCTCCCCCTTGTTGTTTATTGTAATAACAAACAATTATTTTTCAAAATTTTCCGCCTTGGATGACAATAAATATGTTAGGAGGTGATATTTATGCTACTCTACTCTACTAATTAAGCATCATGAGTGCAAAAAACATTTATTTCACTTAAATACAATCTAATTTACGCCTAAGAAACACCCAAAGTTATATTTCTCTTTATTTATTAATGGCCTTTAAATGAAACGGAGAGTGTGCTATGAGTGAACAAGTTTTCAAAGTAAACGGTATCGATATATGTACAGAAAGCTTTGGCAATCCTAATAACCCAGCAATATTATTAATTATGGGAGCTACGTGTTCAATGGTTTATTGGGATGAAGAATTTTGTGAAAGGTTAGCTAGCACAGGAAGATTTGTCATTCGCTATGATAACCGTGATGTTGGTCGCTCTATTACATATGAGCCTGGGACTTCCAATTACACTGTAGCAGACATGGCTGAAGATGCAATCGGAGTACTCGATGCGTATCATATTGACAAGGCACACCTTTTTGGCATGTCATTAGGAGGTATGATTGCTCAAATTGCTGCAGTAAAACACCCTGAAAGAATTTTGACCTTAACTTTACTAGCAACAAGCGTTATTGGATCTGATAACAATACTCGTGATTTGCCTCCAATGGATGAAAGAATTTTGACACATCATGCTAATGGTGCAAATTTAGATTGGACAAATAAAGATGTTATAGCGAAATATTTAATTACAGGATCACGTCTACTCTGTGGATCAAAGCGTATATTTGATGAAGCAAGAACTTTAAAACAAGTAAAGCAAGAAATAGAACGTGCTAACAATCTATTAAGTATGTTTAATCACGCCCTCCTTACAGGTGATGATTCTTATGAAGGTATACTAAAGTCGTTACTAGTACCTACTTTAGTAATTCATGGTACGCACGATACAGCTCTTCCACTTGAACATGGACTCGCACTTATTGATGAAATTCCGAGCTCAAAGCTATTACCCCTTGAAGGTACAGGACATGAGAATCATCCCGATGACTGGGATAAAATTATTAAAGCAGTTTCAGAACATATATCCCATATAAGATAAGAACAACTATTAGAAGGGGCACAAGTTGTTTTGCCCCTTCTATTTATCCCGCTATTTGTGGGCAGTAAAACTCCCGATTGGTGAAGGCTAATAATCAGTGGGGTATGAACAAAACCCCCACTGATTATAGTTTCACTTTATAAAGATTACGATACAATATCAAAAACCCATCACTGCATTCGTATGTATAGTGATGGGCTCTACCTATATTTTTCTATGCTTAAAAAAATGGACAATCTAACTGATCAACAGATTCCCACGATTTTTTTTTTACATTTTCGGTGGATTTACTATTTTCTAGTGGTACGTGTTTAAATGGATTCATTTCAACTTTTAATAGAGATGATGGTTCTATATATAAAGAAAAAACATGGCTACTTGGCAAGGTTTTTGATACATCAATATCTCCTACTTGTTTAAATAATTGCTGGGCCGCAAAGAAAAAGAAATTAGTTGGATTAGATTGTTTATTAAGCCAAGCAATCATTTCAGGCGATACTGATTTATTAATATTAATTTTCACTCGATCACCACGTTTATATCGCCTAGATCGCATACTTCCACCAACTAACTTATCGTTAAGTTTGTAAACCCTAACTCTTTTTGCTTATGCTCTCTATATTTTGGCGAGCATGTATATACTAATAACCCGCGAGCATTGGTGAATAACGGGTTATCTACAAAAATCACATTTTTCAAGCGTCCTTTTTGTTTCAAAATCATTTTCAAGCTATTTTTAATAATAACTGCGCCCCCACCATAAATAAATACATATGGATCGTCTTTCATATCATCAATTTTGTTAATAATATCCGTTGCGACACGTGCTGCTAAACCTAAAAATGCTGGCTGCGATTCCTCAACTAACAATGCATTTCTTGGGTGCTTTTCATTTAAATAAATTTGGTTAAATTCTGTAATGCTATCAATTGTTTTCGTAGGATATTTCCGATTCCATCTCGTAATAATTTGTAGTAACGTTTCTTTTACACCGTACGATAATCCTTTACTTAATTGCGGACGGAAATTTACCCCTAATGAAACAACTTCTTCCGTTGTCCCCGCGCCAATATCAAAAGACAATAAAGTTTTATCTACAAAATCAATTTCTGAAACTTGATTTTGTTCACATTCTATTTTATGTTTCACAACATTTCCTTCCTCATCATATACAATCCCCCACGTCCCAGAAGCACCTTCAGGTAGACATTTACAAAACTCAATAGAAACATTAATCGTAACATCGCGTCCATTTGGATAATGGAATATGACCTTGTGATTACCCATATACCGTTTCGCATTTTCAGCAGCAATTTCCTGTGTAATAAGTTGCATTGGAAGAGCAACAGATAAATCATAACGAATATTAATATGACTTGAAGTTGGACTTTGACGCATAGCACTTATCGCTAAACCTGAAAGGATTGTAATGACCATTAATTCATCAGTAGATTTATTTGATTTCTTCTCCACTTCAGTACCTTTTAATTGATCTTGAATCACTTTTTCTCCAACGATGTATCGTACATTATTTAACATTAGCGATGGAGAACTAATGGTCACATCAATGTGATTCTCTAATTCTGACGATAAAACTTCACCCTCATCTAACAACCCCGTAGACTCACCTATATATAAAGAATAAATACTCGGAATAAAAATAGGTTCCTGCCCTTTCACCATTAACTTCAAA
This sequence comes from Bacillus sp. RC51, assembly GCF_044908115.1. Taxonomy (NCBI): domain Bacteria; kingdom Bacillati; phylum Bacillota; class Bacilli; order Caryophanales; family Bacillaceae; genus Bacillus; species Bacillus sp. RC51. Next base: position 193,858 of record NZ_JBIYCW010000004.1, on the reverse strand, counting down.
CCATTATTTCCTGCATCTGCACCCGCTTTTAAAAGAATAGACATAACTACCCCCTAAATTAATCTGACATCCCTTCCAAATATATGCGAACCCATTCTTTTACATTCAAATGTAATGTAATTTTTTCTTCATCCTTTAAACAAAATATCATAAACATTCACTTTATATGTAAAAAACATTTGACATAAAACTTTTCTGATTTTATACTATGGATGTAAAGAGTTTTTTACAAAAGTGGAGGTGTTGTTCTAATATGAATCATAAAAAATTTATTTTAATAACAACCGTTTTATCATTACTCGGAGTACTTATACACGGAGCGTATAAATACATTACTGAAGGTACGATTTTAGGTGGAACAATTTTCACAAGCGCTTTAATACTTAGTTACCTCATCAATCATATTACATGGGGAGATCTTCACGGCGTGTCAGAAGAAAGTCAAGATGAGATGGGACAACAAATTACATATAAAAGCTTTAAAATCGCGTATTTTGTTCTTGTAGGTGTTATGTTTCTTATATTATTCTGGTCAGAAGGATTTTCTATGGGTTCCAATTTGGATGGTGTAAAAAACCTTCCCCTTTTTATAGCGCTTTGTTCTTCATTCTTTATTTATCCTATCGTTGAACTCATTGTCGCCAAACAATATAAATAAAAAAAGTGGTTTTCTAAATGCAGAAAACCACTTTTTTATGTTTAAATACCTTCTGCTATTGCTTTCAGTTTATTCACAGTCCGCCAGTTCCTTACTGTAGCTGGCGTATGTAATTTTTGAAACTGGTTCATTAGTTTAGAATTCCGAATACTTTTTTTGAAAAATAAATACACTACTCTTCCTTCGATATGGCAGTCTTCTATGTCACTTTTGTACATAAGTAACCGCTTACTGTCTTCTTCAGAAAGTAGATTAGCTAAAAAGGCCACATGTACACTTTCTCCTTCTAATAACGAATGGGTCTCGTAAGGACACTTTTTAATAATATTAATAAATTCATCATTTGCTCGTAACATGACTGGAACATTGAAATCAAAAACGTTGTTAATTTCACATTCAATTCGTTCCTTTAAAAAACTTATCTCTTCTTCTGACTCAAACACTACATTTCCACTTTGAATATATGTTTTCACTCTTTTTAACCCTATTGATTCAAACATTATTTTCAAATCTGCCATTTTGATTACTTTATGTCCACCTACATTAATTCCCCGTAGTAGTGCAATATAAATTGTCATATGCTTACCCCTCACGTATTTACATGCTTAACAAGCGAATTGTTTTGCACCTTCATGTTTCTCGAATACTTACTTTAATACATCTAACATATCATGTACGGAAAATATCTCAAATTAAAAAACTTACTACATGATTTTTTTCAAGAGTAAGCTTTGTTATCTCATTATCTCGTTATAGGTAAATGTAATATGAATTGTTGTCCAATTGGTCCCATTCTTCTAAACCCTTTATCTTGAAATCCAACTTTCTCATATAACTTTTGTGCCGGAATATTTTTTTCATTTACAGCGAGAATCACTTCATTTTTTATTGGATAATAATATTTTACAAAGTCTTGTAATAACGCCAATGATTTTTTAGCATATCCTTTCTTTTGTTTATTGTGATTAACGGAAAAAGAAGTTAAAAGTATGGCATCCTTATTTTCTGTAAACTCCTGTACCCTATCACCTGTTTGTAATATAAATACACCGACAGGTACTCCGTTATAGTCTAAAATAACAACTACATTTTTCGTTCGATCATTTTTCGCTTTCTCCAGTAATTCACCTGGATTCGCTGTAAATTGAACTTGTTCACTTGGTAAAGTAAATGATTGTATTATCTCTTTATATTGCTCCTTATACGGCACTAATTGTATTTCGCTTGTATGTATGTTCATGCTTAACTCTCCCATTCCTTCAAGTTATTAACTTAAACCTTGCTGTGTTTTAGAATGCACTTTTCCATCCAAAAATGTTATTTTAGCAAATGATTTTGGATCGTTTCCTTTCCAAGCAAAAATTTGCTTAATTCGTGTAGAATGTTCTTCCCCTTCTTCTATGAGTAAATCCCCTTCAAAACCGATTAAATCTTTCACTTCTAAATAAGTCATTCCTTCATTAATATTTGAGAAATGATTTATATTAATGGTCTCTTGCTTTTTATTTTCCGTTATAGTAGAAGACATAGCTGTTTTCTTCTTCACTTCTTTCTTCTGGTCACACGCTGTCATACTAAAACCTATGCATAAACTACCTAATATGAGTGCGCTTTTTTTCATCATAACGGCTGTCCCTCCCCTCATTATTAAACCATATATTCCCTTGAAAATAAACTGAATATTTAATCTTACAGAAAAACCCCGTACAATTTAGTACGGGGTTTTCACTATTTTTTCAAATGGTTATTTGACTGATCTTCTTGTTCTTTTCGTAGTTGTTGTTCTTCATCTTTTGGTAATTGTTTATCATTATCTTTAATCGGATTCGTTTCTCTATTTTCAATCATATCATTTGGAACTTGCGGCATTACTCGGCCAACAATTGCTGCTAATTCATCAAGTATGCCTTCACCAGTTTTACCTTTTTTGATTTGCTTGCCTATTTGTTTTAGTCTTTCATACGTATCAACATCTGCTACAACGACTGCATTTGCACCGTTCGGGTCATTCTTTAAACTTTCTGCAACAGAATACTTAATTGACTCAACGCGAGTTCGATCAAGTTTCGCTTTCACATCAATACCTACAACAGCATACTTCCCAACTACTACTGCTGTAGCATCGTTTACACCAGGTATACTTGCAGCTAAAGATGCCAGATGATCAGCTGCTTTTTCATTTGGCTTATTTGATTTATTTGTATACGTAACATTTTTCATCGAGACATTTTTTTGTTCTGGCTTTTCATTAGGATTGTCTTTTTTTCCAATGCTACATCCAGTAATAACGAAACAAAGCATTAACATATATATAATGATTTTCATTATTTTCACCACTTTATCATTGATGTTTAATCATAAATTTTCTCAACAGCTTGCATCTTCTTCACTTTTTCTTCTGCACCGCTATTTGCGTTAATGAAAATTTGGTACGTATCTTTCCCTAAAGTACCAATATATTCATAACAAAGTACTTCATTATGCAAGTCATTTACTACTACAGCTTTACGTTCTTCCATAACTTTTACATCGGGGTTAATTTTCTTTCTCGCCTCAGCAGCGGTTAGCTTCGCACTCGGAATCGTTCGTTTTTGATGTGATGCTAAATATTCCTTTGCGGAAAAACCAACAATCGACCCATCATCTAAAGCAATTTTCATTTGGATTGCTTCTGGATAAATACGCACTCCATTTTCATTTACAACGTACGTAAACACACCGATATTATCATATTGAGAACTATCAAACAGCTCCATATTTGTAAACTTGTGATCCTTTAAAAACGTCAATCCTTTACTTCCTGCATCATTTAAACTGATTTTTTGCTCTTTAATTTCTCGGTTGTTCATTACCCAAATTGGATATCCACCTTTTCCGGTAATATCCATATAATACTCATTGTTCGTTGCTGGATCTTGAATTTTCACACTGTAGAATGATTCTTTTGCACCTTTTCCACTTTTCTCAACTTCTACTTTTTCATTCCCTTTTAAGTTTAAAAATGATTTCGCGATTTTTTCCGCTTCCTCTTTCGAAATCGCCTTTCCTTTTGCCTCAAATCCGCCTTTTTTATTCTTTTGTGCACTTGTAAAAGTCGGTCCAAAGTTTGTGGATGAATATGATGTTACATTCTTTTCTACCGTCTTTAATCCATCGATAATTGTGTTATCTGCTGGATCTTGGTTTGACGCAAGAGCCATTTCTACATCCATCCAGCGAAGATTATTTTTCAATACAAGATGCTGCACTTTTCTCAGTTCATCTTGTATATTTGCTGCATTTGAATATAAACCTTGTAACGTTTTATATTCTTGATCATTTAACGGATCTTTTTCTAAATCACGAACTGCTGCACGATAACTAAAATCACCGATATTCGCAAGGAACTCTTCCGTTTTATTAAATGGCATTAATGTTAAAGGTAATTGTCCTACATCAGAACGAGCCTCTGATGTTAAACGCCATACATCTACTAAAGCTGGCGATAATGAGGAACGTGAATTCATCGCCAGTGTTGTTCCAATTTTATCGTGTAATAAATCAACTTCATATGCTAAATCATGAAACGCACGCTGATAACTATTTTCCGCTCGAATTAATACTGCATTTTTCTCTTGATGCTCTTTATAGCCCCAATACCCTGTTCCGACTACACCTACTGTTAACAATACGATGATAATACCTCGTAACATGTTTCCACCTCCGCTCTATTTACAGAAAATATGCTTGCCAATTTTTTTAATTTGTGGACGAGTCCAAATCCATTTACTTGTCGCAGTATCCGGGTTGAAATAATATAATGCATTCCCAGTTGGGTCCCATCCATTGATCGCATCTAATACGGCTTTTTTCGCATTTTCATTTGGCGTTAAATATATTTGTCCATCTGCTACTGCTGTAAATGCTCTCGGCTCAAAGATTACTCCTGAAACAGTATTTGGAAATGATGCACTTGTGACACGGTTTAAAATAACCGCAGCTACTGCAACTTGTCCTAAATACGGCTCACCACGGGATTCTCCGTATACAGCGTTTGCCATTAACTGAATGTCATTTTGAGAATAACCGTTTGGAACATTTGTCCCTGTACTTTTTGGCGGCTTATTTTCCTGTGTACCTCCACCACTGTTCCCTTTATTAGTTGTAGTATCTTTATTAGCGGTCGACTTATCATACTTCGTTGCCTTTACAAGCATTTGCTTCGTTTTAGCACCCGCTAAACCATCAACTGGCAATCCGAATTTTTGCTGAAAGTTTCGAAGCGCCCAATATGTACCCCATCCGAAAACACCATCAACTTTCCCCGTATAAAATCCGTTATATTTCAAACGAGTTTGCAGTTCAATGACATCTTCTCCAGATGCCCCTCTTTGAATCACTTGATTAGAAAAGGCTTCCACATTTTTGGTTTGTATACTACTGACCATCAAAGATAGTCCCACAAATACAAGCAAAATCGCTATCTTGAAAACAGCTTTTTGACGCATGTATTTCCCTCCTTAATTACGGAAATGATTTCATGGTTATGTTTTGTAAAACCCTCGTTTTTATGTAAAGAAGACAAAAAAATCCAAACTTATATGCTTAAAGAAATATGTAAATAATATAAAAAAAGACAAAAGGAGCTTATTATGAGGCAGTTCTTCGCACGCACAGCATTTATAATTTTTTTAATAACAACATGTTCAACTATATATACTGGTCCATCTATAGTTCACGCACAGCCACCCTATGCAAAATGGGGTAAACTGGCCGTTGAAAAAACGAAAGAACAATATCCGAAAGCAGAGATTATTGATTACCTTCATATAGGTAGAAAACCAAAAACTGTTCAAATAACAGTTGAAAAATTTAAGCTGTGGCTGCGTGAAGGTGGGAAAGAATATGGTGTTTTTGTTGATGTAGAATTCGATACGAAAACAGAGAAATTTTTAAAGATGTCCTTTCACAAAACAAATCGGTAGAACAAATAAACCCCTCTGTTTTACTTAAAACAGAGGGGTTTATTCATACACATTTAATAATGAAAGTTATTGTTTTAAACTTAAAGATCGATTCCCTAACATTTTCACCAATCCACAAATACCTCCAATAATAACTGCTATCCCTATACTATATAAAAACACTCTACCATATCCCCCTATTCTCGGATCTAAAAACGGATATGGGTACCAATTAACGAATAGACCTCGTATTAAGCTATAGACAACATATAAAAGCGGGAAAACAAGCCAACTCGCAGCCTGTTTCCATGTAATGGTCTTCGTAGGTGGATTTATAACCCAATCTAAAATCATCGCTAATGGCATGATGTAATGAAGCACAGTATTTACCCACGGTATTGGTGTTTGAAGTGACTCTTCTAATCCCCTTAATAACAAAAAATAAATAAGCCCTGTAGTCAGTATGTATACTGTAGCTGCACCTCGAAGAACTCCAAACTGCTCCGAACGTCCAAATAGGGTTGTCCCTAAACTACTTAATAGAAGAATTACCGCCACTAAAATGTTGCTTTCAATTGTGAAGTAACTAAAAAAATTAACTGGATTGAACGGTTTCACTTGTGCTCTTGTAACAAATTGAGTAATAAGTGCACTAAACGCTAAAAGACTTAAAAACAATCTTAATATCGCTATCATTTTTGCACTTCTCATAAAACACCTCCTGTCTCTTCTTATTTATGATTGGAATTCTCTTTTATATGCTCTATAAATAACTTTAATGGTACGAGGCCACGTTTGGGCATGTGACTACTAATAACAGCTACGAGCTCTAACTGCGGAATGATAATAATGTATTGCCCTCCGTATCCCATAGCAAAATACATACAATACGGTATGTGAAATCTTTCGTTATTTAACACCCACCAGTGATATCCATATGCCCCGACATGTTCATACGTTTCAAATAGAGCTGTACTTGATTGCTCTAACCATTTCGATGATATAATTTCATTTCCCTTCGAATATCCATTCTGCAAACATAATTTTCCTAACTTTAATAAATCTATAGATTTCATTTTCATACCAAATCCGCCAACATATATACCTTGCGGGTCTTGTTGCCACTCATACTCCGTAATGTTTAACGGCTCAAATAAATACTTTTTCGCAAACTGCTCCGTCGACATTCCAGTTGATTCTTGAATGATGTAACTAAGTAAATGGGAAGAACCTGAGTTATAATTCATTTTCGTACCCATTTCTTCAATGAGCGGCTTTTCTAAAATGTATTGCACCCAATTGTCTGATTCCACAAAATCATTCGGGAAAACAACCCCATTTCCGAACTCTTTCCAATCTTCTCCTGTTGTCATCGTTAATAAATGATACAGCGTTAATTCCCTCTTATTCTCCGGTACATTTGGAATCCATGTTGTGATTGGTGTATGTATATTATTTATAAATCCTTTATCAATTGCGATACCAATTAATATAGATACGATACTTTTTGTAATCGAATTAATTTTAAATAAGTCATTTGCACAGTCTATCGTTTTATAGTACTCAGTCGTTAATTCCCCCTTTTGATAAACAAGAAATGCATTAACCTTTTTCTTTTCAAATTTATTTTGTAATTGCTCGAAATTCAAGAAATCTTCCTCCATCTAAACGTTTATGTAATATTTGTAGTTCATCTCGTTCTCTCTATTAAATCATATTTGTTATTAAAACAAAAAAATAAACTTGCCAGCATTTAATAGCTGACAAGTTTATTTTTATAATTTCGTTCGAACGTTCCAAAGCTCTGGGAAGAAGCATTGATCAAGCACTCGCTTTAAATAAGATACGCCAGAAGAGCCACCTGTTCCCATTTTATGACCAATAATTCGTTCTACCGTTTTCATATGACGGAAACGCCATTGTTGTAGCCAGTCTTCAATATCGATTAATTTCTCTGCAAGCTGATATAAATCCCAATATTTCTGCACGTCCGCATATACTTCTATCCAAGCCGCTTCTACCGTTGCATCCTCTTCGTAAGGCTGCGTAACATCACGATTTAACACATCTTTATGAATTGGAAATCCTTCTTTAACAAGGGCTTGTATCGCCACATCATACAAACTTGGTGCATGAAGTGCTTTATGAAGACGAGCATGTAATTCTGGGTCCTTTTCATAAATTTTTAATGCATGTGGTGTTTTATAACCAAGTGCATACTCAATCATTCTATATTGATACGATTGGAAGCCTGAAGCTTGACCAAGTGAATCACGAAACTCAATATATTCTGATGGCGTTAATGTCGCAAGAATATCCCAAGATTGAATAATTTGCGACTGAATTTTTGATACACGTGCTAACATTTTAAAGGCTGGTGGTAATTTATCTTGTTTAATAGATTCAATCGCTGCATTCAATTCATGTAAAATTAGTTTCATCCAAAGCTCACTCGCTTGATGGATGACGATAAATAACATTTCATCATGATGATCTGATAATCTTTGTTGACTAGATAATAAGCTATCTAGCTTTAAATACTCTCCGTACGTCATATTCTCCTTAAAATCCGTATGAATCCCTTTTTCCATAATTACCTTTTCATTTTCTCTCATATTAGCCAAACGCCCCTTTGTGTTCATTTCTACTTATATTGGTCTAATAACAGCTCGAACTGGACTCCCATCCGCATCTGTTAATGCAAGTGGTAATGCAATAAGTTCGTAATCGCCGTCTACTACGTGATCTAGTACGACATTTTCTAAAATATGAATTTCATGTTTAAATAATTGATGATGCGCTGCTAGTTCTTTATCATCTAAAGGATCAACAGATGGTACGTCCACCCCGATTAAACGAATTCCCTTTTCAGAAAGAAAGGCTGCAATATCTGCGCGTAAATGCGGGATTACATCTGGGAATTCATTTGCTTTACCATGTGAAGATGTACGTAATAACAATCGTTCTACACCTTCTAAATGAAAGTTTTCTAATTCCTTTTTCCCGATGCTTTCAAGATTAGAAACGTCAATGATCCGTGCTGGACCAACATAAACTTGAATATCTAAATCCAACACCTTCTTACCGTCATTATCAAAATGAAAAGGTGCATCAATATGAGTGCCTGTATGGATACTCATCGTTAACTTTCCGACATTTACTGAACCACTGTCTTCTTTTGACCATGAAACTTCATACGAGAACGGTGTATCCCCTGGCCATGTCGCGATATCATTATTTAGCGGTTGTGAAATATCAATCCACTGCGATGTTTTCATGCTTACGCCACAACCTCTCGCTTATTTTCAAAGTTTTTATATTCTTCATTTTTCATAATGTTCTTTAAGATTTGTACAGAATTCCATACTTCCTCATACGTATTGTATAAAGCAACAGGCGCAAGTCTAACTCCATTTGGAGCTCTAAAGTCTGGAATAACCCCATTTGCTTTTAACGCTTTACATATACGTGCCGCCTCGGCATGTTCTAAATAAATATGCCCGCCTCGTTTTTCATCCTCTAATGGATTTCCAATTGTAAATTCAAAGCCTTTTAATTCATGTTCAATTAAATCAAGCATATATCTCGTAATATGTAATGATTTTTCACGTAACTTTTCAATACCAGCTTCTTTAAAAATTTCAAGAGAACCGATTAATGGTGCAGTACTTAATACGTGAGGTGTCCCTATTTGATAAGCTCCAGCATGGTCAGCCGCAGTTAATGAATGCTCCATATCAAATTGCTTATCTTTTCTAGAACTAAACCAACCAGATAATCCTGGGAGTCTATTAAAGTGTTTATTATTTACATAAAGGCCTGCAACACCACCAGGACCTGCATTTAAATATTTATAATTACACCATACAGCGAAATCTACATCCCACTCTTTAAAATGATGCGGAATGGAGCCGATTGAATGACATAAATCAAAACCGATATGAATACCACGTTTATGAGCTTCAGCTGTTAATCGCTTCATATCAAGAATTTGTCCACTCCTATATAGTACAGAAGGCAATAAGATTAAAGCGATATCATCGGTCATCGCATGAATAATATCATCTTCAGAAAGTGTTCTTCCATCTCGGCTTTTCACTCGTACTAAATGTTCATCTGGATCTAAGCCTTTTAAACGAATTTGACTCTGAAGTGCATAAATATCTGACGGAAAAGTTAATTCATCCGCAAGAATTTTTGTTCGTATTCCTTTTGGCTCATAAAACGTCGCAATAACTTGATGTATATTCGCAGTCGTGGAACCGGTTACAATCGTTTCTTCCGGTAAAGATCCAATAAGAGGTGCTGTCAATTCACCCAATTTCTCCGAAAGGAAAAACCATGGATGCTCACCTTCAGTCCATCCATCAATCCCAAACTCTTTCCATGAATCTAGCAAGGTAAGTAACGATTTCTCTGCTCTTTTTGAAAGCAACCCTAAAGAGTTACCATCTAAATATATTGTTCCTTCTTTTTTATAAAATTCAGATTGAAAATCTTTCAGTTCATCATGTTTATCACATTCAAGCGCATACTCATAAGTTGGTTGAAATGGTTCTTTATACATGGTGTCACCTTCTTTTAATTTTCTTTTTATTCTAACTAATTGAAATATATCACTTAAATTGATATAACGTCAATGATATTATGTCAGTTGACTTTATATACGAACTTCTTTTACAATACAATTATATTTTCAGATATTTCAGTATAAAGAGGTGATTCCTTGGAAAATTCTACTCTTTCAACAAGAAAACATCGCTCCTTAGAAACAAAAAAGAAACTATTACATTCCGGTTATACTATGTTTATAAAAAACGGATTTCAGAAAACTACAATCACGCAAATTATTAAACATGCAGAAACTGGTTATGGAACAGCATATGTATATTTTAAAAACAAAGATGCTCTCCTCGTCGTTTTGATGGAAGATGTTATGAATCGCTTTTATGATATTGCTGATCGCTCTTTTTTACCTCAAACAAAGGCCGAAGCACGAGATATGATTCAGAATCAAGTGCGCGCTTTTTTACAGTTAGCACAAGAAGAAAGAGCTATATTACAAGTTGTTGAAGAAGCAATAAGAACCTCAAAAGAAATACGTCAAAAATGGGATGAGATTCGCGAACGCTTTGTAACACGGATTATACAAGACATTACTCATTCCCAGGAAAATGAATTAGTACGAACTGAGTTAAATAAAGAGATTGTCGCATGCGGCTGGTTCTCTATGAATGAAACGTTTCTTTGGACAATCGTGCAAAATGATAAAGAACTAGAATTAGAAGAAATTGTACATACTTTAACGGTAATGTATACGACGGGGTTATATAAATAGCACATTATAACCTAAATAAACCGTTACTCAATATGCTTAGTAACGGTTTATTTAAAATATTTTATTAACGATACAATAATACAAAAAAGTGATATAAGTAATAGCAGAATCCCCATATTCTTATTCTCTTTTTCATCCTTCTTAACGTTGTGTATCCCCATACCGGCAAGCATAAAACCTAAAAGTAATTGTAAAATGAGCATACTTTGCTTCGAATCATCATTCCAACTGTAAATAGAATAGCCCATTATAATAAAAGCGAGTATGAATGTGATAATTCTAATCATAAAAACACCCCCTGTTTGATTCTATTGTTTTAACCTACTCACCATCCCAACAATAAACTTATACTCAGCTCTACTTTTTCTTACTTTCTTAAAGCCCTCTTTCGTATCAAAAATAAAACACGTTTTCCGAAACCAAATCCGTACATATAAAGACTCAAAATAAATTGGTTTAATAATTCCTCGTTCCTCGAATTCAGTTCCATCTTTATTTTCGGTTTCCGTTCGAATGAACCACCTATTCCCGATTCCAATTTCAATATACTTCACATGCTAACCCCCTTCAGGAAATCTTCTTTCTAATTATTCTATTATTTCCCTGGCAAGCGCACCTTCCGACAGAACGTGAGCCCATAAAGAAAAAGTAGATTACAAAAATCTACTTTTATAGCCTAAATTTTTGCATTCGTTTATAAAACGTACTGCGCGGCACAGCTAATAGTTTTGCAGCTAATGAAACATTTCCGTTCGTCTTTTCTAGCGCTTCAATCATGCTATCACGCTGTATTTTTTCACGGAAATTTAATGTATGCTCCGTTTTATTTTCTGCTTGCAATTCAAGTTGATGTTGATTTCCCATCATTGTTTGTAATAAAAAAAAGATTTGTTTTTCGCATATTTCCCGTCCTTGCGACAAAATGTATATGCGTTCTAATACATTTAATAATTCTCGAATATTTCCGGGCCATGTATGCTGTGAAAATTGATTACAAATACTCTTTGGAAATACAACATTCCAATCCTTTCGTTCACAAAAATGTTGTATGAAGTACGGAATATCCTCTTTTCTTTCTATTAACGACGGAACATATAGCGGATAAACATGTAAACGATAATATAAATCTTGACGGAATTTCCCTTCTTCTACTAATCTTAGTAAATCTTTATGTGTCGCAGTAATAATACGAATATTTACTGGTACCTCTTTTGAACTACCAATTGGGGTTACTGTTCGTTCTTGCAAAACACGCAATAATGCCACTTGCATCTCTGGCGGCACTTCACCAATTTCATCTAAAAATATTGTTCCTCCGTCTGCTTGTTCGAATTTCCCTTTATATCCTTGGCGCCGCGCACCTGTAAACGCACCTTCAGCATAACCGAATAATTCACTTTCCATTAATTCTTTCGGTAATGAACCGCAATTAACAGCTATAAAAGGACCATTTTTTCTTGGACTATTTTCATGAATCGCTCTCGCTACATATTCTTTCCCTACACCTGTTTCACCACATACATATACACTAGCGTCAGTTGGTGAAACAAGCTTAATTTCTTCTAAAGTATGTTGAAATACGCTGCTTGTCCCAATAACTCCAGGGAAAGTAATTCCGTTTATAAACGGGTAAGTAGAAAATAAATTTTCTTGTTTATTTTCCTTTAAGTAAATACATTTCCCGATCATTCTATCATTACTATATACCGGTACCTCTAATTTAGGTTTCAATCCATTGTGCATTAAATCTTCAAGTTTCATTCGTGACCAATTACATACTCGTTCACGAACCCTCTTGCTCGCAGAAACGATAACATCACGATGGTTACAAATAACAACTTGTTCATCACTGTCAATTACATCTAAAAAACGGTGGATTAAATGCAGTTCATTTTGATGTACTCGAATACTACATTCACGTTCAATCGCATGCGCGATCGAAGTTACCATTCCGAGCATATATGGATGTGAAAACTCAATTGGACAGGAGAAATCTAGAACACCAATTAATTTCCCATCATCATTATGAATCGGAGAGGCCGCACAGCTCCAGCTATGAGATGCGACAGAATAATGCTCTGTACCACTTATCATAATAGCCTCTTCAATCTGTAACGCTGTTCCTATCGCATTTGTACCAACAGCTGCTTCCGTCCATTTCACACCTTCAATAAAATTAATATGTTTCGCTCGTTTCAACGTTTGCTGATTTCCACTTAATGATAGAACATAACCATCTGGATCAATTAATAATGCCATCATTTGCAGTTCATCAATGGTTTTTCTCATATTTTGTATTTGAGGTATTGCTATATCAAGGAAGATTTCACTCTTTTTCTTTTGATCCTGAAAAATATCAGAAGACAAAATCTTCTGACCTTTATTCATATGAGGATTCACATTTGCTTGTTTACATCGATGCCATGACTCTGAAATTCTTTCGTTTATACGGTTCGAATCAAGGACTCCTTCATCCACAAACTTTTTCCATGTATGTAAGTAAAACGGTGAAGCTAACATTGTATCATCTCCCCTATTAATTGTTTTGGAGATTTATAAAACATACTTTTATTATAAAACTGAATAAAAGCGTTTTCAATACAACTAAAAAGATGACACAAATATGTTAATAATTTGAATATCTTAATGAACTTCTTTATTCTTTTTTAGTAGAACTATATTTTGTATAATGGACGCAAAGAAAATACATAACCAAAACCACTTTTGTGGATTGCCGTTTATAAAGAAAACTATCACCGCTATTGCAAATAAAATGGTGGATGCTAAACTAAAATATAATTTTGTTTTAATTCCCATTATTCCTCACCCCTCTATCACTTTACAGTACATACTAACTCTTCATTTTTTAACTCTAATATGTACTCCTGTAAAACATATTCTTTCCCGCCATGTTTTTCATACCAATCATGTATTCTTTTAACATGTATCTTGTCGCTTCTAATTTTTGATTCAATTTCTTTATACTGTTCATAACTATCATATTCCCATATTGCAAATACTTCAGTCGTACCATCATTATTATCTTTCATCCAGCGTCCTATTAAACGAGAAGTATATTTTATTTGATTAGGTAAATTAGTATCATTGAAATGATCATTAAATATTTCTATGAATTCATTTTTTACTACATAGTATTTCCTTCTGTAAAACATACTTCTTCACCACTTTTATGAAAAGTATCAGTAAACCTTCCCATTACTACCGTATTATAATACTTACCACCTGACAGTTTTTTATCATTTTTTAGAATACCTTCTACCTCCAAACCTAACTTTTTATAAAGCTGAATAGCTTTCTCATTTGTCTCTAACACTTGCAATGATATCTTTTTCACTTCATTTTCATCAGCCCACTGAATAGATTGTTGCAATAGACTCTTACCCATTCCATATCCCCAAAACTCTCTTAAAATACAAACACCAAACTCTACTTTATGGGATAATCTCTTCAAATTTGATCCTTCACATCTCGAAAATCCTACGATTCGGTTGTGCACTTCTGCAACTAAAAAAAGATTCTTCATCTCTTCACTATCTGTTTTTACTATTTTTTGAAACCCTATCTTATCAATAAACCCCTCTCCAGCTTCTCTATCCATATTTTCAGTTTCGCCATCGATCTGAACTCTAATTTCTGATAACTGCTCAGCATCCGTTTGAACTGCAGAACGAACTGTATAAGTTAATCCATTTATATGAAACTCTTGTCCTTTTATAATCATTTCAAACTCCTTTTAAATGAGGTCTATTGACGCTATTACAATTTCTTTACCTTGTTTCTCAAATTGTTGAATCGTTTCTTTACTAGCCCCTTCATCTGTTATTATAAGGTCAATTTCTATCAGTGACTCTCCTTTTATAAAGCAGTCTATTCCAAGTTTATTATGAGGAGCTAAACAAATATTTCTTCTAGCAATTTTACTTACTGTTTTTCCAAAATAAGCAACTTCCGGTGTCGCAGTACTTATACCATTCAATGAAATACCGCCGCCTGTAGAGAAATAAAGATCAATAGAGAATCTACTTATCAATTCAGAGGCCAGTGTATCTGTCATATTTCCTGATGGTTTCACTTTTCCACCAATTAAGTACGTATCAATGTTCTTATATTCCCGTAACTTACTAGCAATTTCTAAAGCATTCGTAATAACTGTAAATGATGTTTCAGGTAAATACTTTAACATGGCATAATGAATGGAAGCCCCGCCAATAAAAACGGAATCTCCTTCTTGTATGTAGGATACAGCAACTTTCGCAATCGCATCTTCATCTATTGAACTATCACGATAACGTTTCAATGGTTCGGCAGCTAAGTTTCTCACTCGCGTAAGTTCAACTGCACCTCCGTGCGTTCTTTTTAATAAACCATCCTTCTCCATAATAGACAAATCTCTTCTTATAGAATCAATAGACATATCAAAACTTTCCGCAAGATCCTTTGCGATTACTCTTCCATCTTTCTTAAGTAACTCTAAAATTTTCTCTCTACGCTCTTCAGTGAACATGTTATCACCACCATTATTGAAGATTCAGAAATTTAATCTTTATTTTAATTATATGCATGCTTTTTCTGTATTACAATATTTTCAATTCTTATTTATTCAGCTTTATACAGTTTTTCTCCCTCTTTCTATCCCATTAACTTGAAAACGAAATAAATGTATATTTGCATATTCCACAAACATACTTCCATTTACCTTCCTGTTGATGTAAAATTATTCCTATGTTTTACTTTTTAATACAGAAAGGGATTACTATGAAATCTATAATTAAAGTAACTTGTACAGCATTATTATTTACAGGAATAATGGCAGGATGTAGTGGAAATACTGCACCAAAACAAGAAAAGAGCGCTTTTGAAAAGAATGCAATGCATTATGGGGAAATTGTTAAAAATGAATACTATAGAGCAACTGTTGAAAATGCTAAATTCGATAAAATAGACAAAGAGTGGCGTCTCACAGCTCGCGTTACTATAAATAATGCTCGTGCTGACGGACAAACGATAGATCTTTCAGAAATAAAATATTTCATAAAAGATGAAAAAACGGGTGAAAAATACGAAGGTGAATTTATACAAAATGAAAATGCTAAAAAGGTTCCATCTGAGTTTTCTTTAACTACCGACATTGTATTTAATATGAAAACTTCTCCAAAAGATTTAAATAATATGTATTTATACATAGATAGCAAAGCTGCGCCGTTAACAGATACATATTGGAAACTTGATAATTTAGCATCTAAATAAAAAACAGTCATATAAGACTGTTTTTTTGTTTGTAAAGTTATAAAGTTTACTAGTTACCTTTCTCAAACAATATATCTTTTGCACAAATCGTCACTTCTTCAAATGGGCAATCAAATAAAACACCCAATTCGAAACCTTCATTAGTAAGATCTATTTCATGATATAACCACCAAGCACCTTCAAAATTTTCCGGAATAGAACATTTCGTTACGCCTGTAAAAGTTACTTCCAGTTTGTCAAATTCACTGAAAGTACCACTGCAATCTAAAGTTATAATTAGCGTATCTTTTGATCTTCTCTCTACTGATTTGACTACACTGTCATGTAGTGAGTATTCATGTAGTTGAACGACATTCTGCGCGAGCTTCTCTTTTATAGCATTATAATTATCTATATAAGCTTGTTCTAAATCATTCATTCTTTTCTCATAATCTTCTGTCCAATCAAGCATAAGTTTCTTTAACTTTTCTGATGGGTATTCTGACTTAATTGTATTATCATGAATGTATGGATGTAGTGACTTAGGTAGAAACTTTAATAAATCTTCTTTCTTTTCTTCCACGTCTTCTCTCAAACTTTTCTTATAATCCATTCCTACCTTTTCGCTCTCTCGCAAAATCTCTTCCCATTCTTCTAATGTTTCTGAGAAAATTAAAAATCCAGATACTTGCATTTCTTTATACCAATCTTTATTGAAATACTGCAATGGCTTTCCTCCTAAAACATTTTAACATCCAACAAAAGCAATATATCTATTTATTATATCATTCCAATAGCTATTTTTTCTAAAGAATAAATGCAAAACTGTAAATATTCCGCCTATTATTTCTAAAACTTCAGAATATTTACAAAAATTCGAAATTAGAATACATTTTACATGTACAAGTTTTACCTGTACAAAAATCTAAACAAAAAGGGATGGTTATATGTTGAAGAAATTAGTAGCAGGGACATTAGTAGCAGGTTTTGCATTAACTGGAGGATTAGGAGTAGTAAGTGCTGCAGAAAAAGATAATACAATTAAATCATTTGATTATTTAAAAGTTGATGAAAAGAATGTTAATTCATTCACAAAATTAAGCGATCAATCAAAAAAAGACATCCAAATTACTATGGTACTACCTAAGCAAAATGAAAATGGAGATTGGTTAGCTTATGGCTTTACTAGCAGAGAAACATTGAATGCTTTTATTGAAAAGGATAAAAAGGCACTTAAAAATCAAATTAACCCTTTAGGTAGTGGTGCTGGTAGTACCGATTTTTATGAGCATCAAAATAAAGGTGGACAGTATATTTATTGGAGCAGTGGCTTTAAAAACCTACCTTCTAGCTGGAACGACAGAATTTCTTCTGTAAGTACAGCTTCACCTTCTGCAAGTTATTCAACAACACTATGGGAACATTCTTCAACTCAAGGATATGGAAAAGGTGTCTCCTTTAGACACTCTGATTGGTATGGTCAAACTGCTAATTTAGCTGCAGATTGGAACGATATAACTTCAGCTATTGAAATTAAATAGTAACAGCGCATTTCAATTAAATAAGTGAAGAAGTTTCAAAATCACTATACTCTCATCGATTAAAAAAACATGAGAGTATAGTGATTTTTCTAGTATCTTTTTATACATATTGCTACTTAAATATTATTTACTAAAAAGACCAGTCATATTAGACTGGTCTTTTTACCTTCAAGCATGTACAGCATGTCCTACTGCCTGCAATAATGCCTCATGAATCGCTTCAGATAAAGTGGGATGCGCTGCAATATAATCTCGCATTATATCAGCTGTAACTTCTGTATGAATCATCACCGTTCCTTGTCCGATTAGTTCGGTTGCACGAGGACCGATAATAGAAATCCCTACAATTTCTTGATATTTAGGTTCCACAATAACTTTTACTTTCCCCGTTTGTTCTCCAATAATAAGCGCTTTTCCGTTCGCTGTAAATGCGAATTCTCCGATGAGGATGTCACCGTATTGCTCTCTTGCTCCTTTTTCTGTTAAACCGACACTAGCAATTTCTGGAGCTGTATAAATACAGCGAGGTACAGCATGATAGTTTACTTTCACATCTTCTCCGCTCGCGTGTAATGCCGCTGTCGTTCCTTCATGGAAGGCAACGTGAGCAAGCTGTATTCCACCAATCACATCACCCGCTGCGTAAATATGTGATCTGTTTGTTTGCATATGTTCATTCACAGAAATTCCTTTATTTGAAAATTGAATGCCTGCTTTTTCTAAAGCTAATTCTTGTACACGTGGTTTTCGACCTACAGAAACGAGAATGAATTCCGGGTTGGCTTCTTGGATACTTCCTTCATATTCAAATGAAGTCTGCTTCTTATAATTATTTAATCCTTTTAAAGCCGCTCCTGTAAATATTTTTACGCCATCATTTTCTAGTTTCTCCCTTAAAATTTGTGCGATATCTTCATCTTCACCAGGTAATAATTGCGATGCCATTTCAACAATCGTAACTTTTGTTCCAAGACGACTATAAATGCTTGCAAACTCGCAACCTATTACACCACCACCAACGATTAATAATGATTTTGGTATATTTTCTAGGGACATTGCATGACTACTATTTAAAATCCACTTCCCATCAAATGGAGCAAAAGGTAATTCAGTTGGTTCTGATCCTGCCGCTATAATAAACTGGTCTCCAACTACTACATCTTCTTTATCACCATGTGTAACTCGTACACGGTGATCCGTTTCAAATTTCGCTTTACCTTGTATAACTTTTATTTTATTTTTCTTCATTAAATATTGTATACCTTGTACGAGTTGCGTAACAATTTGTGATTTTTTCGTCTGTATTTGTTTCCAATCAATTGATATATTCTGCTTATCTACTAATACTCCAAAACGATTCGCATGATTAACAATATCGTATACTTCCGCACTTTCTAACAATGATTTCGTAGGCATACAACCGACATTTAAACAAGTCCCGCCAAGATCAGCTTCATCAATAAGAGTGACATCTTTTCCATTTTGAGCCGCGGTAATTGCCGCTACATAACCAGCAGGTCCGCCCCCAATAACAACTAAATTACTCATTTTCTCACCTTCTCTTTATAAAAGAATTGTTACAGGCTCTTCTAAATAACGTTTAATTGTGCGTAAAAATGCAGCTGCTGGTGCACCGTCTAGTACACGATGATCGAATGTTAAACTTAAAGGTAACATACTTCCTTTTCTTAATTTTTTCCCTTTATATACAGGAACATGTTCAATTGCACCTACACCTAAAATACCAGTTTCAGGTGTATTTAATACTGGCGTAAAATATTCAATACCGAAGCTACCTAAATTACTAATTGTAAATGTTGTCCCTTGCATATCATCACTACTTAAACTGCCTGCTCGTGCCTTTTGTGCCACATTTTTAATCTCTTTAGATAACTCTACTAAAGATAGATTATTAGCAAAGCGAATAGCTGGAACGACTAATCCTTTTTCTAACGCGACCGCCATACCTAAATGAACATGTTCAAATTGATGAATGGCATCATTTATATACGCGCTGTTCATTTCTTTATGCTCTCTAAGCGCTAATACAACAGCACGAGAAACGAAATCAGTAATAGTTAGTTTGTTATCGTATCGTTTTTGTACAACTTCCGCTATTTCTTTATGTAAAGCAACTAAATCTGTAACATTTACTTTCATCGTTAATGTTAATTGCGCACTATTTTGTAGGCTTGCATGCATACGGTTCGCAATTGCTTTTCGCATACCAGTAATAGGAATGACTTTACTTTCTTCTTGTTCAAGTACTTCTGGAATTGCTACTCTTTCTTCAAGCGCCTTTAATACATCTACCTTTGTAATTCTTCCGCCAGGTCCTGTACCAATTAATGATCTAATATCGAGATTTTCAGTTTTTGCAATTTTCTTTGCTACTGGAGA
Source organism: Bacillus sp. RC51 (assembly GCF_044908115.1). Classification (NCBI taxonomy): domain Bacteria; kingdom Bacillati; phylum Bacillota; class Bacilli; order Caryophanales; family Bacillaceae; genus Bacillus; species Bacillus sp. RC51. The sequence continues at coordinate 173,731 of NZ_JBIYCW010000004.1, read as the reverse complement.
TATTTTAACTCTTTGCTTCGTCACATCTATCGCATATGGTTCTGGATGTTGTACCTTTTTAGGTTCTGGATTAGATGCTTTTTCTTCTACAACATGTATGTTTTCATGAGCTTCTACTTTTTCGTTCGGTTTACCGATGTAGCAAATTACAGTACCTGGCGGCACTCCCTCATCTTCACTTACAGCTATATCAAGAACAGTTCCATCAGCTGGTGCTTCTATTTCAGTTTCGATTTTTTCCGAGTTAATACTAGCAATTAGTTCACCTTTTTCTACATTATCACCTGCTTTAATATTCCAGCTCGTAATAATACCTTCTTTCATCGCCATACCTAACTTCGGCATTACAACTTCTACAGCCATGTTTCTCTCTCCCTTCTCATCGTTTCATTACACATGTAATAAAGATTGGTCTCCGATCATTTCTGATACAGTTTCAATTACTTTCTCCGGCGTTGGTAAATATAACTTTTCAAGTGGTGGCGAAAACGGAACTGGTGTATGTGGTGCTGTAATTCGTTTAATAGGTGCATCTAACAAATCGAATCCTTTATCCGCTACAATTGCCGCAATATCTGTTGCGATACTACATCTTGGATTTGCTTCGTCAATAACAATCAGGCGATTCGTTTTTTCAACAGATGCTAAAATCGTATCTTCATCCAGCGGTGATAAAGAACGCGGATCGATTACTTCTACTTCAAGTCCTTTTTTCGCTAATTGCTCAGCAGCAGCGAGCGCTGTATGAACTTGTTTTCCAATTGCAACGATTGTTACATCAGAACCTTCACGTTTAATATCTGCTTTTCCTAAAGGAATTGTATAGTACCCTTCTGGTACTTCGCCTTTCATATTGTAAAGTGTTTTATCTTCAAAGAAGATTACTGGGTCGTCATCTTCAATTGCCGCTAATAATAAGCCTTTTGCGTCATAAGGAGTGGAAGGAACGACAACTTTTATACCTGGAATGCTCGTAAATAACGCATATAAACTTTGTGAATGCTGTGCCGCTGCGCTAAATCCAGCACCGTGCATCGTACGTACTGTAACTGGCACTTTCGCTTTACCACCGAACATATAGCGGAACTTTGCACCTTGGTTTAATACTTGATCAAGACAACTTCCGATAAAATCATTAAACATTAATTCAGCTATCGGACGTAAACCTGTTGCCGCAGCTGCCATCGCCGCTCCCATATAACCCGCTTCTGAAATTGGAGTATCTAAAATACGATTTCGACCAAATTCTTGTACAAGTCCTTTCGTAACACCGAGTACACCGCCCCATGCTTCATCATCTTGCAAGTGATCCACTTGTGCACCGCCTGCAACATCTTCTCCGATTAAAATTACATTTTCATCACGACGCATTGATATTTTCATCGCTTCATTAATTGCAGTTGACATACTTACTGTTCTAGTCATTATTTTTCACCCTCCTCTTATTTGTAAGAAACGTATACATCTTTTAATAATTCTTCATCTTCCGGATATGGACTATTTTCACTAAATTCAATCGATCTTTGCACTGCTTCATCTACTGCCTTTTCCATATCCACAAGTTCAGATTCCGTTAATAAAGCTTCATGAATTAAATGCTTACGGAAATTCACAATCGCATCTTTTTCATTTAAATGTTCTTCTTTTTCTTCTGAAGTTTTATATGTTTGCGCTTCACCTTCGAAATGACCGTAATTACGATATGTCATACATTCAATTATTGTTGGACCACCGCCATTACGCGCACGTTCTACTGCTTCTTCCGCCGCTTTATACACTGCAAGTAAATCTTTTCCATCTACTTGAACACCTGGAATATTGTAAGCTTTCGCTCGATCTGCAATGGAATCACAACTTGACGCATATTCAAATGTTGTTGCTTCACCGTAACCGTTATTTTCTGCGATAAAAATAACTGGTAACTTCCAAATCGCTGCTAAATTAACCCCTTCATGGAATGTTCCTTCATTATTTGCTCCGTCACCGAAGAAGCAAACACTCACATCTTTCGTTCCTTTATATTTAGCTGTTAATGCTGAACCGCAAGCAAGTGGAAAACCTCCGCCTACAATCCCATTTGCACCAAGCATTCCTTTATCTAAATCGGCAATATGCATTGAACCACCTTTACCTTTACATAACCCTGTCGCTTTACCAAAAAGTTCGGCCATCATGCCATTTAAATCACAACCTTTCGCGATACAATGGCCGTGACCTCTATGCGTACTTGTAATACTGTCACTATCTGTTAAGTGGGCACATACACCAACTGCTACTGCTTCTTCACCAGCGTATAAATGAACGAAACCTGGCAGAACGCCTTGCGCGAACAATTCATGCACCTTGTCTTCAAACTTACGAATCTCTAACATTTTTTCATACATCCAACGAACTTGTTCTTTCGTAATTTCATTCCCTTTACTTTCAGTTGTTTTTAACATGTCCAGCCCTCCTATTTTCTTGTTCATCTTTTATATTGCAAGTACTGTGCCAAATTCTAATCCCTGATTTAATAGGTTTTCTCTTTTCTTTCATAATAAAAAAGTGGACAAAATGAGACATCTGTCTCGTTTTGTCCACTTTTGTTCACCTAATTTGAGAATTATTATCTTATTCATTATCAAAACTCTTCTGTAATTTCCGAATGTAGATAATTTGACCAATGTGATACGCGTTATGAGTCGTTACATTAGCTAATACTTCCCACCACTTCGCACATACAGGAAATCCAATTACATCACTTTCAACCTTGTCTTCATTTATGAGACTTTGCCATTGTAACAGTTTCTCTAATAGTTTTCCTCTTAACTCTTCAAATGTTTGATTATCTGAAAGCATAAAACTTTTGTTATTATCACCAATAGCAGGCACAGCATTAACATTTGATTCTTTGTACCTAGTTTGCCACGTCGTATTCCAATACAGTAAATGTTGTACAATTTCAGCTATACTATTACACTCTTCATTCGGTTTCCAGAAAGCTTCTCTCTCAGATAAATCCTTAACTGCATCTGAAAATGGAATATACCAACTGGGATCATTCGCATTTGCTAATAATTGATCTGCTAAAACGTCTTTAACATGGAACACTTTACTTCCCCCCGTTAAAAAGATTCATTTCAAGACAATACTCACTTCTCTATATACGCTGAGTTTGCCAAATCCCCTCTTTTTAGCCTTAATCCCAAACATATGCACATAAAGAAACCGAAAGCACCTAATCCATAAGCTGTTGTATAACCACTTTCCCCGATAATCCATCCTGCAAGTCCTGGTCCAATCATTTGACCAACTGCATAGAAAACGGATATAAAACTAATTGCCATTGAGACATATTTCGAAGATACTTGCTTTGAAGCAGCAACTTGAATTAATAAAAGGATACCTCCGAGGCTGGAACCCCAAATAATTGCCGACATGATAAAGCCAATGATATGTCCAAATATAATTGGAATCATATCACCTATTACAGCTAATAAAAGTGCAATACATAACGTCTTCTTTATACCAATCCGATCCGAAATAAATCCCCAGACAGGAGCTCCTACGATTGAAAACATTCCTGCAATCGCATAAACAGTTCCCGAAATTGATGCCGAAATACCATTATTAATCATAAAACTAGTTTGATATAAATTTGGAATTAAATAAACAACGCCCACAATAAAATACATCCATGCAATGATGTATAGCTCTTTCGTTTTCCATAAAAACGACTTATTATTCCTTTCCCCCTCATCTTCAGTAACTTCTGGATTTTTCAAAACAATTGAGGCAACGAATACAACAATACATGTAATAACTCCAAACAAAAGCCATGAACCACGCCAACTATACTCTGGAAATGTACGTACTATATAAGGAACAATTATTCCACTAAATAGCATGCCTATGCCAGCACCGCTTAATAACAGCCCCATTGCAGTTCCTCTTTTTTCTGGAAACCATCCTACTGTTATTGACATGAGTGGTGTATATACAAGAGCACTTCCAGCTCCAGCACATAGCATACAAATAGAGGCTATCCAAAATGAGGAAACAAATGCTAATCCTATTAAACTTATAACGACGAGCCAACTCCCTATTAATAAAACTGATTTTGCTCCAAAACGAATGGTGAGTATTCCAGATGTTCCGACTGTTAATAAATAGCCTAAAAAGAGTATCGTTCCTAGCATACCTGATTGAGCTGTGGACAAGCGGAGTCCTTCCTGCATAAATGGCAATATAATTCCATATGCCATACGTGCAAAACCCGTCGTTGTTATAATAAGAAACATTCCTGTTAATACAAATATCCAAAAATGACTTTCATTCCGTTCTTTCATTTAAATTCCTCCATAAAAAGTTATTTCCAATTGGATGTTGTTTGTAATTATAATGACCATTACAAAAAGCAACTACCAAATGACGGAGGAATTTACGGTATAGCGGATTATTCCTGTTTTACGTTAATAAATACGTAAAAGTTCTGATGGATTCATTCCATACTTTTTACGAAATAACTCTGAAAAATGACTGACATTATTGTATCCAACTGTAAATGCCGTTTCGGTCACATTACTATTTCCCGAACGCAGTAAATCTATCGCATGTTCCATACGCTTTTCTCGTAAATATGCAAATGTGGACATCCCAAATAATTCTTTAAACCCAATTTTTAATTTATAATCATTTAACTCTACTATTTTAGCTAATTCTAATAATGATGGGGGTGATTCCATTCGTTGAAGTAAAATTTCTTCAGCCTGTTTTATTTTATTCAAATCCTGTTTTGATAATTGACTCCTTTTATTTGCGTCACAATCATTAAGCAACACTCTCCCCAAATGTATAGAAAGCAATTCGAGCGCTTTACTTTCTAATTCTAGTTGACTAATACGATCCTTTTGGGGATGCTCTATCATTCTCTTAATAAGATTAGATGTTATAGAATCAATTGGATTTTGAAACTTTTTAAAAGATTGATTTCCTAATATAGAATGAAAATCAAGACTTTTTTCAATAGCATTATTCATCATGAAATGATTAAACAATTGTACAGGAATCCCAATCGCTAATGAATATAGAGGCGTTTCTTTTTCATATTCAAATACTACATCAAAATCATTCATAAAATATAAATAGCTATTTCCAGTCATTAATTCATACGAAGAATGACCAACTTGCACTCCTCCGAACCCTTGTAAACAAAAATTAAGCTCCACCATTGCTGCATCAGATGCAAACTGGATGCGATGGTTATTATGAAATTGATAATTTGATAACACAATTTCCATACCTGAAAATGAAGTCCATCTTCGTATTTCACCCATACCTATTGTTTTGGGCATATTCATATGTTTTTCCTCTACAACTTGTAAACCATGAAAGTATTTATGAAAAATATCATGAAAACCGTTAGTCTTCATGAAATCCACACTCCTTTTATATAAAACTAAAATTTAATTGATAATTATTTTCAATTATAACAAATATCTTTATACAATAAATAGATTTTATTCCCATAACTCGTTATGATAAAAGAAAAAGAAAGCGAGCGAACAATGAATAAAAAAATCGCGATTATTACAGGGGCATCAAGTGGATTCGGACTTTTAACGACACTTGAACTTGCGAAAAAAGACTATTTTGTCATTGCTACAATGCGAAATCTTGAAAAACAAGTAGACTTAATATCTCAAGCTACTAAACTCGACTTACAACAAAATATAAAAGTTCAACAATTAGATGTAACAGATCAAAGTTCTATACATAACTTCCAATTATTTTTAAACGAAATAAACAGAATAGACATTCTCATAAATAATGCAGGATATGCAAATGGGGGCTTTATCGAAGAAATCCCAGTGGAGGAATACCGAAAACAATTTGAAACAAATCTTTTTGGAGCTATATCCATCACGCAACTTGTCTTACCATATATGAGAAAGCAGAAAAGCGGAAAAATCATTAATATAAGCAGTATTAGCGGGCAAGTAGGATTCCCTGGTTTATCCCCTTACGTTTCTTCAAAGTATGCATTAGAAGGCTGGAGTGAATCCCTTCGCTTAGAAGTAAAGCCTTTCGGAATAGACGTTGCCTTACTTGAACCTGGTTCTTATAACACGAACATATGGGAAGTTGGTAAACAATTAGCTGAAAACCAATCTGATACAACCTCTCCTTACAAAGAATATATGGATAAAATACAAAAGCACATAAACAATGGCAACGATACACTTGGTAATCCGATGGATGTTGCAAATAAAATCGTAGAAATTGCTGAAGCAAGGCGTACTACATTACGATACCCAATTGGGAAAGGTGTAAAATTTATGATCTTTGCGAAGAAGGTTCTTCCTTGGAGATTGTGGGAGTTTCTTGTATTGAGGAGCTTTAAGAAAATGTAAGTAACTTTATTTAAAAAATATGTAAGGGGTGCTAATTAAATGCTAGGTTTACCCTATGGTAAAGTGTTTTTAGTTCCGTGGTCCGAAGAGTGGGAATTTGAGTTTTCAAAAGAAAAACAATTAATTGAGGAACACATTGGAAAATATATTTTAGCAATACACCATATTGGAAGTACTTCCATCCCGCATTTAAGCGCAAAACCTATTATTGATATTGCGATGGAATTAAGAGATTCCAAAAGTGGTCTAAAATGTATTACAAACCTAGAACAATTAAATTATAAATATAGAAAAGATGTATTACCAGAAAGGTATTATTTCAATAAAGGTGAGCCAAGAACCCATCAAATTCATATGTATGAACAAGGGAATCCATATTTAATAGAACAATTAAAATTCAGAGATTACTTAATAGACAATAAAACCTCTCGTATGCAGTATGAACAGTTAAAGATTCAACTTTCAAAAGCTAACCCAAATGATAAGCATAAATATGCAGAGGATAAAACAAATTTCATTAAATCCATCTTGACTAAAATAAATGATTAAATTGCGAAGACCGAACTTCGTACACATAATAAGAAACCATTCATGTATAGATAAATGGTTTCTTATTAATTAGTTATTTCATTATTTATACCTTCAAAAATCATTTTATTATGCAGCAGATGGAAAGAAGTAAAATAGTATTGAAGTCATAAAAATAAACGTGAATATCCCAATTATCGAAAATATATATTCTTTCGATTCTCTATCATACTTCCATTCCATCAATGCTCTTAAGATTATCGTCCCCCCTAAATAAGTAAAAATGACATAAGCAATATTTACACGTTCGAATTTAAAGATAAATATAAAGCTAGTTATTAAATAAATAAAAAGTAGTCCTATTTCCAATTTTTTATGTAAACTATTTACATGTTTCTTATATCCCCAAAATCCGCTCTTTGGCATATTCAATTTTTTTCTTAAAAATCGATCCAAAAAGTAGCCCGCTATACAAAAAACAAAAATTATAATCCAAAATGTATAGGTTCTCAATATCATTCCTCCTATTACTTCATTGAATTGTTTAAAATAAAGTGGACTATATTAACGGTTATTGAACGAGTATTCTTGAATGATCTTCATTAAAAATGATCGCTTCTGCACGTAAGAAAGGTCTTTTCATTTCTTCTCTCCCTCTTACTTTAAATTTATACTATATTAAAGGAAGAAATATAGTATGAACCCTGTTATTATTAATGCTACAACTCCTAATAATGAAATCAAAAACTCACGCGATTCCTTATCATACTTCCACTCCATATATGATTGAAATCCATATAACGTAATAAAAAACAAAAGAGGTACATAGCCCATAAATATACGATTTGGAAGAAAAGTGCTTATAGCAATAACAACTATATAAGAGGAAATAATAATTCTATTTCCCCATTTATGTGTATCATTCACATATTGGTTATTCCATCCTTTTTGTTTCGGTATATTTAACTGTCTTCTCGCTATTCTTTCAAAAACCAATAAAGATAGCACCCATAAAATTAATAAGGATATTTTTGTAACTGACAGAAAACCCTCTCCTTTTTATTTTTTAACTTTAATTTTCTCCGGCTGATCACTCGGATACGTAGCATATGCATCATTTTCATAATCCCAACTAATAATGGTCGCACTATCTCGTCCTAATTGATGATGAACGTGTTCTAAAATATTGTGAACATTTTCTTTAAGCTCTATATTATTTTTATTCATATCACTGTATAGGTTTAATGGCGTTTCATAACGGCGTTCCCCGCATTCTAATATCCCATCTGTCACCATTACAATTCGATTCTTTCCAGTACGTAGTTCACGAATTCCTGAAGAATAGCATGGAACGGGTAAATCAAACGTGTTTACATTACCAATCCATTCATAAAATTGACGTTGGTTTAATGTATATTGTCCTAATTTATGTAATTCATCATGAAATACATAAACTAGGCAATCACCAATAGATAGCCACCATATGTAATTTTCTTTTCTTACACATATTAAGCAAGCTGTTTCACCTTTTACTCTTTTGCACTTTTCTTTAAATGAGGAGGATTGAAAAATTGTAAGTATATGATTTTCAACAGATCGAAATACTGTTTCAATCGGTTCATTCATAATTACTTTTATATTTTCATATTCTGCTTGAATCGTACTTACTACTAAATCAACACTTTCTGCACTATTATGTCCGTCTAATATAACGGTGAATTCCCAATCACCATTCGACCAAACTAATGCACCGTCTTCATTCTTTTTTGCTCCGGCACTTATATTTCCGCCGTATTTACCAAGTACGATATCACCATATTGCTTGACTGAAACTTCGTCTAAACACATTTCTCTACTTCCAACCCATGAATATTGTGTATTATTTGTTGTATGCATACTCATTCACCATATACTTTCGTATTCTTTCGCATAGTTTTTTTATTTTCTCTGAATCTCCATAGGGTGCACCAGTCCAATTTGCTACTTCAGTCGGTAACCAAAACTCTTTTGGTGTATTTGGATAACGCGGTATAATGTGCATATGCATATGCGGTACACCATTTCCTGAAACGAAAGTGTAAATATGTTCTGCACCTTCGCTTTCTTTTAACGCTTTACTTATTCTACTTGTTATAAGTCCGAATGCTTTTGCCTCATTTTCAGTTAATTCAGCGAGACCAGGTACATGTCTTTTTATATCTATCATTACATAACCAAGATATATTTCTTCTGCATCCCAATGGACATGTCCAACGTAAACGAGTTCATCTTCGTAAATAGCTCCACCCGGAACTGTAATATTCCCTTTATGTTTTTCACAAATGAAGCAGTTTTGTTCTGCTTGATTGTTTATTGGCATATTCATCACCATCCTTTGCATATATAATATCATAAAAAAAGGAGAAATAGGTTTTATATTCCGAAAATTCAATCTCTTTAAATGAGAATTTTCACATTAAAATAATTTACAACTCATTATTTCTTCAAAAGCGTAATCCCCATTCCAACTGCAATCCCAATCGCTATTCCGATTGCTATATTATCAGTAAATACACCAGGAATTACACCGATTACAACACCTATAGCGACACCAATTGTCATAGCATCATTTCTTTTTTTATGTTTAGACAAAATTGCATCTCCTCTCATCATTTCTCCCTATATAATATCTATTTACATGAACGTTGCTGTTTCCTAATATATTTACTATTCCGCTTAAAAATTTCCAAAAAATGTACTTTATTACTTTTCCATTCCCCCTACATAATCCTCTTCGTTTGAAAGAATTTTCAAGTCACCATTACATATACATAGGCATTTACTATAAGAAAGATCAGTAATTTATTGAAGGAGGAACGATTCAAATGTATCCTCATTGGAATCCAAATATAAATCAACAATATGCTTACTCCCCCCATCCAGTAAGGAATACACTGCATTATGATTCGCAATACATGATGCAGCGCATCGCAAGCCTTGAAAGCCAATTAGCTAAATTAATCTCATTAATCGAAGAAAATAATCATTTAATTAAATCAATGGAACAACAGCAAAACCAAGTTTGTGCACCAGCTGGAGGTTCTGTTATTGTTCGGATGTAATTCGAATTCAAAAAACACACTTTGTAGTATAAAGTGTGTTTTTTGAATTATTTTCTTTTTGTATAAAACCCTTGCGTAATTCGATCTAATATAATCGCAATCACGACGATAGCTAGTCCAGCTTCAAATCCCATTCCGATATTTACTTGTGTTACAGAGCGATACACATCGACGCCAAGTCCTGGCGCTCCTACAAGTGAAGCTGTTACAACCATTGATAACGAAAGCATAATACTTTGATTCACGCCAGCCATGATCGTTCCGGTTGCGAGCGGTAATTGTACTTTAAATAATTTTTGTGATGCGGTAGAGCCAAATGCATTCGCAGCTTCAATTAAATCTTCTGGAACTTGTCTAATTCCTAAGTCTGTAAATCTGATTGTCGGTGGCATAGCAAAAATAACGGAAGCAATAATGCCTGGTACGACGCCTACTCCAAAAAATGTTATCGCGGGAATGAGATAGACGAATGCCGGCATTGTTTGCATAAAATCTAATGTCGGCTTTAAAAATTTTGAGAAACGTTCATTTTGAGATGCTAAAATGCCAATGGGAATTCCGATAATAATTGAAATAATAACTGACGTAAGTACGAGCGCTAATGTTTGCATCGTTTGTGCCCAGTAGTTAATATTTAAAATAAATAATAATCCGATGAGCGTAAAAATGACTAAAGATAATTTCCTCGTTGTGTACCAAATGAGGAAACATAAGATGATAATCATCACTATGGCTGGTATTATTGTTAAAAAATTAGTGAGTAAATCAACGAATCCACCGATAATATAGGAGAATCCTCGGAACAAGCCTTCAAAGTGCTCATATAAACTTGCAACAAATGAATCAACCCATTCGCCTAATGGAATGCGCGGAATATTATTCATCGTCTTTCACCTCTTCCTCGATGTTTCCTGCAAGAGCTTGAATGACACTTTCACGTTTAATAATTCCTCTTAACCTTTTCTTTTCATCAATTACCGGTAATGGATATTTCATCTCTGCCATTTTTGCATACGTTTCTTCCAGTAATGTATCTAAATACACGTGCGGGATATCGTTAAGTAATAAATCAGCAATTGGCCATTGTTTTTGTACCGCTTTACTTGCATCATCCGCAGTTAATATACCTAGAAATTCATACTTTTTGTTTACAACATATACCGTAGAAACACCTGCATTCCTCATAATTTGAAGTGCTACACGTGGTCCACGATCAATTAATAAAGTCTCCGGTCGTTTCAATATAGATTCCGCCGTAATTACTTTTCCTAAATTCACGTCCGCCACGAATTTCTCTACAAATTCATTGGCAGGACTCATCATAATTTCTTCCGGTGTTCCAATTTGGACAATTTCTCCATCTTTCATTAATGCGATACGATCACCAATTCGAAGAGCTTCATCTAAATCATGTGTAATAAATATAATTGTTTTTTCCATTTTATCTTGTAACTCTAACAATTCATCTTGCATTTCTTTTCGAATTAGTGGATCTAATGCACTAAATGACTCGTCCATTAGTAATACATCTGGATTATTCGTTAGTGCCCTTGCGATTCCAACACGCTGCTGCATACCACCACTAAGTTGGCTTGGGTAATTATCTTTATGATGATCTAGCCCTACTAACTGTAGCGATTCTAACGCCTTATTTTCTCTTTCCTCTACTGGAACTCCTTGAATTTCTAACCCGTACGCAACGTTTTGTATCACTGTACGGTGCGGAAATAAAGCGAACTTTTGAAACACCATGCTCATCTTCGTTCTTCTTACTCTTCGCAACTCTTCTTTTCCCATCGTCGCGATATCTTCACCATCTATGTATATATGCCCCGCTGTCGGTTTAATTAATTGATTTAGCATTCGAACCAATGTAGATTTCCCACTACCGGACAAACCCATAATAACGAAAATTTCTCCAGTGTATACTTCAAACGTTGCCTTTTTCACACCAACGTTCATTCCTGTCTCCTTTAAAATTTCCGATTTGCTTTTTCCTTCTTTTAATAAGGTAAGCGCTCGTTGCGGATGTTTCCCAAAAATTTTTGTTACATTTTCAACACGTACCTTTGTATTATCCATGTCACTACTCCTTTTCTACCCATCTATTTACATAGTGTTGCGATTTTACAGAGAAATATTACATAAAAATGACATATATAAGATTTCTTTAAAAATTCTTGTTTCCGTTCATAATAAGAAGGTTCACTTATAGATTAATTTATGAAAAGCAAAAGCTTCACAGGAGGTTTTGAATGCGAAAAAAAATATGGATTATAAGTCTGTTACTATTTATTAGTATGATTTTCACTTCTTGTAATGCAACAAATGCAAATTCGAAAGGAAAAATTAAACTTGGTGTAACAAGTTGGAAAGAAAATATCGCAACCGCAAATATGTGGAAAGTTTTATTAGAAGAAAAAGGCTATAAAGTTGAACTCATGTATTTAGAAAAAGCTGCGATATGGACTGGCGTCGCACGTGGTGATGTTGATGCGAATCTAGAAGTATGGCTTCCTGTTACGGATAAACCATTAAATGCCCGTTACAAAGATGACTTCGTCTTAAAATCAAAATGGTATGAAGGTACCGGGCTTGGTTTAGTCGTCCCTTCTTATGTGAAAAACGTTAACAGTATTGAAGATTTAAATGCACATAAAGATGAGCTAGATAATAAAATTGTTGGGATTGAACCTGGTAGTAGCCTAATGAATTTAACGAATAAAGCAATGAAGGCATATGATATAAAATTAAAACTTGTCCAATCTTCAGAAGCTGCGATGATGAGCGAACTCAAGAAGGCATATACGAAAAAGAAACCAATCGCTGTTACGCTTTGGAATCCGCATTGGGGCTTTTCAGAATTTGACTTAAAATATTTAAAAGACCCTAAGAAAGTATATGGTGAAAAAGATGACATTTATTACTCCGTTCGCAAAGGTTTCGAAAAAGATCATCCGGATATTGTGAAATACTTTGATCAATGGAAAATGAACGATGAACAACTAGGTACTTTAATGGTCATGCTAAATAAAACGAAAGATCCGGAAGAAGCCGCGCGAAAATGGATTAAAAAAAATCAAGCTTTAGTTGATGAATGGGTAAAAGAATGACAAAAACAGGCTAGGGAATTTATCATATTCTCTAGCCTGTTTCATGTTATTTTTTCTCAATAACTGCATCAACAATTCCATATTCCTTCGCTTCTACTGCCGTCATAAAATAATCTCTTTCTGTATCATGAGCTACCTTTTCTACTGGTTGCCCTGTTCGATCAGATATGATTTTGTTAATATCATGTTTTAACTTTAATATTCTTTTTGCTGTAATTTCAATCTCTGTTGCTTGCCCTTTTACACCGCCGAGCGGTTGATGAATCATGATTTCACTGTTAGGTAGCGCAAATCTTTTTCCCTTTGCGCCAGCTAATAGTAAAAGCGCACCAAATGATGCCGCAAAGCCCATACAAAGTGTTTGCACATCTGGTTTAATAAGGTTCATCGTATCTAATATTGCAAATCCCGCTGTCGTTGAACCGCCTGGACTATTGATATACAGGAATATATCTTTTCCTGCATCTTCCGCTTCTAAAAATAATAATTGTGCTACTACACTGCTTGCAACTTGATCGTTAATTTCTGAACCAATCATAATAATTCGGTCTTTTAATAATCTTGAATATATATCATAGGAGCGTTCTCCTAATTTCGTTTGTTCTACTACGTAAGGAATTGTATTCATATTAAATCCCTCCATCTATTTTATGCCGCACTAAGCATACAACTGTAAGAAGAAGGTTTTTTCATACTGAATAATAACACCGGTTGTATTGATGGTAACTTAGTAAAGTCTATTGTTGGGAGCAGTTTCGTCAACAATTCAGGTCTTTCTTCACGAATAGAAGTTACAACGATTTCAATATCATCCGTGTACTCCACTATTTCAATGCCTTCTTCACTTACAGTTTTCAGCCTATTTCTACTCCTAAATAACGATGCTTTCACTGCACCTTCTGATACCGAACATACTTTAGCAATATCCGCGATACTATACTGAAAAACATCCTTCAATAATAAAATTACAGATTGTTGCACATTTAACGAAGACAATACTTTCCCTACCATTTCATGCAAATCTGCAATTTTCCCATGTGGTTCTTCAAATGTATTTTGCTGTTCTAACTTTTCTTGAACGGATTTTGATTTCATTTGATCTAACCATTGATTTCGAGCAATTTTATACAGAAGCGTTATACAAATTTCCTTCTCACTATACTTTTGAAGAACTTTGCAAATTGCTTCTTGGGCAAGGTCTTCCCCATCCCATTTGTTTTTTGTCAAAAACGTACAGTATCTTTTTACCTCTGCATAATGTTCAATTAAAAAATTTATATTTGAATGATTCATATCGATATGATCCTTTAAAACGGGAGTTACTTTTGTGCACAAAATAACCACTCCTTTTCAGCGCTTACTTATTAAACGATTGAACAAAGAAAAAAGTTACGGGGCTTATAATTAATTTTATGTTTATGTTCATGAATACGGGTCATAAATATGTTATATAGCATTTTACATGAGGAGGAATCAATTTGCCAAAATTAACAGTTGAAGGTACCGGAACTTTTGATGTTGAAGAAGGGACAAAATTAGTATTAGCACTTGAAGATAACGGTGTACACATTCTTCATCGTTGCGGTGGTAAAGCAAGATGTACAACTTGTAGAGTTGAAGTCATTGCAGGTGATTTTTGTGAAGCTACAAATGATGAAAAACAAGCTATTACGGAAAAAGGAATTGAAGACCACTTACGATTATCGTGCCAAATGCGTGTACATAAAGATATTACTGTGCGCCCAATACTTACAGTTGAAAGTTCCGGTTTAGATGCTGGACCACGTCCGGCGGAGTAAAAGGATGAATTTAAAACAGCTAGCCGGTGAATATGCTGCTGGCTTTGTAAAAGATGGAATGAAGGTTGGACTTGGTACGGGTTCAACTGTATATTGGACAATACAAAAGTTAGGTGAACGTGTGCAAGAAGGTTTATCCATTCAAGCTGTACCAACGTCAAAAGAAACTGAAGTATTAGCTAAACAACTAGCTATTCCTTTAATCTCTTTAAATGAAATCGACATACTCGATCTTACAATCGATGGTGCAGATGAAATCAATAATGATTTACAATTAATAAAAGGTGGCGGTGGTGCATTACTTCGCGAAAAAATTGTCGCTACCTCCTCTGAAAAGCTTATAATTATTGCAGATGAATCCAAACTCGTTTCACATTTAGGTACCTTTCCACTTCCTATTGAAATCATCCCCTTCTCTTGGAAGCAAACTGAAAAGAGAATTCAATCTTTAGGATGCGAAACACGTTTACGTATGAAAGATGGCGGACCATTTATAACTGATAACGGCAATTTAATTATTGATTGTATTTTTCCAAACAAAATATTGAATCCAAATGATACACATACAGAGTTAAAGATGATTACCGGTGTAGTTGAAACAGGATTATTTATCAATATGACGAGCAAAGCGATCATCGGAACAAAAAACGGTATAAAAGAATATTAAGCATTTTAAAGGCTGACTTTTGCAAGTCAGTTTTTTCTTTTATAGTATTACATTATGATATACTATGAAAACACATTCATATCACACTAGAAAGGGCTGAACAATTTGCAATCCAAACTTATAACAGAACTTACAGATTTAGAAACTGCCTTTCACATTCGAAAAGAAGTATTCGTAAAAGAACAAGGTGTCCCACTTGAAGATGAATTCGATACATATGACCAAATTGGCGAGGCATGCAAACATATATTAGTTTATTATAATGAACTTCCTGTAGGAACTGGCCGTATACGATTCGTTGACGGAATGGGTAAACTAGAAAGAATTTGTATTTTAAAAGACTATCGCAAATACGGATTAGGCAAAGTAATCATTCAAAAGTTAGAAGAGATTGCTCGTAACAAAGAAGCAAACAAAGTTAAACTACACGGTCAAACACAAGCTGAAGGGTTTTATGAAAAATTAGGCTATCAAACTTCTTCCGACCTATTTATGGAAGATGGAATTCCACATATTCTTATGACGAAAGTGTTATCATAATAGAAAGGTTACTATATGATTCTACATTATGTATTCGTATAGTAACCTTTCTGTAGCGTATTCGTTTGAAAGTCTCTTTGATGAATATTCTAGATTAATACAAAAAGACGACGCTGAATACGTCGTCTTTTTTATAAGCAGAAAAGTTAATTCTCAAGCTTCCTTTTTTTGTATCAAAGCCCATCATCTTTCATTTCATTTTAAGGTAAAGCTTACACTGTTTTCCATAAGGATAAAGCAAAAATCCAGTTTGGATCCCCATGTCCTTCATAATTCTGGACTGCCTCATACACTTTTCCCTCGTGTAAAACTCTATCTCCCTTTTTATATGCTTTCTTTGCATTCCACGCTTCATATGAAGCGCTTTCAGTTTTTGTAGTAATTGTGAACGTATCACTTTGTACGGATTCATTTCCAACTACATCCACTGCTTTCACTGCATATTTATAAGTAGTATTAGCGAGTAAATTTTTATCCATATAAGAAGTCGTATTGGATGTTGCAATTTTTTTCATTGTTCCTTCTATTTCTCTATAAATATCGTAATAGTCTACACCAACGTTATCATCAGATGGACTCCACATTAGATCCACACTTGACGCTGTTGTTCCCATGCTATGTAATCCTTTTGGTTGTGTTGGTGCTTCTGTATCAGGAGCCTCAACTGTCGTTTTCACTGTAAGCGCTGTACTTTCTTTCGATACATTGCCAGCCGCGTCAATTGCTTTTACAGTATAAGTGTATTCTGTACTTGGTATTAATTGTTTATTAATAAAATGAGTGCCTAGTACAGTGTCAATCATCTCTCCGTTACGGAAAACTTGATATCCTTTCACCCCTACATTATCCGTAGAAGTGTTCCATGTTAGTTCTATACTATTTGCTGTTACTTTTTGCGTCTGAAGTCCATTTGGAATACTTGGAGCTTCTGTGTCTGGTTTCACATCGTTGATGAGGTTAACATCAATTACATTATAGAATGCATTTACTGTATCAGCTACATCCCATACTGCTAAAATCACATGATATCCACTACGGTCAGTAGGTACATTGATTTTGTGAGTTAAATTATTTGAAGCTGCAGAACCATCATGTTGTACAGTGCCAATCGGCTCAAAGTCTGCTCTTGTTAGTGCTTTATTTGGATTCCATCCTTTTTTTGTAATATAGTAATGCCATTTGCTTGTTAAGTGAGGCGCTGTATACTTCCAAGTAAATGTATTTTCCCCACCAGTGATTGTATTTTTAAACCAACGATCCGCTGCTTGTTGATCTAAAATACCGCCAAATTTGCCACCTGCAGAAGCGATTTGCCCATCAACTGGGCCACCTTGTGGGAATCCTTTTGGAGCTTCTAAACTTTGTGGTTCATACATAACACTTCCGCAGTTTACATTTAGAGCACCATAAGTTGGACTACATAAAGCGGAACGGCTACCAGGCTTTTCAACAAAGCCGTGCGCGTATGCATTTTGAGGAATAAGTGTCGTGCCGATAATTCCAGCTGTTAATGCAACAGCTCCTATACTTTTTTTGTTCATTTTCAAGTTTTGTAGTTGTTTTAAAAATCGATTATTCATGTTCCTGTCCCCTTCTTGTTATACTTCGTAGTGTAATGTGGGCTTTGATGTAAAAGAATAACAAGAGTCAACCTTATTTCGTGTATACGTAAATATGCATACACCGTCGTAAAGAAACATTTCATTTCTTGTGATATATTTCACTTACTGAATATATCATGACATAGAAATCACCTAAATGTGTGCAGAAGTTGTGCAGAAACAGTGAAATTACTACTAACACGTAAAACTACATCCTAAATTTATAAAGTAAAAGTGAGCAATAGAAATTGTAGTACTTGTAATGAAAAATTTTAGGTATATATATGGATGAATTGCACCAAGTCGTCTTGAAACCCTTCATCGTTAACTTAAAACGCATGGCAATGTGAGATCACATTATTTTAAAACAACGTGTCATCTCCATTTTCCATATATCTTTCTATCAATACTTTGAAATTACTTATCACTTGTAAACATTTCCGAATCCGTCAATATAGTTTCATAAAACTTATCATATTCTTCACTGTATTGAAGTTTTAACTTTTCTATTAAACTTGTATCTGGTGAAACAATGTCAATAACGTCTGTACTTATATACAATAAATAAGTATCGTTATAAAAAGAAATATACGCTTGCTGACCACCATTAACGACATACTTGCAATACTTATATACTTCATCTTCATGTACACCTTTAATCGTAGTAAATATGATTGTACTTTCAAGATCATCAACGTCTACTTTCGTTTCTGCCCAATTCTTAATCTTCATGAACCTTCCAATTTTTGTTTTCTCATTTATTCTCTTACTTTTACCATATGTTATGTAACCGGAAATAAATGAAACATCAATTGCATCAGGACTTTTAAAAAGTTCAGTCAAAATCCCTCTTAATCCTCTCAAATTACCCTCAAATAATTCTATATCGAATCTAATTCTATTTTTCGCCTCCACTTGAAAAAATGGTGTAGCTGTCATGTCAGCAAAATTTACATCTAGTATTTTCATTCTTTCCATTTCATCAATTCCTCGCTTCATATAACATAAAAGTGTCTATATCATTTAATATAGACACCCTTTCACATGTATAGTTTTAATAACAGCCTGTAAATTTAAAAATTTCATCAACTGCTTGCTTATACCCACCTGATTTTCGGAGAGACTCCTTCAAATTCAAAGTAGCTTCTTTACATGACGGATTATTTAATACTATTTCTACACTTTCACTTAGTTGATCCGCAGTTAATCCTTGCATTTGCAATTTAACTCCTGCCCCGAGACTCTCCACTTGCTTTGCGATTACTGGCTGATCTGCACTTTGCGGAATTACAACGAGTGGAACACCGTTATATATCCCTTCATGCGTACTGTTCATACCGCCGTGTGTAATAAATAGTTTCGTATATTTGAGAAGTTCAGTTTGTGGTACATAGTTTTTCACAATGAAGTTTTTAGGGATATTACCTACATCACTTATTTCCATTTTGTTGCCAATAGACATAACAATTGTATGCTTACTATTCTCGAACGCCTTCATACAAAGTTTATAAAAATCAAGCGCTTCATTAAAAACAGTACCTAATGAAATGTAAATCAGGCTTTTTTCTTCAATTGAAGTGTAATCAAAACCTTCATTTTTCACTTGTGTAGAGATAGATGGACCCACAAATTTGAATGTTTCATTAAATGTATCCCCAAAAGGTTGGAACTCCTTAATTGTATACACAATAGTAAGTGAAGCTGGATTACAGAAAACTTCATACGGTGAGTTTATATCAACACCATATTTTTCTGTAATTCCATTAGTTAAGTTTTCAAAATCATTATGTATTCTATCCTGAAATTCCAGTGGGATATTTTTAGAAAGATGGTCTAACATTTGTTTAAATGATTTTTCATCTTGTGCAAAAGATGTGCATGAATTTATGGCTGGAAGATTAAGAATTTGGGCAATTAAGCGTCCACAGCCAAACATCGAATCATGAATAATATAATCAAAATGTTCTCCTTCAATTTGTTCTAGAACACTCGGTATAATAACATCTGCTGTATGTAAAAGACCATTTATTCTTTCCTGTAAATAATTCCGACCACCGGAAAGAAATGCTTGTATAAATTTTTGATCATCAATCGTTCGTACAGTAGCACCTGTCTTCTCAATACGCTCCCTGAAAGCCTCTATTGAAAAATAAACTACCTCTTCACCGCGAGAAATCAGTTCTTCTACAACCTGTAATGTTGGATTTATATGTCCTTCTGATCCAGCGTTAATGAATAAAACACGTGCCATTCAAAACACTCCTCAAATTTCAAAATTTCTATGTTGTAAAGAATATGGATACTTTCCATACTCTTTACGGTGTTATATGTATCATTTTCCTGCTAAATTGACCTAGCAAGCCTAAAACCGAGATCATCTATATGAAACGTAGGATGACTACGACGGCGACAAGTGGCACCGCAACCTCTAGCTGCTTCAGCCCAACTACCACCACGAAAAATGCGGTATGACCCGTACACTGTTTCATCATACAAATCATAGCACCATTCCCAAACGTTCCCTAACATATCATAAAGTCCCCATGCATTCGGCTCTTTTTTACCGACGTCATGAATTTGCCCACTTGAATTTTCATTATACCACGCTATTTTCTGAAGTTCCCCATACGTATATCCCGTCGTACCTGCTTTACATGCATATTGCCACTCTGCCTCAGACGGTAATCGATAGCCATTTGAATGCAAGTTACAACTAACCTTTTTCCCATCATCTTGTATAGAATAATACTCTGTAAACCCTGCTATTTTAGACAGTAAATTACAAAAAGCAATTGCATCATGCCATGAAATATTTACAACAGGTTTATTACCATTTTCATTACCATTTAGTGCACGATTCGTAATTGCGTAATATAATTCCGCTGTTACAACATACTTTGCAAGAAGAAATGGTTTTATTTGAACTTGCCATTCTTTTTTTATTCGATCATCTCTTAATTCTACTTTTCCTGTTGGAATTTTCACCATATTAGAGTCAGCCGGGCCAATGAATCTATTCAATCCTATCCCCCCATGTTACTTCTTTTTATAATCTAACTATTTATGGTATCGTGCTTCTCTAAAAATAGTCTTACTTCATTTGAAGATTTTAAAATAATAACATCTTTATCCTTACTCAATTGATTTAGCCTCTTTAAAATTGAAGGTCGTTTCGTTTTAGGATATTCCCATATCCATTTGAAAAATTGCAAGTCAAATCTTTCTTCACATCCAGCCCCCATATCCGGTCTTGTTTTATTCCGATATTGCACAATTCTTTTAAAAGCACGATAAACACAAATTGTTCTATGAATATCAAGAAAGATAATTGTATCAGCTGCGTTAATTCTTATGTCCATTGTCCCGCCATAATTCCCATCAATAATCCACTTTTCCCCTTTAACTAATTCATTTTGAACCGTTCTTTGCTCCTCTTTCGGTACACCCTCCCAATTTGGTTTCCAAAATAGTGCATCAAGATGATGCACCTTAATATTTAGCTTATTACCTAACTGCCTTGCTAATGCGGATTTTCCTGAACCACCAGAACCAATTAATATAATTTTTTTCATATGAGTACGCTTCTTTCTATAGATTCTTCAATATCTTCCTTATTAGCAAAAATCCATAAAAACATCTCTTCATTTAACTTTAGTAAATCTTTTAACTGAACAAAATAAGTAATAAATATAATTTGAATTGAAAGCATTACATACCAAATTGATTGTAGTTCTGCTCTCGTTAAAATGTTTTGCTTATAATATCCTTTTAAAATTTCACTTACAATTTGTAACCATTTCCCTCTTAATGTTTCATCACTAAATATCTCACTTAAAATACTTGTACAGCAATAGCATAAATCGAATACTCTAACGTTTTCTTCTAGAAGCTCAAAATCGATAAACCCTTGAAAATCACTTTCTCTAAAGATTACATTTGATAAGTGCATATCGCGATGAATAATTTGTTTCGGTAATGAGTGAATCGTTTCCTTAAAAGTTGTATGTATTTGATCCATTTTTTGAATTACATCCTGATGAACATGCTCATGCTTTACTAAATTCGGTAAAGCCCATTCGTATACCACTTTATATAACTCTCTTTTTATTAACTCGTCAGCACTATTCACTGAATTTAGTTCGTGATGTAAATTAGCCATTTCCTCTCCAATTGTGCTTCCTAGCACTTTTAGCTTTTCTGTATCTTTGATTTCTAGTACACTTCCGGCAACATATTCGTACAAACAATAATTCTTCTCTTTATACAATACGGACCTTTCATCATTTCTCGTTTTTACTAATTTTTGTACTTTAACTCCTTTTTCATCAAGCTGTTCTAATACATTTAGTTCAACTAGAAACTGTTTTATCGATCCCTTTCCCTTTAAAATATACGCTTTATTATTACAATGAATCTTCGTTACGTTTGGTTGAATTTCAGTAGCTGTGACACCTTTATCTTGAAACCAAAACTTTGCAATTTCTAATATATCCTTCATGTACAAATCCCCCTTTTTAAAGTCACTTATTTCTTCCCTAGCACAAACTCACCAAGCATTCCTACTCCAACACCAATTGTGTAAGCCACTAAATCACTCCATAAAAATCCGTAACCTAATACGAGTCCACCTAAAGTCGTTGCTCGAATGCTATCTATCCATTCCGCATGGTACAATTGACTAATTTCAATCCCGTAGCAAAATATCAAACTAATAAAAGCTAATTTCTTCGTTTCTATTTTAGAAAACAAAAATCCGGATCCAGTGAAAATCATTAATGCCCATAAAGCATCACCTAAGTAATCATTTAATAAATCAGGTAACGCAAAAGCAAACTTTCTTGAACTAAGACCTAAAATAATAACAACTATAGTAAACATTGCATATAGTAATCTATTTCGTTTCGTATTCATTTCAAAATCTCCTAATATATAATGTGAAACTGCAAATAGCTAGTAAAATATAATCATTTTACTAGCTATTTATATACGGTTTCACTTTCTATTCTTCGCTTTTATAATAAGGAAATGCGGGTTAGTGTTTAAATAATAATATGATTTTCCATCTACTTCCTTCATCTTTTCAATCGGTTTCGGCTCGACTAACTCTTCTAATACAAAATTACTCGTTGTTTCATTAATAATATCTTGAAGTGACCTTCTAAAGAAACTTACTTCAATTGTAATATTGGGTTTCCGCCAAGTATCTACTAACAATTGCGTTTTAAAATAATCTTCACACGGAAATTTTGTAAAATCCATAAATGGATGATGAACGGAATACACAAATAAACCACCTGGTTTAAGGACGCGATGAAATTCTTGAAATACAGCACTCCAATTTTGCAAGTAATGAAGAGTAAGCGAACTTACAATCATATCAAAAGCATTATCTTCAAACGGTAATGTTTCTTGAAGGTCATGACAAAGAAACGTTGCTTTATCACCTGTACTTTCCTTTGCGGCTTTTACCATTTCAGAACTTACGTCAATTGCTGTAACGTTAGCTCCTCTACCTACGAATTGAGAAGTATACCATCCAGCTGCACATCCAGCATCTAGTATTCTCTTCCCTTCTAGTTTCTTTGGAATAATCTCCATCATCGCTGGTCTTTCATAATAACTGTTATATGGATTTGCCAAATCTAGATTTTCTTTATATGTACTCGCTAATTTATCATACGTATCTTTGACTGAGTCTTTCATTACATCCACCCCTAATACATATTAATCCATTAACTCTTTCTGCTTTTTCTTTGAAAATGATTGTAGTACTAAATCATACGACCAATCAATCATTTTATTAATTTGCTCTTGTTCTACATCCTTATGTATATACACTGTATTCCAATGTTTTTTATTCATATGATATCCAGGAATAATTGTTTCGGGATAATCTTCTCTTATTCGCAAGGCAAGTTCTGGATCACATTTTAATGTAATCGCAGCTTTTTCACCTTCTTCATGGTTTACTATCGCAAATATTTTATTATTTAATCTCATACATGTTGCACTCCAGCCATCCGGAGAATCTTCTGTCGCTTTTCTTTTCGATAAACAATACTCTCTCGTTGCATTCATTCTTCTGGCACCTCTTATTCTTCCACTATTTGATTACGATGCATTACAATTTGCTTCGTCGCTTTAAATTGCTGTTCACCATAAAACTTTATGAGTTTCTCTCCGCAAAATAGACTAACAATATCAATATGAGATATCTCTTCCAGTAATATTGTAAGCATATTCTCTCCAATGCCTTTATTTCTTACACTTTCATGTACGACAACATCTTCTATGTACGCTCGAAAAACACCATCTGAAACGACTCTAGCAAATCCAATTAATTCGTTTTCTTCCCATACTCCAATTGTCATACTATTTTTTAACATTTTTTGAATATCGACTTCTTTTCTTTCTGGCCACCAGCCTACAGAATCGTAAAGCTGCTTTATTTTCTCTGCACAGATTGGTTGTTCATGTTGTAATTTATACGTGTACATTTTTTCTCCCCTCAACCAGTATACATAATATTATTATAATCTCTTTTCTAAAAAGTGTTGACTATGCCCTTTCGGATGATCTTCAACGACACCATATTCTCGGTATCCGTGCTTTTTATAAAATTCTGGTGCTTGGAAACTAAATGAATCTAGTAATATGAGTCTACATCCTTTTTCCTTCGCAATGTCTTCAATTTTATGTAACAATTGACTGCCATAGCCGTCATGACGAACTGATTCATCAACCCATAAAAAGTCGATATGAAGATGATAAAAATACATCGTTCCTGTTACCCCGCCAAAGATTTTTCCTTCCTCATCTTTCACTACGAGGTTTACTTGTTCCATTTGCTGTTTTACTTCATCTGACAGCACGGACATATTATATTGAATTAATTTATTTTTAATGTATTCTCCTTCAGTGCGAGTACCATTCTCTATGCGTTTCATATATTTTTCATCCTCCCCAGTTCGTAAACTACTTTTAATTTTTGTTTCTTCTCTTTAAAATACTAATGAATACAAATCCACCATATGTAACAAAGCATGAGAAACCAATTATCCCTGGTACAGAGACATAGCCTATTCTTACATAACTAATAACTGCAAAACTAACAATTAATAATAAAATAGATGGCCAAAATATAAAAGCTGTTTTTCTTCGTCTCTGTTTCGATGTACTTTCTTTCTCTTCAGAAAGACGTGTGCCAAAAAGCAATACAATACAGATAAGAATCGCTGCAAAATAAATTGTATCTAATGACAAAGTGTGATCGTATAGTGCAATTCCAACTTCAAGAGCAATAATCGTAATGATTAAAATAATGATTGTTGAAGTCTTTAAGTTTCGTTTCAATCACTCACCCCTAATATACTTTTACTGTATTCTTTGTACACGTACCTCAAAGCTTCTATAACGGTTTCATCAACTTGTTTATTATCAAATCGATTAGGTAAATCTCTTCCCCCAATTACATAAAGAAACGGAAATTTATGAAACATTCCTATTATACCAATATTTATTATAGCGGTGGATAAACCACCTGTCATATGTGCTAGATGATAATAAGGTATACCTTCATACTCTCCTTGTTGTCTTACCATTCCACTTATAATTGGTTCCCATAATTCTGGTGCGGATTTATATCCTTGGAAAATATGTAATAAAAGCGAAAGAACTTGTTGTAATTCCCCAATATTTTTCTCATCTTTAGGGTTTTCCTGTATATGAATCTTGGAAAAGTTCGTTGAAACATATTCTCTGACAGTATCCCATCCTCCGCAGTGCATAACAATTGACTGAGCAATATAGCTGTCGTGACATGCTATCATTACTTCAACCGCTTTACTAAGTGTTAATGTAGCTCTGTCTTGTAAGTGAGGATATAACTGCGCACTATCCTCATTTGGATTATACTTAATGTCATGAAGTGTATCACTCCAACTAATTAGTTTATCCTTTACCATCTTTGCTACTGTAAATCCAATTGCCACTTTTGCTGCTGATGCTAAAGGAACGTATAGCTCATTGTTATGGGTAGCAACTATATTTCCATTCTTTGTTGAATAAACAAGTATTCCAACTTGACCAATTTGTATTTCTTTTATTTTTCCAATGACAGCCTGCATATTCATCCCTCTTTTTATGTCGTTTTATCATCTTCTCAAAATTCGATATAGAATATAAGAATCCTTTTTTGCTAAATGATAATCATGAATACAATAAGAAAAAGATAGTATGAAATTTCTTCACACTACCTTTTAAAATTAATTATTACGCATAACGAATACATCTATTCTTCGATAGGATTTCCAGGTCCGTTAAGCTCCAATTGATAAAAAGCTAAATCTAGCCATCGATTGAACTTATAACCAGCCTTTTTTATTGTTCCCGAATAAACAAATCCGAAATTTTTATGCATTACAATGCTTTTTTCATTTTCCGCATCAATTCCAGCAATTAAGGTCATATATTCTCTTCCTTTTGCAATTGTGATTAATTCTTCCATTAAAGAGGACCCAATTCCATTTTTTCTATATTCCTTATCAACGTATATAGAGTGTTCAATTGAATATTTATAGGCAGGCCATGCTCTAAATGAACCAAATGTCGCAAATCCTACTACTTTATTATCTAGCTCGTAGACTAAAATTGGATAGCAATCAGCCTTTTTTTGTTCATACCAATCTATTCTATTTTCAAGGGTTACAGGTTTGTACGCATATACAGCTGTTGAATTAAGGATTGCATCATTATAAATATCTAAAATAAATGTTACATCTTTTTTCGTTGCTTCCCTTATCATTGTTTTCTTCCTTTCATAAAGTTTATCTTCTTTAATTAACTATTTATCAAATTTTCCATTTCACTCCTACATACGAATCCGAGCTTTTCGGAAACCATCAAATATATTTAATACCACAGATAAAATGTAAATGAGAACACTTCCACCAATTAACCACTTTTTAAATTCCTCCGGAGAGGTAGTAAACGCATTTGCCACATACGTATTAAATCCTTCGTTAAATAAATGCGGATTTACTACAATTACAATGAATACTATTGTTCCAGCTATTTGAAGAAAAGCATTCCCAATTGCCAATCTTTTCGTCCATTGTCCCTGTACTAACTTATACAGAGATATACCTATTTCAAACACAATCATAATAACAACGATTGGCCAATACTGAAGTAACACATCTTGATTAAACGTTGGCGCGACAAACTTCAATCCATTTTCAGTACCATTGTATACGCCTACGAGATGATTCGCATAAAAGTAAAGTGTTGCCCATATTGCCGTCCACATTAAACCTGCAAATACTTCAAGCTTAGAAATTTCTTTTTTCCTTGGAATGTAAGAAATTTGCTTCAAATCATCCGGAGTCCATTTTTTAAAACTTGTTGTTAACGGTTTTGGATCTTTTACATTATCAGTTCTCTCTAAAATTACAAACACAAGTGTCACGCAAAAAAATACATGGACGCTTACTTCAAATACTCTCCCCATCCCTTCACCCATCATTTTTAAAATGACATTTAATACTGCCTGTTCACCACTATAGTTTATAAAATTTTCTGCAACCATTGAAATAAGCGCAATAACAACTGCAATTGGTATAATCATTTTTAATAACGTCGTATATACATCAAAATAACGTGGTCCAATTAAATGCATTGGTCTATCCATGTAGCCATTAGCCAATAAGACTGGACTCCCCATTTTTTCAAGAACTCTTTTTTCATCGTCTTCATTATAATCATCCGGTAACATATCCTCGATAGTTGACCGTAGTTCAAGAATAATATCTTCACGATTTTTTTCAGGTAATCTCTTCGCAACTTCCTGGACGTACATATCAATCAAACTCATTCTCGTCCTCCTCCTTTAAAAGGTTATAAAGTTCTTTCGAATCCTTTATCCACTCCTTTTTCAATTGCAAAAATATCTCTAATCCATATTCACTTAAAACATAATACTTACGAGGTCTACTCTCCGTTTTATCCCAACTACTCGTCACTAGCTTCTGCTTTTCTAATCGGCGAAGTAGTGGATATAAAGTGCTTTGATCTATCATGATTCCTGATTGCTCCAATAACTGGACAAGCGAATATCCATATTGCGGTGTTCTTAATTGGCTTAAAACTGCTAATGTCAACGTCCCTCTTCTTAGCTCAGTAATTAATGAATTTAATAAAGTATCCATTTACCCACCTCATTTGCATTACTATATGTCATACAGTATATGTTTTATACTATGTATCGTACAGTATAGTTGTGACAAAAACAATCTATTTTTATAAAAATCAGAAAATAAGAACACAAACTATATAATTTGTGTTCTTATTTTCTTGCAGCTTACTAACAAACTTAAATACCATTAATACTTTTAACGATATACCTCTGGTAATATAAACTCTCCTTTTTCTTTAGAAAATGGGACAACTTCTACAATCGCCCCAACATTAATTACTCCATATACATACGGGTATTCTTGACCGTTTGAAGCAAGTTCATATTTTATTTCTGCTTTTACAAGAGATGGATCTATTGTAAGTAATAAAACATCTTTTTCATGATTGAAATGTTTTTGAGCAACTTTTAAAGCTTGGTCTAATAATGAACAATGAATAAATCCCTCTTCTTTAAGTGAAGCTTCATTAATCTCTCCAATGTTTTTCGCGATTCTCCAATTTCTTTTTGTTATTACTTTTGTAATCATAGTTACTCTCCTTTTTTAATATATGTAATGATATAATAATACTAAAATTTCCAACACATGATTAATAGATTGGAGACTTATAATGGATAAAAAATTAGAAGAGATCATTGTAAAATCATTTTTTACTAAGCGACTTCAAAATAGAATCATGTTCGAGCTATCTTCTACTAAGAAACGTAAAGATGCGATCGGTCGACTTTGCCATAATTACGGAACTACGCTACGTGAAGAATATATGATTGAAATTCCTAAACCTAATTCGTGTCCAATTGATATAGGTCGTCTGTTAAAAAAACATGGGGCCGATGATTCTTGCTACGCCATATCATGGGACACAAAAATTGATGGGAAAACCCTCCCTTTGCTAGACGCATTAGAGGCTGCTGTTGGAATGGGAATGCCTTCTATTCTATACTCAATTACAAATCAAGTTGCGT
This sequence comes from Bacillus sp. RC51, assembly GCF_044908115.1. NCBI lineage: Bacteria > Bacillati > Bacillota > Bacilli > Caryophanales > Bacillaceae > Bacillus > Bacillus sp. RC51. Next base: position 144,832 of record NZ_JBIYCW010000004.1, on the reverse strand, counting down.
ATTTTGAAGCAGAACAAGAAACACTTCCATCACCAAGATTTATACTTAAACGCACATATTAAAGCATATAACTCCAGTGATTTTTTTCTATATGCTTACGTTATTCAATTAAAATAGCATTTTATCGGGATGGAGATACATAACTAATGAGTAAAAATCACACTGCACTACAAGCCATTATTATACATATGAATACAAATGAGAACTGGCATGATTTTATTTCTTACTGTCAGCAGCTCGAAGCAGGACTACGAAACTTAGCTTTTAAGCATTTAGAAACATTTATTTCAAATGCAAAGAAATGGGAACTCAAAGAACAACAAGAGTTTGCTATTACGCTGTTTACTATTTTAGATACATCAAACGAAAAAAATGAAGTGTTAACTTTCCCACTAAACCGTTTTCTAATAGACATTCTATATCGATGGATAGAAAAGGATCCATCTGATTCAAGACCTTTTAGATGGATGGGACTTTATATGGGTTCCGGAAATACTGATGAGGATTTGGAACAACTTCTCCAAAAAACCATTGAATTAGGTGGCGATACAGAACAAGAGGCAATGATACATCTTGTTTCTTACTATATAAATAGCTTAGAGTTTGGTACGCATGAATTTCCATCAGGTTATTGCGGAGATTTAAACGAATGTATTGAAAAACTTCCCTATATGATTCAATTAATTGAGAGAATTCGGGATGAGAACATAAAAGAACAAATAATATGGCAAACACAAGAGCAACTAAACTTAATTCTAGATTGGTTAAAGAATACACAAAATCCGGTAGATGCTGTTCGTCTATGGGAAAAAGAGCAGATTCAGGAATTTGAGAATATGATATTTTATTATTTAAAAAACAGCTTAGATTGTTAATTCATATACCTTTTAACTATAAAAAGAGGATTTTCATGAACTACTAGAAAATCCTCTTTTTTATTTATTTTAATCCCTTAATTAAAGGTGATACTTCCCCGCTATAGAAAATCCATAAATCATGAAGCGACCTTGTACATCCGACATACAATAATTTCGCATCATGTTTTGTATTTTTGTAATGTTCTTCATCAACGTCGATTAGAAGTACGGCATCAAATTCTAACCCTTTCGCCAAGTATACTGGCACTACCGAAATACCACCTTCATACTTGCTTTGATCTGCTTCAATGACATTAACTGTCAACCCTACATTTGTTAATTTCTCATATATATCATGGCATTCATCATCTGTTCTACCAATTACCGCGATTGTTTTCACATCTTCATTTTGCAAATGCTGTAATGTCTTTAAAACTTCAGTAAATTGTTCCTCTGCCCGGATTACTTTCACGTCTTCCCCGCTACGGAAAACTGGTGTTGCGAGTCCTACTGGAATCTCTGCATTTTTAATTATTTCATTCGCGAATTCAATAATTTCTTTTGTAGAACGATAACTTCTCGTCAGTTCATAATAACCTGTTTCTTGGAATACTTCCTTAAAAGCATTCCAGTCTTCAATTCCTTGATAATCATAAATTGCTTGAGATAAATCACCTAATATGGTGAAAGAATTACCTAGTGTAATTTCTTTTAATACATACACTTGGAATGGTGAAAAATCTTGTGCTTCATCAATAACGACGTGATGAAACTTCTGTCCGATTTCAATTCCATTTATGCGATGGTGTATGTAAATTAAAGCTGGTAAATCTTCTACATATACTTCTTTTTTACGGCAATTCTTTTCTGTTTCTTGAACAAGTTCTTCAGGTAATACTTCGAGTATTTCTTTACTCTTCATCATCGAACTATATAGTGAAAGTGCGCTCATTTTTGGCCAAAAATTCATATATGTATTTAATCTCTTTGTTGCTTCTTTTTTTAGTAACTTTTTCTCGTTTGTTTCTCCAAACTTTTTAAGTTCAATTTCAATCCAGCGCTTCATTCGGCCGACTAAACGTTCTCTTCTTTTCTTTAATGGATAATGTTTATATTCAACTTGCATCCATTTTTTAACGTCTTCCACTGGAATAACTGCTTTATCCCATGCCTCAAAATCTTTTGTCGGTACTAATTCTTTTTCAAATTGAATCATTCTTTCTTCAATAAACGACTTAAATTCCAGCGTACCTTTCAATTTACCTAGCATAACCTTTTTTTCATCGCGATTAATTGAGAAAGCTTCTTTCAATTTTTCTTCTGTCTGCTTCAGTTTCACTGAACCCTCTAACAGACGCAATGCCCAATCTGGAAACGTTGTTTGACTAATATTTCCTACCCCTAACTCAGGAAGTACACTTGAAATATAGTCTAAAAACAAACTGTTTGGAGCGAATACGATCATTCTCTCCGCTTCAAGTTGTTCACGATATTCATAAATTAAAAAAGCAAGGCGATGTAAAGCGATCGTTGTTTTTCCGCTCCCTGCAACCCCTTGAATTAATAATGGTAAGTTTCTTTCCGCACGTATAATATCATTTTGCTCCGATTGTATAGTCGAAACGATATCTTTCAATTTGTTATCTTTATTCTCACCTAATCGATATAGAAGAAAATCATCAGCATGTGAGACATCTTCATTTCCTTTCACATATGTATCAACAACACGTTCTAATTCTCTCTTTCGAATCGAAATGTTTCGTTTTAAATAAACATCGCCTTCTACTAATCCGTCTGGTGAATGATAAAATGCTAATTCTTCACCACCGGTAAATGAATAAAACATACTTGCGACAGGTGCACGCCAATCAATTACAATTGGTTTCATCGTATCTTTATCCGAAACACCTACTTTACCGATGTAAATCGGCATTACGTCTTCCTTGCCATCTTCCTGAAAGTCTAATCTTCCAAAATACGGCTCATGTACACCAATACGTAAGCTTTGTCTATTAGACTCCCTCATACTTTCAAGAATTTGCTCTTTAAAATCTTCTCCATAATAAACCGGGATTTTTTCAAGCTGTTCTAATTGATCATCCATCGTACTTAAAGTATCTTTCATTTTTTGTAACTCTTCGTCAAAAATGTTGTTCATTTGATGATTCCCTCCTGTCCGTTCCAATTTTTTCAGTCGAAATATAATTGTATTAAAAATCCATTCATAAAGTCAATAGTTTTAGTAAGAATTTTCTAAATTAAAAAAGAGTAGAGATTAATCCCTACTCTTCCTTACTTTAATTCGATATGCCAAACATTCATTTAATGTTGCCAATTCTTTATATTTTCGTTTTTCAAAATCATATGCTCCCCCAGGGAAGAATCCCATAATACTTAAACCAGCTTCAGCACATAGATTGCTAATCTCATCTACCGTATAACATCGTAAAGACTGTGTTACTACATCATTTGGATAATTAGGGTCCCACCAATGATCTAACATTCTTTCATTTATACTATCATATTCGTATTTTCGCATAGCTGCACTTAAGGACATTTCTTGTCCACTTACTTTTTTCCAATACAATGGTTGATAAATATCAATAAGTGCACATCCATCATCCTTCATCCAATCTTTAATCCGTTTTAATAGAATCAATTGCTCATCATCTGTTCCTACACCAAATCCGTCTAAATAACTAACAACATCAAACTTTTCTTCAAAGTTAATTTTATAAAAATCAGCGCAATGAATATCTATATTATTAGTAGAATGTTCTTTTGCAAACATAACTAACTCTGGTACAAGTTCAACCGTAGTCATTTTCACTTGTAACCTAGACATCGCCCTTGCAAATCTACCATTTCCCGCACCAAGTTCTAACATCGTTTGAAATGGATGACCAACTTGTTCTTGGACTTCTTTAGCAACCTGCTCTAGCCAATTTTCCGTATTTATATCATAATTCGACAGTTCGAATTGTTTTTGGTAAAATTCCTTCACATTTAATTCGTTCATTATTATTCTCCTCCTGCAATAGATTTTTCTACTACAGGTGAGAAACTAAATTTCTGATACCCATAATAATTCCCCTTTCACTTAACACTACAAGTCCAAATATAGTAAAACATTTCCTCTGCACTACATCTAACATAATATCGAAATAGACAGAACATTACAACTTAACTCCATATAATTTCTCTACTGAATGATACCAGTTATACAGTATGTTAAATAACTAAACTTACATGCTCGAAAATGGAGCGTGTTTCCTTATTAAAAGATTAGGTAATTTCTCTTTAATATGTATTATTACCCTGCGCAAAAATGTAACCTCCTGCAACCGCTCGTTGTATTCTTCTAATTGCACTAAATGCTCATAATTACTTTGAAATATTTCGCTTTTTAACATACCATTCAAATCCATAACTAAGAAAAGTGTTAACGTAGTTAAAAATTGTCTCCCACCTTCCAAAGATCTTTGTCGTAAAAACATAAGAATTTGGTTTTTCGTTTGAAGGCAAATATATTTTTTTTGAACCGTTATACCTAATACACGCTTTTCGATTATCTTTATTTGCTTTTTATGTTGTATACACTCCAGTATTGAATTATATAGTTTGTGGGTTAATTGTTGTTTACTGCAAATCATCATTAACCATATTTTTATACCATGCTTATCTCCTAAATGCTCTGTTGCATCTAAAGTTTGTTGCAAATAAGAAATATTTGATGACTTTCCAGTTCTCCTTACATTAAATTCATGATCTATGTGAATATGATTTTGAAGATAAAGTTCTAACAATATATTTATTGTTATGAACATTTCTATATTCGATTGATAAGGAGCTTTTATCGTTTCTGTTTCATCATCTACAGATAATAAAAGAAACAACTCAGGTATTGTTAAACTTTCCATTTGTTATCACCTTCCTTTAATTCGAAACTTTAATTTAAATATATTCACTGTTTAGTTCGCAAGTCCTCTTTACCTATTAATATAGTAACTAATAAAAGCGGATGATAAAAAGTAACCTTAACACTAAAAAACAAATAAAACCCGAATTATGACCGTTTTACAAGCGGCCACTATCCAGGTTTTATATTACTCATAACTATAAATAAGTTTTTATACCGCATTAACGAGCCGTAAGACTCCCACCTCAAACTTCAGCTAAGCAAAGGGGAGATCAACTGTCCGTAAAGGCACGATTGGCTCAATGATTAAAGCTTCACTTTATTTCTCTCTTTGATACTCCAGCCAATCACCAGAAATGATAACTTTCTTTAACATTTCTCTATCTTGAGCAATATACACAAATGCACGTATTTCTCTATCACCTAAATAAATCGTTTTGGTGATTCGGTCATATAAATCACTCTCTGCATTACCTGTGTATTCTTCAAGTTCATCTAACTTTTGCAGAACATCATCATTTACTTCATAAACTTCTCCGTATACCTTTTCCCCATTTGAACAAATCATCGCAGGATACCCTTCGTATGTATCAAATAATTTACCATACGTCCATGCTTCGTCTGCGATGCATATTGCACCTTGCATAAAATGAGCATTCGTTTGCTCTTTTCTTAACGTGCCATACACGAAAACGTGATGCATAAATCCCTATCCCCTTTATATGTCTCTACTTTCTAATTTGTAAATAAGCACGAATCATAAAGTAACTCACTTCATTTGGAAGTTGGTCCTTAATCGATTTCAGACCACCCTCTGCATTTTGCACGGCAGTTTCAATCAGTGATTCATATTCTGCAGAAACAAAACTGTTCCAGTCTACTTCCATTCCATCTTCAAAGCAGCGAATTAAATGATTTTCAATTGTTTGTCTTGATAAGCTACGTTCTTTCGCAATTTCATCTAGATCAATGCCTTGTTTATACATTTCATACGTTTCTAAATGAGAATTCGCTGACGCTTTTCCTGATTTTTTATTCTCTGAAACAACTTCAGTCTTAATTGTTTCCGCATAGTTTGGGTTATCCTCAATAAAGTGCTGAACTGCTTGTAAGAAGTGAGACCCGTACTTCACGAGTTTGTGTTCTCCGATTCCTTTTACAGTTAGGAGTTCGGAGTCACTTTGTGGCATTTTCGCACACATATCTTTTAACGTTTGGTCAGAGAAAATAACGAACGGCGGTACACCTTCTCCTTGTGCAATTTCTTTACGCACTTCACGAAGCACTTCAAATAAAGGATGGTCTTGAACAATTTGTCTCGTTTCTACTCGTTCTTTGCGTAAAACATTCTCTTTACCAAGTAATACTTCTTTTCCTTTTTCCGTTACTTTTAATGTTGGATACGTACCATGTTCAACTGCAATTAACTCATCTGAAATTAAAAACTCAATAAACTCACTGACTTCTTTTACACTACGGTTTGATAAAAGACCGTACGTTGGCAAAGTATGAAAATTAAATTCAATGACTTTCTTATTTTTAGATCCAGTTAATACTTGTGCAATCATTTGCTTTCCGAATCGTTGGTTCGTCCTAATCATACAAGATAGTACCATTTGGGATTCTCTCGTCACATCGATACTTTCACGGTCGTCCGTACAATTACCGCAGCGACCACAATCTTCCTTCGGCTCTTCTCCGAAGTATTGCAAAATAAATGATTGTAAACATTGTTCTGTATGACAGTAATCGGTCATATTTTGGAGTTTTTCAAGCTCATTTGAAAAACGTGATTCTCCAGTTGATTGATCGATTAAAAAGCGTTGTACTTGCACATCTTGAGAAGAATATAACAAAATACATTCACTATCTAATCCATCACGACCAGCACGTCCTGCTTCTTGATAGTAACTTTCCATATTTTTTGGAAGTTGATAATGGATAACGTAACGTATATTCGATTTATCTATACCCATTCCAAATGCAGATGTTGCCACCATAACACTTATTTCATCTCGTAAAAAGAGTTCTTGCTGTTCATTTCGATCGTGGTCGCTCATACCAGCATGATATTTCGATACAGAAACTCCTGCTTTCCCTAAATCTTCATATAACTGATCGACAACTTTTCTTGTAGCTGCATATATAATCCCAGATTCCTTCTGATTTTGACGAATATAATCCGCTAAATAAGCATTACGATCCTGTCCTTTAATGACAGAGAATGATAAGTTTTCGCGCTCAAACGTTGTCATAATCGTGTTTTCTTGATTAATTCCAAGTGTGTTGCAAATATCTTCACGAACTTGTGGTGTTGCCGTCGCTGTTAACGCTAATACGAGCGGCTTTTCTGGAAGATAATCTAATATGCGATGTATATGTAAATAACTAGGACGGAAATCATGTCCCCACTGCGAAATACAGTGCGCCTCATCAATTGCAATCATCGGGATTTTCATATCGATAAGTTGATCAACAAATTCCATTGAATCAAGACGCTCAGGCGCCACATAAAGTAACTTATAATGGCCTTGTTTCGCTAATTGAATTCGTTGATTTGCTTCTGTAATAGAAATGGAACTATTAATATAAGTAGCTGAAATACCGTTTTGTACTAATGTATCTACTTGGTCTTTCATAAGTGAAATCAAAGGTGAAATAACTAATGTCGTTCCTTCGAATACTAATGCGGGAATTTGATAACAAATTGACTTACCACCACCCGTAGGCATAATACAGACTGTATCTTTCCCATCTAATACATTTTTAATTGTTTCATCTTGTCCTCTTCGGAATGAAGAATAACCGAAATAAGACGCTAAAAGTTCTTGTGCTTTTGTAAACAAAAAAGAGTCACCTGCTTTTCTTTATCTTTCATCTATTCCCATTATATCATCAAACTGATTCTCGCCACTTTGAATTTTATAAGTATTTGAGTTCTATTTGCTTTCTACGTTTTCCAACATAAAAAAACAAATCTAGTACACAAGAAGAAAGAATTTCAAAATAAATATTCATTTAATTTACCTTCCTAGAATACTACTAATCGTATACATATGAATTTGAGGAGGTTAAATTATGAAGAGTCGTTACAATAATTCCAACAAACCTAAAGCGTCAAATAAACAACTCCAATTCTCTAATAATGATGCGTGGAAATATGAATCATTTTATAAGTATCAGCCCTTATTTTCTTATAGCAAGCTTATGAATTTCCTTTCTCAACTTTTTAAACGTTAATACATGTGCCAAATATATATCATTCAAACAAATTTTCTCAACATATAACTTATAGACTTACTACAATACAGTTGTTACCATATATAATAATCTGTTAGATAAACCCCTTATGTTGACCTGCTTAAATTAGCAGGTCTTTTTTTATACTTGCATATCGCAATATATCGTAGCCTGGTTGAAAAGTCTTTTCTCCATTTTAGAACCCTATTCCGCTCTCCACAAATGATTATAATTCCAAAAAGCAAAATATAAATCCGCTACATTCATACAAGCAATTCATTTTTTCTCAATACACAAAGTGAATTTCATTTGTTACTATAAAAGTACTCTAGATGAGTTTTTGCTCATCAACATTATCTAGTTAAAGGGGTCTGCCACGGGAAGCAGACCCCTTTAACTTTATTAAAAAGTACCCTTCTTATTTGGACACATTTACCAGGTTTTTTTGAAAGAATTTTATGTTAATATTACGTAGTCGAGTCCGACATCTCGACAATACCCTTTAGAGGTCCTGTAATTTCCCTTGCAGGACCTCTATTATTTTAAAATTCTTTTGATTTATATATATCATAAGTATATTTTTCATTCCCCTTCAACTTTCTCCTTTTCCAACTCTCAAAAAAACTCTTGGACACGTAACTTAAAAATAACGTTTATCATATTGTGAGATATACATGTTCAAAGGAGTGTAACTATTTATGTATACTTATTGGCAATCGTATTACTCCCCTTATCATATCACTAATGGAAACTTCGATTCATTTGTAAGAAATTACCCAGTTAGTAAAAACGAAAACTTTCTAAAAGGATATATGCGTTCTTTATGGGAACAACACGTTGCTTGGACACGATTAGCCATTATAGGCATCATCTTTAACTTGCCCGACGTAAACGTTACCGTTGGACGTCTTCTACAAAATGCAACACACATGGGGCTATCACTTGAACCATTCTACGGAGAAAATGCAGTAAAAAAATATAGTGCATTAATTAAAGACCACTTAACAATCGCTGCTGATCTTGTTAAAGCCGCAAAAGCTAGTGATCAAAACGCAGCGGCCGCTATAGAAAAGAAATGGTACGCTAATGGAGACGAAATTGTTGAGTTTCTAACTAGTATCAATCCATATATAGAAAAAGAAGAATTTAGAAAAATGTTTTATGAGCATTTAGCGTTAACGAAAGCGGAAGCACTTGCCTTCCTAAATAAAGATTATGATGCCAGTGTAAAACTATACGATAAAATTGAAAAAGAAGCATTAGAAATGGCCGACATGATAACAAACGCAATCGTAAAACAATTTCCGCAAGTATTTCAATAAAAATAAGCCGATTTGAAAAAACAAATCGGCTTATTTAGCTTTCTATCAATGATATTTCACTACTCCTCTTTACATTTAACGTATATCGATATATTTTATTAATATCCGTTTTTTATAGGAGGAAATAGTTTGATTAACGCAATTGGTCTCGTATTTATTCTCACAAATAAGCACGAGAAAAAGAAGAAAGTTTATCTGAATGAAAAATTCGCATTAATAGACATTATTGATTCTAAAGAAGTATTTGATGATGAAGGTAACTCATTAGTAGAACTAACATGTAAATACAGCATATACTTAGACGAAAAATACTACTGTAAATCTCTCGATGATTATACTGGACAAGTATTCCCCTTCTTAAGCGCAAAAATAGGAAAGGGACTTCTTAGAAACTTAAATTATTACTTTTCTTACGTTGATGCCTATGATAAAAAACCACCTGTTAAAGAAATAAGACCTCTTATGAAACAAGTAACTAACAGATAACAATAATCATTCAAAAAGAAAGCATCTAATTTTTGATGTTTTCTTTTTTGAATCAAGAACTCGTTACCTTTCACCCTCTTCTAAATGTATGTACCCAGGCATACTTTAAATTAAAAACATTGGAGGATTAGACTGAATGAAATATTCAGAAACAATTGTTAGTAAACGGCTTCGAACACTAAAAATGTCTGGTATGTTTTTCATGATAGTTTTAATCGCATGGCTTGGATATACAAAATTACTTTATGAAAACGGATTTCTTCAAGAAAAGAAAAATTCAGTTGAAGTCATGAATACTAGCATTACAGGAGAAATTGAAAACACTTTTCATGTAAACTTACAAGGTTATCGTAAAACGAGCCTTGATATCGTAATAGATGCAAGTAAAACCGATCCGAGCGAACTATCATTAATTGAGCTCATCAATAAATCTTGTTCACAAGATTGCACAAGTGAACCTTCAACTTACGTTAAATCAAACCACGGATACATCTTTTATACAGAATCTAATGGTACGAATGTAGCTTTAAAAATAATAAAACAAGATTCATGGGGAATTGAAAAGAAATCCGTTCAAAAAGGAATTTAAAAGGTTCATACAAAAAAGAGTACTTTACTTCAAAGTACTCTTTCAAAGAAAATTACCACTTACGGCATTTGTCATCATCGTCGTCACGTTTACGATTGCGACGGCAATCATCACAATCACAGTCACGTTTACGTCTACAACCACAATCATCAAAATCTCTGCGTCTACATCTACCAAACATTAAATCATCCCAAAATCTATTACAATCTCTACGTCTACAACCACAATTATTACACATGAATATGCTTCCCCCTAATACAATATTAGAATTCATCATATTCTATGTTTAAAAGCGTAAAAAGGCTTGTTTAATAGTCTATTTTAAATGTATAAATGTGATATAATTTGAATCAAGTACTAATTCATGCCTATATTTCCTGCTGCCCTTCCACAGCCCCCTTCAACCTCTGCAACATATACCCAATCCCTTTACATCCTTCTAATGGATATGTAATGATTTCTTCTGGATATAGCTCCGTCACTACTTTTTTATGTTTCTTCCCTGCAAGTAAGACTATTTCATCAAACTGAAATAATCCTTTATCAATCATCTGTTGTTTTAATTGTTCAATACTAATAACCTCATCACTCTTTGAATCAAATGCAAGATCATAGTTTTCCTTTACAATATCATTTGGTCTTAAAAATCCATGCTTTGCTGATAATATAACCCAGTTCTCGAAAAACTCAGTTGCATACGCCTGACATGCTTTTCCGAATGGACTAATATATACATCTTTTGCCTCTGCCTCTCCGTAATTTGGATACTTATCCCAAATTTTCTTTTTTCCGCACGGAATAATGCATAATCTTTTCATTGTTATTTCTTACCTCGCTTCTATATTTCTTATGAAATATCAATTTTCCAGTACATTTTTTTACAGAATACTATATACTTATCTCGAAAGATAAAATTACATTATCTCCTATATTTAGTTTAATTTATTTCAGAACAATCTATTAAGCATATGTATTATTACATAAACACACCGTACTAAAGTCACTTTCATACAGCATGCAGACTCCTCATCCTTTAGTGAATTTGTAAAGATCTCGTAAAATCAAGTACACTTAATCTCCCAACCTCTATTTAATAGTACAATATATAAATGTAGTATAAAAAGGAGGTGAACAATTATGAAAAATATACTCCCAGCATTATTAGCTTATATTATTGTTTGTATCATCGCAATTATCATTCCAGCATCTGACGGCTATAATAATGTGGGATGGAAATTATTCGTTGGGCAAGCGTACGCAATACCTATTTTCATTATTACTGCTATTGTTACATTTTATATAAACAAGAAACGATCTTATGAATAAAGAGGATAGCGAATGCTATCCTTATTTTAATTCACTTATAAACTTCAACACAGCTCCAGCAGTACTTTGTACCGTTTCTTGCGAAAAATCAAATGTAACACCTGTATTTTCATAGATTTCCTGTATGGAAACATTCCAATCCGTACTCGTTCCCTCTTTAAAGAAAGTAATCGCTTTTTCTTGATTCTCCCGATATATTTGAAATAATTGTAGTGCTCCTAATTGTGCAATTGCATATTCAATTTTGTAAAAAGGATACTGAATATAATGGAACGATTCTATCCAACTCGCACCAAGCCCTTCCTCATAGCCTGTAATATCGATTGACGAAAATTTATACCTTTTACATAATTCAAGATATTTCTCATCCCGTTCTTCTGATGAATGATTTGGATTGGTATAGAGCCAATGCTGAAATAGATCACCTGAAACTGGCGTAATTAATAAAGACAAAGCTCGATGCAGTTGTTCTCGTTGTGCTTTCTTATATTCATTCTCTTCCTTATAAAAAATGTTAAGTTTATCCATTAGTAATAGCTCGAGACTATGAGAATACAACTCAGCTACTTCTTCACGAAGATATTTTTCTTGCATACTACTTTCATTGTTAAACTGTTTATTGAAATGAAGTGCATGACCCACTTCATGTATGAGTGCATTAATTGCGTTAAATGATGGACTAAAATTAGAATAAATAAAAACCTCTTGGTTATAAGGTAAGGTAAAACAAGCAGCCCCCGGCGCCTTATTTTCCCGTTCTTCTACGTCAATTAATCCTGATTTCCTTATATGAATAAATTCCTCATGAAAATATGAATCTGTCTTTCTTAACATCTCTTCAATCCCATCCAATAAATCATTGGAATTTTGAAATGAAACTTTCTGCAATGTACAAGGAGCAAGATCCCATGGGAGATACGCTTTTACACCAAGATCCTTTTTAAAAAGATTTCCTAATCGTTTCCATACGGGTACAACCAGCTTCTCTATAGATTCATGAAGCGTATAACAGTCTTCAATACTATATTCTCTGTTTTTTAGCTTAAAAATATATTCGCTATAATTGTTAAACCCTGCATTTAGGGCCATTTGATTCCGTAATTGTACAAGTTCATTCATAATACAATCTATTTCTGGTTTTACTACACTTCGTGCTTCACATAAAGCATGCCATGCCTTTTCACGAATGCTTCTATTTGGGTTATCCAACTCTGCTTTAACGTATGCGTACGTCCTTATTTCGTTGTTCCAATTGATTGTTATGTTAGACATAATTTCTCTATACTTCGTTATAAAACCCTCCTCATTAACGGCAAGAGAAATATTCTTTTCATTAAATAATTCGCTGTTCACCAATCTTACTTTTTTCATGTATCCGTATTTTCGTTCATCCAATAGCTTTGAAAACGGACAATCACTAAATTTCCGATCAAATTTTGCATTGTATTTTTTAAAAAGTGGTTGAATACTATTTTGGTTATATTTATGTAGATTACGTATTGTACTGTCTTTCGCATCTCTATACACAGCAATTAATTGACTCGTTAACACCTCTTCTACTTCAGCGGTTAAACGCTGTTCCTTTATTAGCCATTCCTCTAATTCAGCAACAGAAGAAATATTTTGATTTAAAAGTGATTGAAATTTGTTTTCCAACGTTTCCAAGTCATAACATTTCCTATTTCCATCCCTTTTTAACGTCTTTGAACCATTAAACATACGCAAACCTCCTTGTTTAAAATTATAATTTTCTGTCATTTTAAAAAAGAAAAAAACAAGCAGCCAATCTGACTACTTGTCCTTTCTCTTTATCCGTACTCAATATTATTAAGCTTGGAATGTTTCTGTTAATACAGGAACGATTTGTTTTTTACGAGATACAACACCTTTTAAAGTAGCTGTGTTGTTTTGTAATGTTACGTTGTATGCTTTCTCAACAACGTTTGTTGCTTTACCAATCGCAAGACCGACAGAATCGTTAGTTAAGATATCAGTTACAACGAATAAGAATAGGTCTAAACCTTTTTCTTCTACTACTGCAGTGATAACTTTTTCAAGTTCCGCTTGGTGTACAAGAACGTCGTTTGTATCAACAGCGTTTACTTGTGCGATTTCAACTTTCGCGTTACCCATTTGGAATTCTTTAGCGTCAAGGGAGATTAATTGCTCCATTGTTTTTCCGCTTAAATCAGCACCAGCTTTTAACATTTCTAAGCCGTAGCTATCTGCATCTACACCAGCGATTTCCGCTAATTCACGAGCTGCTGCTACGTCTTGTTCTGTGCAAGTTGGAGATTTGAATAGTAAAGAATCTGAAATAATTGCAGATAACATTAAACCTGCAACTTCTTTACGAATTGCAACGCCATTTTCTTTGTACATTTTGTTTAAGATTGTAGCTGTACAACCAACTGGCTCACAACGGTAGTATATAGGATCGCTTGTTTCAAAGTTAGCAATACGGTGATGGTCAATAACTTCTAACACACGAACAGATTCGATATCGTTAGCACTTTGTTGACGCTCGTTATGGTCAACTAAAATAACGTTGTCCACTTCGTTTGCTACTGTCTCAACAAAACGCGGTCCTTCTACTTTAAAAGAGTCTAACGCAAATTGAGTTTCACCGCTGATTTCGCCTAAACGTACAGGCTCAGCATTCATTCCTAATTCTTTTTTCAATTCTGCATAAGCAATCGCAGAACAAATTGCATCTGTATCTGGGTTTTTATGCCCGAAAACTAGTACTTTTTCCATGTTTTCCACCTCTTCATGAAAAGGATATCTTAAAGAAGCAAATATGACAATATTTTAGACACATTTTTTTATAAATAATTGTACTTTCTTCTATATTTTTCATAAAAAAGATCATCTAAAATGAATTAGATGATCAAAATGTATATTTAATTTAAAATAGTGTAGGAACTTGCACTACATTGTTAAAAGCAAAATTGGAATTTAAACCATTATTCACAAGGTTCACATCAATAACTTGATAAAACGCATTTCCAGTGTCCGCAATCTCCCAAACAGCTAAAATAAGATGGTAGCCACTACGGTCAGTTGGTACATTTGCTTCATGCGTTACTGTTGTCCCCGGTCTAACTCCGCCATCATTTTTTACATAGAACGGCACTAAATCTAAACTAGACCTTGTTAAAGGCATATTTGGATTCCAATCCTTCTTTGTAATGTAGTATTTCCATTCTTTCGTACTATGAGGAGCGGTTAGTTTCCACTTGAATGTATTCATCCCGCCGTTTAACGTAACTTTCTTCCACCTATCAACTGCTTGAACGTCTAAAGCAGGAAAATGACCAGCACCTGCAATTTGTCCATCAGAAGGTCCTAATTGCGGAAAGCCACCTATTCCTTCTACACTTTGTGGTTCATATTGAACTGGACCGCAATTTACATTTACCCCTTGCTTACATAAATAAGATCGGCTCGCTGGTGATTCTACATACCCATGAGCTGAAGCCTTTTCTGAAAATCCAAATGTTAATAATCCAGTAAGTAATATCCCACCACTTAACATAACCTTTTTTATCTTTTGTAAACTTGTCTTTTTCATTCTTTCATCCCCTTCCCAAAAATGAAACGAAAATAACTATAGTTGCCTAGTCATCTTCTCTACATCCATTATAAGTGGAAGAGCATTACTAAAAGAACCCTCTAAAAACTTTCTCCAATTCGTTTAGCTACAAAAATATCAATTCTTCTTCACATTTTAATTACCAGTTATCAAATCTATTATTTATTTTGTCGTTTTATTGTTAAATACTTATAACACCGTCTGAAAATACAAACGGCGTTAAAGTAGTTAATAATTACTTACAATTATATATCACAGTGTAGCTTCGAAAAAAGTTTGATTACATTAACTCTATAAAGCTAGATAAAATAATACAAAGACAAAGTGTGTTTTGAAAAAGATTGATCTAAACACGCTTTAAATATACTCAATTAAACCATTCGTTTATAAATAAATTACGAAATTGGCAAAGGCAGTCTAATTATCGAATAGCCCTCTTCCTCTCAGATTTGCGGAAACAGGCTCCTTTCCTATTTCACGTGCCCATATAGATAACTGGCCGATATGGTGGATTTCGTGGACAATGACATGACGTATTATCTCTCCGTGTGTACATTCAATGACTCGGCGCCTAATTGATGCGTCTCTAGAGCTAATCGGTTCTTCATTGAAATCAGTTTCTGAAAGTTTCCGAGAATCCATTTCATTTGTCCAAGATGTCACAAATGGCTTCACTTTCTCGTGATATTGAGCTGAGAGATTTTTTACTTTTTGCAAGCTGGCATACTCTTCAAACAATGGCTCCTCAGGAACTGGCTCACCTCGCAAACCTAAGATCCACATATATTCCACATCTACAATGTGAAATAAAGTATGTAGGATACTACCGAACCCACCGACCCGTTTCTTTAATAGTTCTTCATCCGGCATGTCTTCGCACAATGTAAACCACTCATCACGAACTTGCCAATTATATTGAAACAGTTTCAACATGACAGCAACCTCCATCTTTTAGATTAACATTTAATATTCACCAAAAGACTTCAAAATCAAAATCTAAAAAACTGTTAAAATTCTCTACAGACTAGCCCTTTAAATTAAACATTCCAGATGAAGTTAAAGGGTCAAAAGAAAAAAACTATTATACAGGATTTCACCAAACTTTATTTTGAATTATTAATCTTTTTTGCAAATCAACACACAGACATAATAACAAATATGTCGTTTGAAATTATCTCCCTTTTCAAATAAAAAACTAAATCATTTTATAATAAATTACTGTTGCATCTAACTCACCATTCGGAGAAATTGCATACCCTGGTATTTTACCGGATTCTTGATAGTCTAACGACTTGTACAATCTATTCGAGGGATCTCCTTCTCTAGTATCTAACACTAAAAGAGACCTGTTTTCTTGCTTTGCTCGTTCCTCTGCTTTTTGCATAAGTGAACGTCCAATACCGTTACGTCTAAAGTTTGGATGAGTCATTAACTTGCAAATTTCAGCTCTATGTATCCCGTTAGGCTTTGTAACTAAATGTAATTGAACACTGCCCGCCACTTCATTGTTTATTTTAGCAACATACAATATCACTTCTGGTGCTAATACAGTTTGCCAATACTTCGCTGCTTCTTTTTCTTCTAGTGGAGGTAAAAAACCTATTGACGCCCCATCATCTACTACAGTTTTCAACAGTTCAGAAAGCTCTTCAATATCATTTTCTAGTTGCTTAATTTCTTCAATTACTAAATTTCGCATTACTTTTCCCCCTTTTATTTCATTGTAACAACTTTTAAAGAAGGAATAATGAAATTCTAAGATGAAATTATTAAATATATGATTTTTTAGAGAAAGGATACCTATATGAAATATATATTAGATAGGACATATGCAAGAGAATTACTCCAGTGGGCATATGAACAAAACCCAGGTCCGTGGTTCGATCATTCACGTAATGTTGCCCTTGCAACTGAAAAGATAGTTGTTGAACTTATTAATAATGGGTACGACCTAGATGCTGATATAGCATACAACGCTGCCCTCCTGCATGACATAGGAAGATATAAAGGTTTTACTAAATCTGTTATTCATTCCTATGATGGTTATATGTATATGAATGATTTAGGGTATACAGGAAACGCCATTATATGTGTGACGCATTCATTTCCTTGCAAAAATGAACATATAGATATCGCAGCGGAGTGGAGCATTGTTCCTGATTATATGGAAAGCCGGTTAATTGAAATATTGAATAAAAATAGTGACTATGACTTATACAATAAAGTAATTACTCTTTGCGACGCTCTCGCTGATGCGGATGGATTTACTACTCTTGAAAAAAGATTGATTTCAGTTGGTTTACGTCATGGCACAACCTCTCATACTTCTTTACATTGGAAGGGATTCTATGCAATTAAGAAAGAATTAGAATCTTTAATTGGTAAGAGCATATACACACTTCTCCCTGATATAGAGACATCGATTTATAAAAATATAGAATATTAAAATAAACACAACTTAAAAACGCTAAAATTTGTATGTATGATTCTAAAAAACTCTTTCAAAATTGGAGGGAATAATTATTAGTAAAATGGGATTTGACTTGATAGAACATAAAGGTAACTTTGATTTTGGATATGAAGATATTACGGGTATATCTCGGAAATGTAAATTTTCTAATTGTTCGCATACAAATGAACCACACTGTGCAATAAAAAAAGCTATCTCTGACGGCATACTTTCTGAAGAAATATTTAATAGTTATTATAGAGATTTAAACGAGCTACAATATGTTTCTAAACAGAGTAATAAAACAAAAGCTATTGATTATATGAAACAATTGAAACTCTTCCAAAAAAATTAGGCTAAACTAAAAAGCCCTCCTTAAAATAATTTTTTCAAGGAGGGCTTTTTCTTGTTTAATGACTTTGATGTTTCAATTCCACCAGACATTCTTGTACTAAGGTTACTGCCTGACTCATTGCAGCTCCCCCAGCAAACGCGGCTGAAACACCACAAGCTTCTAAAATTTCTTTATCAGAACATCCTTGGTCGATACAGCCCTTCGTATGATAAATCGTACAATATTCGTCTTGTGTTGCTAAACTAATCCCTAATGCAATGAGCTGCTTTTCTCTTTTAGTTAATGTACCCTCCTGAAAACATGCTTGTGTAAAAGCGTTATATGTTTCTGCAATTTCAGGGATTTGTTGCGTAAAATTCCCTATACCTTCTTTGTAATGAAGTAATACATCATTTATAGATCCATATTGTTGATTTTCCATCGTATATCCTCCATTCATTTTATTCACACTTACTTTAGTATGAGATAAAATGAAGGACATATACAAATATTTACCTTAAAAATAGAATGAATTTTCAGTTTATTTAACTTTTAAATTTGCACGTCTACAGTTTCAGCTCATTATCCACCGACACTTTTTCTTTAGAGCTTATCCTTTCAACCTCTTTACTACGCTCTTCCCAAATCGTTAAACCTTCAATTCCTACTTTTTTAGGATCAAAAACCGGATCTTTTCCTTCTTTTTTCTGCGTTTCATAATCTTTTAACACTTTTAATGCAGTTTTGCTTAACAATAGGATTGCTATAAGGTTTAACCATGCCATACTACCAATTCCTAAATCTCCGAGGTTCCATAAAAACGAAGCTGATTCTACACTACCGATGTATACCATAATTAAAAATCCAATTTTTAATACTGGTTTTAACCAGCTATATTTGAGCCCACGATCTAAATAAGTAAGCGTCGTTTCAGCGATATAGTAATAAGCAAGCAAAGTTGTAAATGCGAAGAAGAAGATTGCGATTGAAATAAATATTGGACCAAATCCGGTCATAACAGTTTCAACTGCTTGTTGTGTATAAATTGGACCTGCTTCCACATTTCCTATATTCCGTACAATTGCGCTTTTCCCTTCAGGTATAACATTATACATACCTGTTATTAATATCATAAGAGCTGTCGCTGTACATACTACAATTGTATCGATATATACAGAAAAAGCTTGCACTAACCCTTGTTTTGCAGGATGCGATACTTCAGCAGCTGCAGAGCTATATGTTGCTTCTCCTACACCAGCAACGTTTGAAAATACTGCACGCTTTACTCCCCATGCAATAGCTGCCCCAACGATTCCTCCAAACATTTCATTTACACCAAATGCACTTGAGAAAATTAAAGCAAACATACTTGGAATTTCCGTTACATTCGCAATTAATACGATACATGTAACAATTACATACCCAATTGCCATAAATGGAACTAACATTTGTGAAACGCCTGCAATTCTCTTTACTCCACCAAAAATAATCGCTGCCAATAATACAACTAAAAATATACCAGTTATATATTTGCTAATACCATTAGAATTTTCAAATCCAACTGCGATACTACTCGATTGAATACCTGGTAATAAAACGCCATATGATAGTGTTACAACGACCGCTACAATGACCGCAAACCATTTCATTTTCAAGCCTTTCTCAATGAAATATGGCGTACCACCACGGTATTCATTGCCTACTTTACTTTTATATACTTGTGCTAATGTTGATTCAACAAATGCACTAGCTGCTCCTAATAATGCCATCACCCACATCCAAAATACAGCTCCAGGTCCGCCGAAAGCGATAGCTGTCGCTACTCCTGCGATATTACCAATTCCAACCCTACCTGATAACGCCAAACAAAATGCTTGAAAGGATGATATCCCAGTCTCCGAGCTCTTCCCTTCAAATAATAGTTTAATCATCTCCTTAAAATAGCGAATTTGTAAAAAACGAGTTGCAATTGTGAAATACACTCCTGCTCCTAATGCGAAAACAACTAAGCCAATACTCCAAACTTGCCCTACTAACCATTCTACTAACTGCTCCATCCAAATCCCCCTTATCATTCTTTTGAAAAAGCAATTTTATATATAAGAAAACGGACAACCTTTATCCTACCTACCAGTTGTCCGCATCTCTTACTATATTTCATCATTCTTTTATTCTTCTATCCTGCTATTCGCAGGCAGTAAAGCTCCTCAGCGAATAGCGTTTCACTTTATATTTACCCAAACACTTTTCACTTCTGTATAGTTATCAAGCGCATACGAACCTAACTCACGTCCAACACCAGATTGCTTATATCCACCAAATGGTGCAGCTGCATTTTCTAAGTTATAATCATTAATCCACACTGTTCCTGCCTTTAATTTATTGGCAACTTGATGTCCGGTTTTAATATTTTGTGTCCATACGCCCGCAGCAAGCCCGTAAGACGAGCGATTTGCTCTTTCAATTACTTCTTCTGTCGAATCGAACGGGAGTACAACGACAACTGGTCCGAAAATTTCTTCCTTAACGATTGTCATATTGTCTGTAACATTTGTGAATACTGTTGGCTGTACAAAATAACCTTTTTCAAATGCACGTTCACCGCCCGCTGCAACAGTAGCACCTTCAGCTCTTCCTTGTTCAATGTAATTTAGCACACGCTCTTGTTGTTTTTTAGATACGAGCGGTCCCATTTCAGTTTCCGCCTCCATACCTGCTCCAAGCTTCACGTTATTTGCCATTTTCACAAGTTCATTTACGACTGTTTCATAATGCTTTCGATGAACGAAAACTCGAGATCCTGCGCTACAATTTTGACCATGATTATACATAATTCCTTGGAACGCACCGTTAATCGCTTCTTCTAAGTCAGCATCTTCTAAAATGATGTTTGGTGACTTACCACCAAGTTCTAATGTTACATGTTTAATTGTTTCTGCAGATTGACGCATAATGTATTTCCCTGTAACTGTTGAACCTGTGAAAGCTACTTTATCAATATCATGATGGTTTACAATTGCAGCTCCTGCTTCAGGTCCGAAACCTGGTACAAAGTTTACGACACCGTTTGGAAAACCAGCTTCTTTAAAAAGCTTCGCTGTATATAGTAAAGATAAAGGTGTTTGCTCTGCTGGTTTTAATACAATCGTACAACCTGTCGCAAGAGCGGCTCCCATTTTCCAAGAAGACATAACGAGCGGAAAATTCCACGGAATAATTTGACCTACAACGCCAACCGGTTCATGGCGTGTGTAATTTAAATAATCTTTTGAAATTGGAATTGTTTGCCCGATAATTTTTGTAGCCCATCCCGCGTAATAGCGGTAATTTTCTACAGTCGCTGCAATATCATCATCAAGTGCTACTTGATATGGTTTTCCATTATCTAAAGCTTCCAGCTGTGCTAATTCTTCTCTATGCTCTTCAATTAAATCTGCTAATTTATAAATAAGATGTGCTCTTTCAGCAGTAGTCATCTCTGCCCACGGGCCTGATTCAAAAGCAAATCTTGCCGCTTTTACTGCGATATCAACATCATCTTCTTGCGCTTCACATACAACCGCTAGAACGTCTTCTGTCGCTGGATTGTATGTTTCAAACGTCTTCCCACTAATAGAAGGAACAAATTCGCCATTAATAAACATTTTAATTTCTTCATTTAAAAACGCTTTCACTTTTGGTTTCAGCTCAATGTTTGTCGTTAACATATATACTCTCCTCCTTATTTAAACAGCTGCATGAGCTGCAATTTCTGATAAAATCGTTTGAAGCTTTTGATCTTCTTCTTCCGTTAATCCTAATCTCGGATAGCGAGAAGGTCCTCCGACTTGCCCATGTAATTCCATTGAACGTTTAACGATTTGCACATACTTTCCTGATCCTTCAAGAAACTCACAAAGAGGTAAAATAGCATCGTTCATTTCCCACGCTTTTTCTAATTCACCATTTTGAAAATGCTCATACATTTTCGTAACGAGTCCTGGAACGATATTTCCTGCTACTGAAACCCATCCCGATGCACCAACTAAATAAGATTCCATAACTAAATCTTCAGATCCACAGAAGACTTGAAAAGCACCTTCGCCTTGTCTTACTAAATCTCTCGCTTTTCGAATATCTCCGCTAGATTCTTTAATATGTGTAACATTTTCACATTCTTTTCCAATACGGAGCATTAGCTCTGTACTCATATCAACACCAGAAGTAAATGGATTATTGTATAGCATAATTGGTATATTTACAGCGTTTGAGATTTCTTTAAAATGAAAATAAATTTCCTCTTCTTTCGGTTTACAGTAATACGAGTTTATAATTAAGGCACAATCTGCTCCGTGCGCTTCTGCATGTTTCGTATATTCAATCGTTTCTTTCGTCGTCTCCGCAGCAGTTCCAACAATAACTGGAATACGGCCATCAACTTCTTTTAATACTGTTTCTACCATGTTAAATCGTTCTTCTTTTGATAAACTAACAAATTCTCCCGTACTTCCATTAATAATAATTCCAGCTACTTTTTGCTCAATAAAGTAGTTTACGTTTTGTTTTACACCTTTCCAATCAATCTCTTGAAACTCATCCATTGGTGTTATTAATACTGGAAATGCCCCTTTAATATTTTGCATCTTTATCTCTCCCTTTAACATATTATTTTAATAAGAAACCTGTTGGAAACGGATCGGTAGGATCTAATATAAATGTTTGCATACCTGTAATAAACCCTCTACTTTCAAATCGGAAAATGTATCCGAGTTCTTCTTTCTTCACTTTTTCTACTGTTATAAAGCTATTAAAAATACTTTCATTTTTAAAAGGTTTATCCGCTATATATTCATTTTTAAATAAAGCATGAACATAAGACACAATAGTAGAAACAAAACCTGGTGAACGTACTATAAAGTTATCTTCATGAAATGTAATCGACTTTATATGGTTCTTTTCTTTTTGCATAGAATCTACTAAAATAAGTCTTTTTATTAATGACTGTTTTTGTATATTTTGAAGTGTAGCTTCACCCCATTTTTTTAATTTAGAGATGTTTTCAATACTGATTTCTGGCGAATACGTATCCTTTTCTACAACTGCATATACTTTATCTGCCTGTATGAGAGAGTAACTTATATTACCAATCTTTAAATTTTTTTCAATCATATAACATAGTTTACTTTCAAACGAAACAGATACAACTTCATCATTCTCTACATATGCATCCACTGAAAATATGCCAGATAGCGTTTCGATTTTGTATTGATTAGACTCTCTCTTTTTTAAATACCCGCTTTCTAGTAACATCGTTATTACTGCGACAATGCCTCCGTAATGAAGAAGAATGGATCCTTCATGATTAAAAAACAATACAGCTGCATCCACTTCATTATGAATAGAAGGAACGACAATACACCCATTTAAACCGATAAAACCACGTGGTTCATTTAATAAAAGCTTCATTTCTTCTGCTAATTCACCTGAAAATTGTTCGTTTAATTGCTCCAAACTGTAATAGTATTTGCATGGTACGTCTTTCATTACACGAAACGCCTCGCCATTTACGTGTACGTCTACTGCTGTATACATTTTTTGAATATTCATTTTACATCCTCCGTTTCATGTTCCATCGGCGGAATTAGCAAAAAGCCTTCTTTAAGTGGATCCTTTTCATTGTAAAAAAATCTATGCATACCCATAAGCCAAGCTGATCCTGTAATTTTCGTTATTACAGCTTCAATATTTTCCACATATGTCGTATTTATGACACACCCTTTAAATAATGAGCCAACGATACTCTCATGAATAAACTCTTCATCGATTTTAATTTTTTTATGAGCGTATAATACAGCTAACTTCGCTGATGTTCCCGTGCCACATGGAGATCGATCAATTCCTCCTGGCGGAACAACAACTGTATTTTTCACATGCGCACTTTCATGAGTAGGATCTGTATAAAATTCAACATGTGTTAATCCCCTTATAAACGAATACTCTGGATGAATGATTTCAAACTTCTCATTAATTGTATTTCTAATATGAATCGCCTTATCAATGATTGTAGATGCGTTTTCTGGTACTAACTCTAAACCAACTGACTTCGCATCGATAATGGCATAAAAATTCCCTCCATACGCAATATCCGCCTCTACAGTTCCAATTTCTTCGACGTGTACAGAAATATTTTTCAGTAAAAAAGCTGGTATGTTACAGAAGGAGACTTCTTTCGCTTTCCCATCTTGAACAGAAATATCTACTTCAACTAAGCCAGCTGGTGTATCTAGCTTTAAAGAAGTAACCGGTTCAATTACTGGAATTAAACCTGATTCAACTAAAGCTGTACATACACCGATTGTATCGTGGCCACACATCGGCAAATATCCACCTGTCTCTATGTATATAACACCTATATCAGCTTCAGGATGACACGGATCTGTTAATAGTGCTCCTGACATTACATCATGACCACGTGGCTCATTCATTAACAATTTCCGAATCCAGTCATACTCCTTTTTCATATGTAACATCTTCTCTGCCATCGTCTCTCCAATTAACTTAGGAAGTCCGCTAATTAATGTCCTCGTTGGATTCCCTCCTGTATGTGTATCAATCGTCGTAAAGACTCTTTGTGACCTCATCCGTTTAACACCCTTTCTGTAAAACGACTCAAACGAAGTGGTTCAATAGGAATGATTGTTTCTTTTTCATTTAATAACTCTTCAATCACTTTCCCAGTAACTGCCGCAAGACTAATTCCATCACCTTCATGTCCTGCTGCTATAAAGTAGTTCGGAATATGTTCCACTCCTGAAATGATTGGCAAATGATCTTCTGTCCACGGGCGTAATCCAGCATATGAACGAATCACCATCATATCTGCCATTTTCGGATAAAAACGAATTGCTCTATTTGCAATACATTTAATAACCTCGTTATTTATCTTCGTATGAAACCCTACAAACTCTCTACTACTACCAATTAAAAAATTTTGGCTTTCTGTCGGTTCAAATACAAGAGCTACCCCGTATTTCTCAGTTAAAGCATCCACTTTTCGTTTTCCACCAAATTTAGAAATTAAATAACCAAATTCCATTACTTTACGGCAGCCAACGTGTTGTTGCCTTGAAGCTACAATAATATGTCCCTTTCTCGGTTCAATTGGGATATTCACATCTAACATCTGTCCAATTTTAGGAGCCCACACACCGGCTGCGTTCACCACTTGTTTCGCAGTAAACGTTCCATTTGTCGTTTCTACAATAAAGGAACCGTCTATATCTCTTTTCACTTCTTTAACTTCCGTATGATTAAAAGCTTTTGTACCAAATTTCTTCGATTCTGTAAGAAGTGAAAAAGCAAGAAGATATGGATTTACAGTTGAATCCGTTGCACATTCTAAACCACCCAATAAATCATCTGCAAAAAATGGTGATTCTTCTTTTATATCTTGCCTATCAAGCATTCGAAACGGTAATCCAGCTTCTTTTTGACGATTTACCCATTGCTGTGCTGCCTCCATCTCTTCGTCTGATTCACAAACGAGAATGCTTCCTGGCGCTCTATATTCAAATGAGTGCTCCAACTCTTCACTTAATTCAGTTACTAAATTTTGACTTACTAACGACATTTGACTATCAAACCCTGGGTCTTTATCAATAGCCAAAATGTTCCCGTCACACCGTGAAGACGTCCCACTGACAAATTCCCCTTTTTCGATGATTGTTACGTCTCTTCCGTATTCTGATGTATAGTACGCGATAGAGCAGCCTATAATACCACCGCCTATTATTAAAACGTCACAGTGTCTCACATAGCGCCCCTCCTTTCTCCTAAATCTCTCACTTTCTATTTATGCAATTGGTGTGCCAACTCTACATACAGAACTATTTATATGAAATAATTTTTATTTGTAAAAATATTTTAAATTTATCGTAAATAGGTGTATTATTTTTTTATCACTGTCTAAATTTTTATACATAATAGGAGGGCAATATGGCATTTTCATTCCCAACAATAAAAGAGTTTATAAAAATTTTATCAATTGATCGTACAAGTATCGTTAAGCGCATGAAACAGGTAGGTGAAAAATTTTATTACCTCCATTCACCTACTGAGGAATGGAGGTGCACAGTTATATATGAAGATGACTCTTTCACTACTTTAATCGACGCATTTTCTCATGAACTAGCCGTTGTCATCATTAAAGAAAATCAAGAGCCTTTATGCTGTATAACTGCTCAGCAACTGATTCCTTTTCTTTATAAGTATTACAATGAACTACTAGCTTTTTATAACACTGTTATTCAAACGTCTGATTCTTCTGTTACAGTCATCGATGATAAAGAATGCGTTCGTACTTGGACAGATGGCGCTGAAAAGATTTTTTCAGTGAACCATAATGAAATTATCGGACAACCCATCACCCGTTTTTTTGATTATAAAGATTTAGAAATTCTGCAATCATTACATGACGGAAAAAGCATAATTGCTCAGTTCCATCAGCCACGTCCAGATTTGTTCGTATTAATTAATTCAAACCCAGTTTATTGCAACGATAAAATTATTGGAGCAGTCGTTTCAGAAACGGATGTTACAAATCAAGTCGTATTAAATGAAAAACTATTTAATATGTCGCATGAAATGCACCGTTTAGAACAAGAAGTAGCAAAATATAAAGATACATCCGACCCTTTCCTTGCGATGAATGGAAAAAGCCCTGTTATACAAAGAACGATTCAATTAGCTAGAAAGGTTTGTTCAGTGAAATCTACGGTCTTAATACTCGGAGAAAGCGGAGTTGGAAAAGAAGTGTTTGCGAAAGCAATTCATGAAGCAAGCGAAACAGCAAATGCCCCTTTCATTTCAATTAACTGCGGCGCAATCCCAGAAGCGTTATTTGAAAGTGAATTATTTGGTTACGAGCGCGGGGCGTTTTCTGGTGCAAATAGTAAAGGTAAGAAAGGTAAAATAGAACTTGCACAAGGCGGTACTTTATTCCTCGATGAAATAGGCGAAATGCCGCTCGATATGCAAGTGAAACTTTTGCGTGTACTGCAGGAACGAAAGTACTACCGAGTTGGTGGAGAAAAAGAAATAAATATTGATTTCCGCATTATCGCTGCTACAAACCGTGATTTACAAGAAGAAATGAGAAAAGGAACTTTCCGAGAAGATTTATACTATCGCTTAAATGTAGTTAGCTTGCTTATTCCACCGCTGCGCGAAAGACGAGAGGATATTATCGAATTGACGTACTCCTTTTTAAACGATTTTTCAATAAACTATAACAGGCCTATTCGAGACTTACCTTCAAATATTATGCATGAACTACTTCATTACAATTGGCCTGGTAATATTCGCGAGCTCCGAAACGTAGTTGAAAGACTCGTCGTATTTGCGACAGACGGCATTATTAAACAAGAATATTTACCATTTCATACAAATGAAACTTTAGACAATCATACAGCTCACTCCCTATTACTCAGCAACAATAATACGATTCTTTCTTTACAAGAAGAAATGGATGAGCACGAGAAAAAGGTAATTGAAAGAGCTTTACGTATTTTAGATGGTAATAAATTAGAATGTGCGAAACAACTTGGCGTAACGAGGGCCACTTTATATAACCGTTTAAAAAGACTGGGATTACAATAAAGTGAAACTTTAATCAGTGGTCATCCCCACTTGATTATCAGCCCTCACCAATCGGGCTTTTACGGGCAGCCCGACCCCCACCTAACTTCTTTGCTTTCACTGAATTTTGAGGTGGTGTCTTACTGCCCAGCAAATAGCGGGATAATCCCTCTCCTCCTCTATATTGGCATAGTTTTTGCATAATAATTTATGTAAACCGAACTAGAGGAGGAATACATATGACGAATAAAGAGAACTTAATTGTTTGTCGCTGTGAAGAAGTTACATACGGACAACTTCAATCGACAATTGCTGAATATAATTGCTCAGCTCGTGAGCTAAAACTAAGAACACGTGCTGGTATGGGTTTTTGCGGCGGTAGAACATGTAGAATGACGATAGAACGAATGGTAGAAAATGCGAATCCTAACATATCCCAAAATGAAATTCCATTAAAATATCAACCGCCAGTGCGTGCAGTTACTTTTGGAGCGGTAGGTGACAATCAATGAGTAGAATTACACATCACCCTATTTTAGGAAGTTTAAATAGTAGTCAGCATATCAATTTTCAATTTAATGGTCAACAATATGAAGCATATGGACATGAAACGATAGCGGCCGCTCTACTTGCAAACGGAATAAGAACGTTAAGAGTGCATGAAGATAGCGGAACTCCGCGAGGTATTTATTGTAATATCGGGCATTGTTCTGAATGCCGCGTGACTGTAAACAATCAAACGAATGTACGAACTTGCTTAACTGTAGTTGAAAACGATATGGTTGTTGACAGCGGAAAACAGCATCCAAATATCGTGAGAGCGATGGTGAAAAAGCGATGATCGATGTAATTATTATTGGTGCAGGACCAGCAGGATTATCAGCTTCCATCTCTTGTGCACGTTTTGGACTTAACGTACTTGTTATTGATGAATTTATGAAGCCGGGCGGGAGATTGTTAGGACAGTTGCATCAAGAGCCTACTGGGGAATGGTGGAACGGAATAGAAGAATCAAAACGTCTTCACGAAGAAGCAAAATCTCTTTCAGTCGATATTCGGTGCGGTGTTTCCGTCTATAATTTAGATAAAGAGGAGAGTTGTTGGTTCGTGCATACAAATATCGGTACGTTAGAAGCACCGTTCGTACTAATTGCTACTGGGGCTGCGGAGTATTCTATTCCCCTACCTGGCTGGACACTTCCAGGAGTTATGTCAATTGGAGCAGCTCAAGTTATGACAAATGTTCACCGCGTGCAAGTTGGAAAAAAAGGAATCATAATTGGCGCTAACATTTTGTCTTTCGCCATTTTAAATGAATTACAATTAGCTGGAATTAAAGTAGAACATATTGTACTTCCTGAAAAAAGTGAGTTAAGCCAAAAAGCCGGTGAACCAGAAGAAGTTTTAAACTCACTCTTAAATGCGGCTCACCTCGCCCCATCTCCCTTCCTACGTATAGGTAGCCGTTTTATGAAATATGATTGGATTCGAAAAGTTGGATTAACATTTTATCCAAATAGCGGCATGAAAATAAACGGGACGCCGCTTCATCTTCGTAAAGCTGCACTTGAGATTATCGGAGCGGAACAAGTTGAAGGTGTTCGTGTTGCTAACATTGACTCTAAAGGGAATATTATTAACGGATCAGAAAAGATATATGAGGCAGACTTCGTTTGTATAGCCGGAGGTTTATATCCGCTTGCTGAGCTTGCGGCTGTAGCGGGATGCCCTTTCCATTACATTCCAGAATTAGGCGGACATGTCCCACTTCATTCAGAAGAAATGGAAACCCCTCTTCCAGGTTTATTTGTAGCTGGAAATATTACTGGAATTGAAAGCGGAAAAATCGCGATGGTGCAAGGAACAGTCGCTGGATATTCAATCCTAAAACAAGCTAATAAAACATCTAATTCGGTTGAAAAACATTTACAACAAGCAATTCAAAATGTTCACACTGTACGTCAGAAAGCTGCGATTCAGTTTAATCCGATGGTTGATGTTGGTAGACGGAAGATGAATGAACTTTGGCGTGATTTTCATTCTAAAAAAGATACTTCATATAAGCAACAAGAAATTATTTAATATTCTTATACTACACTTTCTATGACAAAAAGCTCCCCTTATCAACAATAATAAGGGGAGCTTTTCAAATTATTTCACTTCAATTGTCCAATCACCATCTGCTTGAATAGTGAATATATGTATACCGTTTTCTTTTACAGGCATTTTTTTCGTTGTATCAGCTGCACCAATTTCATTAAATACTATACTATCATTTAATTCAACAATAAAATTACTTTCACCGTTCATATGTACACCATGTAACTCTTTCAAGCCTTTTTCAAGTTTTACAAAAACAGCATCAGATCCATGGCCACTAATTGTTCCCGGAGTTGTTATTACTTTATCCATTGAAATAGACTGTGACATATTAACTTTCCAATGACCATCCGCTGTAGGATTAATGAAATATT
Source organism: Bacillus sp. RC51 (assembly GCF_044908115.1). Taxonomy (NCBI): domain Bacteria; kingdom Bacillati; phylum Bacillota; class Bacilli; order Caryophanales; family Bacillaceae; genus Bacillus; species Bacillus sp. RC51. The sequence continues at coordinate 114,626 of NZ_JBIYCW010000004.1, read as the reverse complement.
TACCGCTCTTTTTTATGAGAACTAACCTTTTTTCTTTTCCATTACCAATAAAATTTGAAAGTGAACCAGCGTCATTACCTTGTTCGTCTTTCAACTCAAGAATCGCATTACTTTCTCCTGTATGTTCTACCTCAGCAATGACAAATCCAGATTTCAATTCAAAAAAGTCAGAAGAATTCTCACCATCACCTTCTAATGACACATTATGATCTTGAGATAATCTCTCCACTGTACTTTTTTCTGTTATTTCTTTAGCTTTTGGACTAGTAGTTCCAGTTTGTTGTTCCACATTATTATCTTTCTTTTCGTTCGCTTGTACATCTTTCGTTTGTTCTGTTGAATTGCAAGCAGTTAAAGATAAACAAACCGTAGCTAATGCTACTAATAATTTATTTTTCATTATATCCTCCTATTAACATAAAATATTCTTGATTATAATAACATGCTTTTACCAATTCATTAGTTTATTAATAATTGGATTTTATCCCAAAAGAAGAAACATACTAACAATATGAATCCAAATAAAAAACTGTTAGAGCATACAGCTCTAACAGTTTTATTGTTCATTATTATTAAATTTCGCTAATGCGTAAATGCCTTCTTCATCATCTAATTCAAGTTGCAATCTTGCTGCAAATGAATTGACATTATATTCTCTATCTAGCAACAAGCGTAGTGCTTCGATTAAGTTTGCTTGAATTAAAATTTGCTGGCGACCATTTACCTCTACTTCTGCAGAGAAACCGTAGTCATCATCATACATTAGTTCAACTGAAACTTCTTCTGGACCAACTTGTCTTTTTTCAGCGATATATACGCAAAGCGCATTTATAAGCTCTTGTTCAGAAATTTTTATTGTTTCCATGCTACTTCATCTGCCTTTTTCTTACGTTGATCTTTGAAGTATTTAAATGCACGAACTGCTAACATTACGATACCAGCCATTAATAACATATTTACCATAAACGCTAATACAGAACCAAGAGCTCCCATATTTGCAAATAAGCTACCCATTAGTAAACCACCAAGACCACCTAGTAATAAACCTTTCATAAAGCCACCTTTATTACTTTTTGGCGCTGTGTTTGTTGCTTTTGTTTTTGAATCAGTTGTCGTTTTTTGTGAATTCACATTAGAATCTTTTTTGTTTAAATCAACTTTTGACTTTTGACCTGAACTTGGTGTATATGATTTTTTACCAGATTTGTAACTTTTCGCTGCCGCATGATCTACGAACATAAAGCTACTAGCCCCAAAGATAACCATGAATGCTGTCATTACTGCTACAAGTTTTTTCAACATATTATATCCATTCTCCTTTTATATAGATATATGTGAAATCTACCTTTCTAGTAAATTCAGAATGATAGATTTGTTTTAAAACCATTTTAAAGGTTCTTATGAACTTATTATATGAACTTTTGTCGAAATATGCAAGCATTATTTACTTACGACAATTTCATGACATAGGAAAAATTAAGCAAAACGGAATTGACTTTAAATGAAACAAAACATATTATAAGTTCATAAGAACTTTTTATAATTTTGGAGGTGAAAAGATGGAAACATTTCATCTCACACGAAACGAAATGGCAACGCTCCTTCTATCACTAAGAGGATGGAATACGAAGAAGCCTCTCGGCATTTTACAAGAAGCTTGGGCAAAGTCACATAAAAAAGATATTGAAAGCGGACAAAGCGTTACTGCTTTTATTACAACCGCACTTTCACCTATTTTTGAAAAATTGATTAAGATTGACGATACGGATGTCGGTTTTTCTTTAAATGAAATAGTTGCGCTTGGCAATCAGATTGAAAACACGAGTTTCTCTGTAACTGCTATGCAAAACTGGGTGAAACGAGATATAAAAGAAATGATTGGCTCACCTCAAAAAGGGAAAAAATACTCAATCGAACAAGCAGCATTACTATTCATTGTCGAAGATTTAAAAACAGCGCTTGATTTTGAATCTATTCGCAAACTATTACGACTCATCGTAAATGACCCGGCCGATCGAAGTGATGATTTAATTAATCCTCTTCATTTATATGTAGCTTATTCTTCTTTATTTGAAGAACTGAATCAAGGGAATTGCTTACAACTAAATGCTACAGATACAGTTCATACGATCGAAAATATCGTAAAAGAAAAGGCTGATAAAATAGCAAGTAAGTTCGATCAAATTAATAACGAACAACGCGAAGCAATTCGTAACGCTATTATTATCGCCACACTTTCTGTACATACCGCTTATGTACAAATGCTAGCAAAACGTTACGTTTCAGCAACGTTATTTTTACAAAATTTAGATGTGAAGCCGTAAAAAATAGGAGCAGAATTGCTTCTATTTTTTTATAACAAAAAGGCATTTAATTTTAAAGACGAAAACAAGCATAACCCTGTCGTATATTGAGAACAGGGTTATGCTTGTTTTTCCTCGATGTAAGATACTTAACTACACTAAACAATTTAATCAGAAATTCTTTTAAAATCTAAATTTCATTCCATTAGATTCCTAACCGATTTTTTCCATAAATCTAATTACTTCATCCCTATAATTGAATTTATCATTAATCTTTTGTAATAATTCAATATCATGAGTATGGGTTTTTCCTGTTTCGAGCAGTTCTCGATATAAATCAATATACGGAAGTTGTTTATTAATAGCATTTTTTAATTCCTTTTCTACATCATAAGAAATTTTTTTAAATCTCACCTCTGCAATCCCTGCCTCATCAATTTCAAGAATTGCATACTGAGCACGTAGGTCAGAGTTTAACTTGTCCCATCTGTAAAAAGGTTGTCCAATAGTTCCTGGGTTAATAATTAATTGATCATTGCTACTATAGCGTAACAATTGGTGATGGGTATGAGCGTAAATTGCAATATCATAATCATGATCAAATAACTGATCAAAATTTTCCTGATTATTAGTGGGCCATAAATCTCCTCCATAATTTATATTTGGTAAATTATGACTAATACTGATAGATAAATCATTCACCCGTTTTGTTATATGTAATGGTAGATTTTTAATATGATTTATATAGTTTTTATCCAGATTTTCACATTGATACTGCACTAATCTAGAAACATAAATATCAGTAGCGTTATTAATATCAATGTTTTTATTAAGCACATCAAGAAAGCTATCTTCCCAATTCCCTTGAACATAAGTATCAACGTTAATACTCTCTAACATCTCAAATAAATCATTCGATCCAGGCCCAGGCATAATTAAATCTCCTAAAAACCAATAATCAGTCACACTTTCTTTAATAGAATCTTCGATAACTGCTTTTAAAGCAGTTGCATTACCATGGACATCGGCCAGTAAAGCAATTTTATGTTTCATGTATTTCATTTCCCTCCCTGAATTTACAGTACATTCAGAATTAATTATATGTAATTTTTTCCTCTTTCTTAATTCTATGCATATCATACACTTTCACTTGATTCTCTATATACGACTTTTCTTTTTTAAATCCAGCTTTCTCATAACAACGAATGGCCCTCTTATTATCTTCCCTAACTTGCAATACAACGGCTTGTATATCCGGATTTAAAAATGATTTACTAATAAAATACTTTGTAATCTCCGTTCCAAGCCCTTTTGAATATAAATTCGAAACACCAATGAGGATAGAGTATTCCATCACGCACGCATCGTCATATTGCTTCTTTTTTAATCCGACTCTCCCTATTACTTCATCCTCTACTACTATTACATGATAACTCGCATAAGACCGCGACAATTTTCCAGTCCAATACTGCCGAAGCTCTTCGATTGTATATCGCTTAAATGATTTCACATCTGCTATGTTATGTAAATCTTCGTCGTTATACCATTCTAATATAATTGGCATATCATCCAATTCTAAAAGACGTTCTTTCCAATCCATATTTCCACCTCATTCATTTTTAAATTTTCGAACCAATTTAATTTGAATACGCATATTCTTTTTTAGGCAATTTTACTATCTCTTGAATGAAAGGTGATTGTTCTATAATATCCTCTAACTGATCATTACTATAAACATAAATACCACCCATGTATGAACTGTAAGCCTTTTTTTCAGTTATTACTGCTAAGGTGCTATTTTCCTTTTTAAAATCACCCTCTAGTCCCTTTTCAAATGATAAACTTTTAGAAGCTGAAAAATATAGCTGGATTAACGCCGCTATTTCTATGTCGTCTGATTTTGCAAAATACTTTATTTCATTTAAAATCATTTCATCTTGTAACGGAAGAAAGTCCTCTACTTCTAACCTCTCCCCTTTATGAAAGAAATTTTGTAACTCAGGAGTATAGAACGAAAGATTTTTCTCCTCTACCTTTTTAAAAATAGATTGTATTAATAAGTCTTTCCCTATTACAAATGGATGGCCAAAGCCATTATTGTAAAGCCCTTCTTTTATTTTCATTAGTTGTTCGATCAAAGGGATTCCTGATTCTTCAATAACAAGTTTACCGTTAATAAAACGCATATTAGCAATCAATTCTTCTATTCGTAAGCCCTCCAATTCAAGCGTGGAATAATATAAATCTCTATTCCAAAAATCTAATTGATCCATTCCTAATGAATTAAATAATAGCTCATCTATAATCGGAAAAACTCCATCTTCGGTTAAAGCTTTCGTTACATCTTCTAATAATCCAGAAGTCTGATTTAAAATCGTGCGTATTTCCTCATCCTCCTGAATCATTCGAACAGTCCAATCACCATGATCCTCACCTGATATTTGCTGAAAACAATGTGAATATGGACCATGTCCAACATCGTGTAGAAGGGCTACAGTAGATACTAACTTTCGCTCATATTCTGACAAATGAATGTCACCAATCTCCGTAAGATGTTCTATCACTTTATTAACTAGTACATATACACCTATTGAATGTTCGTTCCTCGTATGTATTGCGTTCTCGTGTAAAAAATATGTATGTCCTTGTTGTTTAATATGAGCCAACCTTCGAAACGCTTTCGTATCGATCAATCGTATAATATCTCTATCTTGAATAGTAATTGATCCGTAAATAGGATCTGTAAAACGCATAACTTCTCCCCCTTTGTAAATTCAACACTCACATCATTATACAAAATTTTCAGTCTACTAACCCTTTCATTCTCTTTAAATATGAGAAATTTTTAATAATCTTTTCATTATCTCTTCATGAAAACATGGCTTATATCCTTTACTATAATACTTATGAGAGACATAAAAGAATTGAAATGGCAATCCCCTATATAAATAAGGTATAATCTACATATAGTGAACCTTTTATATTGTTAAATAAAGGGGCTTATATTCAAAATTCATAAATTAGAAGGTGCAACAATGTTAAGTAGTTTTATTCATTCAGTATTAACATTTTTTGAAGGATTAGGTTATTGGGGCATTATGCTCGGACTTATGATTGAAATTATTCCAAGTGAGATTGTCCTTGCTTATGCGGGATATTTAGTATTCAATGGTAGTATCTCATTTGTAGGCGCAGTTATATTCGGTACAATTGGTGGTGTTATTGCCCAAATCTTTGTTTACTGGATTGGACGATATGGTGGTCGCCCTGTATTAGAACGTTACGGAAAGTATATTTTCATTCATAAAAAACAAATTGACGCTGCTGAAGATTGGTTTAATCGATACGGAACTGGCGTAATTTTCACTGCACGTTTCATTCCTATCGTTCGTCATGCGATATCAATTCCTGCTGGTATTACAAAAATGCCATTACTACGTTTCACTACATTAACAGCACTTGCGATCATCCCTTGGTCTATCATTTTCATTTATTTAGGTGAGAAACTAGGTGAAAATTGGGAGAATATTAACGATATTGCTGGACCGTATGTGAAATCGTTCGCTATCGGTGGCGTTGTACTTATACTTTTATATTTCGTAATAAAAAAGTGGACAAAAAAACGTGAAAATCTTGCTTAAGATTATAATAAAAACCGCTATAAATTCATTAAGAATTATAGCGGTTTTTATTATCGGCTTGATCATGTATTAGAAATTGTATTATTTCTTTTTTATGCTTTAAGTCATGCTCGATAAGTGATGAAAAATAATTATTTAACCTCAATTTTTTTGTGCCAAATTGATAGTCATTATTAAAATTCCGAGCAGGAATTCGCTCAATTTGGTCTACTAATTGTTTACGAGTAAAGCTAAATTGATCTATTAGTTCTTCTTTTGAAATACCAGACCTTGCATATTTTATTGCACCCTTATTCATTTCCTCAACATCTGTTGGAACGATAGGTACAGATTTCCCGCTTACAAAATATGAAATTCTATACTTCATTAGAAACTCATCCCAAACAATAAAATGTGAAATTACATCCGCAATTGCCCATGAACCTTTTTTAAATGGTTGAAACCATATATCCTCCGATATTCCATTCAATGTTTGGCACCATTCTATTAGATTTAACTTTTCTTCCAGAATCCTTCCTTTCTCCATAATGCACTCCTCTTCCACACAAATAATTCATTCATATTAATGATTTCTAGACATTTCATTAAAACCCTCCAGTTTAAGATTTACTTGGATAAGTTACAATTCATTTGTAATTTCGTATAGTAACTCAAAAAGGAGTGATCCCCCTATGCATTGGCAGCAAAAAGTACCATACTTAATCGGACGCCCTGTTGGTGTTTCTCTTATTAATGGGCAAGGAACTTCCGGCGTTTTATGCGGCGTTCAAAATAATCAATTATTTGTTTACGAATACCTTTACCAAGCCCAGTTCGCCATGAAACATTATGACTTTAGACAAATTCAAGATATACACGCCTTTCCAAATTGCCCACACCAAAATCCTCTATACTAAAAAACAGGAACGGCTTTATTGCCATTCCTGTTTCTATTGTTTATGCATTATTTTTCAGAGTAAAACTTCTGCACTGCTTCATCAAAATAGATCCATCCTTTCCAGCCTAAATGAATCGTATCTTTTAAGAAATACTTATCATATTCATGGCTAGAAAAATCGACTACTGGGTATCCTGCTTTCTCAACTTGATCGCGAACCTTATTGTAATACACATCACGACGTTCTTTTGGGAAACCAGCGTAATCATACCACGGTCCGTTTACAGGCACAGAAATAAAGAGTGGTTTTACATTTTTTTCTTTGAAAAGATCTAAAACAATTTGTAAGTCATCATATTCTGGTGAATCATCATACGATTCATTTGCTCTAAAGTTTTTTAAACCTTTTAATTTTTTCTTTAAATTATGTTTATAATAATATGGATTTTCAATTCCGAATGTATTTGTTGTGGATCCTACTTTACCTTCTTGTTCCGCATGTTTACGTGCATCTTCCCAAGAAAGCGAACGTAATCCCATATTTGTTTCCTCTTTCATCGGTTCGATCTTAAATAGAGAGTTAAATAAATCTCGATGATCTAAAATGTTCCGGTACATATACGCTAGCGGTTTAGCTAGTCCAGCTTTTATGTTATGTTTTGTATCGTTATATACAATACTTTCTAGCGAACTACTTAATATCGCATCCTTACGAACAACTTTATAATCTAGTAAACGTTTCGCGATTTTTTTCTTCATTTCAGGCTTTATTTCGTCATTAAAAATAAAGTGATAGGCTTGTTGTTTGGAGAAATTATTTGTAAAATCCCCTTGTGATACACCGGTTTTTGTAAACCATTGTGGTGAAAGAACAAAGACTACCTTTTTACCTTCTAATTCATCCATTGTAGACGTCATATTTAATATATGAGCCAAGCTTTGCGTGCCACCAGTCCCTATTAAAAATGGAGTAAAACCTGCTGGATTTACTTTAAAATAGTTAGATGGATGATATGCATCCATTCGTAAAAACTCTGATGAACCATACATCGGTAAATACTGCGAATTCTCTAACATTTTCTGTTGCAAGAAAACACTTTGTAATTTCTCTTTTTGTAAGGAAGTTGCTGCATCTTCTATCTTTTTATCGCTTAATAGTGATACTAAACTCTTAGATGGAATAAGCAATACAATGAAAAAAAGTACGCAGGCTAAAATAATTGGTCCGAAAGCATGCTTCATCTTCATCTGCTATTCCTCTTTCTAGTACTATTAAATTGTAACCCTTGTTTTTGACACGTCATCATTTTTCTCCTTTTTCTCTATACATGTTCCATTCTATTTATCTATTATTTACATGTATGTATTCCCTTTCTTTGCACTATTAAGTTAAATACTTATAGAGCAAGAAAGTGTTTCCAAAGAAACATGTTAATTATACAAGATTCTACATAAATTTCACACTGGAATTTTAGTAATAATTTTATTTTTAAACAGTGAAAAAACACGTAAAATGTCTATAATCCATCAGATGATGTATTGAGTTCAAAATATGATAATAAACGCCCACTATGATCAACATCTTGAGTATATGTAAAGCCTAGCTTTCGTAAAAGTTTTTTCGAATTCTCATTAGCTACTTTAACCCTAGCAATTATTCTTTTTAAATTCATCGTTTCTGTTGCATATTGAATGGAAGCCTCTGCTGCTTCTGACGCATATCCATTCCTCCAATACTCTGGATCAAGGAGATACATAATTTCTGTTTCACCTGTTTCATTTACCTTTCTTAAACCACAATGTCCTAATAACTGGCCTGTTTCATTTTTGAATAACAGCCATACACCAAAATCATACTGTTCCCAATGCAATATAAGTTGACTCATATAATCTTTAGTTTCATCTATTGACATACCTCTTGATTTAGCAAGCCATTGACCAACCGCTTCTTTTTTCAATATGTTATAAAATTGATCAACATCTTCTATATTCGGTTTTCTCATCACCAATCTTTTCGTATGTATTACTTTCCCCTTTACAAATACAGACATAGTGCCCCTCCTAATACTGTTTATAGACTAGTAAATTATACCATGAACTATCATCGGCTTTAACTAAGGAAAAACAGACTATCACATACGTGAAGTCTGTTTTTCCTCTTTCTTTACTTTTGTACGTCCGCCCATTTCAAGCTAGTTGCTGGACCAAATTGGTGAACATATAAATCTTTTACGTACGGTTTTTGTAAGTAAGATAATCCGCGCTGGAATACCGGTGCAATTACTGCATCATCAAGAAGTACTTTTTCAGCATCTTGCATTGCTTTCCAGCGAGCCTTTTCATCATTACCTAATTCAGTTTTAATCTTCTTAATTAACGCGTCATACTCTGGATTTGCATATCCTGTATTATTTACGGTACTTCCCGAAAGGAAAACTTCTAAGTATGTCATTGGATCTGGATAATCAGGTAACCAACGTGATAACGACATTTCGTATTCTTTTTTCTTCTCTAACGCTAGTTTTTGCGTATGTGGTTGTAATTTCACATTAACTTTTAGCCCTGGTAAGTTTTTCTCAAGCTGTTCTTTAATATATTCTCCTACTTTTTTAAAGTTCTCTAAGTCATAGTTTAATAGCTCTAACGTCACTTCATTTGTGCCCGTCTCTTGCTTCGCCTTTTCCCAATATTCTTTCGCTTGTTTTACATCAGTCTTATTAAACTCACCTACCGTACTTCTAAAGTCTTTCTTATCTGGTCCTTTTAAAAATCCTTTTGGTACGTAATAATTCGCAGCAACTGATCCATCATTTAAAAATGAAGTCGCAAGCCCTTTCTTATCAAACACTGTACTTAGCGCAAGCCTTGCATTTTTATTTTTAAGAATCGGTACACTTTCATTAAAACGGAAGAAGTACATAACCGGATCTGTATATTGTTTTAGCTCTTTATTGTTTTTATATTTATCTACGAATTCTGTTGAAATGACAGCTCTATCTACTTTATCTGTTTCATATAAATTTACCGAAGTTGAAATTTCTTTAACAATTTGGTAGTTTACTTCATCTAATTTCACTTCTTTTTTATCCCAATATTTATCGTTTTTCTTCATTGTAAAGCTCGCTTCGTGCTTCCACTCTGATAATGTAAATGGCCCATTATATATCGCTTTATTTGCCTCTAACCCGTATTTATCACCTTGCTCCTTCGCATATTTTTCATTAATTGGATAGAAAGATGGTAAAATGAGTAGTTTCGTAAAATACGGTACAGGATGTTCCAGCTCTACAACGAACGTTTTATCATCTTTTGCTTTCACACCTAATTCTTCTAAGCCTAATTGTTTCTTATTTATCTTCTCCGCATTTTTCACATCGTACGCGATATATGCATATTGAGAGGCTGTATCTGGATTTATAAGTTGCTTCCAAGCATATACGTAATCATGAGCTGTTACTGGATCGCCGTTAGACCATTTCGCATCACGCAAGTGGAATGTATAAGTCTTTCCGTCTTTACTCACTTCATATTTTTGTGCTCCAGCCTGGATCACTTCATCATTTTTCGATAAACGGAATAACCCTTCCATTACATTGTTTAAAACATTAAACGATACGGCGTCTGTTACTTTTCCGGAATTTAGTGACGGAATTTCACCCGTTTCTAATAGTTGCAATACTTTCTTCTCATCTTTCGGCTTTGTAGCTGTTTTTTCTTTAGCACAGCCTACTAAAAATGAAGATACAAGTAGAGTACTAACTAATGAGTAGCGAACAACCTTCTTCATATAAAGCCCCCCTATCTTTTTTAAGGTAAGTAACGACGAGCACCAGCGTATTCTTCTATATATCCTGGTGTATTTAGCGGTATAATTTCTACCGATCTTTCAGCTCTTGGTGAGTGAATCATATTTCCATCACCAATATACATGGCAACGTGATGAACACTACCTTTTCCTTGATTATGTGCAAAGAATATTAAATCGCCCTTTTGTAGGTTTTCTTTATCAACCGCAATTCCTGCTTTTGATTGTGGCCCAGAATCCCTCGGTATTGTAATGCCATGTGATTTATAAATCGTATGTGTAAATCCAGAGCAATCAAATCCAAAACCACTTGTACCAGCCCATATATACGGTAATCCTAAAAACATTTTTCCGGTGTTTATTAAGTCATCAGCGGTTGGAGTCGGAATATCATTTTGAGAATGGTAAACAGTTCCATCATTTTTCCGTAGCCACGCCTTCTGACCATTTGGCAATAATACGCGGTATGAAATCGTATCTTCACTTAGTAGCGGTAATCGCGTATTATAGCTGACTTCAAGCGATTTATGTTTTTCAGAAGGGTTAATATATACAATTGCTGTCGGTTTCGTTATTAATACGAAAGGTTCGTTTGTTTTATCTACAAATTCTTGATTATACGTTAATTGTTTTTCAGGCATCCACCCTGGATACCCTTCTTCATTTCGCGGCGTTGGCTGTCCGTGCACTAGTACTTTTACCCAATCACCTTTTTTATCAATTACTGTTACTTCTTGACCGAGTAGCGCTTGCGTTTCTAATTTATTTGCACTCGTTAACCAAAGCTTCTCATCTAGCGTCATTGATTTCGTCCACTTCCATAAATCAACTGGATTTGTTGCGCTCGGTGCATCAATTGGGCGTAATGAGTCAGGTGCAGTCCATAACGTTGCAGCAGATACATCTATAAATGCTTTATTATCCTTCTTATCTTCAGCATTTGCCGATGTAAACGATGAAAATATAAATAAGGTTGTCAAAAATGCAGTTCCTACTTTTTTCATATATATCCCCCTTAAAAGATAGTTTACTAGGTACTACTTCTAAGATTGTATATTCACTACAGAATGCAGGTTTACCTTTGGACCATTGTAAGTCATTCCTTCCGGGTCTTCCATTAACCATAACGGTGCATCAAGATCAAAGTAATGAATGTTCGGATGTGCCGCAGCTAAATGGGCAACAGCACTAACTGAAAGTGAAGATTCCATCATACTTCCAACCATACATTTCACACCTGCTGCTTCCGCAATATCTGCAATTTTCCAGGCTTCTCGTATGCCGCCGCATTTCATTAATTTAATATTAAGTAGGTCTGCATATCCTCCTTGGACAATCTTTAATGCGTCGCTTGCCGAAAACATACTTTCATCTGCCATAATAGGCGTTTGTACATTGTCCTTCACGTACTTTAATCCTTCCCAATCTTTCGCATGAACTGGTTGTTCTACAAATTCTATATTTAAATTTCTATTCTCCATTTCTCTAATAATAGAAACCGCTTCTTTTGGATTCCATCCTTGATTTGCATCTAAACGTAACGTCGTATTCTTTGGTACTACATTTCGAATTGCCTCTATGCGTTCTAAATCTAAATGTGCCTCTTTACCCACCTTAATTTTTAATGTTTGGAATCCCTTTTCGATATGCTTTTTCGCTTCTTTTGCCATTAATAAAGGCTCATCCACACTTACTGTAATATCAGTATAAATCTCTTTCTTCCCACCTAATAATGCATATAACGGTATGTTGTGAAATCGACAATATACATCGTATAAAGCCATATCTACCGCCGCTTTCGCACTTGTATTTCCTATACAGCTCATTTGAATGTGTAACAATAACGTTTGAAATTGTAGCACATCTTTATCAACTAATACGGAGCGAATTGGCCCTAATATTGCTTCCTCAATCCCGTTGGTAAAATCACCTGTAATAACCGGTGTTGCTGCAGCAGCTCCTTTTCCAACAATCCCTTCATCTGTATGAATAAACACATCTATACTTTCGATTTCCGTTACAGTGCGAAGCGCAGTTTTAAACGGTGTATGAAGCTTTACATGTCGGCGGTTTACCTTCACATCGGTAATTTTCATTTTGTTCATCCTTTCATTGTTTATAGAGTGATACTTTAATCCCCGGGTGGCTTTTCCGTTAATGCGAAACAAAAAAATCCAGCCATAAGAAGATTCTTACGGCTGGATTTTGTCTATGAATGTGTAGACAAAGCAGCGATCTGATTATATTTTTTCTGTGCATCCTTTAGCGCTACAAGTAGCGCCTTTTGAGACGAACCGAAGTATCGATTTTTTATTTCTGTTACTAATGCTGGGTCATTAATATTTTTATGTAGAAACAAATATTTAACAAATTGAGATGTTAATGCAATTGTGGCTGAGCAATCTGCATCTACAATTTCCCCTGTATCCTTCTCAAGTACAAATGCTACAAAATAACTTTTGAACTTTTCGGTAATGGGATTATTTTGAGGTGCTTTCGCATCCCCTACGACGTAAATTGTATTTGAAGCGTACACAGCTATCTTCCTTTCTTATACGAGGATAACGGTTTTCTTAACAGACGTATAAGCTGTTAACTCAACGTTGATTAAAAAATGTATCCGCTTACCTTGTATTATATACAATTGACAGAATTTTAACAATATTTATTTTGACATATATTCCATAATTATGAAAATCTCTTGAAACAATTAAAATTGGCTCAAACTTCTCATTTTTACAATATGTCATTGCTCCTTGTACCATGACATTCACACTACAAACAACTTTTCCCTCATACATCAAAAAACAGTTAGCTATCGCTAACTGTTCCACCACTTCACTTTGGCAATACGAATATTGTTTCGTTTGACTTAGAAAATTGATACTCTTTTCTAGCAAACTTTAAAATCTCTTCTTCATTATCGGTTAAATTCTCAATGTTAGTCTTTAAAGAACCTTGATCTTTCTTTAAAGAAACTAATTGTTTCTTTTGATTTGTTATAGTATTTTTTTTGCCATTAATTACTTCTTGTTGTTTCGTTAAAATATATTGAACGTACAAAGTAGTCGCAGCAATAAAAATGAACATGAAAATAAAACGCCTTAACTTCTTCTTATTTATAGTTCGCTTGTCGTTAGGCTGTGATAGTTGCTCTGGTATATTAGGAACATTGACTCTTTTGAGTTTCCTCATTTTCAAATCCCCCTAACCCATATTTTCTCACTACCATAGGCACGATCTCTTACTAACTTAAATTCTATTCTTATAAAATAACCTCCTTCACAAAAAAATCTCACAAATTAACCAATTAGAGATAGCGTTCGACGACATCTCTGTATTTAAAATGAGAATTTTTATTTATGCTGCTATAAAATAGTAGTTTATGTTATTCTTTTTCCCCAATTGTAGAAAATATTTTTACACATATAAATTCTAGTTTTGCATACCGATGTTATAACATGCTTACAAGGAGGGAAAATGATGCACTACCGTACATTAGGTAAAACTGGAATTACTGTTTCTGAAATTGGCTTTGGAGCGTGGGCGATTGGCGGCGATGAATGGGGTCCTGTTAACGACACACAATCTATAACCGCTATGAAGAAAGCCATTGAATGCGGCGTAAACTTTATTGATACTGCTGATGTATACGGATTAGGACATAGTGAAAGGTTAGTAACTCAAGCGATAAGAGAGCACCGTAATAATATCGTTTTATCAACGAAAGGCGGTTTAATTGGGCATCACTATGATCCAAGTGGAGAGCCTGTTTATAATACTGCCGAAAAAGTGATCGCAGTATTTGAAACTAGCTTACTACGCCTAGAAACAGATTATATTGATGTTTATTTCTGTCACATTTGGTGGGATAAACAAGAAGAAACAGAAGCATTTTTACGAGCATTTGAAATATTAAAACGGGACGGAAAAGTAAGAGCTGTTGGTGTTTCAACTCACGACATACAATATATAAAACACTTCAATAAAAATGATGAAATTGATGTTGTGCAACTTGATTACAACATATTAAACCGAAAACCAGAAAACGACATACTGCCCTACCTACAGGAGAACAATTTAGGAGCTGTTATACGCGGCCCTTTAAAAATGGGGATATTAACTGGAAAGTTTACAAATAAAACAACTTTTCTTGACGGAGATTTACGCCAAGAATGGCCAAAAGAAAAGTGGTTTCAAGATGATTTACAAAAAGTAGAGAAACTACGATTACTCTCAAATGAAAATCAAACCTTAGGGCAACTTGCACTTCGTTATGTCCTCACTCATCCAGCGATATCGGTCGCAATTCCTGGCGCAAAAACAGAAAAACAAGCGAAAGAAAATGCAGACTCGTCTATCCGCCCGATTCTTACAGATGAGGAATTAGCGCATATTCAGTCAATATAAAACAAGACGAGCAGCTGGAAATATCCAACTGCTCATCTTGTTTTATTTTTAATATTGTAAATCAATATCATATTCCATTCTCTTCGCTGTTTCTTCAGCAACCTCAGCACCCAACAAATTTTTCACAATATGAAATGACATATTAATTCCGGCTGAAATTCCACCAGACGTAATAATATGCCCCTCATCTACAAACTTTACATTCTCTAATACTTCCACATTCGGAAAATCATTTCTAAAACTTTCAATACTTGCCCAATGTGTTGTCGCTTTGAAGCCATCGAGTAATCCAACTTTCGCAAGTAAAAGCGCACCGGTACAAACAGAAGTCATTAACTTTACTTCTTTCATTTGCTCGCGGATCCAATTTGTTATTATTTCATTTTTCATTTCGTTTTCTCTAACACCTAACCCACCAGGAATAATTAAAATATCAACTGGAGGCAAGTTTTCGATACTATAGTCCGGTTGTACCTTTAATCCATTTCTCGCTGTAATCATTTCTCCATCTTGACTAACAGTATGAACTGTAAATGGTTGACCTTCACTTGTTGCTGTAACGGAAAAAACTTCAAATGGACCCGCAAAATCTAACACTTCCACTTCATTAAAAAGAAAAACCCCTACATTCCATTGGCTAATCATAAGCTCACTTCCTCTTGCAAATGATGTAATAGGGATTCATGCTCTTTTTCTAAAGCAATATCATATGCGGTTTTCCCATCATTTTTCTTAATCATTTTATTAGCACCATTTTCAAGAAGTAATATAATGATTTCTTCATTTCCTAATAACGCTGCTTCATGAAGTCCTGTCCAGCCACCACTTTGCACAGCATTCACATCTGATCCCTTTTCAATTAAGAAAGCTACAAGCTCGCTTTGCTTATTCGCAATTGCTGCTTGAAGAGGTGTATTTTCATTTTCGTTTTTTGCTCTAATATGTATTTCTGCTCCCTGTTCTAAAAGGAAACTTGCAATTTCTTTCTGTCCAAAATAAGCAGCTAAGTGAAGCGGTGTCCATCCATCTTCACTAAATGAGTTAACAAAACTTGGATCCGTATTAATGATTTCTACTACCTTTTCTTTTTCCCCGCTTATGACTGCTTGTGATATTGATATGATTTGTTCCATAATGAACCTCCATGTATAGAAATATTAAGTACCCCTTAATAAATTCCATTAATAATCACATGTTCCTTTCTAAATAATTAAGTTTACATAATAATATTATTTTTATAATTCGTTATCCTAATAAAAAAACAACCGACTCTAATGAGTGGATTGTTTTTTAGTTTCATTTTTATAATCGTTTTAAAAAAATATCGTTTTCACTTACAACTAATAAACATTATTAAAAATGAAATGAAATTATATATTTAGCAGCCATGAACTCTTTACATATCAAAACCGGCTATTTACTTAAATTAATAGTTTTTTATCATTTGAAAATAAAAATGGAATTTATCCTTACATTTGAAAAATACGTATATAGCAAGAATCTATAGCAGTACTCTTATCATACTAATCTATAACAATTCTGCCTTCTTCCCTTACCTGTATCCTTTAAAACATAAGACTTTAAAACGAGTGCTGTTAGTGAATCTGTTAATGTTTTATATGATAAATTTGAAAGAGCTAATAGATCGTTCGTATATAACATTCTATGCTTCTCTAATAATAATAGTACTAATCGTTCTGACGGTTTTAATGTTTCATCACTTTCTAGTATAAAATCTATATTTTTCATATTCCTACTTCTTACTCCTTATATAAAAAAATGATTTTAGTAGTTATTTAATATAAAAATACTACATAACAAATTTGAAGATATATCGAAATAACATAACGCCCAAACACTTTTATACTATAACATAAAAAAGACATTTCCCCAAATTGAAAATGCCTTTTTATATCTACTTCTCTTTTTTATATAATTGATATGATTGTTCTAGCCCTTTATTATATTTCGTATTATTATCTGTCCATTCTCCCCCTAAGTTTCCTGGCCACCCTGATGTATTAGCAACATATTTAAGCAACTCCCAATCCTGCAATCCTTTTTTCACACCACGTTCATACGATTTGACCATACTTGAAATTGCTATCGTTGTATTTATACGCGAATCCACTAAACTCTCTTCCGATAATTGCACTGGTGCTAATCCACCACGATGTAATTGGAATAATCCAAAAGATGTTCCGTTATCTCCTATTGCTTTTCGGTTAAATTTTGTTTCATGATCCGCAATTGATAATGGTATCCAATCTGGAATATCATACCTCTTTGCAACTTCACTAATTACTTGCTTATTATTTTTAATCTCTTTCTGCTTTTCATAGTTAATATAAATTACATAACTTAAAGTAACTAACGTAAATAATATGAATATATATTGTAGTGCCTTTTTCATCATTTCATCTCCTGCTTTGTATATGTTTCACTTTCTATATACACTATAAGACTTTTATGTGACATTCATTTGACGAAATAATATTAATTATACATAAGCAGTTACAGTTTTAACTATCAATCTAAAAACTACAATTCTTCTAAAAGACTCCTTCAACACAGAAAAACAATCAGCCTTTCATGTATAGTACCTGAAAGGCTGATTGTTTTTCACTACACTTTTTTATGTATACAGTATATCCCCACTATTATAAGACAAATTGAAATTATAGATAAAGTTGTACCATGAATTTCATAAAATGCAGTAAAGAATTTCCCGCTTAGTCTATCCCAAATTTCTAATGAACCCGCGTAAATTGCGGAAGTTATATATGTAAGGCCAAATAGGAGAACTCCCGAAAGAACATAGGTTGTTCCAATATTTTTCATTAATAGCTCACCTCTATTAATTTTATTTGTGAATAAAACAAAAAAGACCTTTATACGTTAAAGATCTTTTCCATCTTATTTTTGTTACAAAAAACGCCAGAATCTAAAACAAAAACTCACTTCAGGATACGTATCTCCATATACAAATTAAAGACTATAAGGTTACCAGCGTCTTCTCGATTATCATTTTTACATTAAATGTTTCTTGCAATATGCGGTTTGCTGTAATGACTCGTTCCACCGCCACCTACTACTACTTTACCACCTTTTTCGAAGATTAATAATTTACTTGAACCATCTGAAAGTAAAACTATTACTTCAGCATGATCACTTGTAGCTACATAGATTACATAACCACTTTTTGAAATACAAGTTTCCCAATTCTCATCAAATTCTGATCTCACTACTCGATTTGAATACACTTGATTTTCAATTCTTCCTTGTTCTTCGTTTTCCAAGTTTATTCCTCCCACTTCTCTAAAGTGTCATTTATAGTAAAATAACAGCCCATTTAAAATAGTGACTGACTTTAACATAAATAGTATATGTAGTTAGTAGGAGAATGCTTGGACAATGAAAACGTAACAGCATTTAAGTATTTTACAATCGGAATTTTCCCTTAATCATTACAGCTACTTCTTTAGCATTCAAATGAGTATTATTAATTTTTATGTACTCTTTTTTTTCAATTTCATCATGAAATGAATTTAATCTATGTTTTTTCATCGTTTCTTTTAAATTTTTTTCAGACCATTCAATGTCTCTTTTTTTCGGTTTATGCTCTAGTCTATGTGGACTTTTATTTCGCTCTAATCTTTCATCTAATTCTGCCTCGAGCTCTACAAAATATACTGCTGCGCCTTTTGATTCAAAAATACTTACTACATGGTTTATGTACTCCCAATCCGATTGAAGGTCAAATGCCCATACATATGTAAAAATCATTCCGTATAAATCACTTTTAGACACTTCTTCAAATATTTCATTACGAAACAAACTTACTAATCTTTTTGCTTCCTTTGTACTGTAATCAAAAAACGGACTTACTAAATCAATGGTCATGTGATTATGAAAAATTTTCAAATCTGTTAGTTTCGCTAATTCTTGTCCGACTGTCATTTTCCCGACTGCTTGCGGGCCAAATATTAAGATGAATTTCATTTGTTTTCCTCCGATCTTTCTCTATAAACAATGAAATAAAACATATCCTAAAATTGAAAATAAGGCAGTCGATGTTGTGTCGATTGCCTTATTTTCATGAATAGTTCCTATATTATTCCTTTCGTACAGCTTCAAAAGTAATAATTTGTTCTGCATTTGACGGTTGCTTTTCATAAACATAGTCAGCAGAGCAAGTAATGTCAGTGAAACCTATACTTTCTAAAAGGAGCTTAAACTCTTCTATTCCATACCACCGCATTGCAAAACGTTGTAGTTCAGTTTGTACTAACTGTCCTTTACTCCATTTTTCATATTTTAAATATGATACAGTTACTTGGTTAAGCCAATCTATTTCAATTGATTTATTTTCTAATGTAATTCCGTCCCCGCTTGGCAGAGAAAAAGTCGATGTATGAATCTCACCCGTCTTCCAGTCATATGGAAGCGCAAGATCTACAATTAAACGCCCGCCTAGATTAAGATGTCGATAAAAACATTTCAGAGCATTTATAGAATCATCACGATTTTCAATTAAACAAAAGGATCCAGTAGGAATTATTATCGCTTCATATTTATGTGGCAGTGAAAATTGTTGTAAGCTTCCTTCATATAAATTAGGATGCAAGCCTCTCTCTTTACACCGCATACGGCAAGAGTCTAGCATTTCAGGCGAATAATCTATCCCATCAACTTTAAAGCCAGCTTCAAGAAATGGAATAATGACACGTCCCGATCCTACTGCTGCTTCGAGAATTCTCCCTTTACAACTTTTTAAACGATCTTGATAATATTCAATATCACCATTCAAAGAGTAACCGACAGGTTTTGTGAAATCATATAATTCCGTACAAAGTGTACTATAATAACTAAACATTTATTTTCTCCTCCGTTTTATGTGTACGGAAGATTCTAATTTACTTAATCTTTCCGTACCTCAAATTTTAATGAGAATTCGAAAGAGCTGACTGTCATAATATATCACTCGCTTTCCATAGAATATAATCATATTGTATAATATTCCCTTAAAAATGAACATATAGAAACCAAAATTCAGACTTATACCGAAAGGAGGATATGATGAATTCATTAATTGGATTTGTTTTTCTTCTTATCATATTTAATACACTGATTTTCTTTATAGCAAAGCAGTATAAACGAATATGGAAAATAGCCAGTGGTATTTTCATTCTTTCTTCCCCCATTGTTTTCTTTGCCACTATGCACGTAATTGGAGAAAAAGTAGGAGATGGATTAGCTGGAGGTTTTGCCGCTTTTACCTTTAGTGGCCTTTTAATCATTAATGCAATTTTTTTATTTGTTGTAAATATTATTATATCTACCAATAGAAATGCATAATACACTCCCTATGCTTGTAGACATTTCTATTTCAAAATTTAAAGAGCTTACTATAGTAAGCTCTTCATCAAAAACTATTTATTTCACAATCGGCAATGTCACTTCACTCAATTTCACAGTTAGCTTCGTTCCTGCTTTCGGTCTAATTGTATAATCGTAATCACTTGCGATTAAAACGATTCCCATTTGATGCCCTGCTTTAAATACGTAATCATCTGGCTGCATGTCCCATGTAAATGTGTAATCTTTACCAGGTTGAATCGCTGTTGAATTTTCTATACTATTTAAGTTTTGCGGATCCATCCAACCTCTCGTTACAATTTCAGGCCTCGCTCCGCCATAATCAACGAGTAAAGCTGTTAAATTCGAAACAGATCGATCAATATTTCCTGTTATTGAAATTTTAGGCGTACCACTTATTCGCATATCTTTTTGCAGTATAGGCATTGTATATACTAATCGATTCGCTATTTCTAACTCAGGGTTTTCTACTAGTTGATTTGACTTTATTTTAGCATCATCTACTAATGAGAAAACATTGTTTACTGATCCCATACTTAATGGTAGATTGACTGCTTTATTACTTAAATACATACGGACTTTTGATGGTACAGCTGCTGGATCTGGCCAATTTTTTATTTTTTGCCACGATTTATTTTCACGTTGTACATCTACCATCGGTTCATCCATAATTCCATTTTCAATTCCATATAACCAATAATCGAACCATTTATTTTGGGTTTGTTGCCAGTTATTACTTGATGTTCCGCCATGTCCACCTTGATGTAACCACATTTTACGAGGAACATTATTTTTGCCAAGAGCTTCCCACCACTGTGCGAACTGCTTCGTTTTTACATTCCAATCATTTAAACCGTGAACAACAAACACACTAGCCTTCACATTCTTAACATCTTTTACATAGTTACGTTTATCCCAAAAATCGTTATAATCGCCTGTTTTACGATCTTGTCCAGCTGTTAGTTCTTTAATAATTTGCCCGCAAACTTCAGGGTTCTTTCTTGTCAGTACTGCTTCTGCCATATTATCTGTATCTTCTCCTTGATAACCACCCGGCGCAATAACCGCCCCATTTGCACGATAATAATCATACCAGCTACTAATCGCTGCGATTGGAATAATTGTTTTTAACCCTTCCACTCCTGTCGTTGCGACAGCATTCGGTAACGTACCATTATAAGAAACTCCTGTCATTCCTACATTTCCCGAAGACCAATTTGCATTTACTTCCTTACCATCCTCTGTATATGCTTTCGCACGTCCATTTACCCAATCAATGACAGACTTAGTCCCTAATATTTCTTGCTCATCTCCAGTGGTCGGACATCCATCTGATTTCCCAGTTCCGATACTTTCACCTAAAATGACTGCATATCCTCTTGGAACGTAATAATTTCCGTATGAACCAAGATTAACAGCTCCATACGGTTTTCCTCCATATGCATTCAATTCTTCATCAACACTATAAACAGGAACATCTTTCAATCCAGATCGATATGGGCTCATTTCATAAATAACAGGGACTTTCACATCTGGATTTGTCTTTGGGCGCATAACCTTTACTGATACACGATCTTTTTTACCATCTCGATCACTATCAACTTCTGTCTCTACAAATAAATTTTCTACGATGGCCTCATCAAGTGAATAGATTGGCTTCGTCATCCCATTTTCTAATTCAATTTTTGTGTTTGGAGTTAAAGCTTCTGAGACTTGACCATTTAACTTAATATCACTCCCTTTTACAGAGCTCCCTTCCTTATTTTCCGCATGTGCAGTCATACTAGAAACTCCTGAAGTAATTGTTAAAGATAATATAGCTGAAAGTGTTATTGCTAATTTCTTTTTCCTCATGCCCTTCCCTCCCCATATATTCCTTCTTTTACTATACAATAAAAATGCAGAAAATTCAGTTTATTTTTCATAGAAAGTTGAGAAATTTGTAAAAAATTCGAATCTTTCAAGATAATAGAAAAGGAACTAATGACAATTAGTTCCTTTCTATATACATATAAAATTGTATTTCTCCATCTTCTACCGAAACTCCGTATTCAAAACCATGTCTTTCTAATATACTTTTTACAATCGCTAATCCTAATCCAGTACCTGATTTTTCTTTGCTACGTGAAGACTCTAATACGTAAAAAGGCTCCCAAATTTTATCTATCTCTTTACTGCCCTCAGCAGCAATACCATTTTGAATTTGAAAATACACAATGCCATTTTTCTCTTCTAATATGATTTTTATATTTTGATTCGTTGTATATTTTATCGCATTAGAAATTAAATTTTGAAAGACCATTCTCATTTTATTTAAATCAGCATAAACAATCGTGTCACCAACACTATAGTTCACTTGCAACTTGATTTCTTTCGACTCCAGTTCAATCTTATGCTTATCTATTATACTTTGTACTAGTGGTTCAATAGGGAATTCTTCTTTTTGTAAAATATCTCTTTCTAGTTTAGAGAATCGCAATAACTCTTCAATTAAATTTGAAATTTGATCTGTTTGTTTAATGATTGTATCAACATATGTGCCATCATCTAAACCGTCTTTTATTCCCATAGAATATGCTTTTACTAATGCGATTGGTGTTTTTAATTCATGAGTTACATCGCCCATAAATCGTTTTAAGTGGTCATTTCGATCTGTTAAATCTTGATGTGCTTCATGTAATTTATCACTCATAATGTTTATACTATTTGCTAAATCACCTATTTCATCATTTGTTTTAACTTTCGTCCGTTTAAATTTCAGACGTGAAATATCTTCTGCGACATCACTCAATTCATTCAGTGGTGTAGTGATTGTTTTTGAAAAAATCCAGACGAGCACGATAATAAGAAATAGTGAGAATCCCAAAATGTATAAATAAAATGAGTTAAGCGTGTTAATTACTTCATTGGAATGTGCGATAGAAACTCCTACTAAAATCAACATATCATCTTTCGCAATGTATTTCGCAAAAAAACTAGATTTTATCTTTTCTTGATCATATATTTTATTCGATTGTCCGAGGTTCTTCACTTTCGTAATTTCTTCTTTTGTAATCCAAAGTTTATTCAATGCAACTCTCTTTTTTGTAAGTTGCATGCGTAATTCTTCATTAATAGCATCTTCTGAACTATTTATTGATGTATACGCAATCGTAACATTACCTTCATTTTCAATACGATTTATAGCATCATCCAGCTCTTTACGCGGTATTGACTGGATTTGCGCTGTAATGCCTTCTAAGCTTTCGCGTGTTTTGTGCACATTATATTTTGGTAAAAAATAGTTAATTAATAATAAAGAGATGGCAAAAATAAGGATGACTGTTAAAGAGATGCTGAAAAATAACTTTTTACCGAGTTTATTCACACTCTTCCTCCAAACTGTATCCTAAACCGCGATGTGTCTTTATAATATTTTCTCCTATTTTTTTACGTAATCTTCTTACATGCGTATCAACCGTTCGCTCTTCCCCAAAATAATCAAATCCCCAGACTATATCTAACAACTTTTTCCTCGTTAAAATCGTGCCTTTATGATTTAAAAAGCACTTTATTAATTGTAATTCTGTCTTTGTAATGTCTAATTCTTTCTCATTTTTATATACTTTATTTTTGGTGAAATCTATTTTTAAATCTTGAACTTGAATAACCTCTTCATGCTGTACAAGCTTTTTCGCTCGCGTAATTAGCACTCCTGGGTGAAATGGTTTTTTCACATACTCATCTGCCCCACTTTGAAGAGCTGCTAATTCATCTTCACTTTCACTTTTCGCAGTAAGCATTAATACTTTTACACTCGAATTCTTTTTTATTTCCTGACAGACAGCAATACCACTACTTTTCGGCATCATCCAGTCTAAAATAGCTAAGTCAATTTTCTCATCATAAAATATTTGAAGTGCTTCCTCTCCATCCTTTGCTAATAAAACTTCGAAGCCTTCTTTTTCAAAATACGCTTTTAAAATTTTCAGCATATCTTGTTCATCATCTGCGATTAATACTTTCATTACATTTCCTCCATTACTTATAAACAAATATCAATTTTATCATACAACTTCTTTGTTACATCAATGTGACATAAAAATATTTACAACGTTTGAGGGTATAGTAAGTGTGAGGTGTTGTTTCATGTTCAAAAAAATAGGAGTCATTACTCTTCTCTTCTTTTTATTATCAACAAATGCGTTCGCAAATACAAATAAACAAATTGAAGTATTTGATTGTAAAAAAGAAATGGTCGTTCAAAAACAATCTTTAGATCCAGCTATTCAAAAAGAAGCTGTTCAATATGCTAAATCCATTACTGGCCCGTTCAAAAACTTAAACGTCGTTCCGAAAGATGGACATATGATAAAAATCCCATTATCGAAACCTGTTCCTATTACAAATCAATGGTTACATACAACAATTGATGAAGTACTCATCCTTCTCCCACTTAACGAAAAACCTTACATTATGCTTTACGATGATGAAAATAATCCGCATTTTTATTATGTAAAAGGTAATCCGAAGGGTTTATTGAAACAAATGAATGTTAAGATGTAATTGCATAAGAAAGGTTCCATACGCAATGAGCATGGAACCTTTCTACAATATTATATAGTGACTCGAACCTTTATAATATTCTCCTTTTACAAATCCATTTGCGCTATAAAACTCATCACCTTGCTTTGTATCCGAATGTAGAACAACAACGTGAAAATACTTTTCCGCATGTCTTAATAGTTTCTTTAATAACAACTTCCCTAATCCGATGCGCCGATAATCCTTTGAAATATAAAATCTCCTCAATCGGCCAATCTTATTATCTTTCGTATACGGATCTTGATTTAATCCACCGATTCCAATTAACGTATCACCTCGAAAAATGCCATATAAACATTCGCCCGTTTTACTAAATGTATTTCTTTTACTTTCATATTCATTTATTAGTTTTATTAAGAAGTTAAATCCTTCTTTTGTACTTTCTTCGATAAGATGATTGATCTCATATTTTAGTAAATCTTCAATTTTCTTAATTTGTATATCTTGTAGCATAATTACCTACTCTTTCTATCGAAATCATTTCAAACTTCTTCTTTATCATTATTTAACCAATTAACCACTTTAAGAATTGTATCTGCATAGAAATTAATATCATGTATTGTTTCTACTACTTGAATCGTTCCTAATTTCTGTTCTTCTTCGTCTGTACATTCAATTCGTAACGAGCGTTTTAAATTATATTCAAGCCATCCTAGCCTTCCTAAAAATCCAGCTGCTAATACTATTTTCCAGTTCGCGTGTAGTTCACCATATTTATTTTTATAGCCACTAATAAAAGAGGAGAATCTTTGTTTTTCAAGTTCATCTTGTTCATTTTTTGACCAGTAAATTGCGGTTTCAATTAAATCTTGCATTGGATTTATATAACCTGCTGATTCCCAATCAATAAGCACTGGTTTATTATTATTCCACATTACATTTTTAGGATCTAAATCTCTATGACTTATTACCTTTGATTTTGAAAGCATTTCGGATGATTCAATTGCTGCTGCGTTCCACTTTTTAAGAATTTCATTGTTTTTTAGGAATAAGTCACCCCATTCCAAATGATCTTCTTTACCTCTTAGCAAATAATAATTCCAATCGATTAATTGGTCATTATCCAACCCATCATTGGTTATATCTAACTCCCCAAAATCCGTTTTATGTATTTCCGCAAGGATTTCACCTATTTTTTCGCAGTGGACATTATTTATTTCATCGTCTTTCAGCCTTTCGCCTTCTATCCAATCAAATATGAGATAAAACTGATCATTTATTTTTTGTATAGAATCACCTTTAATTTCTTTGGCTGGGAGAGCTGGTACCTTTTTAGATACGCGAGTAGCTATTTTCTCTGAATTAATATAGTTTTGCATCGCCTTTGGTCTAAGCATTATTTGAGGATTTAGAAGTTTTATCGCATACTTTCCTTTTGTTGTTTCAATAACATACATCCGATGTAAAAGCCCACCACATATAGATTTTGGAACATTCAACATCTCGCCAAGTAAAGAATTTTTACATATACCTTCAAAGTCTAAGTAATATTTGATACTATCCATTTTTCCACCTACTTTTCTATGTAATAATTACAAAACAAAAATGCCCTAAAATATATTATTTTGAGCATTCATTTGTCTGTTCACTTATTCAATTTGTAGTGTAAGAATTCTTCAATTCTGGTAATATCCCCTTCAGTTCCATTAAATCATCAATTACTAAATCAGCATGAGCAAGTTCATCTTCTTGTGCAAAATCAAAATTACATCCAATCGCAATTAAACCATTATCTTTTGCCGCATTAATATCGGATAAACGATCTCCAACTACCGCTGCCTCTTTTATATCATATTTTTTCAAAATACTTTTTACTAAGTCACTTTTATTAAGCGATTGAATTTGTTCAATACTAAACGTTTCAGTAACCCATTGGTCTAAATCATAATAAGATACGATTGCCTGTAAATATTCCGTTAAACCGTTACTAGCAATGTAAATGGAACAGTTATTTTCTTTTATAAAACTAAAAACTTCCTTTACATTCGAATATAAGGCACCATTTCCGCTCTTTATATTTTCAATTAGTCTTTCTAAAAAATATGCATCTGTTTGTTCCCTTACTTCATTAGAATGATTAGGTAATAAAGCTTCCCAAACTTTAGGTAAAGGTACACCCATAATTTCACGATATTTATCAATTGGTGTTATCGTATCCCATAATTGTAGTGACCGTAAATGATCAAATGTATCATCTAGTGATAACTCTAAAACTTTATCTGTTTGAAATAAAGTTCCATCCATATCGAAAATTAGTGCTTGTAACATGATATTCTCTCCCATTCTTTACTTATGAACTACAATACAGCTTTACTCGAAATATTTTTAAGCATCTCAACAATAATTTCTGAACAATAATTCGCTGCAATTTTCGCAAAGTCATCATATGAAACTTGCGCTGAATCATCTGCACTGTCAGAAATGCATCTCAAAACGAGAAACGGTATGTCATTTATATAAGCAACATGTCCAATTGCTGCTCCTTCCATTTCTGTACAATGAGGTGCATATTCAGTGACTAATTGCTCCTTTAATTTTGAATCCTCGACGAAGCATTCTCCGCTGACGATTCTTCCTTCATGAACAGTAATATTTAAACTACTACTATTAACAGCTTTTCGGGCTAAATCTCTTAATTCCTCACTTGCATGAAAAGCTTCTTGAAACGGAAATAGATTCTTCATTTGATGTTTATTAACATCATGATGCGTAACATTTGTAGAAATAACTAAATCGCCAATTTTCACATCCGGATGTAATCCACCCGCAACACCTGTATTAATGATAGAATCCACATCAAATTTATTAATTAAAATTTGTGTACATGCGGCAGCATTTACCTTTCCTACACCACATCGCGTAATAATAATTTCTGTATCCATGAAGTTTCCTTTATAAAAAGGTATTCCCGCAATAGTATATTCCTCTTTAATGATTAGTTTTTCTAATAGTAAGTCTATTTCCATTTGCATTGCTCCGATAATGCCGATTCTGTTCATGTATGTAGTCCCCTTAATTAATTTGCAAATATTCATCAATATCTTTATGAATTTGCATAAAAGCTTTATTCCAAAATTCATACTCCGTTAGATCAATATCAAAATGTTTTTTCATCAATTCTTCAACTGTGGCCTTTCCTGTTTCTCGTAAAAACTCTTTATACCTCAAATGAAATGCATTTTTATTTTTATTTTCCTTTGCTATTTCAATTAAGCTAAAACTCGCTAAATACCCAAATGTGTATGGATAATTGTAAAAAGGAACATCTGCTATATAAAACTGAACGTATTTCATCCAAACAAACGGTTGATATTCTGTTAGTGCATTCCCGTATGCCTTTTCTTGCGCGGCTATAGATAATTTCTCAATTTCATCAGCACTTAAAGGACCTTCCTTGCATTCTTCATAAAACTTCTTCTCAAACTGAAACGATGCACGAATTGCCATAACATAATTAAAACTATTTCTTATTTTCCAGCTAAGCAATGACTTTTTCATCTCTACACAATCTGTTGTTTGAATTAAATAATTCATGATTACCGTTTCAAAGAAAATAGACGCTGATTCAGCTGTACTCATTGGCAGATAATCATCTAAAAATGTTGTAGATTGTTCAAGACTCATAACATAAAAATGCCAAGCGTGTCCTAGTTCATGAGCAAGTACTCTTACACTATCAATTGTTCCATCATAACGAAGTGAAATGCGAGATTCTTTTTCACTGAAAAAAGGAGCACAAAATCCACCCGGTGGTTTATTATCTCTCGGTTCAGCATCGATCCAGCCATTCGCTATTGCATTCTGTGCGAACTGTGCCAATTCTTCATCTATATTTTTTAGTGCATCATATATGTTTTTTACTGCTACTGAAAAAGGAATAACAGTCTCATTACTTTCTTTCCATGTCATTAGCTCGTACCATGTAATTGAATTCTTTCCTTTTTTATAACCGTTTAACGCAATTACTAGCTTCGTAAGATTTTGTTCCGTTGCATTCCACATCTGGGATAATGCAGTTTCAGAGATGCCATTTGCTTGTAGTGATTGTTTTAAAATCTCTGTTCCTTCCATTTCATCACTTTTAGCATGACGTAATCTTCCTATTTGATTCAATACAGTAGCAAAGATATCTTTTTCCTTATTCAAAGCATTTGTAAGAGAATCAAATACTATTAATCTTTCATTATGATCATCACTATTCATCACAACGTAATTTGCTTGTCCAAATGATAAAGTCTCTTTATCGTGTATTACTTCTATTTTATTTCGTAATTGTGTATACATATCTTCCCAAGCTTTTAATTCATTTTCTATTAGTTTAATACTTGAATGATTTGTATTAACACTTTGTCCCTTACTAGATTCTATTAATAGTTGAACTTCTTTCTTTAATTGATTTACTTTTACACTTAGTAAAGTATTTTCAGGATGCTTCTCATCTTCAGCAGCACGGCAATATAAGTAATACTCTGCTTTTTCGATAGCCTGTATAAGTTGTGAAAGGATTACTGAGTCTTTTGTTGCTTTATATTCAATTTTTAATCTTTCTATCGTTTCTATAGAAAACGTGAAGTTTTGTTCTTGAGGATATAGCCTGTCCAAATCCCATTGAGATTGGGCTTGTATTATTTTATTCATTTTGCACCCTCCTTTTTTTACAAATAGTTACAAAAATCTACTCTTTTCACTATTATATATGAACTATCAAAATTTTAATATCTTGAAATGTTCAAACTTATATGAATGTAATTTGATATTTCATTTTCTATTTCTTCCTATTTATATAAGTTGTAAGTATTACTACTTCTACTAGGGAATTTCTAGGTTCGTATAGACTACACTGTTTATTTACTCTTTCTTTTGTTTGAAGTTTATAACTTTCACTCCACTTGGATTAATGTTATAAGTAATTGTTACAACATGATTTGGTGGGTTATGGGCGTTTGTATAAGTTCGATACTTTGCAACGACAATGAAGTTAAAAGTGTATTTGGGGGATCGGTCAATTTTTATAACCTTCACATCAGTTAAACTATACTGATGCGAAGGTCCAAGTTTGCTTTGAATCGTTCGACTTGCATACGGAGCCAATAAAGTGTTATAGGAATCATAAAAATCTTTATCAGATATGTTAGCTGCGTTTCCTTCTTTCGGAGATGCAAATATGACCATTATTAGAATCCCGTAAATTATTAGGGATAGTTTACTCTTTAGCATGAGATTCACTCCAGGCTTATTAGATGATAAACTTTAGGATGCTCTAAAAAATAATGACTATTCTCTTTATGTTATTCTTAGCTTATTAAGCATCAAATAAATCAGAGCTTTTACTTGCGAGTCAATATTTTTAATAACATTTATGCTAGCTCGAATGACTGGAACTGATTTTTAAATATATTTCAAACAAATTGAAAAAAATACCACCCTAACGATATCTAAAGATGCTGGCTTTTACTGAGTATATATAGAATTTAAACATAGTAGAAAGTGAGAGAATAACTTATGACAACTCATATTGTACAATCAACCGACTATAATCAAGCATCTGATGCATTACGACGCGAAATTGCTGTAATGCTACAGCAGGTTTGGCCAGATTTCGATTCCACGCCTAAGGAAACAATTTCAGAAACTCACCTTAAAGAATTTAATGTACGCTCATTTTATTCCTACATAGATGGAAAGTTAGTCAGCTATGCAGGTGTAGTGCGCAAAACTATCCATCATAATGGGCAAATATTTAATATAGCCGGACTTAGTTGTGTAGCGACTGATCCAGATTATCATGGGCAAGGCTTAGGTTTACAAACAGTTGCTGCAGCTACTGAATGGATTGAAAAACAAAGCAATATAGATTTCGGTATATTCACATGTAAACCATCTTTAGCTCACTTTTATAATCGCGCTGGTTCCTGGCCTGTTTTACCGGATATAGTGCTTATTGGTAGAGAAGATGAAGATGCTTTATCTAGTGAATCCTTAGAAGTTGTTGTTTTAATGCGTTTGTTTTCAAAGAAAGCGAACTTCCATAAATCAATGTTGTGCCATACCACTATCAATCTTGATTTTCCAGTTGGCCAGTTTCTATAATACAGATAAACAAAAGCCAATTTCCATACGTTAAGGACATTGGCTTTTTCTTTTTTATTTTGCTTCGCATATGCAATTCACATTAGCGGTTCTTTCCATACAGAACCGCTAATGCGGGATAAAAAAAGTTTCTCCCTAAGGGCGTTAAAACACGTACTCTTTAGGATAACCCCTAATAATTTATAAACTAAGAAAACATATTACTGAAACCCTGTTTTAATCCATTTTATTTTCAGCTGATATTTTAAAATACTTTGCAGATAATTTATAGGAACGATTCTCATAATAATAATCTCCTAATTTATAAGCTAATTCAGTAACCAAGCTATATTGCTGTTTTTCTATCCCCATCTCAATTGCTGTTTTCATATTCTTCTCATATCCATTATAATCTGTCCATATTTTAGATTTTTCCGCTTTAAATCCATATAGTTGAACATGGGCATACGGTACATCACAAATCGATAAAATTTCAAATGCCTCATCTATAAGTTTAGTTACTGTTTGCCAATCTTTTAATTCTATATAAATTTCTATTAAATTCCGAATTGTATATACCTTACCTTCTTTGTTTGGTAAATACTCACAAAGAATCAAGTTTTCCTTGTAACACTTTATTGCATTTTTATAATCTTTTAATGCTTGATAAATTTTCCCGTAATTATATTTCAAAAAACATAAATTCAATGGCTCATTTTCCACCTTTGATTCATTTTCTACTTGTTTTAAAATTTCATATGCTTGTTCATACTGTTTATCTTTGTTATATTGCATCGCAAGAAGTATTAGCGCATAAATTTTATATTGTTCTATATTAAACTTTTTATACAATTTATATGCTTTTTTTGCATATATGCGACTAATACTTTGATCTTTATTAAGATTCTGACTTACTATACTTAGATTGTAATACGTATCTGCGTGCAACTCTGTCTCTTCTAGTTCCAGCATATTTTCTATCTTTTTGTAAACTTCATATGCTGTAAAATATTCACCTTTATTAGAAAAATAAAGACCTCGAGCTCTTAAGTAATAAATATAATCCTCAGTATCTTGCATTTCCACCTGACTTGGAATCATTTGCGAAGCTTGATCTACAAATAACTTCACATATAATAAGTTTTTATTTCGGACATGATAGTATATGATGACGCCATACGTCTTTAGTAATAAAGGAATTGCGTCCACTTCACGAACGTATAATTCTAACAAAGATAATTCAGCTTCAGTTATAATTTTATCTTTTTTATATTTATTACATATTTCAAGAATAGTAAGCTTTATCTCCTCGTAATTGCCATCTATGAGAAAATCGCAATCAACACCCAGCTTCTTAGAAACTTGTTTTAAAAAAGAAGATGATGGTTTGATTTTCCCACTCTCAATTCTACTTAAATATGTTACTGAGCATATTTCTGATACGAGCTCCCCCTGTGTCAATCCTTTATGCATACGAACTTGCCGAATACGTTCCCCAATTTCCATCTTTTTCTCTCCCTAATTAACCATTTCATGCTTTTCACTAAATAAGTCATTATGTATTTCTTAATCTTTCATACTATATAAAATATACAATTTCACAAATGTAAAAAAATGTATCATTTATTTTAATATTACATTCATATTATGATTATTTCTAGATAGCTTGTTAAATTTAATGGTTTAAATTTAAGGTTTTTGCCCACTTTTTTCATACAATTTTACTTCTTGTTATTAACAAAGACGGCGCCATATACTTGAATTACGATAAACTTAATGAAAAGGATTTAACTACATGTAAACTATCATTCTTAAAATAGATCGAATGGTTAATTACATTTACCTAGTACATGGAAGACATCTATTGTAAATGAAAATAAATTAAATGAGCTCAATAGATGAATTATCAATATCACATCCTAGAAATTAGTTTGTCGAATTATTTAGTAAATATGAAAGGATGACAAATATGATTGTAAAAACAAAAAAAGATTCAACACGAAAAATAGCAAGATATGTTGGAGGCGCTGCTACTCTTTTATTGCTAGCATCCTTCCTTTATCAGTGGAACAATGGTTTAGTAGTTGATGATACTGAAATATTTAGTTTCATACTAGCCTTCACTTGTTTCCTTTATACCTTCTTACCTATAAAACAAAGCACTAATAAATAGTAAATTCTATATTTTATTTAAAGAAAAAAGGATTGATCAAAAGATCAATCCTTTACTCTACTTCATTTAAGAAAAATAATGTTAACGCACCTGGTCCTGTATGCGCTCCGATTGCAGCCCCAATTGTATTTACGATAAATACTTCACAACCGAATCTTTCAGTAATTAATGCTTTTAATGCTTCGGCAGTTTCTAAATCATCACCGTGAGTCATACCGATTGTTTGACCTTTAAGGTCTTTCCCACGCTCTTCCATAATATCAACAATTCGGCTTAATACTTTCTTTTTCCCTCGTACCTTTTCAAGTGGTACAAGTTTTCCTTCATCCACATTTAAGATTGGCTTAATGTTTAGCAAACCACCGATGAAACCGGCTACTTTACTTAAACGTCCACCTCTAACAAGGTACTGTAAGTCAGCTACAGTGAAGATATGCTCCATATGCTCCATTAGAAAAGCGACACGGTTTAATATTTCTTCTTTTGATGCGCCCTCTTTTGCCATTTTTGCAGCCTCTAATACGACAATACCCTGACCGAGTGAGGCACATTTTGTATCAATAATTTCTAAATCTAAATCAGTGTATGTTTCTTTCACTTCTTTTTTAATGAGAACTGACGATTGATATGTACCAGACAATTCAGATGAAAAAGCTAAATATATACAAGGGTTACCTTCTTTTGCATAAGAAATAAATTTTTCTTGGAATGTTTCAAGTGAAGGCAATGACGTTTTATAAACTGCGCCTTCTCTCATTTTTTGCAGTAATGTAACTGATTTTAATGTAACCCCATCTAAATACTCTGTTTCTGCTTCATCATATACACGGAGTGGAATTAAATCAATATCATATGCTTGCAGCAATTCTACCGGTAAATCCGCCGCACTATCCGTAATGATTTTAACACCCATTTTTAAACCTCTATTCTGTTATAAATATATAATAAATAAAATAAAAAATATTACTTTTAAATTATATACGTAAAACTAAAATGAAGAAAGGAAAAGACTTTATATTGTATGCACTATTATTCAAAACTTGAACTGCAAATAAAAATGATTTCATTTTAGCCTCTTTTTACAAGTTATTACACTGTGTATAATGAGAATATTACATTTTTTCTGAGGGAGGATACATATGAGTATTCAACTAGCTACATCTAATGATTTAGAATGGGTTAATAATCATTATGAATCGATAGGATTTGTACCAAGTGATTTAACACGAGACACAGTTGCGATCATTACATACAACAACGAGTATGCAGGTGTTGGACGTTTAGTCCAAATAGATGAAAATACTATTGAAATGGGTGGGATTTTTATTCTCCCTAAATTCAGGGGTCTACAATTAGCTGGGGAACTCGTATCATTTTTAGTACAAACTGCGAAAAAATTACAAATACAAAATGTGTATTGTCTTCCTTTCGAGGAACTAGAAAACTTTTATAAAAAATATGGCTATACTGAAGTCGATACTACGAAAGAAGTTGTCCACCCAATTATTCTAAAAAAATATAATTGGTGTTTGGAAAATTACGATAAACATGTTTTACTATTTAAGTTGTGAGTTTTGTAAAAAAGGAGTCAATGCACTTTGTATTACACATCAAATTATACAAGAAATTATCTGTGAATTAGCTTCTTTATTCAAACAACATATACGCCACATTTTATGCCTATTTTTAATAAGTGTTAGCAAGTTCGTTGACAAACTTGTTAGCACCTTTTTAAAACATAAACCTGAAGAAATTCATACAATTAAGTAACTATCCTAGCTAGCAATAATATCATCCTTCATAAATATTAAAATGAATTCATTGAGGATAAACCGTTTGGAGGATATTCTATAGCACTGAATGATTTACAAAAGATTACGCATTGATACGCTACGAATAAAAATAATGAGCTAATCAAGGGAATATAATCATTTTTATGTAATTCGCACTTGTACTTCCTGTTCTTGTATCACTTGAATGATTAATTCCAATACAATATTTTGTACTAACTGATACACATTGTCATGAAATGTACTTTGTTCTGATATGTATTCAATACATTGATATATATATCCTTCTACCAATAAGCTCCCTTTTTCAACTATAAATTTATTTTGTCCATTCTTCTTTACTTTAGGTACTAAAAATTCGGTTTTTGTCAAAACAATCTCCTGTTCCACCTCTTTTATTCCTATGACTTTTTCTGTAAATACCACTTTTTCTCGTAAACTAATTTCACCTTTATATTTTCCTATTTCTACTGGTAGTCTGGCTGTTATATAATTATTTACTTCTCCTTCATTTCCACTCTCTAATATTATGCTGTGAATAGGAATCCATGAAGATGTCTCTACCTTATTCTCTTCATTATTCCCTTTAACTTTTTGATTATATAATTCAACAAGCACTCTCTTTTCATGAAGATTTAAAGAAACTAATTTACAATAAGCCTCCGAATGATATTGTTGCACTGTAGTTAATAACTTAGAATCTAATTCACGCTCCTCCGCATCTTTTTCATTTCGAAATACAAATGCATCTTGATTTTTCACATTTATTTTTGGAAATACTTTAAAGCTAGACACTTCTGAAATAATAGAAAATGGCGTTTTCACTACCATTGAATGCACTGAAGTCTCTATTTTTGATCCTAAACCTATACTTTCTCTCTTTGATTCAGTTTCTTCACTTTTTTTCTCTGATTCATTTGCTACTTCTACTTTCTCTAATCCAATCACTTTATTTTCTTTTGCTGGTTCAGTCTCTTCACTTTCTTTGTTTGATTCAATTGCTATTTCTTCTTGCTCTAATTCTCTTTCTTCATATTCTTTTGCTGATTCAGTTTTTCCACTTTTTTTCTCTAATCCAATTACTTTTTCTTCTTTTTTTGATTCAATTTCTTCATTTTCTTCCTCTAATCCAATTGCTTTTTCTTCTTTTGCTGATCCAGTTTTTTCACTTTCTTCCTCTAATTCAATTGCTTTTTCTTCTTTTTTTGATTCAGTTTCTTCACTTTCTTTCTCTAATCCAATTACTTTTTCTTCTTTTTTTGATTCAATTTCTTCATTTTCTTCCTCTAATCCAATCGCTTTATCTTCTTTTGCTGATCTAGTTTTTTCACTTTCTTCCTCTAATTCAATTACTTCATCTTCTTTTTTTGACTCTGTTTCTTTACTTTCCTTTTTTTCTCTTATTTCGCGCGAATCATCTTGAACATTCAGCATTTTCCATTTGTAAACTTTGTTCCATATTTCCTTACCAACCCATGGCTTATTCATCACCATCCCCCCATCTGATGAAATTCATAAAAATATGCTTTTTGTACGCGACCATTCCATCATTATATATGTTTTATAATAATAAAAAAGACATTGTCTTTTTATTAAAGACAATGCTTTTTTAGTCTTATACTTGTACTTGTTGTACTTGTAAAACTTTTAAAGTAAGGTCTAGTACAATTTTTTCACGAAGAGTTCCAAATGGCTCGTTTAATTCTGTTGGACAAGGTGAAAAGTCTAATTCGAAAAATTGAGCACTTACTAATTCGACATATGGTTGTTCGTTATAAAAAACCGAATTTTGGAAGAAGTATTTATCTAAACGTGGTAAATCGCCGTTGTTAGGATTAATAAAATGAGATGTAGTGTCTGAAGAAGCAGCTATTAAAGCTAGTGATAGAAAATCAGCTTCTGTTAGATCTGCAAAACCAGAAAATGGAACATTTGCAATACGATCATATAGAACTCCATTACACTCATCATTTGCATATTCAATATTTTTACGAATATACCCTTGTACAAATAATTTTCCTCTTGTAACTCGGTTGTAAGGTGTACCAACTACCGGAGTAAATGCTACAGGAACTAACTTACCTTGTGTTAAAAATACATTTTTTAAGACACGTTTAATCTCAGTTGCTGGAGGATCTAATGGAACATCGGCTTCTACAACAATTTGAATTGTTCTTTCCGCTAATACAACTGGTATTTTTACGATTGGTGCTCCTGGAGTAGTAATTGGTGTTGCTGCAGCATCACTTAATGGTGTTTGGGTTTGTCCCGCTACCTGACATGGTACATTAATTGGGCATTGTTCACTCATATTTTATAATCTCCTTTATATGAAAAATTTAGAGCTTTTTAACTCTCTATACTGTATATGTTTGTCTTCTATTAATGCGTGGGTTTGTATCATAGTCACTTTTATCATTTACAAATAAAAAGAGTACTCTCTCTTTAATAGTCAAATACACATAACTTAATGTACTTAATTTTCATGTATATTTACCTATGAAAAATAGAATTTCTTAACTCTCAACGTGGAAAAATACAATGATACGTTAATTAAGTTCAATAGTAAAAAAGATAACCATATTTTCGAAGAAACTTTCAAAAAATCTATTCTTACATTTATTAAGGCAGATAAATTTAAGTTTGTTGATTTCTTCATCTCATAATATCTTTGCAACTGCAATTTAATATTGGGTAACACCTGATTGTTAAAAAATAAAAACCGACTTAATAAAGTCGGTTTTTATACCTACATTGTTGTGGAATCACTTCATCTTTATCATTCACATCGTTTTTTTACTCTCACCTTTTCCAATAGAATTTATCAATACTTCTAATGAAAACAATCTTGTCGTTGTTCTCCCCTCTAATACTATTAATTAACATCTCTCTTAACACCTTTAGTTTAGGTAAAATTATCTTTGGATATTTTATCTTTGTAATTATAAAAAAGGGCTAATTGATGTTAATTTAATTGGATTTTCTAGCCTTTTTATGTTGTAAAATTCAATTCGTACAAACTCGTTCATTTACCTATTATTTACAAAAAAGTATCATACGCCTTATCAAAAACATATCCAAGCTTTTCCACTAGTTTAGCAGAAGTGCTATTCGCTGCATCCCAGTTTGGATATTTCGTCTTTTCTAAACAATCCAATATTAAAGCCGTACTTACTGCAGTCACCAATCCTTTTCTTCTATGATTCGGATCAGTAGCAACTTCAATTTCAATCCCATCATCATAAATACTATATGATGATGCACCGCATACAACGTCTCCTTTATAGAAAATACTATAACCAATACCTCGATTTATATAATCATCTATCAATTGATAAAGTCTTGCCGTGGTCAACGGATTTTCCATCTAGATGCAGAGTGCCGAAAAAAGTGAAGTAAACAAAAAATAACTCCAAAATCAACTTTTAATGTATATTTTGGAGTTACTTTACGCTTACTTTAAATTCGCAATTTTCTATTTTCCTTTTCTTATTTATGTTTATCAGCTAAGTATCTAGCATAGTGAACTAAATTTCTAGCTACATCTAATTCAAGATTAAATATATTAGGTACACCTGGTCTCCAATTCACCTCAAACAACCACAATTTTTGGTTTTCATCAATCCCAACATCAATTCCTAACTCATCAAATAATACATCCTTATATAAAGAATTAAAATGGTTAGAAAAACTTACCGCAAATCGTTCTAAATACCTTTGAATATTATACCAATCGTTATCAAACTCCGTTTTTAAAAAAATATCTAAATAAGTACTATAACCACCGCTAGCCATATTTGATACAACACTTCCTAATGGACCTATTCTCGGGAATATTGAAGTAATAACCCACTTTCCTTCTCCATTTCTTTGAACATGCAATCGAAAATCATAAACATGACCAGATTTCATTTGACATGAAATAAACTGTTGAACTATGTAACCTTTCTCTTGAATCTTATCAGATAAAAAACTTAGCAATTGTTTTTTATTTATTAATGAAATTTGTTCTGACTCATTCATACTGTAATTCATCCCATGTTTTTCAATGAAAACGATACCCTTACCTTGATGTCCAGAAATTGGTTTAATAATAACTTTTCCATAACGATCAATCATGTCAAAAAACTTATTAACATCATTTAATTCATAAAAAGGAATAAGATATTGCTTAAATTTTTCTGCTTTTTTTATTCTGTTATATACACTTAATTTATCTCCGATTGAATGACTTGTGAATGGAACTTTATCATATAGATAATCAAAAATTTGCTGATTTTTATCACTAACATGAACACTTGCATTATAAATAACATCAGGAAAAGAAAATTCTTGTTCAACCCATTCACCATTTTCATAAGTTTTACCTAAAATCTTCTCAGTCTCTATATTTACTTTCCCTAAAGTAAAATAAAAAAAGTTTATACCTTCAGCTTTGGCTACAGCAGCATAAGTATATGCTTTCTTTACGACATTCGGATCTTTCCGATGATGAAGCATACCAATTATAGTCATATCGGTTCCTCTTCCCCTCTTTTTAAAGATCTTTTTCAAAACAAATATCAACTTCATTATATATATATTCATGTTCTCCTTCATTCAACCATTTTTCGAAAAATCCAGAACAAGCTTCCCCTCATTTTAATATTCTACCTATAGAAATATTATATCTAAGGGTTTATAAAATAATTAAGGTTAGGGTGGCATAAGATGGATACTATTGTTTTTATTGAAACAAATAAATCTGGATCAAGTAGGGAAGCAATCAAAGCAGCTGAAAAACTTAATTTCTTTACAGTTTTGTTAACAAAAAAAACAAAATTTATTGAAGAACGTGATACATTCCCTGATGTACATCAGATGATTTTCACCGATATAAATGATTATGATAATATAATTACAACAATTGAAAAATTAAATAAATCAGGAAAGAACATAAAAGGGATCTTTAGTTTTATTGATCCCTTTGTTTATCTGGCTGCACGTTTATCAGAAAAATTCTGCTCAAATATTGTATCTACTGAAGCTATCTATCGGATGGAAAACAAAATATTAACTCGTAATGTCCTTAAAGATTTACCAATCTCACTCAACTATTTAATTTACAAACCAACAGAACCATTATCATCTTTTCTTAAAAAAAATAAAAAGATAAATTTCCCTCTTATTGTGAAATCCCCTAAATCATCAGGATCAAAAGATGTATTATTAGTAAAAAATAAAAATCAATTAATTTTATCTATACAAAGTCTTTTAAAAAAACTACCTAATGAAGAAATTCTTCTTGAAGAATATGTAGATGGACCTCAGTACTTAGTCGAAATTTTAGTTCAAAATGGAAAAGTCCATATTATAGCAGTAATTGAACAAGAAATTACACTCTTTGAACGTTTTATTGTTACTGGTTATTCTTTACTAGGACAGGTAGACAAAAGTCTATATACTAGTCTTTTCAATGCAGTTAATTCTGTTATTCAGGCTTTTAATATGAAAAATGGAGCTTGTCATCTAGAACTCCGGAGAATAAATAATGATTGGAAATTAATTGAGATAAACCCCAGAATATCAGGTGGAGCAATGAATGATATAATTGAAATTGGACATGGAATCAACTTAGTGCAAGAGACTATTCAGTTAATGTTAGGAAATAAACCTTCACTAAATAAAAAACATCATAAATATGTATACACTCATTACCTAACAGTTAAATCTAAAGGAAAACTAATTCGAGTTACAGGAAAGAACCGTAGTTCTAAATATCCTGGTGTAGAGAAAGTTTATATAAAACCTAAAAAAGGAACTGTCTTAAAACCACCTACATCAATGGGACATCGATGTGGCTACGTTTTAGCAGCATCCTATTTTAAAACAGAAGCTAAAAAAATAGCTTTAAAAGCAGCCAAAGAAATTTCATTTGAAATCCAAAAAGAATAAATGCAACATAAAAAACAAGATATATACACCAACTCATAAAAATATACTAAAATCAAGTTTCTTACAATTCTAATTATCATAATGCGTAATAAAAAAGTTCTCTCCTTATCTACATTTATAGAAGGAGTGAACTTTTTTATTATGAAATTTTAATTTATTTACCCAACAAGCGACTCCAAAATGACTTCTTCTGTTCTGAAGCTACTATTAAGCATTTACTTTTATATAGTTTTTCGAATACTTACAAATGAGCTTTTATCTAATTAAAAATGTTCTCCGTGAATAATAACAAAGTAATGTTTTTTATTATTTTATAAATTTTTTCGAAACATAAAATTTTAACTAAGAGGGTTAATCAATAGATACGTTATAACTCCTTCTTAGAAATAAAAGATTCCGTCGC
This sequence comes from Bacillus sp. RC51, assembly GCF_044908115.1. Taxonomy (NCBI): domain Bacteria; kingdom Bacillati; phylum Bacillota; class Bacilli; order Caryophanales; family Bacillaceae; genus Bacillus; species Bacillus sp. RC51. The sequence goes on along the minus strand of NZ_JBIYCW010000004.1, from coordinate 73,258 downwards.
ACCATTTTTATATATTTTAGTCAACTTAATAATTGACTTGTACGTATTATTGTCATTCATTATCATCTTTTTCATCTCTTCTATTTCGGCATTACTAGTTCCACTCTCTATTTTTAAACAGTTCGAAATGGAAAGATATCCGCTTGATGCTAAAATAATAATATAAGTAACATCAGGGAAATTAATAAATAGCAATCCAAATTTCAAAGGATTCCCAGCTGTATCCGATAAAATTAATCGAAAATCTAACAGTTCAGGTACTGGAACAAAATCCTTAGAAACAATCGCTTCACCTACTATAGTAATTTGCTTTACTACATTCCCAAGCTCATCTACAAATTCAACACATCTAGGTGGATCAATCATTTTTGCCTGTAAAGATAAACTTAATTCAGGGTTATTAAAATCGAAGAATAGTGTACTTCCCTCAGTTAAACAATGTGGACAAACATTTCCAAGTAAACTGAATTCCTCTTCAATAAATTTAACTTTCGTTTTACAACTACAAACTTTCCCTATTCGAATCGCATCAATTCTTGAACAATCTACAAATATTACCTCACTGTCTTCTTGTGCAAACGACACTATACCTTTTATCTCATTAAATGAAATAAAATAGGATACAACTATTTCGTTTCCGTCTATTACGATACTCTCAACCCTAGAATAAGGATTTAACCTTTTCAAAAATTCACATATACTATTTTGACAACATTGACAATCACGTTTCGGCTCACAATCCACTGATTCTCCATTCCTTTCCTATATGTTTTACCTAATAAATATAATATGAAAGGCACGTAAGAAAAGCTTGGACAATATAACTCTAATATTAGTCTAGATAAGTATACAGACATATGCCTGTCAAATTAAGAAACTAATCGTTCCTCAAATAAGTAATAAAATATATTTTTCACTATAAATGCATATAACAATTTCATCTTTCAACAAAAAAGCGTTATAATAAAGTGAAACTTCTATTAGCAGGGAACTTTATCTCCTACTAATGGTTAGCCCTCACCAATCGGGCAGTCATCTCCCGCCGTCCTCATCATTTACTTCTTCATCTTGAGGTGGGAGTCTACTGCTCGTTATTGCGGGATGAATTGCAGCCTCTAAGATTACGTTATAAAGGAGATTAAAACAATGACTAAAATTAAAGTATATCAAGCAAAAGAAGAAAATATGGAAGCAGTAAAAAACATCATTGATGTTGAGGAACAAAACCCAACTGCTGAGAACTTACAAAATCTATATACATGTGTATTAGATACTGAAGATATGGCATTACCTGAATCATACGTTGAAGAAGATATCTTAATTGATTCTATGGAAGTTATGGTTAACGCTTCTCAAAGCAAGCTAAGAGACTTAGGTACATATGATGTAATCGAAGTTGAAAACAAAGGTAAGAAAACACAAATTTTATTATTAGCAGACGAAGAATACGAAATTATCGAAGGCTAATTCGACTCCGTACATAAGAAAAAGCTCCTTTCAAAATTGAAAGGAGCTTTTTCTTTATGCTTTTGATGTTTCACTTTTCACCTTGTTTTGTTCTTTCTTATATACCATGCGCTCATTTCCCATAAAGAAAATGAATACGAACGCTAAACTTGCGGGGACTAACGCCCACATAAATGTCTGAACGATTGAACTAGAGAGAGCTTCAATAATTTTATCTAATATTTGCGGCGGAATTTGAGATCTTGCCGATTCTGATAGAATAGCTCTTGAATCTCCTAAAGCGTTTGTATTCATTCCTCCGCTCATACCTTTAAACGATTCTTCTAATTGATCCTGGAAACCAGTTCTTTGAATCATCCCGAAGATTGTAATACCAAGTGTCATACCTAATGAACGAATGAAGTTACTCGTTGAAGTCGCAGAACCGCGTTGCTCCATACCGAAGTTATGAATAGCAGCCATACTTAGTACAGAGAATGAGAAACCAACTCCAAAACCGATAATAACCATATAAATTGTTAATAATATACGACTTGTTTCTGGCGTTAATGTACTTAATAAGAATAATCCAATTAGCATAATTACAGCAGAAATAATCATAATGTTTCGGTAGCTAAGTTTCGATGTTAAAAATCCACCTAACTGCGCTGTAACTACTGATCCTAACATCATTGGTAATAACAATAATCCTGAGTTTGTTGCCGTACCACCGTATACACCTTGAATAAATAACGGAATGTACACAGTTGCTGACATAAATGCCGCCCCGTAACATAAGGCAATAATTGTACTCATTCCGAATAGACGTTGTTTAAACATCTCAAATGAAATGATTGGTTCTTCTACTTTTCGTTCAATAACAATAAAAGCAATTACTAAAATAGCGAACCCAGCAAATAAACTTAAAATAAAGCTAGAATCCCAATCATACTTTTGTCCGCCTAATTCTAAGGCGAACATTAAACAAACTACTGCACCAACTAAAGTAATTGCGCCAAACCAATCAATCTTTTGTTCTCTATGAACTCGTGACTCTTTATAAAATAATGTAATAAAAATAAGTGCTAAAATTCCAAGTGGTAAGTTAATATAAAACACCCAGTGCCAGCTAATATAATCCGTAATATATGCGCCAAGTAATGGCCCAAAGATACTTGATAAACCAAATACAGCTCCGAATAATCCACCCATTTTCCCGCGCTTTTCAGGAGGGAAAATATCAAAAACGATAGTAAATGCGATCGGCACTAGTGCCCCGCCGCCAATACCTTGAATGGCACGATAAATACCTAACTGTGTAATATTTTCAGCAGTTCCACAAAGTGCCGAACCAATCATAAAGACGATTAAACCGAAAATAAAGAATCTCTTTCTACCATACATATCTGATAGTTTACCGAAAATCGGCATCCCTGCCATTTCTGCAACCATATAGGCAGAAACGACCCATACAAAGTTTTCAAGGCCTCCTAAATCACCAACGATTGTTCCCATCGCTGTTACGACAATGGTATTATCCATTGATGCCATTAAAATCCCTAGCAATAAGCCCGCCACAACAAAACCGAGCTTATTATTCTTCTCAACCATAACCTTGCTCTCCCTCATACTACTTATATTTGTTTATGTTCTTTTACGACTGCATTACCTTTCTGATTAAAACTAGTGTGATATTCTACTACACTAATTTCACAGCCAGGGCCAATTATAACATGATTTCCTCTTACTACGTCTGCTATTGTATGTTCTAAATAAATATCATCCCCTTCAATAATTGATGTTTGAAGGCTTCCTGCATGACTTGTAAAAGGAATAAATCTCGATTTTTTACGTACTGTAATCTTTTTCCCACCGATTTCTCTCACTTTACTTCCTTCATAACGAAGTGAGATTTCAATATTTTCAGCATTAAGCAAACCATCACTTTCAAGACCACCAGTTAGTAATAATTCCTCTACTTCTATATCTCCCTTTACATTTAAAGCGCCTTTCACATCTACGAAATCACCGGATAGCTTCCCTTTAAATTCTATCATACCTCTAACTTTTGTTTTATTAATTTGTCCGTCGCCTTGTACTTGGGCATTGCCATATACTTTTACATATTCCGCCTCCATATTCCCCTGTACTTCACTATCTCCATACACGACATAATTTTTCGCTTTCATATTGCCACGTACTTCACTCGTACCATACGTTTTAAAATCATTACAACTCATATGATTAGAAATTGTTCCTTCGCCGCGTATCTTTACTTTGTTATACTCTCCACCTGCTGAGCTACCTGATCCATTTACAGTAAGACTATGTTGATTTTCCATACCGATTCCTCTCTCCCTTTTAAACTTAAACTTGCTTAATTTCTTTTACATTTGCGCTTTTATCAACAGTAAGAACCCCAGTATATTCAATTAGTTCAATTTCACAGTTCGGTCCTACAGTAACATTGTTTCCCCTTACTGTTTTAATGTGAGCATAATCAATATCGATATTGTCACCTTCCAGCAGTTCAGCTTCTAACTGTAAGCCAAATACTGTTTTAAATAGTCTACTAAAAGCACTCAATCTATGTTTTACTTTAATGGTTTGGCCACCAATTTCTTTCGCTCTACATGTACCATGAATATTTATATTAATTTCATCTGCGCTTAATAATCCACCAACTGTAAATTGCCCTTCTGAAGAAAAAATATCAACTTCACAATTACCATCAATCGTCGCTTGACCATTGATTTTAAATTCTTCACCAGTTACATTACCACCTATCGTCCCTTTTCCTGCAATTTTTAAAGTGGTAGCCTTTACATCTTGTGTAATTGTCCCTTTCCCATCGATTCGCATCATTTCTGCACTAACTGTACCCTCAACTTTACCTGATCCGCTAATTCTCGCATCGCTACTTTTCAAATCACCAGTAACAATTCCGTAACCATTACATTCAAATTGGTCGCACTCAACGTTTCCATTAACAGTTCCTTTTCCATTTAGTTGCACTTTATGAAACTCTCCACCGTTTGATGAACCATATCCGTTTATAATTAAATTTTCTGTACGCATTATTTCTCCTCCACTACAACAGTTTAGTTTTTAATGCTTCGGTATATTTCATAATTGCTACACGTAAAACAATCTTTGTTCCCTTTTCAAAAATTAAATCCTCAACGCTTGATACTAAGAAGCATGTAGAAATCCCTAACTTCCGAATAATAAGTAAGTCACAATTTTTATGTTTAATCGCTTCATAATTTTCACGTAAAACTTGTAAAACCATTTTCCCTTCTTCTAAGCTAACGTCTCCTGATTGAAGAAGTTCTTCTAACACGTATACATAAAGAATATCTGCAAATTGAAAATCTGCCGTTTTGTTCGTTTGTTCTATAAAGAATTGTAAAACTGTTTCTGATGCAATACCCTTACGTAACAAATCATCTTTTGTTAAATGAATTTCTGTCACGCTCGGTGAGAACATATTTGCTAATTCATCAAGTGATAAATCCTCTTTCATCGTTTGGATTTTATCAATACGTTCTAATATCTTTTCTTTCGGAAAAAATGTTTCCTGGCCTGTGAACGTTGACTTCCGTACAAACCAATCTTCCGGTATTAAATTTTTTCTCTTCCACCTATATAACTGTCCGTATGAAATACCAGCTAGTTCTAATAAATCTTTTTTCGAAATTAAATCTGTACTCAACTGTATGTCACTCCTTCCTGATAACAATGTAACATAACACTGTTACGTTGTAAACAGACTTTTATAACAAGTAGCGTAACAATGTGTGAAACAAACCTGTCTTACATACAAAAAAGGTTCTTACACATATCTTTAAATGCGTAAGAACCTATATATATCAAGCTTTAAACCATATATCATAAAAATCAATCCAGCCTTGTGAATTAATCATTATATTTTGTATTTTTTCGTGTGAACTTACTCGCTGTTTATTGCGATATAAAGGAATGATATGCATTTCACGTAACAGTGTGTCCTCCATATCGCGTAACAGTGTCACCCGTTTCTCTAATTGATTTTCTGTAAAATAAGGCTGTAATACTTCGTTAAATTTTATATTGCTATGCTGATGAATAAAGCTGTTTTTTGTAAGAAACATATATAGTAAACTTTCTTCAATACGTTCACTAATTGTCGCACTATCATGTATTATATCAGCCTTTTGTATCGTACTTGCTTGCAATAACTCTTTTGTTTCAAGAAAAACGACTTCAATAGTGACGCCATACTTCGCACACTCTTTTTGTATCCAATATGAATCTTCAACATGATCTTGTTCTGTAAATGTATATAGTCGCAGTGTTTCATTACGGTAAGAGCTCTCTTTAATAAGAGTATATATGTCCTCATTTATATGTATAGTGCCACCCTTTGTTAGAACCAATTCTTCTGCTATTTCTCCGCGCGCTCCTTGCAATTCCTCGATAAGTGCATTGCTATGAATGATTTTATATAGAGCTTTCCGAAACATCGTGTTTTGCATAGGTCCTTCTTTTGCGGTATTTAATGTAATGTATGTTACATTCGACTCAAGTCTAGTTAGTTCTTTATGATGCTTTTCTATATTGTTATAGTGTGCTTTCGCTAAAATATCGCACGTATTTACGCTGTTCTCTACATTCCATAATTCAATTCGATCGAGAAATGGTCGCTCGCGAAAATATAAATCATTTGCTTCTAATACGAATACATCCTCATTCTTTTCACATAATCGAAACGGTCCAGTACCGATTAACCTTCCATCTCCATCTTCATTTACAATAGAACACTGTTCTGTACTTAAAGCATGTAAAAACAGCTTATTATCTGTAGATAAACGAATCTGCACAATGTAGTCATCAAGAATATGTAAACTTTCAACGTGCTGTAACATCCACGCATGCGGATTATTTTTCGCTTTCAAGAATCGTTTAAATGTATGTACAACGTCATAAGCAGTAAATTCTTTCCTGTTATGAAACTGAACACCTTTTCGTAAGTAGAAGGTCCATATATATTTCTGGTCATCATATTCCCAATAAAACGCAAGTCTTGGCTCTACACTGTTTGTATTTCCGTCTATATACACTAACGTGTCGTATATATGTTTTACCATATGACATTCCGAACGCATCGTAGCGTATACAGGATCTAATGCAATATCTAGATTCATTTGGACTTGCAAACGTAGCACATCTCTTCTCCCTTTAGATGTCCTTTCGACTTGATAACCGAATATCGAATCAATCCACGTTTGAAATTGCGTTTGAAGTGATGGAAAATACGAGCTATATCTTTCAATAAATGCACTTCCACTTTTTACGTCCCCTTGTTTCGTTATTTCTTTTCCTCTTTCTAAAATTAAAGAAAGTGGATGTTTTTGAAATAACAACTTTGAACGATTTCCTCTCCCTCGGCCTGGAAACCACATAATCCAATTAAATTCTTCTAATTTTTTTATGATTAATTTACTATTTCGCTCTGTACAAAATAAAGTTTCAGATATATTTTGTATTGTTATTTCTAATTGTTCTCCCTCTGCTCTCCCATTTCCATACTGGAGCCACAGGTGCATATATTGCTCCAAAATAATCATAAAACGCCCCCTAAAAGATGAAAAATCTTCCTCTTTCATTCTACCCTTTTTCATTTCTGGCTTCCATCTTATCATTTCAATATAGAAAGGAGGAAATAAAAATGAAGTATCTTTTAAAACGTTATAATAAGCCTATTCTCATTCGATTGTTCGGTGAATTGTTAGTCCGAACGACTGAATCGATGTTAGCTATCATTTTTATTGTTCACGTTAATAAAGCGTTAAATGGTAATGTCATCGTTACAATGCTTCTTTTCGGATTACAGCCTCTCGCTGATATTGTGTTTACATTAATCGCTGGGGGTGTAACAGATAAATACGGCCGAAAGAAAATAATGTTACTCGGATTACTTTTACAAGCTTTTGCCGTAAGCGGATTCGTTTTTGCTGAATCGGTCGCCTTTTTCGCCTTATTGTATGTAGTAAATGGTATTGGACGCTCTTTATATATTCCGGCACAGCGAGCACAAATCGCTGACTTAACGAAGGAAGAACAACAGGCAGAAATATTTGCTGTTCTGCATACTACGGGAGCAATCGGCTCTGTAATTGGCCCATTAATCGGCGCCTTTTTCTATACTAGTCACCCTGAGTATTTATTTATTTTGCAAGGTGTAGCCCTTACGCTATATGCTATTCTCGTTTGGACGCAACTTCCTGAAACAGCTCCACTCATGAAAAACGTTAATAAAACTAAAGAAGTATATTCGCCAAAACAATTTATTTCAAAGCATTACGCTGTGTTTGGACTTATGATTTCTACGCTACCGATTAGTTTTTTCTACGCCCAAACCGAATCAAATTATCGTATATTCGCCGAAAGTGTATTTCCAAATTTTCTATTTGTACTCGTGTTTATCTCAACTTGTAAAGCTGTCATGGAAGTGATTCTCCAAATTTCCCTTGTGAAATGGTCTGAACAGTTTTCTATGCCTAAAATCATTGTTATTTCCTATACTTGCTATACGTTAGCTGCGATTGGCTACGGTTATTCCACAACAATATGGTCATTATTCTTCACATTGCTCTTTTTAGTAATTGGGCAAAGTATAGCTTTGAATCACTTACTACGATTCATTTCACAAATCGCTCCAAGTCATAGACGCGGATTATATTTTTCTATATACGGTATACATTGGGATATTTCAAGAACTTGCGGGCCTTTTGTAGGTGCATTGTTATTAAGTAAATTAAGTGGTAGTACTCTATTTTATATTTGTGCCTTCTTATTAATAATCGGTGGTATCATTCAAGCTTTTTTTGTTCAATCGTTAGAAAGAAACAAAACAAAAGAGCTGTCCCTATAGGAACAGCTCTTCATTTAACCTGCCATTTTATTAATACTATCCTCCGGTGAGAACACAGAAATATGATGTACTTTACCAGTCGATTTTGGAATTGCGAATTTCAATTCAAACTGGTCATTTACTTTATAAACATAAATTTTATCATTACCATTTTCTTTAACAGACGCTGGTTTTCCTAAAGCCTTTTCGATTTCTTGTAACGTAATCGATTTGAGCTCTGAATGGTAAGAGCGTACGTCAAAGACTTGTGATCCTTTATTAAAGCCAAATGCTACATTTTTACTTGTAAAAGTTGCATACATCCCGTTGCCTGCTTGATCAGTTTTATCTGCTTTTCCCCACTCTTTTTCTATTTCCTCGATGTCACCTGTATGTGCTGCATATGGTACGTTAGGTACTTTACCTTCTTTCGCTTGCTCAAATAAATCTTTTACATGGTTAATTGATTTTTGATTAAGCACTGTATTTTTCGTATTAGACTCCGTTGAAGGTTTTACCGAATCATGACCTTTTGGTTTTTCCACAGACTCTTTCTCTGTTTTTTGAGCGGTATCCTCATTCTTTTTACCCGTTTCTGACGTTTCGCTCTTTTTTTCCGTACTATTTTCTGATGTTGAATTAGTTTGTTTCTTTTCCTCAGCGTTAGTACATGCGGTTAAAGCCGCTACACACGTTAAAGTTAGGAAAAATATAAGTACTTTCATATATACTTTCATCATTTTCAGCCTCCCTCTTCAACATATTCACTTTTGTAACCATTCCATTACACTACTCTTCAAATTATTTTTGGTCCAAAAAGTAAGTGCTTCGCTTTCCCCGAAAGTATTCACAATATACTCCATATACGATGTTCCTAAAAAATAACCGAGTCGATTGTATCCGAAATAGTTCCCTCCGGATAGACGGAACCATTCTTTCTCTTTTTCAACTGTCCATCTTTCAACATAATTCTGTAAAAAACGTTTCTTAATGCGCTCTTCAATTTCTTTATAATATTGTAACGATGAATCACCATTACTACTATATGAATAGTAAACGGACTCACTTAAACCTTTAACTATTAGTTGTGATCAATAGGTCGCGACCCCTTCACGATATAAACTTACCGGGGCATCATTCCATTCTGCTTTAGTCCAATCCATTCCACTCTCTTGTAATGCTACATTATGATATATATGTCCGATTTCATGAGCAACGATAACACGGAGGTGCTCCCTTACAGGAGATAATTTCTCAGCCGCAAAAAATATATCCCCAATAATCTCCCTTTCCACAAATGCATTAGAACCAAATCCACCTACAAATAGATGAAAAGTCAAATCTATATTACTACCAAATTGAATGCGATAGTCCTTACTAACTTCTTGAATAATTGATGGTAAAATTTCTGAAATAATACGAATGTCTTCTAGTTTTGCAGGATACTTTTCAATCGCACTAGAGAGACGTTCTTCTGTCTTAGGACAGTGAAACTTAAAATACTCTTCGAATGCCTCTGGGTGCATATCATAATATTTGTTCAAGTCATGTAATCCTATATCATTGCTTTCCAAAAGCTTTAAAAAGCTTGGAATTGTATTGTTAATCATCTTATTCATCTCCTTATTTACACCTTCTCTCCTTACTCGTTATATCCTTTTTCTATAACTTAAAATACACTGTCACAAAGGCTCCTTTAAATGCAAAAAACCAGCAGGGAGTGAATAATCATTCCCTGCTGGTTTAATATTTTTGGGGTTTCTGAAATTTAATCAAACCATTTTTCGCCGTCAGAAATCCATTAAAATTGCCTATTTATATAATTAAAAAAGCTGCCCTATTAAAGGACAGCTTCAAATATGTATTTTTACACTTCGATAGATTTACCGTCTTCAACGATATGGTAAAGTAAGTGCGCTAAATGATGAATTGGACCATTTTCTTCCTCTTCTTCATTTGTCTCACCTTGGAATTCAAGATCATTTAAGTATAGTGCTAAAAATTGATAGAACAATTTCAAATCAAATCCGTAGCAAGCACTTGGTTCTTCATGATCTCCTTCATATTGTAACATTAAGTATTGCTCATTTCCTTCTGTATCTTCAGCATCAAAGAATACGAAGAAACCAACGTTTGTATCTAAATCAAATAGATGACGAGTACCTTTTTCTGTTGCTTTCTCGAAGTCCTCTTCACTTAATTTATGTACTGTTGTTGCCTTTGCATTATCCTCTTGATGAAAATTTACTGTAAATGATTTCAATGCTGACACCTCCTGTTTGTATAACAGTAGCATAACAGATTAGACAACATAATACAAAGGGACTGCTTACAAATGTAAACAGTCCCCTGTATTCATTTCCGCATTGCACGGAATATAAAGCTTACGATGAAAATCAAAACAATCGCGCCTATTAAAGCCGGAACAATCGCATATCCGCCTATAACAGGTCCGAATTTACCAAGTAACGCTGTACCAAGCCAAGAACCGACAATACCAGCAATAATATTACCGATTACACCGCCAGGTACATCCTTCCCAGTAATTAAACTTGCAAACCATCCTAATATACCACCAACGATTAAAGACCAAATCATATCATTACCTCCTTTATTTTTGAACGATAAAAATTATAATCAGAAACAATTGCTTACCATTAGTTATGTTTCATTTTTCGTAAGTTATTCGTCTTATGAAAATCATTCAAATCTGCTCAACCTTTTAAGGACAATCTGGCTTCAATATTGTTCTCATAAATTCGTCTTTAAACGCTTGATAATTGAATTCAACGGCAATTCTTTGTATAGGACGATCATCAAACCTCGTCGGCTCAGCTATTTTTCTAAAATCTGCAACACTTTGACCTCTCGTTACATCATTTGTCGTACTTATCCAAACTGCTGATTTTTTATATTCAAAAATATCATCATTTATAAATGAAATGAACGGAAGTAAATCGTGAATCGGACTCCCACCAATACCTGGATATTCTTTTTTGTAAAAGTTCTCGTAATAAAAATCAATCATTGGCTTAATAAGTTTCGCTTGCCCTGTTCCTTCTTTATCAATAATATCGACCATTTCAGGGGTAATAAGAGCACGCTGCGTTACATTTAACGGATATATAGTAGCATTCTGCGCATATTTCATAACGATATTCGCGGCAATTGGATCGCCGTAAAAATTAGCTTCTGATACAGGTGTAACGTTTCCCGGAAATAGAAAAGCACCGCCCATTATATAATAAGAACATACTCGATTCATTAAATTGGGGTACAATAAAAATAATGTTGCAAGTGTTGTTAATCGTCCCGTCGCGACTATAATAACATCTTCTGGACAAGGCTCAATTAATTTAATCAATTCACAAAAATTTTCTCTGTCACAAATTCTCATCTTCGGTGGAATAATTGGACCTAAACCGTGCTCCCCATGAATTTCAGGGAAAAACAAAGGTTCTTCAGCTGTCATTGGTCTACTGGCACCTTCAATAATCTTCACTTTTGTAGCATAGTATCTTTCTAAAAAATAAACATTTTCCGTAACAATTTCTCTTGATACATTTCCGTACTCTGCAACGATACCGATAATATCTAATTTGCATGTTTTATTCGCATAAATTAACGTTACTGCATCATCAATACCAAAATCTCCGAAAAAGATTATTTTTTTATTAACTTTCCTCACCCCTCTTCAGCATAATCTACTATCATTATTATGCGAAAAAGACAAGGCGGTGAAACAGAGACAATTAAAAAAGCCGCCTATTTATTGGCGACTTCAATCTTTTTATAAGATAAATATGCTAGTACACTTTTGCTTGAATCATATTTCGGATTATTCCCTTTTCTCGGTTCTCTCATATGTGTTTTTTCAAACCCAGGAATGTCAGGCATTTTCTCTAAAAATTCAAGCATCTCTTCCTCAGTTCCCTCAATACGTACACGAATCATTATTACTATTCCTCAATTCTCATTTTCTCTGTACTAAGTATATCGTACATTAGAAAGACTGCAAGAAATTTATCTTTTTAATGTTGAACTTTTTTTACATACGAACAGTGCCATTTCAGTATAAAATGATTCTATTTTATTGTTTCCAAATTGAATTTTGAAAAATTCTTGCATTTCATTTGATGTTTTCATCATACACTCTGTTAACTTTACACGTTTTTGCATAGGAACATCCATCATATCGCACCACCAATCAAAATCGAACTTCTTGTCAAAAGTATGACATGACTGCATTTGCAAACCATGTTTTTCTAATAAAGTAATCCATTCTGTTTTTTTCAAAGCTCGTTCATGGCTTGGATCTCTCTTCTTTTCGATAAAGTTATAAAATGTATCAAACTCATTATTTTCTGGTGAAACGTTATCAATTAATATAAATAACCCATTATCTTCTAACGTTCGATTTACTTCAAAAATAAATTGCAAAGGATCAACAAAGTGATGTGCTGCAATTCGGCATGTAATTGTATCAAAGGATTCATCAGCAAATGGTAACCTTTCTGCATGTCCTGCTACAAATGATACATTTTCATGTCCGTTCCCTTCTATAAAACCTTTTGCTTTTTCTAACATTTTTTCTGTTAAATCAAGAGCGACTACCTCTTTGAACATTGGGGCTAACAAATTAGCAACATGTCCGCCACCAGTAGCAATATCAAGAAGACGAGTATTATGACGAGTTTCAACTTGCTGAACTACATATTGTAAATCCAGTCCTTTTGCATGAATTTTACTTTTCACATACTTCTCTGCATTACTACCAAATTGTTGTTTCACAAGTTCTTCTTTACTCACTTTTATCATCTTCTTTCTATAAAGTATTATATTTAATTTATAAGTTCTCTTTATATAATTTCAAATCCTCTTTTAGCTTAGTCTCGTCTCTTGTATTAGAGACCTTCTATCAAAAAAATTTAACTCTTTTATTTTTAAGCACAAAACAAAAAAAGTTATGGGTAATTATCCCACAACCCTACAAAGTATCTCTTATATTTGAGGATCTTCTTACACGTCTAAATAACTTAATCCCCCTGTAACTTCACAATAACTTCTACTTCGCTATTAGTAGCCTCTCTTGCATGCAATCCATATTGGTCCATGCCAATCCATATCCACCCAGGACTATCATAAAGAATATCTATGTTGAAATGCTTCAACTTAGTAAGCTCTGACCTAATAAATTTATCCCTACTAGCGATTTCCTTATCAAGCAAGCCATATTCTTTCCCATTTTCAAATAGCGCTATCATCTTTCCTGCAAGTGGATGTATACGAACAATAAAGTGATATTCTTTTTCATTTATATTCGCTACAATCGTACTAGAATCAGGTACATCACATCTAGAATTCGGCATATTCATATCGGTCATCTCCTTTATTGATTTCATTAATATCATAACAGATTAATATTTAGATATTATTAATATAATGTAAAAAATATAAAAGCTGACTTCCCTTTAGAAATCAGCTTTTATACATTGTTTATCTTTAAACTTTTTACAAATTTTATAATGTTTCTTTCTCTTCATCATTTCCGGAAACTAAATCTCCTAAAACATCCACCGTAACTTCAACTACAAATTCACAAATCCCTGCTACAACTTCTCCAATTACTTCCTCCATCTTTCTACCCCCTTGTTTTATGGAACCTATTTGTAGTATAGAAGATACTGGTTAATTTTAACTATCGGCAAAGGTGACAAAAACATTACAGATTTGTAAGCTGTTTCAATATTTTTTTGAATTTATACTTCTCCCCTTTGAAACTTTAAGTATTATTAACAACCAGATAGGTCATCATAATATAAAGTATTTAAGAATCCTAATTTAAAGGGGGCGTGTAAAATATACTACGTAAAATTAATTAAAGGTCAATCTTTCTATGCTTTTGATCAACGATTCTTAGTGTCTCATGAAGAAGAGGTTTCAGAAAAAATTTTTAATTACTTACGCCGGAATGAATTCTTCGAAGTACGTAAAGAAGAATATTCCGCCTAAAGTATGAAAAGCATCAAAAAACGACTCTCATAATTGGGTTTTTCTTGATGCTTTTATATTATCTCCCTTTATTCAACATTACTCCTCAATTCTCTTAAAATCTTATAGTATATGTCCAAGCTAATTCATCGTTACCTTCATATTTTAGTATATGAGGAGGTGACGAATATGACTCATATCATTGATTACCAAGCTACTCAACCTTTAAATAAAACCGGTGAAACAACTTTTGCAATTCCCCATTCCCCAGAAAAAGCAATTCTAGCAAATATTAAATTAAAAATTTCAAGAAGAGATGCACTTAATAATCGAGTAGAATTAATTGCTACAGTTGGGGTTGAAGGTATAACTGAGATTTCACAAGTTTTATTCCGAATTTTCCGTGACAATACAGAAATTTTCAACGCTCAAGTAGGGATTGAATCTACAGATTCTGAGCAATTTTACGCGCAAACATTTCAAGCTATAGATCAAAATGTTAGCTGCGGGACTCACGAATATTCATTAACTGTAGAAAACCTTACTAGTGGTGCAAGTGCAGACATTGTTGGTCCTCTGTCTTTTAGCGGTTTAGCTATTGGACAAGATCATAAGTGTTGCTAATTTAATCTATTTTGGTTTTTTGAGAAAAGTAAGACGTATTATCTGCGTTCTTACTTTTTTTATTTTCCCCACACTTACCTTCCCTTTGAATTTACTTGTGAATTTTTTGTATTTTTAGTTACCCATTGTATCACTTAATTCATCATTTTTTACAAATCAAAAAGATTGAAATCCATTAATGAAACACGTAATATAGACTCTGACTCTAAAAAAGTTCGTTAAAAATAATACATAAAATAAGGAGGTTTTATATACGAGTTTTTCATTTTAAAAGACAGAGAGGTTTTACATTATGTGGCGTAATAAAAATGTTTGGATTGTGTTAATTGGGGAGTTTATTGCCGGTCTAGGGTTATGGCTTGGTATTCTTGGTAATCTTGAATTTATGCAAAAATACGTCCCTTCTGATTTTATGAAATCCGTTATATTATTTATCGGACTGTTAGCTGGTGTTCTAGTCGGTCCAATGGCTGGGCGTGTTATTGATCAATATGAAAAAAAGAAAGTTCTTCTTTACGCTGGCTTCGGTCGTGTTATTAGTGTTATTTTCATGTTTTTCGCTATTCAATATGAAAGTATCGCTTTCATGATTGCATTTATGATTGTACTTCAAATTTCCGCAGCATTTTATTTCCCTGCATTACAATCTGTAATTCCACTCATCGTTAATGAACATGAGCTATTACAAATGAACGGTGTACATATGAATATTGGTACAATCGCTCGTATTGCAGGCACTTCACTAGGTGGCATTCTTTTAGTTGTAATGAGTTTACAGTATATGTATGCCTTCTCAATGGCAGCATACGCTTTATTATTCCTCTCAACTTTCTTCCTACAATTTGAAGATAAAAAATCTGCTACATCAAGTAAACAATCAGCTAAAGATAATAGTTTTATGGAAGTATTTCGTATTTTAAAAGGAATCCCTATTGCTTTTAAAGCACTTATATTAAGTATTATCCCTCTTTTATTTATAGCTGGATTCAATTTAATGGTTATTAACATTAGCGAAATGCAACATGACCCAACAATTAAAGGATTCATATATACAATTGAAGGTGTAGCGTTTATGTTAGGTGCATTCGTTATTAAACGTTTATCTGATCATTTCAAACCTGAAAAGTTACTATATTTCTTCGCATTTTGTACCGCTTTTGCACACCTTTCGTTGTTCTTTAGCGATATTAAATGGATGGCACTTGCCTCATTTGGTTTGTTTGGATTTAGTGTCGGCTGCTTCTTCCCTATTATGTCGACAATTTTCCAAACGAAAGTCGAAAAAAGCTATCACGGACGTCTCTTCTCATTCCGTAATATGTTTGAAAGAATTATGTTCCAAATTGTCTTACTCGGCACAGGCTTCTTCTTAGATACGATTGGATTACAGTATATGGTTCTAATTTTCGGAGTCATTTCATTGTTAATTATATTTATTTCCCTATCTAAACAGAAACGATTTGAAAAACAAACGTCGCAATCTGCAAATTTATAAAACTAATACTTCTTAAGAATGGATCCCGTATTTTACTGGGTCCATTCTTTTTGAATTTCAAGGATTAAAATCTATTCTCTTTATGTAGTTCAAATATTTAAAGGATTATCCCCTACTACTTTCGAATAAAATAAATTATAGATTTTTCAAAAAGGAGCTGTGGAAATGTCTGATGGCATCCAATTATTAATTACCCTTCTGTTTTCATTCATTATGTTTGGCGCCCTTAATTTTTTAGCCATTTCCCTATCCCAAAATAACTTTAAAAGAAGAATTGTTGCAGGTTTCTTATTTTTACTGTTAACTCCCATTATCTTTTTGACTACTACAGCATTCACCTCTATATTCGATAAAGGTGGATTTGGCGCAGCTAACCTAGCCTTTATTATTGTAAATATGTATGTTGTAAATGGAATTGTCATTCTTCTTTCCGCTTCATTTATCCTCAAAAGACATAACATAAGATAGACCATTAGGCATGAATCTGGCATTACACTAGATTCATGCCTTTTTATTTTGAAATCCCACCCTTCTCCAAATTTTTATGTGAAATTTATTAATTCTTTATAAAAATTTAAACTTTATTCATTACAATATTCCTATCGTATTCGCACGTTTATAAAAACTAATAAGAAAGGAGTACACAATGAAAAAGCTTCTATTTATTTTCCCTATATTAATCGTTCTACTTAGTGGATGTAGCAATAATGATATATACGGTTCTTGGGAAGTCATTGATAATAAAAAAGGTGAATGCCCTGTGTATTATAAATTTGAAACAGTTGTAAAAGAAGAAAAGAAAGAAAAGGTTGTTCACAATTTAGTGGAAATGCAAACAACAACTAAAAAAGAGGATTTATTTAAAGGATCGTTTGTTAAAAATTCTAACGTGTATCGTATTGATTATGGTAACTCGTTTACATCAGATCAATCTTTAAAAGTTGTCGATAATGAATTAAATGTATACTTTTTTACAACTGAAAAAACATGTACATATAAAAAAACAAACAATTAATCTTCATTTATAACGTAGAAAATATTTTCTACGTTATTTTTATATTCCCCCTTATTATCCTCCCTCTAAATTTGTCAATCATTTTAATTTTCATAAAAAAATGATAAAATGTAAACATGTGTTTTCAGAATAATTAAAAATACAGAAAGAAAACACTGTTTTTAGGAGGGGTTTTGATGACTTACACTTTAGCAACTAGAATGAAAGCATTCCAATCTTCTATATTTAGTGAATTAGGCGCCTATAAAAAAGAGAAAATTACAGCAGGTCATAAAATGATCGATTTAAGTATCGGGAATCCTGATATGCCTCCTGCTGATTTTGTGAGAGAAGAAATGGTACATACAGCAAGTGCAAAAGAAAGTTACGGATATACATTATCTGGTATTCAAGAATTTCACGAAGCTGTAACTGAATATTACAACAACACTCATAACGTTATTTTAAATGCCGATAAAGAAGTTTTATTATTAATGGGTTCACAAGACGGACTCGTTCATTTACCGATGGTTTTTGCAAATCCGGGAGATATTATATTAGTTCCTGATCCAGGATATACGGCTTATGAAACAGGAATTCAAATGGCCGGCGCAACATCTTACTACATGCCATTAAAGAAAGAAAATGATTTCTTACCTAACTTAGAAGTTATCCCTGAAGAAATTGCCAATAAAGCGAAGATGATGATTTTGAACTTCCCAGGGAATCCAGTTCCAGCAATGGCTCATGAAGATTTCTTTAAAGAGGTAATCGCATTCGCGAAAAAACATAATATTATCGTTGTCCATGATTTTGCTTATGCTGAATTTTATTTTGATGGCCAAAAGCCAATTAGCTTCTTATCTGTACCTGGCGCAAAAGAAGTTGGCGTTGAAATTAATTCTTTATCTAAAAGTTATAGTTTAGCTGGTAGCCGTATTGGTTATATGATTGGTAACGAAGAAATCGTCGGTGCGCTTACGCAATTTAAGTCTAATACAGATTACGGCGTGTTTTTACCAATTCAAAAAGCTGCATCCGCTGCATTGCGACACGGCGCTTCGTTTTGTGAGAAAAACCGTGGAATTTACCAAGAACGTAGAGATACTTTAGTAGATGGATTCCGCCAATTTGGTTGGAATGTCGATAAACCAGCTGGAAGTATGTTCGTTTGGGCTGAAATTCCGAAAGGATGGACCTCTTTAGAGTTCGCTTATGCACTTATGGATCGTGCGAATGTCGTTGTCACACCAGGTCATGCATTTGGTCCTCATGGCGAAGGTTTTGTTCGTATTGCACTCGTTCAAGATAAAAAAGTGTTACAACAAGTTGTTGAAAACATTAGAAATAGTGGTATTTTTTCTCTTGAAAAAGTAAATGAATTAGTTAAAAATTAATGATAACTCCCCTGCTTAACTGTAGCAGGGGTATTATTATTCCTGGAGGTACGATATGAATATTAAAGATACTCTTCCCCATCGCTATCCATTTTTAATGATCGATAAAATTACAAACGTTACAGAATCTCAATCAGCTACAGGATACAAACTGATCACAAATAACGAGTGGTTTATTAATAAAAATCAAAACTATATGCCTCATATGCTAATTGTAGAAGCACTGGCTCAACTTAGTGCTTTTGTAAGTACAGGTGAATCTGAAGGTCTTGGTTTCCTCTCCTCTTTAGATGGGGTGGAATTTCATGAAAATGCGTATCCCGGTGATAAACTTGACTTACATTATGAATTAACACGTAACAGACGAGGTTTTGTTCTTGGGAAAGGAATTGCCTCTGTAAACGGTCAATCAATCGTTACCATTGAAAAGCTATTAATATATCAAGCTGATTAAACAGATCACATAGTAAGGGGTAGGAAAATGCGGAATGTTGTTGGTATTGATGCTGGGGGAACATTAACAAAAATTGCTTACTTTAACGAAATGAACAAATTAGTTTTTAAAAAATTTTATTCATATGAACAAGAAAAAATTAAAGAATGGCTTCATAATAATAATTCAATTACACAATTATGCATTACAGGTGGTAAAGCTACACAGTTAGAACAACTCCTTTCAAGTTCATATAAAATAGTAGAATTAAACGAGTTTGAAGCTACTTTAGCAGGAGTACGATACATACTAAAAGAAGAAAAACGTGCTATAAACAACTTTGTATTAACAAATATCGGTACAGGTACTTCCATTCACTATGTTCACGACAAGCAATATGTTCGCGCTGGTGGAACTGGAGTTGGCGGTGGTACTATTATGGGTCTTTCAAAACTATTAACAAATATAGATCATTTTGAAGACGTGATTCCGCTTACGAAAATTGGTTCAAGAAACAGTCTAGATATTACAGTTGGAGATATTTATGGCGGGATTCTCTCCCCTCTTGATAATAACTTAACTGCTAGCAATTTCGGAAAAGCGACCATTACAGACTCAAATTATAGTAGTTCAGATATACTAGCTACCGTTCAAGGACTTGTCGGTGAAGTCGTCACAGCACTAAGCCTTCAATTCGCCGAAGCAAAAAACATTGACCATATCATTTACATCGGTTCTACTCTATGTAATAACGTACATCTTCAAAATATTATAAGTAGCTATACAGAATATCAAAACAAAATACCTGTCTTTTTACAAGACGGCGGTTATAGTGGTGCGATTGGTGCTTTACTTCATAGTTCGAAATAAAAAAGCTGACTTTTGTCAGCTTTTTTGCAATGGTACTTCAAATTCAATAATTGATTTTCCATTCTTTCCAATTCGCTCCACGCTAATTCTATCAATTACACAATTTAACTTCTCATGAAAACTAGGAATATCCTTCGCTATTTCAGCCGCTAACTCCGCGCTATCTTTTCTCCCAACTGTTACATGTGGTATGTATGGAATGTCTCTTTTCAAAAATCGTAATAAGGGGCCTGTATACAATTTATCATGTAGTTTTTCTATTTGTTCTTTTCCTTGCTCAATTTCTAAAAATAAATAGCCTCCTATACTAGTTACACCACTTGCAAACTTAATCTCAATTGTACCTATCCCTTTTGCTAGATTCGAAATATGTGATTTCAATTCATCATTTGAAATATTACCTTCAAAAGGAAATACAATTGTTATGTGGGGAGGAATTAAACCACATAAAGGATCGTGTATTTCTCTAATACTTTCTATCTCATCAGTTGACATGTTATTTAGAAAAAGTAAAATTGTACGCATTTTTATATCCCCCACTCTCCTCAATTTTTTATATTTATCATATTGCATGGTAGCTTGCACTTCAACAAGTTATTTCACTTACATAGAAAAATAAAAAACTTCTCAAATGAGAAGTTTTCATATAGCATGATTATTATTTTCTCGCCAAACTTTCCTAAACTTTATATAACAAGCAATTCTCCACGGAATAATATACGATACTGCAACTACGTAAAATAATAAACCTATTGTTTGCTGATCTAAGTCAACAATATATTGTCTTGAACCATATCTTAAAATAACAATTCCGATAAAAGTAATTAAAAAGGCAGCACTTTTTTTCGTATAAATGTTTCCGTCTTCTCTTCGCTCATAGTTTGTTAGAAATATAAGTGGGATTGCGAAAATCACCCCAATGGATGCCGCTATAGTCACTTGTAATATAGCTGGATGTACTGGACCAAAAAACAATAAAATACCCGGTGTTAAAAATAGTAATGGCCACAAAATACGTTTTCCCGTCCCCTTAATTGGCTTATACATAGAACGATATCGTCGCCAAAAAATTAGCAGTGCCACGCATAAAAAGACGGTTATTAGTGAAGAAGTATCTCCCATACAGTCTTCCTTCTCTCTTAAAGTATTTGTGCTTAAATCGTATCCTCAAAAGAAACTTTACGAATAAATAGAGCGCTAATTATAAAGTATATTAAAATAAGCACTATCGAAATTGATATAAAATTGGGTATATCAAGTAACGATTTACTATCAATAAATACCAATTCTTTCAAACCTACCTTACCATAAATTGTACTCGTCAACCCCAAGAAAAAAATCACACTAAAAGCAAATCCTATCCAATTAAATCTTTTCTGAAAAATAGTTGTTAATTGAAATAAGCTAGCTAATAATAGATAGAACACGAGCTGTGCAAAGAATTGTTCAATTGTATGTGCTCCTAAATTTATATGTTTCGTTTCATAAAATGTACCTTGTAAAAGCAAAACTTGTAGAAATGAAAAAATTACTGATTGTAATATGATAAAACATACTGAACCAATAAAGAATTGTAATCTAGTAACGCCAAATGAGACAACTGTACGAAATATGTCATCTTGAACAAGAAAAACACTTGCCACAATAAA
This sequence comes from Bacillus sp. RC51, assembly GCF_044908115.1. Classification (NCBI taxonomy): domain Bacteria; kingdom Bacillati; phylum Bacillota; class Bacilli; order Caryophanales; family Bacillaceae; genus Bacillus; species Bacillus sp. RC51. The sequence continues at coordinate 51,464 of NZ_JBIYCW010000004.1, read as the reverse complement.
TATTGCAATTGCAATAGATGAATTATTGAAGATATCATGTAAAAATGCTACCTTTAGTCCCTTTATATCAGTTGCAGTTGTTGTCCATTTTATAAGTAATGCCACACACCAAAAGATAAGAATAGCCTTATAATGAAATTTCATATGTAACTTTAATTGTTTTAAAAGCATTTTCATTTCACCTCATTATCTGTTAGATAAATAAATAGTTTTTGCAGTGTTACTCTGCCTATTTCTAACCCTTCAGTTTCTATTAGCTCATAATCTCTAGCAGAAAGATCTCCCCATATCGCAGAAATCTCTTTATTCCCATACAACTCTTGTTTTACAACATTTTTCCCCATTAAAAAATTTGTCACTTTATCTTTATGTCCTGATATTATGTGTCCTTTTTCTAAAAAATCTTCCACAGAGGATTGAACAGCTAATGATCCTTCTTTTAATATGATTACATTTTCTATAACATGGGACACTTCCTCAACTAAATGTGTTGATAAGATGATTGTTCGTGGATATTCACTATAATCTTCCAATAATAATTCGTAAAACAACTCTCGATGTGCTGCATCTAAACCGGTAGTCGGCTCATCAAAAATAGTAATTGGTGCTCTACTAGCTAAACCTTTAATAATACCAACAATTGTTTGCATACCATGGGATAAATCATAATATTTTTCTTTTGCATTCAATTGAAATTTTTTAATAAGTTCCTCAGCATATTCTTGATCCCAATTTTCATAAAACATGTTACACAAATAAAAAACATCTTTTACCTTACTACTTAAATTAATGTTTTCTTTCACCTTTACGAAACAAATATTTCGCATCGCTTTACTATTTTCAAATACATTTTCACCAAATACAGATACGCTTCCACTACTTGAAATAATCTGACCTGCGAGTATGTTTAATAAAGTTGTTTTCCCCGCTCCGTTTCTTCCAAGCAAACCATATATTTTATGCTCTTCCAATGAAATAGTTACTTCGTTAACAGCTAATTTCTTTTTATATTTTTTAGACAAGTTTTTCGTTTCAAGTGCAATCATCCCTCTTTCCCCTCCTTCGTAATTTTGTGTATCATGTCCATCAATTCGTCTTTTGATATTTCTAGTACTTTTGCTTCTTCCCACACTTTAGGTAAATACTCAGTCATAAAATTCTTTTGTCTTTTTTTTAGTACGACTTCCTTTGCTCCCTTTGTAACAAACATCCCGATCCCTCTCTTTTTATATAAAATCCCCTCATCTACTAGTAGATTTACTCCTTTTGCAGCTGTAGCCGGATTAATTTGTAACATCTTCGCAAATTGATTTGTCGACGGGACTTGTTCTTCTTCAAGTAATATGTCTTTTAAAATATCAGATTCAATTGTTTCTGCAATTTGTATGTATATTAACTTATTTTGTTCTAGAGTAGGTTTCACGATTTCACCACCTTAGGTTCATAGGTTCATCGCTTATGTAATTAACCATAGCGCAACGTTATATTTTTTTCCATAATTTTCATCAAAAAAAAGAATCATTCGATACTGAATGACTCCCTTTAAAAAATGTCCGTATTTTCAATCGTTAAATAACCATATCTTCCTCCATATCACTTAGATTCCCGCACAGGATGTTCATTAAAAAATTGCTTTCGAAAATCTTTATTATTAACTAGCTTTTCTATTTTTTCTTGATTACCGTAAAAGAAATTCATTACGATTCCCTTATTCCATATAAGATTATCCTTTGGTAAATCATTAAATTCTTTATACAGTATGGGTAAAAGTTCTTCTCTTTTTAATGCAAAACTTTGATTTCCAACCCGAAACTCATACCCTTTCGCATTCGGTACTAAAACTGCAAGATAAATAGCATTAAAGAGTAAATTCTTCTTCATCGTATCCTTCCCATCAAACCAATACGTCTCAATCATTTCTTCTGTAAGATTTCCATTCTCTTTTGCACCATATTCCACTTTAATATTTTCATTTTCTAAATTTATACTTTGAACTGTTTCACCACCAGGTAAGTTTGTAACAATCGCAATAACGTCGGAATTATTTCCAACGTATGTCCCCGTATATTTTTTAAAAGCCCCAGGTTCAATATGTGATATTTCTTTTATTTGCTCCCCATTAGAACAAGCAGTAACAACTAATAAAATTGTTAGCATAACACCTGCTATTCTATTCATATACTTCATTAGACACCCCCACGTTCTATTTATTATCCAATCCATACAATGTATCCTTTAAAAAGCCCTTTTAAATATACGCATTTTAATCAAAATTAAAAATTTTCACTTTTTATGTTTACAATTATCCATTAATTGTATATAATTACTAACGTAAGAAAAAGATTCTAAAAGGAGGTCGAAGGAAATGATGAAATTACAATTACATGCTTTAACTTTAGCGTTAACTGCATCTGTGTTTTTCGGACAATTAAATATGAATTCGACCACCCTAATGGAGAATTAAAAATCGTACTTTATTTCTTTTAATTCATAAATTCGCCACAGGAGGTCGTATACTTTCCTGTGGCTTTTTCACGCCCAGCCATAGGAAAAAGATATCTTCCTGTGGCTTTTTTGTGCGATTTTTTAGTCTCATACATTATTTTTTAAAGAAAGGAGCAACATTCGATGACTATTAGCGTATTGTTTTTAAGTATTACGATTCAAAGAAATACACTTTCCAAAGCTGAAATTCTTCATAATGAGCAAATTACAAAAGCTATGAATGATGTTAAGGAGCGCCAAGTGCTTTATTGCGATCACCTGTAATTCCTTTTCGAAAGGAGGAATTCGTCCATGACTTTTCATATTTTCTTTTTTACGACAGCACTTCAGAAAAAAACGTTATCTGAAGCTGAAATCTTTCGTAAACAACAATTAAAACAAACTATGGATAAAATAACGGACATTAAAAGTTCGTATTATACACAAATGTATTAAATTTTTTTTTAAAGGGGCAATATCCTAATGAAATTCAAAGCTTTCTTTTTAACTATCACCATTCAAAAACGTAAATCTTCAAAAGCTGAAATCTTACGTGAACAACAAATTAAAATTATTATGGACGAAGTAAAAGAGCGTCAGTCCTCTTATTACAATCGCCTTTACTAAATAAATTATAAAGGGGTAATTTCCTAATGAAATTTAAAGCTTTCTTTTTAACGATTACCATTCAAAAACACAAACTTTCAAAAGATGAAATTTCTCGTGAACAACAAATAAAAAACATTATGGATGATGTGAAAGAGCGCCAGTCCTCTTATTACAATCGTCTTTACTAAATACATTATAAAGGGGTAATATCCTAATGAAATTTAAAGCTTTCTTTTTAACGATTACCATTCAAAAGCGTAAACTTTCAAGAGATGAAATTTCTCGTGAACAACAAATTAAAAATATTATGGATGATGTGAAAGAGCGTCAGTCCTCTTATTACAATCGTCTTTACTAAATAAATTATAAAGGGGTAATATCCAATGAAATTCAGAGTATTATTTTTAACAATTACCATTCAAAAAAACAAACTGTCTGAGTCTGATATGCTTCATGACCGACAAATTGAGCAGGCTATGTACAACGTAAAAGAAAGACAAAGTCATTATTGTAGTCACCTGTAATTCCTATTCGAAAGGAGGAATTCATGTATGAAGTTTCACCTTTTCTTTTTAACCATTACGATTCAAAAAGAAACTATATCTGCAAATGAAGTAAAACAAGAGGAACAGTATAAAAAGATTATAGATGAAATTCGTGATCGTAGAAGCAAGTACTACACTCACCTATAATTGTTTGAACTTATATTAGAAATGAAAGGAGTCGATTATGATGTTAATAACGCGGTGTAAAGAAATGATTTGGATAGTTCAGAGGGATTCCACATAGTTCATTTAACAAAAATTCACCGCCTGATTTGATGTGTAAAAAATATACAATAATAAGTATTTCATACACTAAAAAATAAAAGATACACCCCTTTTTATTAAGCGGTGTATCTTTCTCAACATATTCTATTTCCGTTTACTTCGTTTCGTCTTAAACAATCTCACTAAGTTCGAAACAACTGTTTTTGTTACCGCATAAGCTGGTACTGCTAAAATCATTCCGATAATTCCCGCGAAATTACCTACCCCTAAAATAAGGATGATAATTGTCAACGGATGGATATTTAATTTTGAACTCATAATACGCGGTGAAATGATGTTACTTTCAAACTGTTGTACGATTGTTACTATAATAATTACGTACAGAGCTTGCATCGGAGATACGAACAGACCTATAATGACAGCTGGTGCTGCTCCGATAAATGGACCTAAGTTCGGAATTATATTTGTAAATGCTGCGATAATTCCTAAAACGAAAGCATACGGTAAACCGATGATTAAATAACCAGTAAATGTAAAGGCACCAATAAACATACAAACGAGCGCTTGACCTTGAATATATGCAGATAATGTTTCGTTCGTTTCCTTTATGATACGAAGTCCTTCTTCACGGTAAGACTCTGGTAATACACTAACAGCTTTTCCTGGAAATGCATGTCCATCTTTAAACATATAAAATAAAATGAACGGTACTGTAAAGATAACTAACGCCACGTTCGTGATAATACCAAATAAAGCCGTTGCACTCGACGTAAGTGTGTTTGGTATTTCCTTTAAGTATTCAATTGCATTTTTCTCAATTGTCTCAATGGAAACGTAGTTTTGTGTAGATAGCCATTCAAATAATCTATGATGGGATAGATCTTGTATGTATACTTTTCCCTCTTTTATGTAAGTCGGCATATTTTTTACTAAATCCATTAACTGTTGTGAGATGGTTGGAACAACTACTCCAATAGCAACTCCAGTTAATGTGATGATAAAAAGATACAGTAGTAAAATCGCTAAACCTCTAGGTACTTTTTTATTCTCCAAAAAGACTAACAATGGGTTAAATATGAAGTATAAAAATAACGCGATTAAAATTGGGAAAAATAATGTTGATATGAAGATACCAATCGGTTGAAATAGAAACGATATTTTTGTGCAAATAAATATAATTCCTACAACCATCAGCACTTCTAATGTCCAAAAGTGCACTTTCGATTTCAAAAAAACGTCCTCCTTTAAACTAGCACTTCTCTTCATTGTACCAAATTAAACTTAGATTTCACATAATATTTTCCTTTACAATATTCCAAAATCCCATTAAATACACTACAATGAGATTACAGACAAATTTGCAGGTAAAGGTGATAAATATGACACAATGCATCATTTGCAGAAAAGATACGAAAGAACTTAGTGAACAATATGTCATTCCAGAGATATTATGTGGATATTATTTCATAAATTCAATTTGTGATTCATGTCATGAACATATGACAACAAATATTGATCGTCCTTTAATTAGACATAAATTAAGTCAATATAAGATTGAGCAAATGAAAAAACAAATCGATTCCCCTCTCTATACGAATGAACATGGTGAGGAGCTAGCAGCCGCTGAGACAGATGTAGTCGAAGTAAGTGATGAGATACTTTATTCCAATGCATTAATTATGAAACTATGTAAAAAGCACGATATTTCATTACATAATGAAATTTGGAAAGAAGAGCGCGTAACAAAAGTAGCTAGTTCTATTCAACGTGAATTGCTTTTAGATAACCGTAAATATAAAATGAGTGTATTAAAAATGGCTTATACTTTTGCTGTACAAACAATTGATGGCTACTTTGACGATCCAGATGCGATTGATATTTCTACCATTCTATTAAATGCCGATTTCATGGAATTAAAGGAAAAGAGTATCGTTCGTGACTTAAGCAAAAGCTCTTTATGGAATACATTAAATACAACGAGCGAAAACCATTACTTTATTTTACTTAGTGATAAAGACGGTCTATTCTGCTTCATTCGCCTATTTGATATTTTTGATGTTGTTGTTCATTTATCAGAAAAAAGATACAATCTTCCATCACCAATTGTCGGCGTAAATAATGTAGACAAAAAAGGATTTTTTGTGGAAAGTTTAAAACAGTATATGGATGGGCTATTTAAAGAAACTACACGTTCTATTTAATCCATATAGGAACATACGGTCTCCTTTCTTCATGAAAAGACACTGTGTTATAATGAGTGTGAAAAGAACAATACAATCACATAAAACAATTAAAACCTGTATATAAATAAAAAAGACTAGTGTGCGGCTACACACTAGTCCACGTAACTTAGCAGATTGGATTGTTCATTTATCCTATTTGTTTCGTACAAACACAACAACCCACTTTCTATAGGCATAGGTGGGTTGTTATTTTTTGAGCTTGTCAATTAAGACGACAATAAACGTTAACAATGCAATGAGAAACAGTCCACCTTGCAATAACAACGCAATTTCACTCACTTATTATCACCCCCCTCCTACTCGGAGAAGTGATAATTGAACAACCAACCGTACCATAAGTTACCTCTTAATTTTATCATATTTATTAATTGTTTACGATGAAAACCCGCAAGCTTAAAAACTTGCGAGTTTTTTATTTCTCACTATTTTTTTAAAGCATATGCATCAGCTATCATTTCACCAACGATTTTATTTTCTTGTTGCTTCTCGTCTTTTAATAAAGGGAATAACAGTTCTGCCACTTCTTCCCCCTCCTTGAACTGATTCATATAAATGAATGGATTCGGTTTTTCCAATCAGCGATACGTTATAGAATTAACTACATATTATAAAAACATTTCCTATAAGTTAACTAGTCTTTATTTAAAGACACATATGATTCGTTTGAACATCGTTACTGTTTGTTTGAAATACAGTTCGATTTATATTCATAAAAATTGTATATTTCTTTATTTGAAAGGTATTTTTCACTTACTATTTTTTATGGTCCTTAATCCGCTGTAACCAATAAGAAAACTCACATGCTAAATGCATTTGATGTGATTTAATAAGACTATTAGGACAAAGTGCTGGGAACTCAACAACTAGACTTACTTCTATCCCAGTATCAATATCTTTAAATTGATGCCGAACTCCACCAATAATAGTACCATCTTTCATACGTGCAACACCTGTTGATTGGTATTGGTAAGACTTATCTCTAGGTGTTTTCAATCCCGTTTCGTCACCAAAAACAATGAAAAATTGAACTGGGAACGGAGAATTACCTGTAGTTTCGATAACCTCTAATTCATTTTCCCCAAAGGGGCTTAGTACATAGTGATCAGGACAAGCCGATAAATTCACTTGATTATTTTCACGTGATTGTTCAAGCATAAAACTATCAATTCCATTTATAGCTTCTTCTGCTGTAATCCCATCTAAATAGATGCTTGTTTTTGAAAATTTTCGTCTATCACCAGATAAAACAGTACAGATACGCATACCTATTCCACTTAATCTAAGTTTTGATTTCAGTTTATCATACATTTCATTATATGAATATTCCAACTTTACTTCCGTTAGCTTTTTTATCATGACGTCTGTATCATTTATTTCAGGCCCTTTATGTCCTAATGTATTTAATGCTTTTTTAATACGTTCTCTTTTCCATTTTGTAAGTTGCTCTTGCGAAATATTGTTTCCATCGATAATAATCTTCATATACATTCACCTTCTTTTTGATCGTATCGTAGTGTAGTTAATACTAAATTAACCATTTCTTGCTTCGTATCTAGATTCAACTTTACTTCTGAATGAGCAATACTGCTAAGACCGTATAAAATAAATCCAGAAGCTAATGAGGAGTTGTCAGTATAAAAAATCCCCGTTTTCACTCCTTCTTCAATTACTTGTCGAATTAATGGTTGAATTCGTGTGAATAATTTCTGTTCCAGTTGAAAATGTTGTTCCGTCTGAAACGAACTCACATTTTTATAGGGTGCTAATTTTTCAATAAATGTCCAAAATATATCTAGAGAATCTTTCATCTTCTGCATTACAGACCGTTCATTTGAAATAAGTATTTCTTCAATTAACTCCATATTTTTCACAATGAAGCTATTTAAAGTCTCATCAACAAAATCTTCTTTAGATTTAAAGTAATAGTAAAACAACCCTGTTGCTACACCAGCCCGACTAACAACATCTTTTATGCTAAATCCTCCCATACCATTTTTCATATATAGTTCAAAACCAATATCCATTAACTCTTGGCGTCTTATATCGGGTTCTTTTGATATTCTTTTCATACGTCATCTCCTACTATGTTTTTTACCACGACTGAATCTGATTCAATCATAAACGACTGAACTTGATTCAGTCAATCTTATTTGATAAATTTAAAAATCAATTTAGAAACTAAGCAACAAAATTCCTACAAAAAAAGAGTAATCCCAAGAAATATGCTTCTAACCTTAGATTTATCAAAAAAGTTAGATCATATAAAGACTACTCATTTTCATTAAACACGTATTCTCTTTTCAAATCGATTAAACTTTATTTTAGCCGCACCATTTCTGTCTCTACAATCATTTGAGGAAGCGACTTTTGAATTATTTCCTTTAATACATAAAGAGCTTCATCCACATAGCCACCTTCAAAACTCTCTAAGGGCTCAGGTAACTCATCCTCATCTAAAATAAAACATTCTCCACTTGGCATTACCATAATATCAATAATTAAGTCTTCAAATGACACTAGTTCGTCTGTTATTTGCGTATTTTTTACAACATTAAAATAAGCGCCTAAATACATTCCGTTCTTATCTCTCCATATGTATAAATTGTACGGACGATTTTCCCAGTAGTATGCAATGGTGTAACTTCCTTTTGGGATTGTTAAACTCGAATCATTTGTATTCATCGTAAATGAATACTGAACCTCATAAAATAACACGATACTTTGCGATTTCTTTTCAAGTATTAAGCAATTGTGATCTACTATTGTCGAGTCATATCGGATTTTTCTTTCTATAATTTCACTTTTAGGTGTTCGTAATTTATTCATTTTTTTGTTTCCCCTTATGCTATTTCTAGTCTTAATTATATCCGTTTATATAGCGATAAAGAAGTGTACGGTCTACAATTACACAATAAAACTCCTTCTTATTTAGAAGGAGTTTTTCACTATCCACCATTCATATGTTTTAACCTTTCAGTAACCGCATCATAAAATTTTCGTTTCTCATCAACATTTAAGTGAACACGACTTACTGTTTTAGTAAATCCATACAACAACTGCACTTTCACTGGCTCTTTTAGCGTTATTTCAAAAGTAGGAGGTTCTTTTATGAACTCCATAACAGTTGCATCCAGCACCTCTTTTTCTTCTTTTGCTGTTAGGGATTCCCCCTTGTAGAATGCAATATTATCAATTTGTGTAAATGACAATACAACTTTCTTTCCTAATCCAATTTGAATGATAACTTGTTCTTCTGTTACGACAATTGGATTTTTACGCATCACTTGTATTTCAGCTAAAAAATAAATCATCGCATATACGTTTAGTATGAGTAAAATCCAAGCTATTACTGGATTCCATTGATGAAGTAAATAGTGAAAACCGATACTTTCAATTACTGTTGCGTGAATAATCATAATATAAACACCTATAGCGCCGGTCTTTTTGTGATAGGAATATGTGCATTCACCATCTGGTACTTTTTCACGCCACGATAAAAATGCATAATAGATTAATTTACACTCAGTAAGAATGATACTTACAGCCTTACTTCTTTTCATAGTAGCATCAAACGCTGCATCAATCGCATAAGAAAATGAAGAATACTCACTTCTATATTCTTTATATCGTTTTATTATTTTAGGAAGTACTCTTATAATTTTATATATAAGAAACAGTTCAAAACATACGAACACAATTTCTCCAGCAACTATTACATACGAAACAAATGAAAAAGCTTGTAAATAATCACTAGGAATTATAAATCTTGCGAATACATATCCAGCTATAACTACAGGAAACATATACGTTAACGAATATCTTTTCCGTATAATAAAGAAATATGTGATGACTGGAATTACAAACATAAAATCTAATAATGAACCGAGGACTACTTCTTTCGGGGCAGCTGGCACTATTGGCAGGGCATACAATAAATAGTTTGATAACATAATTAAAGATACGAGTCCAATCCAAATGCCTTTTTTCCTTCTTGAAATTGATGGATTCATTCCTTCTCTCCTCTATTCAAAAACCTCATTTAAATGGTCTTTATAAAATGAAATAGCACGTTCAAATTCTTTTATCTCATCTACTTTCACAACTGTCTCTAACAGTAATTTCATCGCTTCTTCATGTTCGTTTACGTTATATTTTGCTAATGATAAAAACACTTTCATCACGTCATTTTCCGGGAACTTCTTTATCCCTGCTTCTAATAAAGTAATCGCTTTATCATATTCCCCTATACAACGATACGTACTGCCAAGACCGATATACGCACCGCAAAGGGATTCACCATCAAGTCCGTTCGCAATTGCCTGTTCATAATACGGAACCGCCTCCGTTTCAAGACCCATTACATCATGTATCCAAGCACATTGATATAGTACTTCTGCATCCCTCGTAAAGTTTGTTAATCCTATAAGTATCTCTCTAGACTGCGCATATTTCTTTTCATTTCTAAGTTTAATAGCTTGCTTTAATAAATGTTCCATACAATCCACTCCTCAAAAAATGTTCATTATGCATATATCATGTATTACACATTTACGAGCAGCTAATGGCCTATTTCATTGATTTGATTCAATTTAATAATTAGTGAGGGATACGTTCCTCCACTAATTTAATATTAACTCCATTATATACTATGCGACTGCATCTCTTTCTAAAAGCTTAAATCTACATAGTAGTGATACGATTACATAAATGCTCTAACATATTGACAATTTCTTTTGCAGTTTCATCTTTCCCATTACATAACTTCACATTACCGTCTTGTCCAATAACGTGATGCACAGCACCGCGAGAATATAAAGAATGCGGTGAGTTCGCTATCATTACACTCGCTTTTGCACCCTCCATTCTTTTGCTTGCTCTTTCAATAAGTTCTGCTTCATTTACGTCACTTTCCAGTTTAAAGCCAACGAGTATCGTTTCTGGATCCCAACTCTTGATTTGTTTTAATACTTTTGGCGCTTTTTGAAAATGAATAATTGGAGCGATATCACTTGAAATCTTTCCGTTCATATTAAGAACATTTCCATCTTGATCACAAATCTTTTCGACAACCCAATCTGAGCCAGCAGCAGCCATAATAACTGCATCTACTTTTTCATGTGTAATAATACTTTTCATCTTATCTTGTAAATCAATAATCCCCTCAAATGGGTGCAATTCTAATTGGTTATTTACATCCATTGGCTTCTCAGCAAAATAGCCATGCAAATATATAACATTTGCTCCTTTTTTCATTAGCTCTTCTGCAATAATTCTTCCAATCGTACCTTTTGCTAAATTTGTATGCCCACGTACTTGATCCCATTTTTCTAGGCAGCCGCCGCTCGTAATTAATACTTTTTTCCCCTGCATAATAACCATCCCTTACTGATTTTTCGCACGAAACCACTCTGTTCCAAAGTCAACTGCATCACGCTGCCTCATAAAACGGCACGTCGCATTCCCTATCTTCCCACGCGTAACTGTTCCTTTAAGCTCATATTCAACTCCGATTTCTACAAACGTATCAGAATCGTAATCCATTTCAACGAATTCTTTCCATACTCTTACACCTTCTTCTATAATAGGTGCTCCTACCTTTATTAACTCGCGTGCACCTGTACGTACCTCAGATAAATGTATAGACGTATTAGAGTCATAACCGACACCAAGTAATAATATGTATCCATCTAAATCGTATATTTTTCGTAATGGCGATTCTTCACCAAAACTTATGGAAAGTGAATGATTCGCTGTAATTTCTTCTGCGTGTTGCCCCCATGCTGCAAAACTACTGAGTGGATGATTACTGCGCAATACATTCGGATATGTACGAAAACATTCAACTACTTCTCCCATTGCCCTTGTTGGTGTTATACGTGGATCAAATGCTGGGACGTTATCCCGAATAATTTGCCACCATTCTTCTGGTACAGGTGGTCTTGACCAATGTTTTGGATCGGATAAATCCGAAGATTGCGTCGGCATAATTATCGTTCCTTCTTCTGTAACAACTTTCATTAACGCTTCTACTACAGCAACTGCACCGCCTGATATCCAACCGATTGAACTTAATGAAGAATGTACAATAACTGTCATTCCCTTTTCTATCCCTAATGCTTTTAAATCATTTGTAATTGTTTCGATTGTATTTGGAAATTGTGTATTCGCCACTATGTCATTCATTTTCACGATTGTTCCCCCATTTTGCTTTAAACTAATACATACATATATTATCATATTTTTCTTAATTTTTAACATAATCATACAGATTACTATAGACCTATCGTTCTTATCATATCGGAAACAGTTAAATTATGGTGTATTTATTTAAAATTAATAAAGGAAGGTGCACACAATGAAGAAAATTATATTACCCCTTTTCATATTAGGGATTATTAGCTTAAGTGGCTGTACTTTTTCTAATAATGAATATGAAGATTTTTGGGTGTTAGAAAAATCTTCATATAACGAAGGTGGATATGGCCCTTCAAACTTATATGAAAAGGCACAGGAAGATCCAACTATGATTCATTACTCAAACGATAGCATTAGTGAAGGAAAAAGGATGGTATATTTAGCATTTGGAGAAAAGTATAAAAACGATAAAATTACAGTAAAAGAAGTTACAGACGAAAAAGATACATCAGTTATCGTCTTACGTATTGAAAAAAACAAAGGAAAAGATAAAAAACCCTGTTATGTATATCGGTGTGCCTAAACTTAGAGATTCTATTAAAATTGTAGATGAAGATGGTATGAAAATTTTTGAAATGAAACAAAATGAAAGCGTTACATCAAAGCAATGATCACTCTAGCACTCTTAATTCAAGCTTTATACTCATATGAAAGAGCCCATCACAAATGATGCGCTCTTTGTTAATTACCTTTTAATTCAAATGTTGCTACCCTTCAATCGTAACTCCAGTAAACATCGATAAATTCCCTGTTATTCTTTCACCTACTCGTAAAAACAGTCCAGCGGCTCTTCCGCTAATACAATGAGAACCGATAAGTAGTTTACCAGTATATGGTCCATCCCACGTATCAATTGTATAGTCAGGCATGTCTACATATTGCTGATATATTTTTCGTTGTTCAAAATAATACTCTGTTTGATCTTCAGCCAATAGTTCATCATTGTCATAAATAGATACTCCGCCGCCTTCGCGACCAAATAACGGTTTTGAAACATATGATTCTTTTCTTTCTAAGAATCGTTTATTTGTGAAATACGTTGGAAGGAAGTATTCCTTAATAATCTCTCGCTCTTCTTTTTCAAAGAAAACTTCATCTTCATAAAGTTGCCAAATTAATGCGAGCATACCTTTATTTTGCATAACAAAAGCAGCCGGTGGGTTAATAATTTGCACCTTTCCTTGTGCGATATGATTTAAAAATTGCAGACCGATTCTTTTACCATTTTTATCAGTATCTGAAACTAAATATTCAATTGGATATAAACGATATAAGTATTTAATTTTATCGCCTGCCGGGGTGTATATTCCATCATCTGCAACAACGATATCTTGTATTCCTACATAATCGGTTTGTTGCTGTAAACAATAACTTCTTAAAAACTGAACGGTTTGATGATCTTCATCATGCCAATCGTAGCTTGTAAAATAAATCGTTTCGTCAGGACTTATTTTGTAATCATGTTTAATTTGTTCCCAAGCTTGAACGACGTGTTCTTCAATATGATTCGGATGATTCACATCGTGATATCGACACAATACTTCATTAGCGACAGATGGTTCTAAATAACCTGTCGGAGTATCGCAATTTACTTCAATTAATTTAATATCATCATGATTTACGATGAAATCAAGCCTTGTAAAATATGAAAATAAACCAGTATGTTTCATTCTTGCAATTTCCCACGTCTCTGGTGGAAAACCAAGTTTTTGAAATTGTGCTGGTGTATTTGTAATGTATTGATATGTTTTATATAACACATACATAATTTCTTCTGTCGCTTTAGAAATTGCAGTATATGTACGTACTGGCATACGATACATACTAGTTGCCATATATTGATTCCATTCTTCACTCTCTAACAAACTCGGCCATGTAAATCCATTTCTACCAGCCTCTTCTGCAAGAGAAAACCAGATTTTCATATACTCTTCCTGTTCTTTTTCTGTATACATTTCTCCATTATCCTTTCAAATTAGGATCCAGCTGGTGCTTTTGCGTTTCCAATTCCATTTGAACCAGAATTCACTTTTGGCGTTTGTGTAGTAGATGCTTTTGACGTATTTGAATCTGGCGTCACTTTAGTTGAACTGTTCGGCTGTTGCTTATTCAAATCCACTTTCTTTGAAGAATCATTATTACTACTAGTGCCACCGTAATACCCACCGCTGCCACCACTTCTTCGCTCATCCTTTTCACGGTATGGGATAATATTATTTGCATATGGTTTCTTTGTAAGATTTGGTTTCGCAGTATTATACATATTCGACGTCTTACTTGCTAATAAATATCCAGCAACGAACGGAAGTATTGGCAAATGGGAACTCTCATTATTAAATGAAGCGGGTGAATTATTATCTCTACATAATTCTTCTTTTTCTATATTTCCTGTCGTTGGCGCTTTATCATCACAATTTAATTTTTCTTGTTCGCTTTCTTGCTTCGTACCATCTGTTTTTACCGCACTACTTTCTTTTTGTGCACTCTCTTCATCATTATCAGCACATCCTGTTAATAAAAAAGATGACACTCCTATTGAAGCTGCAATTTTCACAAATTTGCTTTTATCCATTCTCATGTGTTATGCACCTAATTTCTATTTATCTATATTTTTCCAATTATCTTTATTATATACTGTAAATATCATTTTTTTCAAACTAAACTAAATATGTAAAATTACATATTTCACATACTTTTCAGCTGTTCATTCTCGAGATAGCAATGAAATCTTTCCACCCCTGGATGTTTTTCTCCTAGACTTTTAATCTTAAACTTACACTTTTTATAAAATCCGACTGCCTCTGTATCTGTCTCAGCCTCAATATATGTTAACTCATATTCCCTAATTATTTCTTTAATCATTTGAAGTGCAATTCCTTGATTGCGATATTTTTCATCAACAGCTATGTGACACATTCTCGCTCTATTTGTATGAATTAGCACTATACCTATGCAACCCTTATTCCCATATTTATATAGCACTGCCTGATTATTTTTATACATTGAAACTGCTTTAAATAAGCTTGCTTCACTCGGACCGGTCGCATGCTTTAATACTTTTTTAATGGGATCTATTTCTAAATGCTCAACACGTTGTAACATCCTATCTCCATCCTTTCTCATGAAAAAAGATTAGCTCTTTATTGAAAAAGAGCTAATCTCATTACGCCGTTATTTTCTCTTCTTTTTTCACAACTACAGCTACATAACTATGAAGTATCATTCCGACAATTACAAGACTCATTCCAACCCACGATAAAGAAGACGGAATTGGAGCCGATAACCAGATCAACTCTCCTACTAATGCAAATAAAACTTCACCAGACTGTGTCGCCTCGACTGTTGCTAATTTTTGCGGATCATCTTTTACAAGATCTGTCGCAAAGAAGAATAATACCGTTGCGATTAACCCTGAACTAACTGCTACAATAAAACATTGGAAAACTTGACTACTTGACGGTAGTCCGCCTGTTGATACTTCATAACCAGATAGTAAAAACCAAAATGGTAAACTTGCTAATGTCATACCGAGAACTCGTTGGAAGACATCTAATTCGCCCTTACATACTTGCATCATTTTTCTATTTCCAAGTGGATATGCAAACGCAGCAATGAGTACAGGAACCACACATAAAATGGTTTCACGAATCCCTAAAGAAGAAGCGTGTTCTACTTGCATAAGAACAACACCGAATAAAATAATGCCTGACATTACTAATTCTTTCATTGGAATTTTTTTATGTAATGGGTCTACCGCAAAAAATGGTGTTAACAAAATCCCTGCAACTATTGTAATTTGCCAAGTCGAAGCGACAAGCCACCCCGGTCCAAACGCACCCGCGAAACTAAGCGGTGCATAAAAGAGACCAAACCCTACAATACTCCATAACAACCACTCTTTCGGATTGTTTTTCATATATTGCAAGAGTTGTTTTAAATTCCCCCTATACATGACAATAAGTAATAGCATTGGAACCATAAAGTAATACCGTAGTGATGCACTCCAAATCCAACTCCCGCCCCCTAAGTCCATCGACCGGTTTAACACAAAGGTAAAGGCAAAGAAAAATGATGCCAATATCCCTATTACAATAGCTTTCATTTTAAAACCCCTTGTTTAGTTTCTTGTTATACGATACAACAAAATGAATATAATTAAAATTCGCAATTCTTATTATATATGTATTCTTTAAAGAAACAACACCATATTTTCATCATCACTATACACACCATTCATTTTTAAAGCTCTCTTTTCAATTCCATAAGTTTTAAAGCCCATTGATCCGTATAATTTTTTTGCTGGTTCGTTTGTGGATACAACACCTAAGTTCAATTGCTCTAGTTTTATATCTCGCGCTCTTTGAATGGCATTTGTTATTAACTCACGTGCCAATCCGTTCCGCCTGTTTTGTGCATCTACATACATCGCAACGATATGACCTTTATGTTTATACGCCTCTCTCTCTTCTGTTAGTAAAGTGACAACTCCAACTAAATGATTTTCTTCATTAAATGCACCCAATGTACAACTAGTAGTAGCTGTTAAATTACTTTCCACTCTCTTAATAGGATTTTCCTGGCGAATCGCCTCTTCATAAGTTGTTACAAATGCCTCTGGATTTACTTGTAAAGCTTGTAAACGTAAGTCCCAATATTTTTCCGCATCTTCTTTCGTAAGTAATCGAATCATATTTATCCTGCCCCTTTAAGTTAACATAATATTTTTATAAGCTACTATTTAAAGATTGGTATTCTTCTCTTAACATACTATAGCGATAACGATGAATGAACTTCCCTTTACGTAACCGATCATTTCTCATTATTCCTTCACAAACAAATCCTACTTTTTCATAACTCTTTCTAGCTTGTAAATTATCTTCGTCTACTCGTAGCCAAATTTTTTCTAATTTGAATTCAGAAAAACCGATTTGTAACATACTGTATAGGGCTGCTATTCCATATCCTTTACCCCAATATTCTTTATTTCCAATTGCAATCCCTAGTTCAGCATTTTTATTTGTATTATCAAAGTTTTTTAGGTCTACCCATCCAATGTGTATACCTTCCTTTGTAGCGATAGCTCGTTGTTCATAACCATTCGCTCGACTTATGCATGTTTCAATCCACCTTCTCGTATCGCCACGAGTGAACGGTGGATATTGATCTGGTACAACTAAATGTTTTGTTACTTCTGTATCTAATGACCATTGATATCGATCTTCTACATCGTCTTGTGTCAATTCTCTTAATTGAACGAATGGTACATTCATTTTGATATCCCCTTTTCATTTCCCGATAGAAAACCCTTCAAAAACTCTTCCTCCATACTGCTCTAACGTATTTTCTATAAAACTAATTAATTCATTTTTATCTCCTGTTTTATAAAAATGATCAAAAACTGCTACAAATTGGTCTGCATATTGTTCGTCATATCTTTTTAATACTCTAATAAACCATTTTGAATTTCCAAGCCATTGACCATTTACCCTTAAAACATATTCATGTACTAAATCAGCTAATAAATTTGCGATGAACAATTCTTCTTCTCTCTTTGTTGCACCAATGAAGTCATCCAAAGTATCCGTAATAAAATAGCGTTTCTGCTTCATCGTTTCTTCTGTCCATTTTTCTGGTCCTTTATTTAATAAATCATTCGCTTCTCTTTTGAGTATTTTTACAATTTCATCTTCTCCTTTTAACACAATACCTTCTGAAACTAATTGAGGTAATGAAGGTCGTCCGCGCTCACAATCACTTTTGAAAAAGGTTTTATACGTTTCAAAATTATGTACGAATACTTCAACAGGCCAACCATTACTATAGAAAGATTCTCTATAACAAGATGACAAACTTTGGTCAAATATTACAATATCAAGGTCAGATGTTTTCGTAGCCTCTCCTCTAGCAACACTTCCCCCTAGTAAAGCAACATCACAATTCGAAAATTGTGATGTAATAATACTTTGTGCCGCTTCAATTGGTTTCATAATCTTATCCCTTCTTATTTTACTTTCTTCTTTTCAGCTCTTTCTCGTGTCTTTTTAATATAGGATTCTGCATTTGGTGTTTTGCATGACGTTTCACCGTGATCAACTTCTACTTTTCCAATTTCACGTGAGATTTTAATTGCTTGTTGTTCCAAACTTTCATTTCGAACCCCTACTGCAATTAAAGCTCTATTCATCGCTTCTCTTTTACGATTTTTTTCATTATGTATATGAACTTTAATCTCTTCTAAATACGGTAAGAAAAAGTCATCGTCTAACGTTTTATTTTTTATTGCGATATTCGCTAATAATGACCAACCAGCTCTTCCAATCCATTCGTCATCAGACTTCGTCCATTCTTCCATTCTTTCTATCACGATTGGCGACGTACATATAGCTGTCATCAGAACGTCCATTAAACAATAATAATCAACATCCTGAACCCATCTATTTAGTTGTTCTGACGTTAGTTTCTTCGGATCTAAAATCATCGTTGCTAAAGTCATTGCATCCATATTTTTCGTTTCCCATAATGAGATTGCTAAATCATGATCCTTTTTTATCTTCTTTTTCAACAATTTTAAATTTGCAAAACTAACTCCAAATAACGGCTCTTTTGCCCCATGATTTTTAAAGATTTTACGGTTTTGTTCTGTTCCATATTCTTCTAGTTGCTGCATTACTTCTTCAAGTAACATATGCCCACCTCTTTTATGTTTTATGTTGACTTCATATATGTATGTACGATATATTCTACATTATTTTTTGGTTTTCCTATATTTATTTTTTAAGTACGGTATGTGAAATTTTTATTGATGTTCTTTAAAACAAAAAACATCCTCTTCTTTATTTTTCACACGGTTGTTCATTGACACTTTGTATACAATATTCCACTAGCGCATGCAACGGATTTATTATGTTCCTTCCTATTGTATTTTCTACCCTTGTAGCAGCATCTACCATCGATAATTGTGCAACTAAAAACATTTCATTTCTATCTTTCATAATTTCATATAAATACTTTTCTAATTTAGCATCATGCTCTTCTTTACGCCCTTGCATAATTAACTCAAATATCCCTTCTATCACTTCTACTTTTACTTGTATGGATTTATTATTCTGCTGAGCGTATAGTCTTAAACGTTCCATCGTTCCTGAAACAGTACGGTTATTTGTAAAAAGTATTGTTTGTGGCTCTTCAACATGACAAATCATTTCAAAAAATGGCTCATCAATTTTCAATATAGGTATGTCTATTTTGAAATTCTCATCTAATAGCGTAATATAATCTGTACAAGTTAATAAAAGTGTATCTACATCACTTTTGGCTATATACTTTATAATATCTTTTAAATTACTCCGTGCTTGTTCTTTTTCAAAATCGCAATCTTTTTTTAATATGCGTGATAAGATGGGATCTACAAAATGGAGTATTTCGATTCCAAAAGATTGCAACACTCGGTCAATGTATTCAATATTTGAATGATGAGCATGTAAACAAGCTAATTTTTTCATACTTATCCTCCCTTTCTAAAACAAAAAACGTGAATGAACCATTTTACATGCAGTTCCATTCATTTAATTCTTGTTTCATTTTTTCAAACCTGCAAAACAGTGAAATCTTACATACTTTTTAACAAACTTTTTTGCGCTTGTAAAAAAGTTTTTTTGCATTTCCCCCTCTAAAATTGCTAATATAGTAGAGTAGAACTTTTATAGAGAGTAGGAAAATTATGCACAATGGAATTCGGATGACAACTTTAGTGAAAAGGGCTCTGTTGATTTGCGCTGGGGTATTATTTACATACGAAGCTGCTTACGGATCAACACATATCGCTCTAGCAAGTACAGAGGATGAAGCGAAATCTGTTCAACTTGTAAGTGAAATTCAAACATCCCTTGCTCCGAAAGAAGCTCCAAAGCACTATAACGGGCAAGTTAGAAAAGTCGCTTACTTAACATTTGACGATGGTCCTGGAAAATACACAGCTGAGCTTTTAGATATGTTAAAAAGTGAAAATGCAAAAGCAACATTTTTCCTAATTGGTTCAAACGTGAAAGCTTTCCCTGATCTTGTAAAACGTGAAAATACTGAAGGCCACTACGTTGGGATGCACAGTATGACTCATAACTACAAGAAGCTTTACACAGAAGGTCATTACGTTGATGAAATGAAAGAAGACCAAGGCTTAATCGCTGGCGTTCTAGGAAAATCACCAGTATTAACTCGTCCAGCTTACGGCTCAATGCCAGGATTAAATGAAGCCCTTCGCAACAAAGTTGTAGAAAATGGTTTAAAAGTTTGGGACTGGACAATTGATTCATTAGACTGGAAATACAACAAAATGCCAGTAGACGCTGCATCTGCTAAAATCGTAGAAAACGTTCTACATGGTGCTACAAACCCAACAGAAGTTATTCTAATGCACGATATTCATCCACAATCAGTTAAAGCAGTACCTGGAATTATTAAAGGGCTGAAAGAAAGAGGATATGAATTAGAAGCCTATAATGAGAACGAACACTTCCCATTAAACTTCTGGCATGATAATCGTATGTAATAAAAAGACTTGATTCCCTCTTGTAGGTTATCAAGTCTTTTTTTATCGTTTTGGGAATTTCCTTTGTTGCTCTTCAATAGAACGAATCATATTCTCTCTATCCTCTTGAGTTATACTGATAGAAAATTCGTACTCCTCTTCCTTACACCATTCGGGTTTAAGTTCCAGCGATAAGCGAATAACAAGGTGAAACTCCTCTTCTTTTTCTCCCATAAATTCAAACGCTAAATTTGGTTCTATGAAATCTAGTTCGTTATATGTAGGGTTTGGTAAAGATTCAAACCATTTTATCATGTACTGTAAGTCGAAAGTTTGTAAAAAAGGATCCACCGTTTCAAAAACTTTATTTTCTTCTGATAGTTTCGCTTTTACTCTTAACCAATTTCTATCACACTCGTCTTTTGCATCTTTATATTGGTAATTTACAACCTCTAAATGTAATGATATTTTTTCATTTTTAAAATTCATGCATATCCCCCTTCTATCTCTGGATCTTTTGTTTTATAAATTTTTATTAATCCCCATACTTTAAATTATACTAGGTTATTTTAATCTTTTTTTAATACGGATAAATTGTTTGCATTTATTATCCTTTATACATAAAATAAATTTGATTTGCAATATAATCTGAACTAAAGTGAAGTCCATTCCTTATCCACCACATGATAATACCTACCAATGAAGCTGTTTTAATATCCACCGCAACATAATCATCAGGCAGATCCTTTTTCGTATTCTCTCTTCTCGTTTCTATTAACTCTTTTAAAAATAAAAATAGTTGCTCCTCAAATTGATTCATTTTAAATAATATAAATAAATAATTTCGATGGATATATAAATAATCAAATAATTGTGTTAGCTTTTGTTTTTCTGATAAATCTTTTGCATGTATTAAATCAGCTATTTTATTTGAAAGTTCATTTGAAATTTCATTCGTGATTTGGTCTAGTAAATCTTGAATATCTTGATAATGTAAGTAAAAGGTTGTTCGGTTTAATCCTGCTTTTGTTGCGACTTTCTGAACCGTTAAATTTGAAATACTCGGATTCTCACATAGGAGAGAAAAAACAGCATTTTGAAACATTTCTCTTGAACGAACTGTACGAGGATCTTCTTTTTTAGGTGTAGACATTTTGAAACTCCTTTATAGATTTTCTCTTTACTTACTCGACAGTGCATACCTTCTATGTCGAGTAGTGAACATTTTCAACAAAACTGTTCATGGTCAAAGAAAATTTATTTTGTTACCATTAATTTTATCGACACAATGTCGATAAATCAAGACAACAATGAAGGAGTTTACCAATGCAAAAGGAAATATCAGAAAGAAATAAAAAAATTATATTAATTGTGCTCATTTCCGGTTGTTTTTTATCAACATTAAATCAGACGCTATTAAATGTAGCGATGAGTAATTTAATGGAAGTATTTGATGTTACGGCCGCTACAGTTCAATGGCTATCAACAGGCTTTATGCTCATAAATGGTGTTCTCGTGCCAATTACGGCATTTTTAATGAAGCGATTTACAACAAGGCAGCTATTTATTAGCTCGATGCTCTCTTTGTTTATTGGGACTGTTCTCTGCGCATGCGCCATGAATTTTGGCATTTTGTTAACAGGAAGAATGATTCAAGCAGTTGGGGCAGGAATTATTATGCCACTAATGATGACAGTTATTTTATATTTATACCCTAGTGAAAAGCGTGGAAGTATTATGGGAACCATCGGTTTCGCCATAATTTTCGCGCCAGCCATCGCTCCAACATTATCTGGCTTTATTATTGAATATGTATCATGGAGATGGTTATTTATTGGATTAGCTCCATTTGTATTAATCGTTATTATTCTCGCGCTAAAATATTTAATGAATGTTGCTGAGACAACAAAAGCAAAATTAGATATCGTAAGTGTCATTTTATCAACGATTGGCTTTGGTTGTATTATATTTGGATTTAGTAGTGCAGGAAGTAAAGGATGGGATCATCCAGTTGTTATTACTACAATTATCATCGGAATAATTGTTACAACCCTATTCTGTTTACGTCAAATAAAGTCTAGCGATCCACTATTAAATTTATCCGTATTTAAATATAAAATTTTCACTCTTACATCAGTCATTAACGTACTCATTACGATGATTATGTATGCTGATTTAATTCTTTTACCGATTTACTTGCAAAATGGACGAGGTTTTACTGCTTTTGAATCAGGTTTACTTCTATTACCTGGAGCTGTGATTAATGCCTTCTTATCACCTATCACAGGTAAAATGTTTGATAAATATGGGGCGAAACCACTCTTTATTACAGGTTTAATATGTATCATTATATCTATGTGGGGTGTAATTGATTTGACCGAATCCACCACTTATATGTATTTAATGGTTCGTACCATTATTCTACGCATTGGACTAAGTTTCATTTCGATGCCTTTAAATACAGCAGGTTTAAACGCTTTACCAAGAGAACTGGGTTCACATAGTTCTGCAGTGAATAATACCGTACGTCAATTAGCAGGTGCTATTGGAACAGCAGTTATTATCACGGTATACACAATTCAATCAACTTCACATGCTTCGCAGTTATCTAGTGAAAATGGAAACATTTCAGTTATGCAAGTAAAGAAATTATCTTCTATCTTCAGCTCAAGTGATGCCTACGTATTTATGTTAGTCTTATCTTTTGTAGCTTTGATTATCGCATGTTTCATGCCTAAAAAAGTAGCACTCCAAAAATCCGAAAGTAAATCTTAAAACAAAAAATCCTACTCGTTTTCTATACGAGTAGGATTTTTTATTATTTATTTTGTTTCCCCGTCTTCAGTCGTCTTCACCTTCGTTTTATTTTTATCACGATGGTTATAGTTGTACTTAGAACGCTCTACTGGAGTGAAGCCTTCTGGTGTGTAGAATCGTAATAAGTCGCCGTTAACAACTTGGTCAGAGTATTTTAGTGATTTTTGAACCATTTGTTCATTTTGTTTTATTTCGTCTGTAAATTCTACTGGATTTCCAGTCGCTGTATCATAGTATTTGCCGTTCAGTGCAGTCACTGTTGGACTTACATAGTTACCGTTACGGAAAGGAACGACTTGTTTATGATCTGGCGATAATAAATCTGATCCGAATTGGACATAATTCTTTGTATCTGTACCTAGTAAGTGTAATAAAGTTGGAAGAACGTCAATTTCTCCGCCATATTGATGTTGTATGCCGCCTTTCATTCCTGGTACGCGAATGATTAATGGTACACGTTGTAATTGAGCATTTTCAAATGAGTTCATTTCTTTACCCATTATTTGAGACATTGCTGCGCCATGATTATCTGAAATACCGTAATGGTCACCGTACATAACGATAATTGAGTTATCGTATAAACCAGATTGTTTCAAGTAATCCATGAAGCCTTTTACAGATTCATCTAAATAACGTGCTGTTTGGAAATACGTATCTACAGATGAATCACCTGTTTTCGCTGGTTCAATTGTCGCTTCCGCTTTATCAATTGGATAAGGGAAATGGTTCGATAACGTAATAAATTTTGAATAGAACGGTTGTTTTAACGTTTGTAATAATGGAATTGATTCATTAAAGAACGGTTTATCTTTTAACCCATAGTTTACTACATCTTTTTCGTTCATATCATAGTATGACGCATCAAAGAATTTATTAAAACCAAACGATTTATAAATTTCATCACGGTTCCAGAACGTTTTGTAGTTACCGTGGAACACTGCTGATGTGTATCCTTGTTGACCTAAAATAGCTGGTGCTGATTGATACGTGTTATTAGCTTTATTTGTAAAAACAGATCCTTGCGGTAATCCAAACATTGAGTTCTCTAACATGAACTCCGCATCAGATGTTTTACCTTGTCCTGTTTGATGGAAGAAGTTATCAAAGTATAACGTATTCGCATCTTTTGTAAATGAGTTTAAGAATGGTGTAACCTCTTGACCATTTAGCTTGTAGTTTAGTAAAAAGTTTTGGAATGACTCTAAATGAATATAAATTACGTTCATTCCTTTTCCTTTACCGAAATACTCAGGATTTGGACTTGCATAAGTTGATGTAAGATAGTTTCTAACTTCTGTCATATTATCTCCATCCGCTAATGCTCGTTCTGTTGATGCTTTCGCACTTTGAATACCATCATAAATCGTAAAGTTGTACGCCCCTAAATATTTCACGATATAATTGCGGTCAAATGTTCTTGTTAACAATTCAGGACGGTCAGATTCTGCCAGACCTAAGTTAACGCTAAAGAATAAAATACCTGCTACAAATACTAGCGATAATTTATGCTTCGCAACACGGATTGGTTTAGGATTTACAAATTTCGTTGCGACTAAAACAATTAAAATGATTGTATCTAAGAAATATAGTGGGTCATATAAGTGTAGCAATGCAAAAATACTACCACCTAAATCTCCAAAGTTATTCGTTTGTGTTAATGTCGGGAACGTAATAAAGTCGCTGAAAAAGCGATAATATACTACGTTGGCATATAAAAGTATAGACATTAGCAAATTAATAATAATTAACCAAATGTAAGCTCGTTTCCCTTTCGCGAATAGTGCGAGCCCTAAAAATAGAACTGCTGAGCTTAACGGGTTGAAAAACAGTAAGAACTTTTGGATTGTGTTCGATATCCCTAAATTAAATTCTGTCACATATGCTGCATATGTTTTTAACCAAAGTAAAATAACGGCAAATACGAAAAATCCAAAATGATTACTTAATACTCGTTTACTCTTTAATAAAAATTGTTGCATCTCTCCACCTCTTTTGATCATCCAAGGCTTATTTTATATAAGTCTGTCTCTCTATTTAATTTTTCTTCTTCAAATAGATTTTATTTATTTAACTATATGAAGAATATTAGTAATTATAATTTGTAGCTTTTATTTATTCAACTATTTCTTTTTAAACATTTTGACTTTGGTTTCTATTTTACAAAATACATTTGTCACATTTCCTGTTTTCTCCCAGGGGCTCATCCACTAATTATGACTCCACAAACTATAATCCTTTATTTCCTCATTTGCAAACTAATCTATCTCCAATTTTGGTACATTCATGTAAACTACCCAATTTCATAAAATAAAAAGTGTAGTTTGGGCAATTTGCTCAAACTACACTTTTTCGACTACCGTTTATCATCCTTTGTAGCTATTCCCTCTTCTTTTAAACAACTCTTTAAGTCCCATGAACATTACATTCCAACCATGTTCAGAGTCATCATGACACCCCTTTAAAGCTTTTTCAACATCATATTTTGTCCAATCTTCTTCATGAGCAACGATTATATTTTGTGAAAATATCATTTTAAATCCTTGTTGTTTCTCTTTTATTTCAACTGTGTTTTTATCTAATAATTCACTAAACTGCGGCGTTTTTAATGTAAATACTAATTTTTTTTAGGACGATTCATTTCGATATATTCCCCAATTGCTCGATAATCTTTTCCGCCACGATGATCAATAATTTCCCAACTCCCTCCTACTTCAGGAGTATTTCCCGTTACTTTATCCGTCCCTTCCAATGTAAAAAACCATTTCTTGATCATTTCAGGGTTTATCCACGCTTCAAAAATTTCTTACCTTCGCTAATGTTATTTTTGAATAATTATTCATTTTAATCCTTCCCCCACTTTATATTAAAACGAATATTTGTTTACTTAAAAAACCCCCGCTCTCATAAAAGAGAGCGGGGGTTTTAATCATTCATTATTGACCTTTGTACATTGCATCAACTTGTTTTTGAAGTTCTTCATTTTCTAAGAACTCATCATACGTCGCTACCTTATCAACTACACCGTTTGGCGTTACTTCGATAATACGGTTTGCAATTGTTTGTACGAACTGATGGTCATGAGAAGTGAATAGTAATGTTCCTTTAAATGTGATTAAACCGTTGTTTAATGCTGTAATAGACTCAAGGTCTAAATGGTTCGTTGGATCATCTAATGTTAATACGTTTGCACCGCTTAACATCATTTTAGATAACATACAACGAACTTTTTCTCCTCCAGATAAAACAGAAACGTTTTTCTTTACTTCTTCACCAGAGAATAGCATACGGCCTAAGAAACCACGTAAGAAACTTTCTGATTCATCTTGTGGAGAGAACTGACGTAACCAATCAATTAAAGTGTAATCACTGTTCTCGAAGTACTCAGAGTTATCTCTTGGGAAATGAGCTTGAGATGTTGTTACACCCCATTTGAATGAACCGCTATCTGGCTCCATTTCACCCATAAGAATTTTAAATAATGTTGTCATTGCAATATCGTTACGGCCGATAAATGCAACTTTATCACCTTTATTTAAAGTGAAGTTCACATTATCTAATACTTTTTCTCCGTCGATTGTTTTAGAAATACCTTCAACCGTTAATAAGTCATTTCCTACTTCACGCTCTGGTGTGAAACCAACGAACGGATAACGACGTGATGACGGTCTAATATCATCTAATGTAATTTTATCTAATAATTTTTTACGAGAAGTTGCTTGCTTCGCTTTAGATGCGTTTGAGCTAAAGCGCGCAATAAAGTTTTGTAACTCTTTTACTTTCTCTTCTTTTTTCTTGTTAGAATCTTGCGTTAGTTTTAATGCTAATTGGCTTGACTCATACCAGAAGTCATAGTTACCAACGTATAATTGAATTTTACCGAAATCAAGATCAGCCATGTGCGTACATACTTTATTTAAGAAGTGACGGTCATGGGATACAACGATAACTGTATTATCAAAGTTCATTAAGAAGTTTTCTAACCATTGAATCGCTTTTAAGTCCAAATGGTTGGTAGGCTCATCTAGTAATAGAATGTCAGGTTGACCGAATAAAGCTTGAGCAAGTAATACTTTTACTTTCTCTGCCCCTGTTAATTCAGACATCTTTTTATCATGAATATCTTCGCCGATACCTAATCCTTTTAGAAGGATTGCAGCTTCTGACTCAGCTTCCCAACCGTTTAGCTCAGCGAACTCACCTTCAAGTTCTGCAGCACGCATGCCATCTTCATCACTAAAGTCTTCTTTCATGTAAATTGCATTTTTCTCTTGCATTACTTTATAAAGACGTGTGTGACCCATCATTACTGTTTCTAGTGCAGGGAACTCTTCATATTCGAAGTGATTCTGTTTTAATACTGCTAGACGCTCACCTGGCGTAATATGTATGTCACCTGTTGATTGGTCAATTTCTCCAGATAAAATCTTTAGAAATGTTGATTTACCAGCACCGTTTGCTCCAATTAAACCATAGCAATTACCTGGCGTGAATTTTATGTTAACATCTTCAAATAATTTGCGATCTGCGAAACGCAAACTAACGTTACTTACTGTAATCATTTGTGTCCTCCTACTAATACCGCTTATTTCAGCGTTTTCTCACCGATTGTCTTAAAAAATCGCATATTACGACTCAATTATTGTAGACTATAGCTATTATATAGTAGAAGCTGGATGAATAGCAACGGTTGATTAGCTTTCTACAATGAAATCGAATAGTTTTTATCCATTCCCCTAGTTATTTTTTGTATATCATCGACCTCTTTCTAATATCCCCATTCGCTTCTCATTCTGTAATACATTAGATCATTTTTTCATTTCATATTTTATATACAAAAAACCTGTAGAGAAAACATTCCCTACAGGTTTTTCTTATTTCGTATTTATTATTTTCTCTTTATAACTCTTCAATTTACTCGCCAATCCTATTAAAGCTGGTAACAATATCGGCATTACAATTAAAGCTAATAGTATAAGGGCAATGCCAACAACTAATGCCACTTGTATTAGCGTCAATACTCCTGAAGGGATTAATGCAGCAAATGTTCCGCCTAAAATAAGTGCCGCTGATAATACGACTCCCCCTATGTGACGAGATGCATTTACAATTTTCGTTACTGAATCCCCTTCTAGCTCGTTGTATCGCATCATTACGAAAATGCTATAATCCACACCTAGAGCGACAATCATTATAAAGCTAAAGAATGGAACATTCCAGCTTAATGACTCTACGTTTAATAAGTGTGAACTAATTTGTTCACTTATACCAAGTGAAGCAAAGTAAGCTAATATTAATGATCCAATAATAAAGATTGAATTTAAGAATGAGCGTGTAATCACGATTAATACAAGCGAAATCCCTAATAACATAATCGTAGCAGTACGTAAGAAATCTTGCCCGGTTACTTCTTTTAAATCAACGTTTCTAGCTGTTGTCCCGCCAATGGCTTTTTTCGCATCATTTAGTTCTGTTCCCTTTAACGTACCATCTATCGTTTTATTAATTTCTTGAATGATAGGCATCGCTTCTTTTGAATACGGGTTTACGTCTAAAATAATTGTCATTTTAGCAATTTTTCTATCATGTGACATGTACGTATTCAATGCTTTTTGGAAATCTTCTCCCGCTAAAACTTCTTTTGGAATATAAAATTTCTCAGAGTTTTTTGATTCATTAAGCTCGCCTAAATATTTCTGAGCATCCCCTAGGCCGTTACTTACCTTTCCAAGCCCTTCTGTACTTTTAGATAAGCCTGATTGTAATTGCCCCATCTTTTCTTGCAAATCTTTAAGCCCTGTTAAAAGTTGCCCTTGCCCATCGTTTATTTTCGTTAATCCAGATTGTAAGTCAGCCGATTTGTTCGCAATTTGTTTTGAACCTGTAGCCCCTTCGCTCAATCCTTTGTTCAGCTCAGCAGCCCCTTTTTGTAACTTGGTAACTCCATTGTTCATTTCTTTTAAACCGTTATCTACTTTCAGTAACGATTGATTCGCTTCTTTAAATGAATTCATCGCTGCTTTATGCTGCACCGCCAATTGATTTAATTCTTTTGAAAGTCCAGTTAATTGTTTTTGAGCTTCTTTAGCAATTCCTAATGTTTGCTGTATGTTCGGGTCATTTGCTAATTCTGGTTTCGTTTGAATGAAATTAGTCATTAACACTTCAATTTGTTCATATCCTTTTTTCGCACCATCAATTGCTTGAGAAATGCTTCCGAAATATTGATCGTAAGAACTTAAACCTTTTTCTAACTGTTCATAACCAGCCTGAAGCTGTGAAGTTGCATTTGACAGGGCATTGATATTTCCGTTTAATGATGCTAGCCCATCCTCTATTTGTTTCGCTCCTTGTGCTCCATTGTTTATTCCATTCGATAATTGATTTAAAGCTGTCCCTAATGCTGATACGCCATTTTTCGCTTCATTTGTTCCATCAATTAACTTTTGAACATTTGCAAGACTATTTGAGTCATTACTACCCATTTTATCTTTCGCATCAGTTAATCCTTCATTAATTTCTTTTATGCCACCATTTGCATCTCCTAAGCCTGTATTCAATTCTCCGGCTTGTTTATTTATATATAATTCTTTAATCTTATCTCCAGTTGGACGCGTCGGTGAATATACTTCTGAGACTCCTTTAACTTTCGAGATTTTATCAGTAAGTTCATCTAAAGTTTGTAAAGAAGTCGCCTCATCTAACTTTTTATCCGATTGAATAACTAACGTACTTGGTGAAGAAAAACCAGGCGGAAAATGCTCTTCTATTACGTTAATCCCCATTTTTGATTCATATTTATTATCCACTTCAAATAAATCATTGTAATTAAGCGTGTTAGAATATTTTAATACGAACGGAATCGATATCACGAATACGATAATTAAAGCGATAAATGGTCTTGCTACTGAATTTTTCGCAAAGAATCCCCATAAGCGACTATCCTCATGTCCTTTAAATGTTTTAACTGGATAAAACATTCCTTTTCCTAATAGCACCATGAAAAATGGATTTAAAGTAGTTAATACGAGTAGTAATACTGCAACACCAATTGCTACTGCTGAAGTAGATTGATATAATTTAAAACTCGCTAAAGCAAGAGATGCAAAGCCAATTAGTACTGCTATCCCGCTATATAAAACGGTTTTACCTGCCGATTTAAACGTTTCTTTCGTAGCCAAAAATGCATTTTCTTGTTTACTTAATTCTTCTTTAAATCTTGTATATAATAAAATGTTATAGTCTGTTCCCACTCCAAACAGGACGACTACTACAAACACTTGCGTAAAGTTTGAAAACGGAAAATTAAATTGATCTACAAGATGGGCAATAATCCCCATTGAAATTAAATACGAAACACCAACTGTAAGAAGAGAAATAATCGGAACAACTGGTGAACGGAATACAATGATTAATACTACAAGAATGAAAATGATCGAAATAACTTCTGTCTTTTTCACGCCCTCTTGAGAGGATGTAAGAAAATCACCCGCTATTAAATCACTTCCTGTTAAGTACGTTGTAACTCCTTTCGTTTGTACTTTTTTATGAAGATTATTTGCAATTTTTGATATTTTACCATGTTTTTTATCTACCGATATTTGCGTTAAAATAGTCGTATTATCTTTAGAAACTAATTGTTTCTCCAGTTCTTTATTATCTAAATGTGAAACGACTTCCTTAATTCCTAATTGCTCTTTTTCATTTTGCAGGGCGTTGATCGTTTTCGTTATTTCCTCTTTTTGCTCATTTGTTAAAGCCTTCTTACTTCCACTATTAAAGACAGCTATAATTTCATACTTTTCAGCCCCTTCTTTATCCATCTCCTTTATCATCTTGTCAGCAATACTGCTTTGTTCTGTATTAGGAATCGTGATTTGCCCTTTTTCCTTCACTAACTGATCCATATTAGGCATCGTTACGATCATTGCAATAGTAATAATTATCCATAATAGAAAAGATAAACTTCTCCAACTTTTTAGCTTGCTCATTTGAATCATCTCCTGTTATTAGAGTTTCATGGTGCATAGAGAATGAATATTCATTCCCTGTTTTTGAAAATATCATTTCGGAATGAACGTTCATTCCTATTATCCTATTAAATTATTTTTCAATTCTATCAAATCACTACCCACGGAATGAATATTCATTCCTTGAATTGTGCAGTTATACCAACTCCTGTAATCGTTTTTTATATTTATTTAGGAATGAATGTTCATTCCTGTCCTTATAAAGCTATAGAATCAAATGATTCTAATAGCATTCCAAGAGCTCTCTTCCAATTCTTTTACTAATTCTTTTGAGTATTCTAATTGCCCTGTCGCCATTACTTTTATTAATTTTTCAAGCGGTTGATATACAATAATAATTAAAGCAATTATAGGCAATGGACGAAGAAAACCTTTTTCGATTCCATCTTCAATAATATTCATAAAGAAGCCTATAAAATCGTCAAATATTTTCTTACTCTGTTCATCAAGAAAATAACTATCACAGTGAGAATTTGTAAAAAGAAAAGCATCCACATTGTTTCTCGCAAATTCAAATAAACGGTTATACGTATGACTAAACTGTTCTCGAATATTTGCTTCAACAGGAAAATCAGTCTTTATTGTTTCAGATAGCTGTAGCATGCTTTTTGAAAATAATGAGTTAACGAGTGCCTCTTTATTTTCAAAATAGCGATAAATAGTACCAGCGCCGACATTTGCTTTTTCAGCGATCATCGGAATTGTCGTACCATCGTAACCACGCTCTGCGAAAAGTTTTATAGCAGCATCAAAAATATCCTCTTGCTTATTTTTAGCCATTTTTCTCACCTCAATTTTCAGGAATGAAAATTCATTCCGTTTTTAATTATAAATTACATGGATTAAAAGTCAAGTGGTTAACATTCATAATGCTTCGTTAAAAGCAGCAATGTACTATAACTAATTATGTTTAGTTATAGTACATTGCTATTTAAACATTAGTATGCCGCACAAAGCTTTACAAAATTAAAAGAAATCATAAATAAACGGCTTACGCACCGGCACTACATTCTCAAATGCACGTATCTCCTCTTCGCTACCGCTTATTAAGTCTATTTCATTTAATTCTAGCGGTCGCTTGTAACCAAACATAATAGTAGATAACGCATTAATATCGATTTGAATTCCATTTTCTTTTGCTGTTTCTTCTTTAACGATTGTTATTTCATTATTTTTAAGTTGAACCGTTACGTTATTCCACGGAGCAAATGAATCTGTAATATGTAAAATTACTTCTTGCTCTTCGTTGTTCCAGTTCCATTCATATTGTTTGAAAAACTGTTCTACATCTACAATTCTTCCCATGAAATATGGAGTTACTTCTGCTTTTACTCGTGGTTCTTGTAATGTGTAAAGAAGTGGTTCTGTCTCACTTAGTATCATTTCTAGATCTTTAATCATAGAATCATGTTGGCAAATGAAATTCCAAAGGCCATTTCTCGCTTCATTATGTAATGGGACAAATTCTTTTACTGTCATCTTAGAATTCTCTATTTTGTATAAAATGTAACCAGCCGCCGTTTTATTTTCATCATAGTAAACTGCCAATGTTAAATCATGATACACCGCTTGTAGCCACCATTTACGTCCACGAACTAACATACCAGAAAATCGTTCTGCAAATGTTTCATATAGATTCTCTACTTCTTCTGGATGATTATCTTTACTAAAACGTTTCACTGTACCATTCACTTGTTTTTTAATTATTAAATCGCTCTTTGTCATCTGACATACGATTCGATTCGCACAAAGTTCCCAGCCGTATTTACGATAAAATGAAACGGCAAATGGATGTAACATCGATACACTATATCCATCTCTTTTCATAGTTTGCAGTGAATGCTGAAGTAACTCTTTTACATATCCACTTCTTCTATATTCCGGATACGTCGCTACCCCCGCAACGCCGCCCATTTTAAACTTTTCTTTTCCTATGTAAATATGAAAAGGAATTAAGTGCAACTTTGCAGCTAACTCTTCTCCTTCCATAATACCGTATATTTGATGGCTTTCCTTCATTCTTGCAATTTTCTGCTCTATCCATTCTTCATTTGCTTTATATTGAAAAGCATATTCTGATAAACGTAATGCTTCTCTAAACTTATCTTCTTTTAATTGTATAACGTTCATATATTTCTCCTCCATTCCTCGTTTGAATTATATCATAATTCAAACTATTATAGTTCGGTAAGTGAAATTACGAGGATGTTTCAACAAAAGGTTTCGATTTAGAAACAATCTAACATAAAAGCTCTTTTCAACTGCTTTCTATTGGCGGCATAAGAATATTAAACACCTTGCGTTCTCTTGGGTTTGCGAAGCTAGGAGGTACCATTGAAAGTGATGAAACTTATGACAACGGCAACATTACGGGCATAAAAAAAACCAGTTGATTGTGAGAAACTGGTTCAATAAAGGTTTTATATTGGATATTCATTCAACCAAATTAATGCTTGTTCATAATCGTCGAAAAATTTTACGGATTCTTTCGTATTGGATTGTTGTAAATAATTCATTATCTCCCCTTCTTCAAGGAGAAACGCAATTGCCTTACTGTGATTCAAAATGGTTTCATTGAAGAACTTATCTTTCCATGCTTTTTGAACAGAAAAATGATCTGGCGTGTATCCCTTTCTATCCACCAACAATTTGTATTTCCGCCCCTCGGAAATGAATTGCTGACAAACCTGCTCGAAGCCATTAAACCATTCATAAACATCAGCTGTATTAATCTTGCCAATTAGATGGGTAACAATTAAATCCCCTGAAACTGTTGTGCTGATATTCTGTTTACTCAACTTGGAATCCTCTCCCTTAGTTACAATTATGCGTAAAAATCTCATAAAATCAATAAGGATAAAATTCTTACGCAATAAAGCAACATTATTTACGAAAAAAGCCAACATAAAAAAGCAGATACATTGCATATCTGCTTCTCATCACTTTATTTAGCTAACATTTGCAGTTCTTCAAAAAATGTAGGATACGATACACCTACTGCTTCTGCATCTTCAATCGTTGTTTCTCCTTCAGCTATACAGCCGGCAATCGCAAGCATCATTCCAATGCGGTGATCACCGTGACTATGTACTGTATTTCCTTTTAGCTTACATTTACCGTAAATAATCATTCCGTCGTCGGTCGCTTCAATACGAGCTCCTAGTTTCGTTAGTTCAGCAACGACTGTATCGATACGATTCGTTTCTTTCACTTTTAGCTCGTGTGCATCTTTAATGACTGTAATTCCATCTGCTTGTGTTGCCGCTAAAGCGATAATTGGGATTTCATCAATCAGTCGTGGAATGATATTTCCACCGATTTCGATTCCTTTCAGCGGCGATGTTTCAATTGTAATATTTGCAGCAGGTTCTGATGCTCCTTCGTTAATCTGCTCTACAGTAAACGTAGCGCCCATTTTCTCAAGAACATCAATAATACCTGTACGAGTCGGATTCATTCCCACATTTTGTAATAGTAGTTTACTATTTGGAATAATTGCACCTGCTACTAAGAAAAATGCCGCTGATGATACATCACCTGGCACTTGAACATCTGTTGCGGTTAACTTCTGTCCTCCTGCTAGTTTCACTGTTTTCCCCACGCGAGTTACTGTAACGCCAAACGCCTCAAGCATTCTTTCTGTATGATCGCGGGAAATATGAGGTTCTGTAACAGTTGTTACACCTTCTGCGCGAAGGCCTGCAAGTAAAATAGCTGATTTCACTTGCGCACTTGCTACCGGTGAAGTATATTCAATCGCCTTTAAATTCCCGCCTCGTATTGTGAGCGGCGTAAACGTTCCTTCTTTTCGGCCATCAATTTTTGCACCCATTTGCTTTAGTGGATTTGTTACACGTTGCATCGGTCTCTTCGCAATTGAAGCATCACCTTGCACGCAAGAAAAGAATGGTGTGTTTGCAAGTATTCCTGACATTAATCGAATCGTTGTACCAGAATTACCAACATCTAATACAGCTTTTGGCTCTTGTAAACCTTCTAATCCTGTTCCAATTACCGTAACTTCGTCTCTATTTTGTGTAATCTCTACTCCCATTTCTTTAAAACAAGAAATAGTACTTAAACAATCCGCACCAGGAAGAAATCCTTTAATTGTTGTTTTACCTTCCGCGATTGCGCCAAACATGACAGCGCGATGGGAAATTGATTTATCTCCAGGGATTGTAATTGTGCCATTCAATCCGTTATTTACAGTTTGTACTCTTTTTTCTTTCACGTTGTCACCCTCCTCATTAAATTGTTTCATACGTTTGGTATTCTTCTTTTCCGAGCGCAATTTTTGCCTGCGTTCGATCCTCTTCTCTTTGGAAACTAATTCGTAAAACTCCGAGCAATCCTTCTCGCGCTTCTAATATTTGCAAGTTCGTAATACTAATTTCTTCTTCTGCTAGAATGCTTGTGATATGGGCTAATGCCCCTACTTTATCTAAAACGTCGACGTATAAGTCGTGATAGGCAGGAATCGCCCCTCTTTTTCGAATTGGTAAAGAGTCACGATATTCTTTCGCATCTGCAAAATAACTTTGTATTTCTCCTGCATCTCCTTTAGAAACCGTCTTATATAGCTCTTCCATTTCTGAAATCCATTCTTCTAATAGTTCCAATAAATGCCCGCGATTTTGCTTTACGATATCACTCCACATTTTCGGACTACTTGATGCAATACGTGTTATATCTTTAAATCCGCCTGCCGCTAGTTGATGAATAAGCGGATTATCACCAGCATGTTTCTCAACTTGTTTTACTAATCCTGCTGCAATTAGGTGCGGAAAATGACTAACTATTCCTGTTATATAATCATGTTCTTTTGTATTTAATACAAGAAAATGAGAGCCTGTTCCTTTTAACCATTCTTTTAGCTCGTCTACTTGATCCGCCTGTACGTGATTCATTGGCGTTAAAATGTAAAATGCGTTTTCAAAAAGGTGTGCTTTTGCACTTTCAACTCCAGTTTTATGAGAACCTGCCATTGGATGTCCACCAATAAAAGAAACTTCCTTTGAAAATAAAGCTTCCGCTTCGTTCATAATCGTTCCTTTTGTACTACCAACATCGGTCACTATAACATCTTCTCGTAAATGAAATGATGCAAGTTTGTGTAACAACTTTTTCGTTTCTTCAACTGGAGAGGCAAATACAATTAAATTTGCCTCCTCACATGCACGCTGCAAATCTACTGCTACTTCATCAACTACATGTAATTCTTTTGCGCGCTCTACTTGCTCTTTAAATATGTCATAACCGATAATCGTTACATCGTGCTCTTTTTTAATCGCTAATGCAAGTGAGCCTCCTATTAATCCAGTACCGATTAATACTACCTTTTTACACATTTGCCTCATCTCGAGACTTACCTTTTTTATTTTCAAAGTGTTGTTTTAACACTGAAATCACTCCTTCATTTTGTTCCCTAGTTCCGATTGTAATACGGACACCATTTGGGAACGGACGAATAATAAACCCTGCATGCGCACAAGCTTCATAAATTTCCCCAGCATCATCTACCGGCAAGAAGATAAAGTTCGTTTGCGAAGGATAAAATGGAATTTCATTTTCCGTACAAAAACTCTCGTATTGTTGTAATCCTTCTGTATTAACACGAACTATTTCTTCAATAAACGCTTCATCGTTAAAAGCAATCGTCGCTGCTTTTTGCGCTAATGAAGATACGTTAAATGGCAAACGTACGACATTTAATTTCTCGATTAACTCTTCCTGTCCAATCGCATAACCAACGCGGAAAGAAGCTAATCCGTACGCTTTAGAAAACGTTCTAAGTACAAGAATGTTGTTATGTTTTTCTAGAAGCGGCAATGTCTCAGGGAAATCTTTTGCTGTTACGTATTCATAGTACGCTTCATCAATGACAATTAACGTATTTTCACTAATGCTTTCAATGAATTGAGTCAATTTTCGCTCATTCACATATGTGCCTGTCGGGTTGTTCGGATTACAAATCCATACGATTTTTGTATGTTCATCAACTGCTGAAGAAATTTCATCTAGATCATATACACCGTTCTTTAAAGCAATTTCTTTCACTTCACAGCCTTCAATAATTGCATGATGACGGTACTGAGGGAATGTCGCGCCGGCAGTTACGATATTATCTCCTTTACAGAGCACTGCACGACTTATAATCTGAATGACTTCATCAAGTCCACTACCACAAAGCACTTGTTCCATTTGCACTTGTAATTTCTCTGCAATTGTTTGACGGAGTACTTCAGCACCTCCGTCAGGATATAAAGCATGTTCCTGCCACGATTTTTGTAATTCTCCTAAAACACGAGGTGAACAGCCAAATGGATTTTCATTTGATGCTAACTTAACAAATGAATGATTCCCGTATACTTCTTTCATTTGCTCTGGTGATTTACCTGGTTTATACGGTTGTAATGATGATAGTTGATCTTTTACTCGCATGTTAAATCCACCTTTTCATTAAAATTCTTTTGCGTATTTGTTATGTTGCGAAATATTTTGTTTTAGTAATTCCATGCGATCTTTTCCGAATTGCTCGACTAGTGCACCGGCAAGTTCCCATGCAACGACAGCTTCAGCTACAACACCTGCTGCTGGTACTGCACAGCTATCAGATCTCTCAATACTCGCTTGGAACGCTTCTTTCGTATCAATATCTACGCTTGCTAACGGTTTATATAATGTAGGAATTGGCTTCATTACGCCTCTTACGACAATTGGCATACCTGTTGTCATACCGCCTTCTAAACCGCCGGCATTATTCGTATTTCTCGTGTATCCTTTTTCTTCATCCCATAAAATTTCATCGTGCACTTTACTTCCCGGCTGTCTTGCCGCTTCAAAACCAATTCCGATCTCAGCACCTTTAAACGCATTCACGCTCATAATAGCACCGGCAAGTTTTGCATCTAATTTGCGGTCGTAATGAACGTAGCTACCAACTCCAATTGGCATTCCTTCTGCAATGACTTCGACAATACCGCCTATAGAATCTCCGCTACTTTTCGCATCATCAATCGCATTCATCATCTCTTGTTCTACTTCTTTATCTAAACATCGAACTGGTGAATTTTCAGTTATCGTTTGAATTTCTTCAATTGGTAAGTTTGAAATACGCTTCGCTTGTACCCCACCAATTTCAAGAACATGCCCTGCAATTTCTACGCCTAATTCTTTCAAAATTTGTTTCGCAACTGCACCAGCAGCAACACGAACTGTCGTTTCTCTTGCAGAAGAGCGCTCTAATACGTTTCTTATATCACGATGGCCGTATTTAATTGCTCCGTTTAAATCCGCATGTCCTGGACGTGGTTTCGTTATAGTACGTTTCATTTCTTTACTTTCTTGCTCCGAAATTGGTTCAGCACCCATTACTTTCGTCCAATGTTTGAAATCATCATTTTTTACGATTAACGTAATTGGTGAACCAAGTGTCATTCCGTGACGTACACCACTTGCAATTTCAACTGTATCTGTTTCAATTTGCATGCGTCTTCCGCGCCCATGCCCTTTTTGTCTTCTTAATAATTCTTTATTAATATGTTCCGCTGTTAATGTTAAACCTGCTGGTACACCTTCTAAAATAACTGTTAACTGCGGCCCATGTGATTCTCCAGCTGTAATATATCTCATTTCTCTTGCCCCTTTACTATTTTTTTGTACAAAAAAGTCCCTACTGAGCGCTCAGTAGGGACGATGTTTATCGCGGTACCACCCTAGTTGTAGACTTCTTTCGTCTACCTCTCTTCTTCTTTAACGATCGTTTGACCGTCTTTCTCTCCAAAAGTTGGCGGGAAAGATGCTCCAAGGCTGTAATTCATGCTTACCTTTGTACTGATTCACACCGGCCATCAGCTCTCTTTAACAGTGAGATAAGCACTACTGTTTCCTCTTCAGCGCATTTATGATATGGAATTAAGATAATTTATTTTTGAAACCTTTTAACTCATCCATGAATCTATGGAATTCTGGAATATCCATTTGTTGCGCAGAATCTGATAACGCAACTGCTGGGTCTGGATGTACTTCCGCCATTACTGCATCTGCTCCAATTGCAAGTGCCGCTTTCGCTGTTGGTAATAATAAATCTCTACGTCCTGTTGAATGTGTTACGTCAACGATAACTGGTAAATGTGTTTCTTTCTTTAAAATCGGTACTGCTGAAATATCTAATGTGTTACGTGTCGCTCTCTCGTATGTGCGAATACCGCGCTCACAAAGAATAATTTGGTCATTACCTTGTGCAATAATGTATTCCGCTGCATTAATGAACTCATCAATTGTTGCTGCTAACCCACGTTTTAGTAATACTGGCTTGTTAACTTTACCTACAGCTCGTAGTAAATCGAAGTTTTGCATGTTACGTGCTCCAACTTGAATTACATCAACGTATTCTAGCGCCATTTCTACGTCATTCGGATTTAAAATTTCACTAATAATCGCTAAGTCGAACTCATCTGCTACTTGTCGTAAAATTTGTAAACCTTCTACTCCTAAACCTTGGAAATCGTATGGAGATGTTCTCGGTTTGAAGGCACCGCCGCGCATTAATTTAAGTCCTTGGTCTTTCATAGCTTGCCCTACTTGGCGAACTTGCTCTAAACTTTCTACCGCACAAGGTCCCATGATGAACGTTTGTGTTCCGTTTCCAATCAATTCACCTTTAACATTAACAATTGTATTTTCTTTTTTCTTTTTACGTGAAACTAGTAATGCTTTACGGTTATCATCTTCTTGCAATTCTAAGCTAGCTTTGAAAATCGTTTTGAAAATATGTTGAATCGTTGACGTTTCGAATGGTCCTTCGTTATGCTCTGCAAGCATATCAAGCACTTCACGCTCACGTACTGGATCAAAGCGTTTCGTACCTTGTACTTGTTTTTGCTCTCCAATTTTTTGAACGATTTCACCGCGTTTGTTTAATAGGTGTAATAGTTGTAAGTTAATTTCATCTACCTGTTTACGTAATTGATCTAATTCGTGATTTGCCATTTGGAAATCCTCCTCTAATGTTTTAAAAGTATAGTAAGAGAATAAAAAATTCTCTATTTTCTGAACTGGTTAATTATACAAATTTAAAGTGGAATCGATACCTCTTCTTATTTTAAACTAATAATTACCATAAAGACACTAACTACTAGTTAATAAGCCACTTTTTTGTACAAAAAAGCCCTACTGATTCAATCAGTAGGGACGATATTTATCGCGGTACCACCCTAGTTGTAGACTTATTTCGTCTACCTCTCTTCATTGTTAACGATCATCTGACCGTCTTTCCCTTCATAAAGACAATAACTATCTTTACTACGAAAAAGATGCTCCAGGAATGTAATTCGCTCTTGTTTTTGTACTGGTTCACACCAACCACCAGCTCTCTGTTACAGGGAAACAACAACTACTGCTTTTCCTTTCAATGCATGACTATTTTATTTTCAAGTCGGACCACTAAAATACAAAAAGTCCCTACTGAATAAATCAGTAGGGACGATATTTATCGCGGTACCACCCTAGTTGTAGACTAACTTTCCGTCTACCTCTCTTCACTGTTAACGATCATTTGACCGCTTTCCCTTCATAAAGACAATACTATCTTTACTACGAAAAAGATGCTCCAAGACTGTAATTCATGATTATCCCTGTACTGGTTCACACCAACCACCAGCTCTCTGTTACAGTAAGACTAACCACTACTGTGATCTCTTCATTGCACTTTGTTTATTCAAATGTTTTTGAAATTGAATAAGTATGATTCGTATTATAGAACGCTTTTCAAAACACTGTCAATAGCTTTTTATATATTTTTTTAAAATTCCACTTCTGCCCTATGATTCCTCTTGTAAATTCTCCGTTACGATTCCGATGCGAATTATTTCATTTTCTATTAAATTTAATACATGTCTTTCTACTTCATACCTGGTTAATAGTTCTTTTATTTGTATGATCTCACTTTCAAGTAAATCAGCTTCTTGACACGTCTGAAGTAAAGTGAAAAACACATTTGCATACAATTCTTTATACGCTTTCATACGCTCTTTCTTTTCAAGTATCTCTATAAACAACTGTTTCATTTCTTCTTGATTAGATTGTCCTTCCACACCTTGAACTTTACTAGAAATAATATTTAATCCTTTTTCTAAAACCTCATCCATGCATAAAACAATACGTAAAAGCATCATATATTCTCTCGTTGTTATTACGCCCATTTTCGGACGTTCTCTTAAAAACACACTAAGCCACGCTGTCCAAAATTTTTGTTGTTCCTTACCACTTAACGTTTTTACGTAGTAGCATAAATACTGAATAAATTTAATTTTATTCTCTTCGTTTTCTTGCATCAAAAGTGGATATAACCAATCTGTTTTTTGCTCCCAATATAATACGCATTTAATAAATACAAAGCTAAGCCATTTTAAAAATGCTTCTCTCGTATATGGATGTAGTGCATCTAAATGTTCTACCGCATACTTAATATATCGCCTTATTTCTGTAAACAAAGGTACATTAATTTGCGTATAACATAATCCTGCCCACGCATATTTCGTAAGCTCACTTTCTTTCTTTAAATCTAAGTAAGGTAGTACATTTTTCCGACACCATTGCTTCTCAATATGGTATAAAAACGTAATATCTGCTGTTAAACGCACAAACATGAAGTTCGTTCTTTCCGAAGTAACCCTTACCTGCTCCTCAAATAAAAATAAATATTCATACACGTTGCGATCGTATAAATGATCATATGCTAGCAGTTTTAGTAATACAGCAGTCATCTTCCCAACAGGATGCTGAATAGATTCATTGTAAAACTCTTGTTTTCCAATCTTAAAATCCGATTCCCCTCTCATAACTTGTGGAAGTACAGAAAAAGCAAAGCGTTTTACAATCCTTATACTATTTTCATCTAACTCTTCTAATCGATTACTAATTTCATATAGAAAACTACTAATTAACCAATGAAAAGCAGTATTTCTAATAAATTTCTGCAATAACGGAATGATTTTTTGAATTTGTTCATTCGCCAAATTCCGGTTATTTCGCCACTCTCTAATACATACAAACCATACTTCATTACTAATTTCGTGCACGCCTACTAGTTGATAAGCAAACGAAATACTCCACTCTACATTCAATTTACACGCTTTTGATAACATCTCTAAAAAATGGCGTTGTTCAAAAACACCGTCTCTTGAAAATTGCCGAACTTGCTCCATTATTTCATCGTCTTTCAGCTGCAGTAATCCATCAGCTGTTACATTGCATGTAATACGTTGTTCATTTGCCTCTTTCTTTGGAACACTGTATAGATCTGAAGAAAAATGGGGGTGTTTCTGTTTCATTAGCTCGTATCCTTCCGCCGTACACTTACTATTCGAATCACACGTGAATAGTAAGTCTAATACAAGACAAGCATCAAACGCCCTCTCTTCTGCAAGATACTCTAATACATGTTGAATTACTTCTTCTTTCGTTTCCTCTAAAGCATCTGCGTAATAATTCTTTAAAAGTTGAAACACTTCATGTTTACATGTGAAATCTAACAGAACATCTACATGTAACAACCACTTCAGTTTGTCATCCGCTGTAACGAATACATTATTAATCATTGCTTCAATTGCAATTCGCTTTTGAAGTACACTATCAGTTTCTATCATTTCTGTAATATAATGATTTGCTTTTTTCTCATTGCTTTCACATAAATATGTAAGACACTCTTTTACAATTTGAATTAAAAATGTAAAATCATTTTGCTGTAACTCCTGCTCTGAAATTTCTCTATCTCTTCTTTTCAGTGCATTTTGTCTTAATGACAATAGTTGTATCTTTTCTAACCCCGTAACCATAATCGGATTTGCGTAATAAGCGATATGTGGCCTCATTTTCTCTTTCCAAATTCGCTCCACATGAGAAAAAATAGGCATCGGTATACGACTCGACTCCTCGAGTTCAATCGACTCTTGCGTATCATTTCCCCATCTTCTTACACGCTTCAATTTTAGTTTTCCATCTAAAATAAACGTTAATAGCAACAAGCCAATTTCTTTATGCTCAGGGAAAGAACATTTTTGCAATAAATATGTGATCATTTCAATAGAGCTACTATCTTTCTCTGCTGTTTCTAATAAAAGCAATGTCCATCTTGCAAACAACAAAGGGTCCATCGTTTCTTTCGTTTCGTTTAAGTAAGTACAAATTGTTCGCCACCATAACGGGGATATTTTAGAATGATTTTTAAAAATCAATTGAAATAGTTCTTTTTGATGACTAAATAGAAATTGCTCCACCAACCATTCCGCAAGCAATTCATCTACTTCATCATAATTTGCTGTAAGCAGAAATAAATTTCTTAGTTTCCCTTCTGCTTCAAGCCATTCCACCCATTCATAATCACGAGCAAATTCAACGAAGTACCGAACGGTTTCAATTTTTTTTATTGACTGTTTTATATAGGATAATTGCTCCTGCTCTACTGATGGAGGAACCGTTACAATATCACGAATACGCATTCTTTTCGTAATATAATTATCCCCCATTAATTCCGCCCACCGCTTCACCGCTTTCACAAGCGCCTGATGATTATTTGCTTTATTCGGATACACAATCGGTCTTATCCCTAAATGCTCCCAATGATATGTATTATCACCTTGTGCGACGAAAGCATAACGCCTTGTACTCGGTGGTAAGCCTGTTGCTAAATATTTCATTACAGGATCATTATGACTATACCCAACGAATAAAACAGTGTAATTTGAGAATAAATCAACTAAAAATCGTCTCGCCCATCCTTCTGTTAAGTAAGCCCTTCCAAAATCACCATCCGTTAAAATTAAAGCTTCTTTCTCTTGTTCTACATTCCCATGTATGTAAGCCAACCCTTTAAACGCTCTCCCTGTCGGTAAAGCAGGTGCATAATAAATATTCAGCTCTCTATTCATTTCTGTAATTACAGACGTAAAATGTTGATCAAAGTTTGTCGTTACAATTCGAACATCCGTATCTAACGGAAACAGCCTTGGAATCGCATAGTGTAATGGATTTGGTTTTGATTTTTCTATATTAACGAGGTCTCTTGCAACTTGATGCACATCTTTCGTTTTCGCAATTTTACCGAGATAATAATCGTGGGGTTCTGTCATCTCACGCCTTTCGACATATAAAGCTTTCGAAATTTCATCAACTAAATCATCGAAATTCGGTAAGTTTGATTTTCCCTTCATAGAAACTCCTGCTCCAA
The DNA here is from genome assembly GCF_044908115.1 of Bacillus sp. RC51. Taxonomy (NCBI): domain Bacteria; kingdom Bacillati; phylum Bacillota; class Bacilli; order Caryophanales; family Bacillaceae; genus Bacillus; species Bacillus sp. RC51. Next base: position 6,561 of record NZ_JBIYCW010000004.1, on the reverse strand, counting down.
CGAATAATACTAACTTACCTTGTTCAAGGTGATCGATTAACTCATCTGGAATTTCTACTTCTGAAGTTATCCACATCCCGGATTCCCCCTTACCTAAAAATGTCATACGCTCTCATTTCACTATAACATTTTTTAATTGTTTTTTTAATATTTAGATAAAATTCCAGCATGATAAAGTTTTATATAAATTAAACCGTTCCAATGTATGAACTCCTGAATTTATTGTAAAACTATGTATAAATGGGAGGTGTAAATATTGAGTGATATTACTGTAATACTTATCAAATTTATATCATGCATCATCGCTTTTAGTATCGGACTAGCTCTATTTTTCCCAGCAACGCTCGTCCAAATCATTTCTTTTAGTCTCTTCGTCACAATCGTTTCTTATATGTTTGTTGATAAAATTATTTTAAATCGAATTGGCAATTCCGCTGCCATTATGACGGATTTCTTACTTACGTATTTAAGTGTTTGGATTTTCGGTAATATTTTATTAGACAACTACATGCAAATTGCATGGGGCAGTATCCTTTCTGCCATCGTCTTTACATTATCAGAAGTAATCGTCCATCGCTTTTCTAATTCCCACACAAGGCACAGCAATGATAACATTCGAATTAATCGCCGGTTTGCATATGGCACGGAGTTTGCTGAAGAACAGAATGTGTTGGATAAAGATAAGAAGAAATAAAGCCATAATTACTGGTGCAAAAAAGTAGCTGTCTCATCAGTCGAATTTTTGACGATGTGGCGCTCCTTTTTGTTTTTTGTACTATCAATACGGTGAATGAAATTATATCAACGATTCGATAAGAAATATCGATTTATCGCCAACGTTTGATAGCCTATCTTCAAATAAAAAAGCTGCCCCATTAAGAGACAGCAACTTCTGTAATTACGCTTTTACTTTTAAATCTTTTAACGTAATAACATCTGCAAATGATCCAAATACAACATTATGATGTTTTACAATATCTTCAGCGCGTAATACATCTGTGTCAAATGTACTATGTGCATCACTTACTAATGTTACTTTATACCCTTCACTAAACGCTCTTCGCGTTGTCGTATCAACACAGTACTCTGTTTGCATTCCTGAAATAATAACATGCTCAATCCCTTTTCCTCGTAACACTTCGTTTAAGTTTGTCTTATGGAATGAGTCTGGAGTCGTCTTTTCAACGACAAGCTCCCCTTCTCGCGGAGCAATCGCCGCATGCACTTTCCAGCCATCTGTACCTTTTTCTAACGGATGATCTTTTGGTCCGTTATGTTGTACATAAATAACCGGAATACCATTTGAACGACATTCCCCAATGAGCTCTTGCAACGTTTCTAAAAATTTTTCCCCATTATGTACTGGGATTCCTGCTGTATACATACCCGCTTGCACATCAATAACTATTAATGCTTTTTTCATTTCACACAGCTCCGATACGATAAACTTAACTAAATCTATACAATTCAATCAAATTTACACAAGTTAGTGCTTCATCGTGTTCTCGCAACCCCGAAGGGACGAGGGGTATAACACTCCACACGAGGCAGTATCGTTACCTCCTATTATCAAGCATTTATTTTACCCATCTTGATAAATTTATCGAAGCATTTAAATCCCTTTCGTGATGGCTATTGCACCCAACACAACACCACTCACGTATTTTTAAACTCCACTGTCCTTCTGGTTGAACTGAATGGTCGTATTTAACGCCACAACATGAGCAAATCTTACTTGAGGCGAACCATTTATCAGCTTTTACATACTCAATGCCATACTTATCGCACTTGTATGATAAACATTGAAAGAAGAAATTTAATTTTTGAAATGAAAATGCTTTCGATAGTTTTTTGTTTTTTAACAGGTTTGAGATAGGTAAGTCTTCCACAACAATCCTCATTGGTTTGGTTTTCACCAATTTAGCTGTCGCTTGATGGATATGGTTATTTCGGATATTCTTAATTTCCCTAGACAACCGCAGGTGTTCAGTTTTTGCTTTTTCATATCCCGCGGATTGAATTTTCACACCTTTTGTAAATCTCCTAGACATATCTCTTTGCGCTGACTTTTTCCTTTTCAAAAGTTTTTTAACCTTGGCATCTTTGTTTATATTTCGTTCTTTCGTACCATTAGAAGCTACAAACAACTCTTTTAAACCAACATCCACACCAATCGACTCATCGGTTAATTCTTGTGCTTCAAAGGATTCTCCGAACCCTACACTAATCCACCAGTGACGACCATCAAAGGTAACTCTTGGATTTGATGGTTTTTTGTTTCTTGGTAGTTGCTGGCTTGTTTTCACTTCTCCAATGGACTGAATATCAACTACTTTCTTTCCTATAATCAGTCTTTCATAATTGGCATAAAATCCTTGGATTAAATCTTTTTTGGATTTATAAGAAGTGTGATAACCATTTTTGTACTTTTCGAACGAATGTTTCCTCGCCTTGTCAAAATCTTTTGAAGCCTGTTTGGGAACTTGTGCATTGATATCTTTTAACCACTTATATCTCTTTCGCTGCTTGATCTTTGTAAATCGTTTCTGTAAAGCTAACTGTGAAACAGATTTTCCAAATAGCTTATAGTATCTATCACTCATTCTTTTACAATAGTTATAAGCGAATCTTGCAGCACCAGCATGGTTTCTAAGCACTTTTTCTTGTTCAGGCGTTGGAATCAGTCTGACTTTCTTCGCCAATATCATCAGAAGTCAACTCCTTGATTATCTGTTTGGTCTTTTTAGAGCGCTTGCCTTGAAGTTTACAACTAAATACTGTAATGATTTGAACAAGGTCTTCTACGACCTCCTGTTCTTCTGTTTTAGCAGTATTGTCAATTACTTCAATCGCTGTTCCATGTAGTTGACAGATCTTTTCAACCAACTCATAACCGAACCGCACAAGTCTATCTTTGTGCATGACAACAATTTTTTCAACCTCATTGTTCTCAATGCGTTCAATTAACTTGTTAAAGCCTTTTTCTTATAGTTGATTCCAGAACCAATATCTTCGATAATTTCAAATTGATAACCTCGCGCGATAAGATAATTGCTTCATTCTATCGACTTGTCTTTCTAGGTCGTTTTTTTGACTCGAAGAACTGACTCTACAATAGCCAATTACTGTGCGATTATTTGGGCGCTCCCCTTTTAGATAATGAAAGATTTGTTCTTCTGAATAGTAGCGTGTTCCACCAGCAGTCACCTTTTCAGGTACTAATTCACCGCTTTTGTGCATTCTCCTAAGACTACTAGGATGCAAACCTGTTAATTCCGATACTTGACTAACTCGTAAAAATTTCATTATTATTCTCACCTCATTGGATTTACCTTAGCACATACGTTCGGTATATTCAACGAGATTTGATAGATTTAATTAAATTTATCTCGTTCAACTAAGGGCGCAAGTCCTTAGCCAGTTCTCTTATGAACTTCTCATGTTTTCACATGAGCGCAGACTATATGTTTATCTCTTTAGAGATAGAGGATTTTTCCATCACCATAGGCTTGTGATGTACTCTCGTCAGTTATACGAGATAGTCGTTGAACGTTCATCTTATCAATTTTAACTTAGATGATTCGATGCGGAAGACCCATTGTTCTAGTGTTTAGGATTTAACCTTGCACGATCTGATTGATTTTTCTGCTTTCGCAACATTCACGCTCACCATTTCTAGCCACGTTGTAGTTCAATCAGCTTTAGGGATTGCCCGCAGTTAACCCTCACTACTAGCCAATCACTTGACTAGCAGGGCTTACTGCTATATTTAATTAACTTTAGTTATAATTGATTAAATAAATCGTAACAGTTAATTACCCTTTATTTTTATAAGCCCCTGCATATTTATTATAATTGTTTATATTCTACCATCCAACAATCTTCTAATTTCCCTTCATGCAGTTCATGTTTCTCTAGTACTTTCACCTTTTTAAACCCGCATTTTTCATAACAGCTTATCGCACGTTCATTATTTACTTTAGGATCCATCGCTATCGCTTCTGCTCCTAAGTTCTCCATTATGTATGTAATTGCTGCTTGAACAAGTTTTGTTCCAATTCCTTTTCCCCAAAAAATCGGTTCACCGATGAATTGGTCCATGCCCCATACATTTTGTGATTCTTCATATCCATATAACGCTTTCCATTCAGAATCAACTGGATACATTTGAATGTAACCGATTGGCATTTCATCAAATTCTACTAAGCATCTTTTTTCATTACTGTTTGGATTATGTATAAAATGGGCAAGCACCTTTTCTACAGATTGCGGATTATCTCGTCCTTCGTAATACTGTAGGACTTCTGGGTTTGTTAGCCATTTTGAAATGATAGATGCATCGTTTTTTATTACGTATCTAACTAATAATTGTCCCTTTTGGAATAACATAGGTCACCTCCTTATTAGTTACTCTTATAATAACTTTTCTATATGCGGATAGTAAATTTGTCAAACAGCTTTACTTGCATAATCCCACAATAAGAAATTATCCTGTTCAACCTATACTGAGTATCATAAACTATTATTTAACTAACTAAAAGAATGTTTCCCATAATGAAGTTCTTTTGTAACAGGACCTAAAAAACTAAAACAATTTGGAGATGATACTTTGAAATCAACATTAATTATTCTTCGAGGAAACTCCGCAAGCGGCAAGACAACTATCGCAAAAGAACTGCAAGAGCATTTCGGGCAAGGAACACTTCTAGTCTCACAAGACGTTGTGCGCAGAGATATGCTAAAAGTTCACGATACAATGGGTAACTTATCTCATGATTTACTATTTGAAATTACGAAGTACGGAAAAGGAAAATGTGAATTTGTTATTTTAGAAGGTATTCTAAACAGCGGTAGATATGGAGATATGTTAAAAGAATTAATACATTATTTTGACGACGCACATACATATTACTTCGATTTATCACTAGAGGAAACCATTAGACGACATAATACAAGAGAAAAACGACATGAGTTTGGTGAAGATTTATTAAGTAAATGGTATAACCCTCACGATACAATTGAAGTTGATAAAGAAACTATTTTTACAGATGATTTCATACAAAAAGACATCTTTCATGCGATTCTTAATGATGTGACACATCAAAAATAAGACTGACTTTTTATGTCAGTCTTATTCTTTTATGTTCCTTGAATTTCAGTTTTCATAACGGAACAATCTTTACATACATAATAATATATATTCATTTCCCCAAACTGGAAATCAACTACTGAAATAAGTTCCCGTTCTTCAAGATCTTGTGTAATTGTAGCAACATATTTCATCTCTTTCGAACAAGTTGGACATCCTAAATCTTCTGGAACATCACCATATAAAGGCGCTCCTAACAATCTACATATATATTCCGAACCGAATAAGTCAAAAGCTTCCCAGTAACTATCTTCATCAGTAGGTATATCTTCATTTTTCATATTCGTTAAAAATAAAAGCCAGTCTCAATAAAGAGAACTGACTTCTATTTGGATAACCATTATTATAAAACTTTTACTTTAACAGTTTGCCTTCCCCAGTTCATAGCTTTACTTTTTGAACCCATTAAAACATCAATACGATTTCCTTTAATAGCACTACCAGTATCACCAGCAATAGCTTCTCCATAACCTTCTACCCATACTTTAGATCCTAATGGGATTACCTTCGGATCTACTGCGATAATTCTCATATTAGGATTTGCCGTTAAATCATGACCCATCGCAGTTAAAACGCGTCCACCATATGTACCATTTTCACTTGGATCAGCAGTATATGCTGTCGCTACTACCGTTAATTCACGTTTAGCAGACTGTGTGTTATTTTTAGATACTTCTTGTGTCTTTGTTGCTTCTTTTGCTTTCGCTTCTTCTTTCGCTTTTTCTATTTCTCGTGCTTTCGCTTCTTCCTTAGCCTTTGCTATTTCCTGCGCTTTTGCTTTTGCTTCTTCTTTTGCTTTTTCTATTTCTCGTGCTTTCGCTTCTTCCTTAGCCTTTGCTATTTCCTGCGCTTTTGCTTTTGCTTTTTCTTCTTCTTTTGCTTTTTCTATTTCTCGTGCTTTTTCTTCTTCCTTAGCCTTTGCTATTTCTTGTGCTTTTTCTTCTTCCTTAGCCTTTGCTATTTCTTGTGCTTTTTCTTCTTCCTTAGCCTTTGCTATTTCTTGTGCTTTTTCTTCTTCCTTAGCCTTTGCTATTTCTTGCGCTTTTTCTTCTTCCTTAGCCTTTGCTATTTCTTGCGCTTTCGCTTCTTCCTTAGCCTTTGCTATTTCTTGCGCTTTCGCTTCTTCTTTTACTTTTTCTATTTCGTTTACTTTTGCTTCTTCCTTGGTCTTTGCTATTTCTTCTGCTTTCGTTTCTTCCTTAACTTTTACTCTCTCTGTTACTTTCGCTTCTTCTTTAGGCTTTGCTATTTCTTCTGCTTTCGTTTCTTCCTTAACTTTTACTCTCTCTGTTACTTTCGCTTCTTCTTTAGGCTTTACTATTTCTTCTGCTTTCGTTTCTTCCTTAACTTTTACTCTCTCTGTTACTTTCGCTTCTTCTTTAGGCTTTACTATTTCTTCTGCTTTCGTTTCT
>NZ_JBIYCW010000003.1:0-368093 GCF_044908115.1 Bacillus sp. RC51 | reverse complement strand
TTCGCTCGACTTGCATGTATTAGGCACGCCGCCAGCGTTCATCCTGAGCCAGGATCAAACTCTCCAATAAAGTTAGTTTGTCTAGCATCTAAAAATAAAAATTGACGTTCACGTTGTTTGTTTCGTTCAGTTTTCAAAGAACTACTTAGTCGCTCATTTGCGACTTCCTTATGTTAACATCTTCATTTTTCGATGTCAACTAAGTTTTTCAATTTCTTTTTTGTCGTTTTCTGCGTTTCCGCATCAGCGACGGTTATTAATATATCATGTAGAAAAATGAAATGCAACACCTTTTGAAAACTTTTTTGAAACCAACTACATTTCTTTTTTAATATCATATACTTAAACGAAACATCTCTTTCATTTCTAAGTAATTCCTACATATATTCTATAGAAAGTCCCTCTGTCACAAAACGTTTCTTTCTATATAAAGTGAAACTTTAATCAGTGTGGGGGGTGTTCATCCCCCACACTGATTATTAGCCTTCACCAATCGGGCATTTACGGGCAGTCGTCTCCCACCTAACTTTCTCGCATTCGGCGAATTTTGAGGCGGGGCTTACTGCCCGCAAATAGCGGGATAAACGTTTTATTCATATACTATATCATACAAGGAGGAATATACATGGACTACACCGACTTATTAATAAAACTAGGTCTCTCGGCTATTTTAGGATTCGCTATCGGTTTAGAGCGCGAATTAAAACGTAAACCACTCGGCTTAAAAACTTGTTTAGTTATTTCTATTATTAGTTGCCTCCTAACCATTGTTTCTATTAAAGCAGCTTACAACTTACCACATACCGATCATATGAATATGGATCCACTTCGACTTGCCGCTCAAATTGTATCAGGAATTGGTTTTTTAGGTGCCGGTGTAATTTTACGCAGAGGAAACGATAGTATTGCGGGATTAACGACCGCCGCTATGATTTGGGGTGCTTCTGGCATCGGCATTGCCGTTGGAGCTGGTTTCTATATCGAGGCTATTTTCGGAATGTGTTTCCTTATGATTAGTGTAGAACTTATACCATTAGCGATGAAATACGTCGGTCCTAGATCATTTCGCCAACGTGATATCGCAGTGAAACTCGTTGTACGAAATATGGACAATATCCCGACCGTAATTGAAGAAATAAAAGAAATGGATATAAAAGTTAAGAACATGAAGCTCAAGACATTGGAAAATGGTTCGCACTATTTACATTTGAAATTGTCTATCGATCAAAAAAGACATACCGCTGATGTTTATTATGCTCTTCAGCATCTTGAAAGTGTTCAACAAACCGAAGTGGAGAGTATGTAACATAAAGAAAAACGTTACTACCCAGCCATACCTTTCATTTAGAAGTTAGATAAGGAGTATTACTCCCGCGAGAATACGTACCTTATTACCTATAGAAAGTTATTTTCATTTTTCAGCATATAGATTACTGCCATGGAGATAAAATGGTCCTCTACCTTTCTTTGTTTTAAAACTTCGCGCATGGCAGGAAAAGACACTGACCGATCCTATACATAACCAGTCCCTCTCGGTCATTTTTAAAAATGCTTTTCTGGCGTTTTTTCATAGAGTGACTGAGTAGTTAAAGAAAAACTCTCTTTTTAATTAGAGAGTTTTTCTTTTTTCTATAATGGTAACAATGAATGTAGTCTTGAAAAGTAAGGAGGAATAGGAACTTGAAATCCCGTCCGAATTTAGTAGATACATTTCGCGATTCCATTATTTTTCGTTTAATTTGTTTTATTATTGTACTTACTGCCTTCTCCGGCTTTCTTATACATATATTAGAGCCATCTCACTTCACCACATGGTTCGACGGGGTTTGGTGGTCAATCGTTACCATTTTCACCGTTGGATACGGCGATTTCGCCCCCCATACAACGATAGGAAAACTTATTGGTATATGTATTATTTTATTAGGGACGGGATTTTGTTCTTATTATATGGTTCTATTCGCTACCGACATGATTAATAAACAATATATGAGAATTAAAGGTGAAGCAGCTGCTACCTCTAATGGTCATATGATTATCGTTGGCTGGAATGAGCGTGCAAAACATGTTGTAAAACAAATGCACATATTACAACCGAACCTTGATATCGTTTTAATTGATGAAACACTTTCTTTACTTCCAAAGCCATTTCATCATTTAGAATTTATAAAAGGTTGTCCGCATCACGATCAAACTTTATTAAAAGCTAACATTACAACAGCTCACACTATATTAATAACAGCGGATAAAGAGAAGAACGAAAGCTTAGCAGATACACAGTCCATTTTAAATATTTTAACTGCAAAAGGACTTAATCCAAACATTCACTGCATCGCTGAACTTCTTACTTCTGAACAAATCCAAAATGCAACGAGAGCTGGCGTATCAGAAATTATAGAAGGAAATAAATTAACGAGCTATGTATTTACCGCTTCTCTTTTATTCCCTTCCATTTCAGGTGTACTATTCTCACTTTACGATGAAATCTCTGATAACAAATTACAACTGATGGAGATTCCCCCGTCCTGCACCGGACAATCCTTTGCAAATTGTAGCTATACTCTTTTAAAGCAAAACATTCTCTTACTAGGTGTAAAGCGCGACGAACAATATATGATCAATCCAGTTCATTCTTTCATTCTCATCGAAAGCGACATACTCATCGTTATTCACCATTAAAAAAATGATTTTCTAGTTCTTGTACCAATACTTTACCAATATTGATATATTTTCTTTTCACATCTCCATCTGGATCTTGTGGCTCCGCAAATTGATCCAATCCACTCGTTCCAGCTGTTAAAGCATTAACATTATCATCTAGTTCGTCTTGATATACGTGCGAAAGAATATACGGTGTTTCAAGACGGACTATTACACCAGGCACATCTAGTTCCCCATCCACCGCTGTAAATGGTACACGTAAAAATTGATACCCTTCTTCTTCGTCGATTTTATAATCAAAGCATCCTTTATCATAATCCCAATTGCCGCCAATACTATATCCAAGTGGTTTCATAACCTCTTCTAACTTATATAACGCATATGTACATCCTTCTAATTTTGATTGAATCGGAATCAAGCCCATCCCTCCTAGACTTTTCCTTTAGCATACCCATTCTAGTTTGAATATACCGATGTACCTTTCAATAAAATAATAAAAAGCGACCGGAGACCCGATCGCTTTTCATTATTTTAAACGCTCTTCTAATTCTGCTTTTAATTCTTCAAATCCTGGTTTACCAAGTAAAGCAAACATGTTTTTCTTGTATGCTTCTACTCCTGGTTGGTCAAATGGATTTACGCCTAATAGGTAGCCGCTCATCGCACATGCTTTTTCGAAGAAGTATACAAGGTAACCGAATGTGTACTCATTTAATTCAGGGATGTTTACGATTAAGTTTGGTACTCCGCCATCGCTATGTGCAAGTAATGTACCTTCGTATGCTTTTGTGTTTACGAAGTCTATCGTTTCACCAGCAAGGTAGTTTAATCCATCTAAATCGTTGTCGTCTAATTCGATTTTTAGTTCGTGTGTAGATTTACCTACTTTAAGAACTGTTTCGAATAGGTCACGACGACCTTCTTGAATGTATTGACCTAATGAGTGTAAGTCAGTTGAGAAGTTTGCTGAAGATGGGAAAATACCTTTTTGATCTTTTCCTTCACTTTCACCAAATAACTGTTTCCACCACTCAGAGAAGTAGTGAAGTGCTGGCTCATAGTTAACAAGCATTTCAATTGTTTTCCCTTTATTATATAGAGCATTACGAACTACTGCGTATTGGTAAGCTGGGTTTTCTTCAAGTTCTGATTTCGCGAAATCATTATGACCAGCAGCTGCACCTTTCATCATCTCTTCAATGTTTAGGCCACTTACAGCGATTGGCAATAAACCTACTGGTGTTAATACAGAGAAACGACCGCCAACATCATCTGGAATAACGAACGTTTCGTAGCCTTCATTATCAGATAATGTTTTTAAAGCACCGCGCGCTTTATCTGTAGTCGCATAAATACGTTTGCGTGCTTCTTCTTTTCCATACTTTTCTTCTAATAATTTACGGAAAATACGGAATGCGATTGCAGGCTCTGTTGTTGTACCTGATTTGGAAATAACGTTAATAGAAAAGTCTTTACCTTCTAGTACGTCCATTAAATCTTTCATGTAAGTGGAGCTAATGTTTTGTCCAACAAATAGCACTTGTGGAGTTTTACGTTGTTCTTTAGAAAGCGTGTTATAGAAAGAATGGTTTAACATTTCAATTGCTGCGCGTGCTCCTAGGTAAGAACCACCAATACCTACAACAAGTAAAATGTCAGAGTCATTTTTAATTTTTTCTGCGCATTTTTGAATGCGAGCGAATTCTTCTTTGTCATATTGAAGCGGAAGCTCTACCCACCCAAGGAAATCGTTCCCAGCTCCAGTTTTTTCGTGGATTGCATGATGTGTTACTTTTACTGCATCACGTAAATAAGTTAGTTCATTTTCACCGATGAAGGATAACGCTTTAGAATAGTCGAACGTTACATGTGTACTCATCTTTTTCCCTCCAATTATGTATATGTATTTCTGTATTCACTTTAGCGAAACTAAAGTTGTAAATCAAGCGATTCAACAATTGTAAACGTAACCATTATTTATTTTTTAGAAAAAGTTCATTTTTTGCATAAAAATTCGAATTTTTCGGTATAGATGTATATACATCGTTTTTCGTACATTTTTCATGTATAAAAACAACAAAACTATACCATTCTATAAAGGAGTTAAATTTTCTTATTAACTCCTTGCTTGCTCACGCTTCACATTAAGGGGGGGACTTTTCATGAGTACCTTGCAACGTATCGCATTAGTCTTCACTGTAATCGGCGCTGTTAACTGGGGACTGATCGGGTTCTTCCAGTTTGACTTAGTAGCGGCTATTTTCGGGGGACAGAAATCAGCTCTTGCACGTATTATTTACGGCATCGTTGGTATTTCTGGGCTTATCAATCTCGGCTTACTATTTAAACCATCCGAGAATCTTGGTACTCACCCAGAAACACATGAAATTCAATAGTCAGTATGTCTTTTTCGCCTCCGACATACGAATATGATTGCATGCAATCATATTTGCAAATATATATATCATAAGTCACAGTAAAAGAGGAACGCTCATATGCGTTCCTCTTTTACTTTATTACCTCCGACTCTTCAATCCATTCCGCTAGCTTTTCTCGCAGTGTATTAAATCCGTTCTCTGATGGATTCGGTATAAGAATTCGTCCTTGCTTTCTTTTCGCCGCTTTTAACGATAAACTCATTTTTCTGTGTTCTTCATCAATTGAAAGTACTTTTACTTCTACTGTATCTCCGACCTTTAAAAAGTCATGAATGTCTTTTACATACCCATTTGTGATTTCAGATATATGCACAAGTCCTTGTGTTTCTGCATCCAAAGCTACAAATGCACCGTAATCTTGAATTCCAGTTACTTTCCCTGTTACAACCACTCCCGTTGTATATTGTTCTGACATGTGAAACACTCCCATACGTTTACCATTTTCTCTACAATTGTAAATAGCAAAGCAGATGTATTTATTGTTAAATATCCGATTAGTGAGTAAGTATCCTAAGTAAAACACCGAGGATACTCCCACCTTATATTAGTAAATTATACCACTTTGATAGAACTCATTCAAAATTCACGAAAAAATTTCCTGTAATACGTATAATTCTCCAATATTAGGATAGAATACTAACACATGGCTTTCTAGTATTCCCCCCCTTTTATGGACAAAACGTATTGTGTTTTGTCCTTTTTTTATTCTCTATGAACCGTTCCATTCTCTTCATTGCTTCCATAAGTTGCTCAAGCGATGTTGCATATGAACAACGAATAAATCCTTCACCACTCCTGCCAAACACATTTCCAGGAACAACAGCCACTTTTTCTTCTAATAATAATTGTTCTGCAAATTCTGTTGAGGATAGTCCGGTTGAAGCTATAGAAGGGAAAACATAAAATGCCCCGCCTGGCACATGACATGTTAAGCCCATTTCATTGAAAGATGTCGTCATAAAGTTACGACGTTTTTTATAGCTATCTCTCATTCGAATTACTTCATCATTCCCTCCGCGTAATGCTTCAAGCGCTGCAAATTGAGACATCGTCGGTGCACACATCATTGAATACTGGTGGATTTTGAGCATTAATTCTGAAAATTGAACAGGGGCTGCAATCATCCCAAGACGCCATCCTGTCATCGCAAATCCTTTTGAAAATCCTGAAATTAAAATCGTATGCTCGCGCATATTTTTAATACTCGCGAAACTTGTATATACTTCGTCGTATACGAGCTCTGCATAGATTTCATCAGATAATACGATTAAATTGTACTTCTCAACAATCACTGCTATTTCTTCAAGCTCGGGTTTGTTTAACATTGCACCTGTTGGATTATTTGGTGAACAAAGCAAAATTGCCTTTGTTTTCGCTGTAATAGCTGCTTCAATTTGTTCTGGTTGTACTTTAAACTCGTTTTCTAAAGTCGTTGCCACAGGAACCGGAACTCCTCCAGCTAATATCACAAGCGGTGCATAAGAAACGAAACTTGGTTCAATAATGAGTACTTCATCATCAGGATTTATAATGGCACGCATCGCTACATCTAACGCCTGACTCGCTCCAACTGTAACGATGATTTCATCGTTTGGATCATAAGATACTGCAAATTGTTTTTCTAGATACTTTGCTATTTCTTGACGGAGCTCCAATAATCCTGCATTTGCTGTATATGACGTATATCCTTGTTCTAAAGAACGAATACATGCCTGCCTTACATTCCAAGGTGTAACAAAGTCAGGCTCTCCTACTCCAAGAGAAATAACACCTTTCATATTTGCTGCTAAATCGAAAAACTTTCGAATACCAGATGGTTGTAAAGATTCTGCCGTTCTAGATAGTTCAAATTGCTTCATGGTGTCACCACAATGCGCTTATCATCATCGTTTTTTTCGTAAATAATTCCCTCATGTTTATACTTCTTCAAAATGAAATGCGTTGTTGTAGAAACGACAGATTCAATTGTTGCTAATTTCTCAGAAACAAACATCGCTACTTCTCCCATCGTCTTTCCTTCTAATGTAATAGAAAGATCGTATGTCCCTGACATTAAATACGCAGATTTCACTTCTGAATAACGATAAATTTGTTCAGCTACTGCATCAAAACCGACACCACGCTTCGGTGTAACTTTCACATCAATCATCGCCGTTAAACCAGTATGTTCTTTCACTTTTGTCCAATCGATATGTGTTACATAGTCCACGATAATCTTTTCACTTTCTAATTTCGTAACCATTTTTTTCGCTTCTTCTACTTCTATATTTAACAACTTCGCTAATGTATCTACAGATAAACGACTATTCTTTTCAAGACAAGCTAATAATTCCAATTCTTTCTCTGTCACCATATAAATCATCCTTCCTTTTCTGTTGTGTCTAAATTATACAAATACCCTTTCCAGTTTGAAAAGAAGATTTTTTTAGAGAATTATGTCAAAATAAAGTGAAACTTTAATCCATGGAAAGGTTCACCCCATGGATTATTAGTTGAACCAATCGGGCTTTTACGAGCAGTTGATCTCCCACCTCACTTCTTTGCCTCAACCGTCTTTTTAGGTGGGAGTCTTACTGCTCGTTAATGCGGGGTAAAGTGAAGCTTTAATCAGCGGAAAAATGCGTGATAAAGCGAAAGGGGATGGAACCGTGAAACCAAAAGTATATATTGCCGAACCAGTTCCAACATTTGTAGAAAACTATTTATCAGAACACTGTGATTTCGAAAAATGGGATCAAGATGAGAAGGTACCTCGTGATGTTCTATTAGAGAAAATACAAGATAAAGATGGTTTATTAAATTTTGGATTTGCTATTAATGAAGAATTATTAGAAGCGGCTCCTAACTTAAAAGTAGTAAGCAACATTTCTGTCGGTTACGATAATTTTGATTTACAAGCGATGGAAAAGCGAAATGTCATCGGAACGAATACACCATACGTACTAGATGATACAGTAGCCGACCTTGTTTTCGCTCTTATGTTATCTGCCGGTCGCCGTGTTTGTGAACTCGACTCCTACGTGAAAAATGGTGAATGGAACGCTGAAATTGGAAAAGAACACTTCGGACTAGATGTACACCATAGTACAATCGGTATTATCGGAATGGGACGCATTGGTGAAGCTATCGCAAAACGAGCGAAATTCGGATTTGATATGAATGTTCTTTATTATAACCGTCGCCGTAAAGAAGAAGCAGAGCAAAAATTTGATGCTACATATTGTGATTTACAGACGCTACTAAAACAATCTGACTTTATTGTCCTTCTTACTCCACTAACAGATGAAACATATCATCTTATTGGAGAAAAGGAATTTTCATTAATGAAAGAAACTGCAATCTTCATTAATGCTTCTCGCGGAAAAACAGTAGATGAAGAAGCGTTAATCCATGCATTAACAGAAAAGAAAATCTTCGCAGCGGGCATCGATACTTTTACACAAGAGCCGATTCAAAAAGATAATCCGCTCTTATCATTACAAAATGTTGTGACTTTACCGCACATTGGGTCTGCAACATTAAAAACTAGGCAGCAAATGGCAATGACAGCTGCTGAAAATTTAGTTGCAGGGTTACAAGGAGAAACACCGCCTAATATTGTTCGCAGATAATAATGAATAAACGAAAGGCAAGATGACGATGTCATCTTGCCTTTTTTTGTTAACATATTTTGTTTCTTGCGGGGAGATGATATGAACAAAAATCAATGGAGTGACAAAAAATGAACCATGAATGCAAATGCCCTTACTTCACTTTTTCCACTCGCGGGACTACTATTCATTACGAATTGTATGAACATAATACTAAAAAAGAACGACCTACTTTCGTACTCGTTCACGGCTTCCTCTCTTCCTCATTTAGCTATCGACGACTCATTCCTTTACTAACAAAGGAAGGTACAGTAATTGCCCTTGATTTACCACCATTCGGAAAAAGTGATAAATCTCATCTCTTTAAATATTCTTATCACAATTTAGCAGCTATTATTATCGATTTAATCGAACATTTATCTCTTTCGAATATTGTATTAGTTGGCCATTCTATGGGCGGACAAATTTCACTCTTTGTAAACCGTTTACGCCCTGAATTAATTTCAAAGACGATTTTACTATGTAGCTCTAGTTATTTAGCACGCGCAAACTTACCTTTACTGTACTCCTCTTATTTACCATTCTTCCACTTATACGTGAAGAACTGGATTATTCGAAGGGGCATCGTCCATAACTTAATGAATGTCGTTCATGACCATTCATTAATTGACAATGAAATGATGGAAGGCTACGCTGCTCCTTTTTATGATGATCGTATATTCCCTGCTTTAACTCGAATGATAAGAGACCGTGAAGGTGACTTATCTTCAACTGAATTACAAAAAATCGAAACCCCAGTATTACTCATTTGGGGTGAAAAAGATCGCGTCGTCCCTGTACATGTAGGACACCGTCTCCATAAGGACCTACCTAATTCAACTTTCATTTCTTACGAAAATACAGGGCACTTACTACCTGAAGAAAAGCCCGATCATGTTTATGAAGAAATTATTACGTTTGCGGCGCAATAAAGTGAGGCTTTAATCCGTGGGGGTTTTTACGGGCAGTTTGATTTCTCGCCTAACCTCTTTGCTTCAACCGAATTTTGAGGCTGGAGTCTTACTGCCCGCAAATAGCGGAATAAAGTGAAGCTTTAATCCATCCGCACAAATGAAAATAAACAAAAAGGCTGTCGTAAATTCCGACAGCCTATAATGAACAACTTCCGCCTTCTTTTAGTACGAGTAACTCTACTGCTAATTTTTCGCATTTTTCAAGTGCAGGTACTTCTTCAAAAGACATAAAGTATATATGTTGAATCTTCTTTGCGATGTATTTCGGATCATCAAACACACTTACGACGTTTACAACATCGCTCGCTTCTGTTTCATAAAACTCCGGTCCCATTTGAAACGGATCCCAATTTTTCACAACCTCAATCATTTTGTCATATGCACCCATCTGCTTCCCGCCTTTTCACTTTTTAATGCTTTTCTTTATCGTATCACATCAGCTATTCTATAAGAAGAGTGAGAATTTTCATAACTTAACAGTTTGACAGAAGAAAGGAGCAAACATATGCAACTATTTCATAAAACGGTAAATCGTCGCGGAACGCATAGTACAAAATGGGATACATATAAAAATGAAGAGCTCATCCACGCTTGGATTGCCGATATGGATTTTGAAGTACCAAAACCAATTCAAACTGCATTACAAAAACGCACAGAACATCCTATTTTCGGCTATACACTTCCTCCTGAAAATATTGGGAATATCATTTGTAATTGGACGAAAAGCCAATACAATTGGGAAATACAAAAAGAATGGATTGTATTTAGCGCAGGTATCGTCCCAGCTCTTAGTACGAGCATACAAGCTATAACGAAAGAAGGAGAAGCCGTACTCGTACAACCTCCTATTTATCCACCATTTTTTGAAATGGTCAAAACAAATAATAGACAATTATGTGAGAGTCCCTTGTTTAAACAAAATGGCATATATAAGATAGACTTCGAGCATCTAGAAACTCAATTTAAACAAGGTGTAAAACTAATGCTTCTTTGCAGCCCTCACAATCCTATCGGGCGCGTTTGGACGAAAGAGGAGCTAACAAAACTCGGTACGTTATGTACGCAATATAATGTAACCGTTGTCGCGGATGAAATTCATGCCGATATTATTTATAGAGGCCATACTCATACACCGTTTGCTTCTTTATCTGAAGAATTAGCAGCACGCACTATTACTTGTATGGCTCCGAGCAAAACATTTAATATCGCTGGATTACAAGCATCGATCATTATTATTCCGAATGAAAATCTCCGTAATGCGTTTATGTCTATCCAATATAGACAAGGATTCCACGGATTAAATACATTTGCTTATACAGCAATGCAAAGTGCCTATACAGAATGTAATGATTGGCTAAATGAAATTCGATTGTACGTTGAAGATAACGCTCAATTTGCTTGTAAGTATATTCAAAATCACATACCAGCTCTTTCTGTAATTAAACCAGAAGGCAGTTTTTTACTGTGGATTGATTGTTCCTACTTGGATCTTTCTCAAGATGAACGAACAGCATTGCTTGAAGAGAAAGGTAAAATCATCGTTGAGCCTGGTGAGAAATACGGAATGGGCGGGGAAGCCTATATCCGAATTAACATTGGCTGTCCTAGATCTGTTTTAGAAGAAATTTTAAACAGACTACACCATACATTCTCATAACAAAAAAGGAGGCTATCCCAAAATGATTTTGGGATAGCCTCCTTTTTTTCGATAAATCGATATAATTCCACTTACTATCATGCGGTTTTACAACAAAATCTACCATTCAAGGTAGCTTCTATTTTTTCTTCATATCCGACACTTTTTTTACGATAACACCGCAAGCAATTCGGCCACCAGATTTACCCGTTGGTTGTGTCATACCATCATCAGCGTTTTCTGTAATAATAATAGACGCTCCATCTTTTCTATGAATCGTCGTTTTTCCTTCTTCAAGCGTTATATGCGGAGCATCGATTTCTGCTTTAATCTTTCCCGAACCGTCTGCAACTACGTTCGGTAAATCACCATTTTCTGCGCCCTTCGGATTGAGGAGTCCGTGCTTTTTATTATCCGGATTAAAATGATTCCCAGATGATTCGAAACGTGGCGCTTTACATTCTCCGATTTCATGCACATGTATCCCGTGTGGTCCTGGTGTAAAGCCTTCCGCTTTAATCTTAATTTTCACTCCACTTGTTTGCTGAACTACTTTTGCAGTCCCAACTTCATCACCTGAAGCATTATGTAATTTCACATCAATTTCTTTCGGCTTCCCTTGGTCACAACCCGCCATTAGAAATAATAAACAACAACTGAAAAAAAGCCGTCTTTTCATTCAATTCCCTCCAAAATGCTTTCTGCCCTTAGATTGTCCGAGCATAGAGGGAAACATACAAAAATGAATTACCGTTTCTTTTCAGCTAAAAGCTTTTCTTCTACTTTCTGTAATCGCTCTGCTTCTCGTTTTGATACACGAATAAACATACGCCACGTAGCAACCGCACCGATGATAAATAGAACGCAAACAATACCTGGAATAATATACTCCGTTTTATCTTCAGGAAAATATAAAGGCATCATATGAAACACTCCTTATCGGGGAATTTATAGTAAGAATAAACATCAGAATTTTCTGTTTTATCACCTTAAATTATAATTGAAGCCTGTCATATTCTCAAGGACATTCAAAAATCAACTAATTTCTTTGACTCCTTCTTATACTTTCCTTACTATAAACTTGAGGTGAAAAATATGAGAGAAACATTTGAAATTGGTGAAATCGTTACTGGTATTTATAAAACTGGAAAATACATCGGCGAAATTACAAATAGCCGTCCTGGCAGTTACGTCGTAAAAGTGTTAGCTGTTTTAAAACATCCCGTGCAAGGTGACTTACATAACGTAAAACAAGCTGACGTACCATTTTTCCATGAAAGACGTGCTTTAGCTTTTCGTGAACAGACGAACATTCCAGAGCAAATGGTGAAGAAATATGAAGGGGAAATTCCGGATTATACAGAGTCACTAAAATTAGCATTAGAAACTCAAATGAATTCATTTTCTGAAGATGATTCACCTTTTGCGGGGCGTAGTCTAGAAACACTTCAGCAATTGAAGCAAGATTACAAACTTTAAAAAACAAAACGACCAAATTACATATTTTGCAATTTGGTCGTTACTGTGTACTCACTTTCTTTAACACTTTCGAAAAATCAACAAGTTCCCCTAATGTCGGAGGTGCTGGTTTGACTAAATACTCTTTATCTTTTTCTACTAACTTAAAAATATTATATGTCGTCATCGCATCATCAAGCGCACAATGATGCTTTCCTGTTCCTGCTTTTCCATACGCCTCAATTGCTTTCCACAGCCCTGTTTGATTTCTCTCTCCAAAAAACTTCTTATACTCAAGCGATAAATCACGACACTGTCCAAAGAATGGAAATTCTACTCCCGCCATTTCACAGTTATGCTTTAAGACTTTCATATCCATATTTCCCCACGTTACAATTGTCGGTTTACCACTCTTCTCATATTCTGCAAGTTTCTCAACAAGTTCATGAAAAGAAATTCCTTTGTCCACTACTTCCTGTTTAATTCCTAAAAATTTTTTACATCGATCCGTTAAAGACGGAAATGTTTTCGGTCTAATATGCGATGAATACGTATCTTCCACCTTACAACCAACAACTGAAACGAGTCCGACCTCAATAATTTCTGGGAAAAAACCTTTTGGCTTTTTTCTATGCTGGGGCATCGTAAACTCAAAGTCTAAAAACAAAAATCGTTGTTCATCCATACGATCCCTTCCTTATCATATTTGTCATTCCTTTCTATTTGATACTCCTACACGAACAAGCTCGAATGCTGATTCGATTTTAAATATTCAGATTGGATGTATCTTATATATATGTCAGATGCCCACAAATATTTTTAAAAATAAGAAAAAATGACCTATGCAGAAAATATGACAAAATAAACCCTTTCATTTACATCCGCCATTTTTCTACTTTATAATGACGTTATGTGTGTTTCATCTAGTTAATTTTTTGACACACTAAGAAAAGTGAATGAAAGGAGATGAGAGTTTTGCACGAAACAACGCAAGAACTCGCAAACTGGCAGTATTATTTCGCTATCGCAGTCTTTTTAATTACATATGCCATTATTATTTCTGAAAAAATTAACCGTGCTGTCATCGCACTTCTTGGTGCAGCATTCATGGTAATTGCAGGGGTCGTTGACTTACACAATGCCTTTACGAAACATATTGAATGGGGAACAATTACATTACTCATCGGTATGATGATACTCGTAAACATTACAAGTAAGTCAGGTGTCTTCCAATACGTTGCCATTAAAGCCGCAAAAGGAGCACAAGGAAATCCAATTAAAATTTTAATTTCACTTTCCTTACTTACCGCGCTTGGCTCCGCATTTTTAGATAACGTTACAACAGTACTTCTTGTTGTTCCAGTTACTTTATCTATTACGCGCATCTTGCAAGTAAATCCTGTCCCATATTTACTTTCTGAAATTATTTTTTCAAATATCGGAGGAACAGCAACATTAATTGGTGATCCGCCAAATATTATGATTGGTTCTGCAAATAAGCATTTAGATTTCAATGCTTTCTTATTCAACTTAGCACCTATCGTAATCATCATTATTGCTGTTACGGCAACAATTCTTTACTTCATGTACCGTAAGCAATTAATTGCTGATCCTGTACAAATTAAAAAATTAATGAGCTTAGATGAAAAACAATACATTAAAGACCCAGTATTAATGAAGAAATCTTTAACAGTACTTGGCCTTACTATTTTAGGTTTCATGACTCATTCCATTTTCCATATTGATGCAGCTATCATCGCCTTAACTGGCGCTACTGTACTTATGCTAATCGGTGTGAAAGAGCATGAAATTGAAGAGGTATTCGCAAGTGTAGAGTGGGTAACAATCTTCTTCTTCGCGGGACTATTCGTACTCGTTGGAGGACTTATTGATATCGGGCTTATCAAAATGTTAGCTCAAAAAGTAATTGGAATAACAGGCGGAGATATTTCTCAGGCATCTATCCTTATTCTATGGGTATCTGGTATCGCCTCTGCAACAATCGATAACATTCCATTCGTTGCAACAATGATTCCACTTATTAACGATATGGCAGTTGGGCTAGGTTTATCACCTTCTGACGCACAAGTCGACGTACTATGGTGGGCATTAGCATTAGGTGCTTGCTTAGGTGGAAACGGAACATTAATCGGGGCTTCTGCTAACGTAATCGTAGCTGGTATCGCAAGTCGTGAAGGACATAAATTCAGCTACATGGAATTCCTTAAAGTCGGCTTCCCAATTATGATCGTTTCATTAATCATTTCTCATATTTACATTTACTTACGCTATCTTATGTAGTAGAAAAAAGCGCCCTGCTCAGCAGGGCGCTTTCGTTCTTTTTTCAGCATATCCGAATTATTATAGAACCAAATATATCGACCGCAGGGCAACTTTGATACGCCTACTCGTTATACCTAACCGGCTCATTCCGAATAATGAACAAATGAATCGGCAAGAAAACCGAAAATGTGATTGTATGAATGATCGTAAATAGTATGGAATTCGTTCCGTATCTATCCAAAATAGCGTAGATAAGATAAATAGACAGTACAAGTGATACAGCTGTTGCTAATATATATAGAATTGGTACGAAATTAAAGATGAAGCATCCAACATATATGCCAAATACTTTCCACCCTGCTTCTTCTTTCAAGAAATCTGGTAATTTATCTTTCGCTAAATCACCCCATATCTTACTATTTATAAACGGAATAAAAGCAAGAACACCATCAGTTGCACCATCATTTTTCGCCATCGTATAAAGTGCAAAAGCCGTTAACAAATACGAAATAATTGCCCAAATTATTATAACAAGAATAAACGTAAAACTAAGAGCAAAGAAACCTGCTAGTACGCCTTGTTCTTCCATCTTATCCTCTCCTCTCTCTTCTCAACATATTTCATTACAGTGCAAGTTATGTTTTAAAATTTAACCAAACTCTTTGTATAATAAGAAGAGAAAGATAATGAGAGAGGAGTACATACCTATGCATCCATTTGTAAAGGCATTACAAGAGCATTTTACAGCTCATCAAAATCCCGAAAAAGCAGAACCGATGACACGTTATATGAAAAATCACTTCCCGTTTCTCGGTATTCAAACTCCTGAGAGAAGACAGTTATTGAAAGACGTCATTCAAATACATACTCTCCCAGATAAAGAGGACTTCCAAATTATCGTGCGTGAACTTTGGGACTTACCAGAACGTGAATTTCAAGCTGCCGCACTCGATATCATGCAAAAATATAAAAAACACATAAACGAAACTCATATCCCATTTTTAGAAGAACTTATTGTCACAAAATCTTGGTGGGATTCTGTTGATAGCATCGTCCCTACATTTTTAGGTGCTATCTTTTTAAAACATCCAGAATTAATTTCTGCATATATTCCAAAGTGGATTGCATCAGAAAACATATGGTTACAACGTGCTGCTATTTTATTCCAGCTGAAATATAAACAAAAAATGGATGAAGAACTCCTTTTCTGGATTATCGGACAACTACATTCCTCAAAAGAATTTTTCATTCAAAAAGCAATCGGCTGGGTCCTTCGCGAATATGCAAAAACAAAACCAGATGTGGTATGGGAATACGTTCAAAACAACGAACTCGCTCCATTAAGTAAACGCGAAGCAATTAAGCACATTAAGCAAAATTACGGAATAAATAACGAAAAAATAGGCGAAACTCTATCCTAGATGGGCACGTTCCTCTATTGAGATTTAAAAAAGAACGTGTTAAAATATGTTCATTATTATTAATATAAGTAGCGATGACGGACTTATAAGTACTTGCATAAAAAGCGATTCAGGGATAGTGAAAGCCTGAAGCTGCGAGGAAACGGCAGTCTCGAGCAATACGTGATAAAGTGGATGCACATTTTGTGTATCAACTAGGGTGGAACCGCGGGCAAACGCTCGTCCCTAGGCGATTAAGCCTTGGGATGAGCGTTTTTTTATGTTTTTTAAAGCATATATTGCTCGTTTCCAAAGTACCCATCACGTCATCGCAAATACGTTAACTTTCAAAAGGAGGATTTTATTATGTATTCAATGGAACAAGTTGTAAACTTAGCGAAACATCGCGGTTTCGTTTTCCCTGGTTCTGAAATTTACGGTGGTCTTGCAAACACATGGGATTACGGTCCACTTGGAATCGAATTAAAAAATAACGTCAAAAAAGCTTGGTGGAAAAAATTCATTCAAGAATCTCCACACAACGTTGGTTTAGATGCTGCTATTTTAATGAACCCAAAAACTTGGATCGCTTCTGGTCACGTTGGTAACTTTAATGATCCAATGATCGACTGTAAAAAATGTAAAGCTCGTCACCGTGCTGACAAATTAATTGAAGATGCATTAGACGCAAAAGGTATCGAAATGGTCGTTGACGGTCTTACTTTCGACCAAATGGCTGACTTAATGAAAGAACATGAAGTAAAATGCCTAGATTGCGGTAGCCAAGAATTCACGGAAATCCGTCAGTTCAACTTAATGTTCAAAACATTCCAAGGTGTTACAGAGTCTAGCACAAACGAAATCTTCCTTCGTCCTGAAACAGCACAAGGTATTTTCGTAAACTTTAAAAACGTACAACGCTCTATGCGTAAGAAACTTCCATTCGGTATCGGCCAAATCGGTAAAAGTTTCCGTAACGAAATCACACCTGGTAACTTCACATTCCGTACACGTGAATTCGAACAAATGGAACTTGAATTCTTCTGTAAGCCTGGTGAAGATTTAGAGTGGTTCGCATTCTGGCGTGAAACTTGTAAAAACTGGTTACTTTCACTTGGTATGACTGAAGAAAGCATGCGTCTTCGTGACCACGGTGAAGACGAATTATCTCACTACAGTAACGCAACAACTGATATTGAATTTAGATTCCCATTCGGTTGGGGCGAACTATGGGGCGTTGCATCTCGTACAGACTTCGATTTAAAACGTCATATGGAACACTCTAACGAAGACTTTAACTATATCGATCCACAAACGAATGAGCGTTACGTGCCTTACTGCATCGAGCCATCTCTAGGTGCAGACCGTGTAACATTAGCATTCTTATGTGATGCATATGAAGAAGAGCAATTAGAAAACGATTCTCGTACAGTTCTTCGTTTCCACCCTGCTTTAGCACCATATAAAGCAGCTATCTTACCATTATCTAAAAAGCTATCTGAAGGTGCTACTGAAGTATTCGCAGAACTAGCTAAAGACTTCATGGTAGACTTTGATGAAACTGGTTCTATCGGTAAACGTTACCGTCGTCAAGACGAAATCGGTACTCCATTCTGTATCACATACGACTTCGACTCTGTTGAAGACAAAGCTGTTACAGTACGTGACCGTGACACAATGGAACAAGTTCGTATGCCAATTAGCGAACTAAAAGGTTTCTTAGAGAAGAAAATCCAGTTCTAATTATAAAGTGAAACTTTAATCAGTGGGGGTTTTGTTCATCCCCCACTGATTATTAGCCCTCACCAATCGGGCATTTACGGGCAGTTAATCTCCAACCTGAATTTTGAGGTGGGCGTTTTACTGCCCACAAATAGCGGGATAAAAAAAGAGGCTGCTCATCAGAGCTGCCTCTTTTCTATTTTTCACGTTTTTCTTTAATTGCTACTGTACATCTTGAAATACATAATAAGTCATCATTTTCATCAATGATACGAATATCCCACACCATCGTTGAATGACCTCTATGTATCGGTGTTCCAATCGCTGTTACAATTCCATCTTTCTTTGAACGAATATGATTTGCATTAATTTCTAATCCGAAACAAATACATTTTTCTTGATCAATTAAATTGTATGAACCAACACTTGCCACAGTTTCTGCTAATGCAACAGATGCACCACCGTGTAAAAATCCAAACGGCTGATGCGTGCGTTCATCAACAGGCATTGTAGCAACTACTTTATCCTCTGTCATTTCTAACAACTCAATTCCAAGCGAATCCATTAAAGTTTTTGACATATCGTTTTCAACCTCTCCCACTTTAGATCAAATGTATAATTTTACCTGTTTAATTTCAAACTACCTATAACACTTATATAAGGAGGTTTCACCTAAATGAAACAGAAATTTTGTATACTATTGCTTATGTTCTCCTTGCTGACTATTGTACCAAATTGTGCAATAGCAGCCAAAGCATCCAACCTGACAATCAATGTTAAGACTGTAACGCAAAAAGGTAAGAAACCTTATATAGAATATCAAATTAATAGGCCTTCCTTTCACAACTTTTCTGATTCGAAATTTCAAAATAAGCTGAATTCCTATTACAAAAACTCTACTACTAAATTTAAAAGTAAATTAGAAAAAGAAGCGAAGAAATATTATGAGGAAACAGAAGGATCTAGCACACCTTTTCATCCATACGTTGCAAATGTTGACTATAAAGTAGCTTTAAACAAACCACCTTTCCTCAGCCTATATGTGAATTACTATCAATATACAGGCGGAGCGCACGGACTGTATACGTGGAAGGCAAATACATTTGATTTAAACGAAAAAAAATTATTACACTTAGACGATTTATTTCAACAAGAGGATAAATATAAAGAAATAATTCGCACAGAGATTGTAAGACAAATTAAACAAAATGAAAGCATTTATTTTCCTGATGCAGTCGAAAAAGTAACGAGCACTAAAAAGTTTCACTACTTTTTAGAACCGGATAATCTTGTGATTTATTTCCCTTTATATGAAATTGCTCCTTATTCAAGTGGAATTCCGCAGTTTCGTATTCCATACACATTGCTTAGAGACTATTTAAAGCCTTCTTATCAAAATATTTTGATTGACAACAAGTAAATATTTTCGCTACGATAATGTTAACCTAAACACAACTGGAGGTTAACATTATGAAGAAGCTTCATGTTTTAGATTTAGCATTAGCTGCCATGTTCGTCGCTCTTATGGCTATTGGTGCAAATATTGTATCTTGGGCACCATTCTTACAAATAGCGGGCATTCCATTATCTATGCAACCATTTTTCGCAATTTTAGCAGGTCTTCTTCTTGGGAGTAGACTTGGGGCATTATCAATGACTGTTTACATGCTTGTTGGAGTAGCAGGTGCGCCAATCTTCGCTAACTTCAAAGCTGGATTTGGAGCACTTTTAGATCCTACTGGTGGTTTTATTATCGCATTTATTATCGTTGCTTACGTATCAGGAAAACTAGTAGAACAAAAAGAACGACCAACATTCAGCACCTTTGCAATTTCTTCTTTCGTCGGAATCATTTTAACGTATATTATCGGTACTACTTATATGTACGGGGCAGTCAATATTTTCATGGGTGGTAATATGAGTTATAAAGCTGCCTGGATGATTATGATGTGGTTCGCAGTAAAGGATATTGCGTTTACAATTATCGGCGCTATTATCGCACCTCGCATATACTATGCTGTACGTCGTTCCGCTTATCAGCATTCTCATTCGACGATTTCATAATAAACAAGGAGCTGTTCCTATAGGAACAGCTCCTTGTTTATTATATTAAGACTCTTGCTTCATTTGCTCGTCTAAAACTTTCTTCATCATTACTAGCATATCATCACGTAATTCTGGGTGCTGCAATGCCATTTCAATTGTCGTTTGAACGAATCCTAATTTTTCACCAACGTCATAACGCTTTCCTTCAAAATCATATGCAAATACACGTTGAATTTCATTTAAGCTTTGAATAGCATCCGTTAACTGAATTTCGCCACCCGCTCCAACTTGTTGCTGTTCCAAGAACATAAAGATTTCAGGAGTTAAAATGTAACGTCCCATAATCGCTAAGTTTGAAGGCGCAGTACCTTGCGCTGGTTTTTCAACGAATTTACGAACTTGATAACGACGTCCCTCTTGCTCTAACGGATCAATAATTCCGTAGCGATGTGTTTCTGCTTCAGGAACAGTTTGTACACCAATAACAGAAGAAAGTGTTTTGTCATACTCGTCCATTAATTGACGTAAACATGGTTTTTCAGCTTGAACGATATCATCGCCTAATAATACTGCAAACGGCTCATCACCAATGAATTTACGTGCGCACCAAACAGCATGTCCTAATCCTTTTGGTTCTTTTTGTCGAATGTAATGGATATCTACCATTTTAGAAGAAGCTTGTACTTTTTCAAGTAACTCATACTTTTTCTTCTCTAATAAGTTTTGCTCTAATTCAAATGCGTTATCAAAATGATCTTCGATAGAGCGCTTTCCTTTACCAGTAACGATAATAATATCTTCGATGCCTGATTTTACTGCTTCTTCTACGATGTATTGAATTGTTGGTTTATCTACAATTGGAAGCATTTCTTTTGGCATTGCTTTCGTTGCTGGTAAAAAGCGTGTTCCTAATCCCGCTGCCGGGATAATTGCTTTTCTCACTTTTTTCATGACAAATACCCTCGCTTTTCATTCTAATTCTCTTAGTAAAGTGCAAATTTATAACACTCGCTCGTAATAATCCTCTACATCAAACAAAACTACAAGAAAAGAGGAGGCCGTTCTCCGTTCTCCTCTTTTCCTATCAGTAGCATTCTATTCTATTATAAACGATTCATAATATCTTCTTTAATAGTAAGTAACTTTTGTTCACTATTTTGTAAAGAATCATCTTGTACACCAAAGTAGAATTTAATTTTCGGCTCTGTTCCAGATGGACGTAAGCAGAACCAAGAACCATCTTCTAATTGATATTTTAACACATTTGATTTCGGTAAGTGAATCTCTTCCTTATTTCCATCTTGTAACGTTGTAATGATGCTTTCTTTATAATCCTCAACTGCAACGACTGTTAAACCCGCTACTTCTTTCGGAGGATTCTCACGGAATGTTGCCATCATCTTTTGAATCTGTTCGGCACCATCTTTTCCTTTTAACGTTAACGATACAAGGTCCTCACGGAAGAACCCATACTTCTTAAATACTTCTAGCAGACCATCGTATAACGTTTTACCTTGTGATTTGTAGTATGCAGCTACTTCACATGCAAATAGGACGGATTGCACCGCATCTTTATCACGGCAGAATGAACGGATTAAATAACCGTAGCTTTCCTCATAACCGAATTGGAATTCATATTGTCCGCTTTCTTCATACTGTTTAATTTTTTCGCCGATAAATTTAAATCCAGTTAACGTATCAACTGTATCTAAACCGTATGCTTTTGCGATTGTACGGCCAATTTCAGACGTTACGATTGTTTTTAAAACAACACCGTTTTCTGGAAGCGTTCCGTTTTCCTTCTTTTGTGATAATAAGTAATCAAGCATTAACGCACCTGTTTGGTTACCAGTTAATACTTGGAACTCACCATCGTGATTGCGAACTGCTACACCTAGACGGTCTGCATCAGGATCTGTTGCGATTAACACGTCTGCGCCTACTTTTTCACCGTCGCGAATTGCATACTCAAACGCTGCATGCTCTTCTGGGTTTGGTGATTTTACTGTAGAGAAGTTTGGATCTGGTAACTCTTGCTCTTTTACAACTGTTACATCTGTAAATCCAACTTCTTCTAAACCACGGCGTACCGAAATATTTGATGTTCCATGCAATGGTGTAAAGACGATTTTTAAATCTTTTCCTACTTCTTTCACCATCTCTTTATTAACAATGACATTGTTCAATTCTGCTGCATAAGCATCATCTACTTCTTGTCCAATTATATGTAATAAACCGTCAGCTTTTAATTGCTCAACATCAGCAACTTCAACTGTTAATTCATTCTCTACTGCATTTACGTAGCTAATTAACTCATCAGCTTCTTTTGGAGGCAATTGTCCACCATCGTCACCATATACTTTATAACCATTATATTCAGGCGGATTATGGCTTGCCGTAAGAACGATTCCACTTGCTGTATGTAAATGACGAACTGCGAAAGAAAGCACTGGTGTTGGACGTAAGCTTTCAAATACATATGTTGTAATACCGTGTGCACCAAGAGTAGCAGCTACTTCCATTGCGAATTCAGGTGATTTATGACGAGAATCATACGCGACAACAACACCGCGTTTTTTCGCTTCTTCACCTAAGTTTTCAATAAACATAGCCAATCCTTTTGTTGCTTTACGAACTGTATATACATTTAAACGGTTCGTACCAGCACCAAGTTCACCACGCATACCACCTGTGCCGAACTCTAGATTTTTATAAAAGCTATCCTCGATTTTCTTCTCATTTTGCTTCATGTTTTCTAGCTGTTCTTTTAATTCTGCGTCTAATTCTGCATATGAAAGCCAGCGACTAAATTCTTGTTTCCAATTCATACTTCCATCTCCTCTCGCCTGTCGTACCTTCATTATATGAAAAAAACAACCTGAATCTCAATATTTTTTAAAATCTAGCAGGATTTTACTATAAATATTTGTATACACTATGGTTAAATACTCCACCAAAGGGAATGAGGATTATGCAAGAATGGGGCTTGTCAGAAGAGCTCAAAATAAAAACAAAGCAGATGATTGAAATTGCTGAAAAAGAATTATCAAACATGAAGCATGCAATCGATAAAGAAGATGAATGTATTTTATGTAAAATGGAAGATATTCATCATATGTTAACAAATGTACAGACGTTAGCAGCTACATATTATATTCAAGCATATTTATCACCTTATACGGAAAGCTCACATTTCATCACTACAGCTGTCCAACATTTAAGCGCTCGAAAACACGGTGCTCTTATTATTGTGGAACGAAGTGACGCTCTTGATTCTTTCATTCAAACTGGAACGACATTAAACGCACACTTAACCGCGCCACTACTTGAATCGATTTTTTATCCAGGGAACCCTCTTCATGACGGAGCCGTTCTCATTAAAAATAATCATATTGTCTCAGCAGCTAATATTCTCCCATTAACAAAAAGCATGGAAATCAATCCTGAGCTAGGAACACGTCATAGGGCTGCAATTGGCTTATCCGAGAAAATTGATGCACTTATATTAGTTGTCTCTGAGGAAACAGGGCGTACTTCATTCGCTTTAGGCGGGACGTTATATACGATTTCTTTATAGGACGAATCTTTCACTATGTAGCACTTTTTGAAACGGTAAAATAGTAAATGAAATTATATGAACCGTAACTCCAAATATATCGACGTTTCGACAAGGAGTATCGACTTACCGACAAAAACTTACAATAGTCATACCATATCAATAAGAAAAGGCTATCCCAAAAATTTGAGACAGCCTTTTCTTCAAAAATTATTCTTCTCCGAAACGCTCAACAAGTGTTGCAAGTGTACGCACCATTGCACCTGTTGCTCCAGATGGTCCTAAATCATGTGCTCCTGATGTTTCAGATGTTCCAGCGATGTCCAAGTGTACCCATGGTGTTTCTTCTGCAAATTCACCAATGAATGTCCCAGCCATAACCGCATGTCCTTCACGGCCTGGTGAGTTATTTAAATCAGCAAATTTACTGTTTTTTACACGTTCTTTATCACGTTCAAAAATCGGCAATTGCCAAATTGGCTCATCCGTTTCCATAGAAGCCTCTAACACTTGTTCAAACAATTCTTCATTATTTGTCATCGCGCCTGTTGTATGATTTCCAAGTGCAACAATTACACCGCCTGTTAATGTTGCAACATCAACTAAGTAATTTGCGCCAAGTTTCTTCGCATACGTAATACCGTCAGCTAACGCTAGGCGACCTTCTGCATCTGTATTTAATACTTCGATTGTTTTTCCGCTCATAGATGTAATAACATCATCTGGCTTAAATGCTGTACCACTTACAACGTTGTCAGTTGATGGAATAACAGCAATTACATTTTGCTCGGGGCGAAGTTCACCGATGATCTCCATCGCGCCAAGAACAGCTGCAGCTCCGCCCATATCACCTTTCATACCAACCATGCCTTCACGTGGTTTTAAAGAATAACCGCCTGTATCATATGTAATCCCTTTTCCAACAAATCCAATTACATCTTTCCACTCTTCTTTTCCTTTATAAATAAGAGCGATCATTTTTGGAGGTTCAGTAGATCCTTGGTTTACTGCAAGTAATGCACCCATACCAAGCTCTTCCATCTCTTCTTTCTCAAGAACCTTATAATCCATATCGTATTTTTCTGCTAATTCAACTGCATACTCAGCAAGCTTTGTCGCTGTTAATACGTTTGGCGGCATATTTACAAGTGTACGAGCTGAATTTGTTGCACGTCCATGTACGTAGCCAACTGTTAATGCAGCTTCAATTTCTTGTGCATCTTCCGCTGTAATAGCCGTGAACTCCTCTAGTTCCACACGATCCTTTTTATCTGATTTATACGTTTGTAACTCATATGTACCAAGACCTTGTACTTCTGCTGCAATATGAGCTACATCAATCGCATCTAATTTCTCTGTTACGAAAGAATCAAGCAAGATTGCTGCATCTTGTACTTTTGCTGCTTGTAACGCTTTAAACGCCTTACCAAGAGCAGCACGTAACGTTTCCGTTGTATATGACTCTTTCTTACCTAAACCAACAAAATAATAACGTTTAACATTTGTTTTTCCTAAGCTGTGTACTTTTGAAATGGCTTTCTTCTTAGTTGAAAGTTCTTTTTCTTCTAATAAAACTTGTAATTGTCCTTCAAACGCTTTATCCAGTTCTTGTACAAAGCTACTCGTTTTATCTCCTTCAAATAAGGCAACAATTACCACTTCATGACTTACTAATTCTTTTTGTACTCGAAACATGTTCAGACCCCCTAAATTTCTCTACGTCCATTATAACTTTATTTTCGATAAAATGCGACAATTCTAAATTCTGTTATTTCATATAAAGTGAAACTTTAATCAGCCCGCACCAATCGGGCGTTTACGGGCAGCAGGGCTCCCCCCTAACTTCTTTGCCCCAGCTGAATTTTGAGATGGGAGTTTTACCGGCCGCAAATAGCAGGATAAAGATGCTATCTCCAATATCTTCTATGGTGAAATAAGACAAGAAAAAAGTCTAGCGTTATTACCACTAGACTATCTTTGTTTTAAATATTGTCCACGAAACACTTGCATCGTTTCGTCTTGATTTAACATCGTTAACTCTTCTTCCGAGAACTTGCCATTTCCTATTTTCACTATATACACATTTACTTTTTTCTTACCCCATTGGCTATAAACATCTTTCACCGTATCATAATATAAATCGAGACGATTTCCTTTTATAGCACCGCCCTTATCAGCTACAACACCATATCCGTAACCTGGCACGAATAGAATTGTCCCAAGCGGGAATACGCGTAAATCGGCAGCGATTGTGGAATATAAATCCCTTTTTGCTTTAACACCTGAATATGTAATGCCATACTCTGGATGCCCCGCCCTCTTTCCAGTTGACTCTATACCTGATGTATAACCAGTTGCAGTCATTTCTATAACACGATATTTAGACCAGTCATTTGCCTGCTCTAAAGCATTTATCACTTCTTTACTCGGAGCAACTTTTTTCTCAATTTCTGCTGCATGTACTTCTTTTACACTTGTTCCTTCATATGATTTTATAATCTCTAATAAAGAAACTCCTGTGAAAGCCTGCCATGTTACGCATAATGCGAATGCAAGTAAACAAGTCATCATAATGCGAATACAATATCGTTTTAACATTTTTATATTCCACACTCCTTCATCGTTAATCATTCCCTATACGATGAAGGAATATGCAAAAAAATAATCTCCAAATTGATTGGAGATTAAAACATTTGATATCCACTTTTTCGAAGTTTTTTAATTATGATTCCTGCTAAAGCAGCACCTACTAATCCAGTAGATAGAATAAACACATCTGCGTGTCCTAAATGCGATACACTTGTCCCAAATGAAGAAAATGTTTCTTTTGGCTTTGAAAAATAGTCCCATACACTCGCTTTATTAATAATAAGCATACAAATAATCGGATATACAATAACCATTACCCACGTAGCTCGCAAAATCATGTTGAGTAAAAATCCAATTCCAAAAAATAAAATAAAGAACAACATCATTGAAATAAGTAGTACCGGTATACTCACTTCTTCTCCCTCTCCTTCGCATACGCCGTAAACACATGATAAGCCGTATAACCAAATTGCTCTCCTGGATTTAATGTTTTGTCCATTTCAAAATGCGACTCTGCTCTTCCTTCTAATAAATATTTGATGAGTACAGAAGTATTTTGATCATCTGCAATATTTTCCGGATGTAAAAAAGCTACTTCCGACAATTCTTTCTCCTGTACGATAACGTCTTCTCCCTCTGGCTCTAGAAGAAAAATAATCATATTATCACTAATTTCATTATGAATAACACCTGAGCGAATACCAATGATCCCCTTTACATGAGCAACAATGCCTGTCTCTTCCAATATTTCACGTTTCACAGCTTCATCAACAGTCTCGCCTTCATTAACAAAACCAGCAGGTAAAGACCATTGCCCTTTCAATCCACCGTATTTTTTCTTAACGAATAGCCATCTCCCATCTTCTGTAGCTACTAAGCCACTGACAGCTAACCACACTTTCCCTCGCTTCCCCATGATGTAACCTCCTCCATCAAAACGAACAGAATATTCTTTCTTTTTGTTTATTATACTATATTTTCAATACGAAAAAAGCAGAAACAGCTCATAGCCGTTTCTGCTTTTTCTACTATATATTAAAAGAACTTCAATTTACCTTTTTTAAGAACTAATAAAGGTCCGCCTAGTAAGAATAAGTAACGGTTGTCAATTACTTTCTTCATGAATGAAGCTTTCCAACCTGTTAATTTTTTGCCCATAACAACGCCCATTGCATCGTCATGACCTAATGAACATACAGATCCTTTATTATCAAATGCGAACTTTTTCATTTCACCTTTGCCGCGAACTAACACAGTTAAATTGTGTGCAATATTATAACCTTCTTGAATTGCAATCTGTGCTGTTGGTGGGTATGGACGGTTAATTTCTTCGTTGATGATTAACGCTGCATCACCAACCATGAATACATCTTCATGACCTGGAGCGTGCATGTACTCATCCACTTTAATACGTCCGCGCATTGCTTCAAATCCAGACTCTTCCACAATACCATTACCACGAACACCTGCAGCCCAAACTACAGTTTCAGATTTAAGAAGTTCAGCATCATCACCGTTGGCAACGATAATACCTTCTTCAGTTGCTTCCTTAATTGCTGTACCGATGCGGAATTCTACACCTTTTTTCTCGAGTTGTTTTACAGCGTACTCTACTAATGCTGGATCGAAACCAGGAAGTGCTGTTGGAGCAGCTTCTACACAGATGATACGTGCTTTTTCACGTGGAACATCATACTCTTTGCAAAGTTCAGGAATACGGTTTGCAAGCTCACCTACGTACTCGATACCAGTAAATCCAGCGCCACCAACAACGATTGTTACTAACTCATCACGTTTTTCAGTCGCATATTGAGCGAATTTTTCTTCCATATGCTCACGAATTTGACGAGTTGCATTAATGTTAGTGATTGAGAATGCATGCTCTTTTAATCCTTTAATTCCGAACGTTTCTGATTCGAAACCAAGACCGATTACTAAGTAATCATACTCTAATTCACCATCTTTTAAGATAATACGTTTTTCAGCAGCTTTAATCTCTACTACTGTATCTTGTACAAAGTTCACTTTATTTGTATCGATAACGTCTTGAATATCTAGACAGATTTTATCATCTTGTAATGTACCAGCTGCACTCTCATGTAACCAAGTTGCTTGGTAGTGATAGCTGTTGTTGTTTACTAACGTAATTTCAGCTTCACTTACAGATAATGTTTTTTGCAGACGAACAGTCGTAATCATCCCGCCATAACCTGCACCTAAAACTACGATTTTTGGAGTCTTCACTAAATCACAACCCTTTTCTTTATATAATAGTAATAAAAAATAATACCAAGTACTAAAAAATCTATTTGTCAAGAATGTGGAATTTATCACATTCTATATCATAACAAAACGCAGTCAAAAAATCGTACGAAATTTGTCATAGAAATTTAACATAATACTTCCCTATATTAGTCGGTTTCATTCCATAATTCAAGCACCTAGAGAATTATCAATATTTTAAAATAACATAGCGTTTTCAAGGGTTTTTCAGCCTTTTTTTCATGTATTTTCCTTTCGTTATATTTTATACAATTCTAAAACATCTATGCGAAAACTTACTTATTATTCAGTCGTTTCCAGAAGTATTATTAACTGAAATATGCTATCATTTATTTGAAAGTGTCATCATTTGCAGGATTTTCATGTACATATGAACAATATATGAAATCAATATTAAAATTCCATCATCTATAGGGGGAATGAAAATGACAGAAAATCAAAAAGTTTACGACATAACGATTATTGGTGGTGGCCCAACAGGACTATTCACCGCATTTTATGGCGGAATGAGACAAGCAAGTGTAAAAATTATTGAAAGCTTACCTCAACTTGGAGGGCAATTATCCGCACTATATCCCGAAAAATATATTTATGATGTAGCTGGATTCCCAAAAGTGCGCGCACAAGAGTTAGTTGATAACTTAAAAGAACAAATGAAAAAGTTCGATCCAACCGTTTGCTTAGAAGAAGCTGTTGATACTCTTGAAAAACAAGCTGACGGTATATTTAAGCTTGTTACAAATAAACAAACTCACTACTCTAAATCTGTCATTATTACTGCTGGTAATGGTGCTTTCCAACCACGCCGCTTAGAATTAGAAGGCACAGCAAAATACGAAAAGAAAAACTTACATTATTTCGTTGATGATATGAATAAATTTGCTGGAAAACGCGTCGTTGTATTCGGCGGTGGTGACTCAGCAGTAGATTGGACAATGATGTTAGAACCGATTGCGGAC
The DNA here is from genome assembly GCF_044908115.1 of Bacillus sp. RC51. NCBI lineage: Bacteria > Bacillati > Bacillota > Bacilli > Caryophanales > Bacillaceae > Bacillus > Bacillus sp. RC51. The sequence goes on along the minus strand of NZ_JBIYCW010000003.1, from coordinate 338,462 downwards.
AAAGTTACAATTGCTCATCGCCGCGATAAATTCCGTGCACATGAACATAGCGTAGAAAGCTTAATGAATTCCCGTGCAGAAGTAAGCACACCTTACGTTCCAGTTGAACTTATCGGTGATGATACTATTGAACAAGTTGTTCTTCAGCACGTAAAAACAGAAGAAAAAATTATCATCGATGTTGATGACGTAATCGTAAACTACGGCTTCGTTTCTTCACTTGGTCCAATTAAAAATTGGGGCTTAGATATTCAAAAGAACAGCATCCTCGTGAACTCAAAAATGGAAACAAATATTCCTGGCATTTACGCTGCTGGTGACATTTGTACATATGAAGGAAAAGTAAAACTCATTGCTTGCGGCTTTGGTGAAGCACCGACAGCAGTAAACAATGCAAAAGCTTACTTCGATCCAAACGCAAAACTTCAACCAATGCATAGCTCAAGTATGTTTTAATATAAAAATGAAAAGAGCTCCTTTTACATGAAAGGAGTTCTTTTCATACTCTCTCTTTTCCCTAACTAAAATACATCGCAATTTGATAAAAAACACTATTCCCTTCCAAAATATGTTACAATAAAACAGAACGTACGTTTCATTTAATAAAGGGAGGTTTTATTAATGAAAGAACCTATTATCGTAAAAAAAGAAGCTTTCCAAGCAATCGGTGTTTCTATTACAACTACAAACGAAAAAGAAGCATCAACTGAAGGAAAGATTCCGATGCTTTGGAATCGCTACTTCCAAGAACAAATCATGCATCAAATTCCAAATCAACAAACAAAAGAAACATTCGCTTTCTACTCAAACTACGAATCAGATGAAACTGGTACATATCAATTTACTATTGGCATGCCTGTTTCTTCATTAGAAGACGTTCCTGAAAATATGATAACTTTAACAATACCTACTGCTACGTATGCGGTATTTACAACGAGAAAAGGTCCTGTGTCTGAAGTCGTTTGTGAAGCTTGGGAATATATTTGGCAATGGTCGAAAGAAAACAAGCGTGCTTTTACAACAGACTTTGAGCTTTATGACGAAAATGCAGTAGATCCAAATAACGTACAAGTGGATATTTATATTGCTTTAGCGTGAATGACAAAAAAGAAGATACCCTTTGGTATCTTCTTTTTTGTCGTTAAATAGCCACTGTGCAAATTCATTATTATTGTCTACAATGAGAAAGTGCAGTATAGAAATATTAGAAACTGTATAGAACAATTGTTAATAGGTTTTTCAGTCTAAAATCGGTACATAGAAAGGAAGCACTATGGAGGAACTACAACAAAATAAATCTGCTTTAGAAGGAAGCGGAAAACCGTTATTAAAAAATACGAACTTCCTTTTTCTTTGGGCAGCTACTCTCTTTTCAAGTTTTGCTTTAGCCTTTTTTACTTTTTCACAAACATGGTACATAGCAAAAACATTAAACCTTGAGGCTTCACTCGGTATTGTTTTCGTGGCTCTTAGTGTTCCAAGGCTAATCTTTATGATTATCGGCGGAGCATTAGCTGATAAATTCCCGAAAAAAAATATTATGTTTTACTCTAATATTATTCGCGCTATTCTTGTCGCAACCATTCTCACCTGGTTCATCGTCGGTGATGTAACACTATATACATTTGCTTTGTTCGCTTTGTTCTTCGGGCTTGCTGACGCTTTCTTCTGGTCAGCAGATGGATCTATTCTGCCTGAACTTGTAGAAAAAAGCCGTTTAACACAAGCAAATTCACTTACTCAAATGACAAACCAAGGATCGGTCATCTTGGGCCCTGTACTTGGCGGTATTCTCATTAAATTTACGAACTATGAAACAATCTTTTCAATTACAATCCTGCTACTCATTATCGCTGCAATACTCGTTCAAAAAATACAATTTACAGTACCCGAAAAAAATGAAACAGATAAAGGCATGTTTACTTCTATTAAAGAGGGAATTTTATATGTAAAAGAATCACCATTTCTTTCAACTTTCCTCATATGTAGCGCCTTTTTAAATTTATTTTTAATCGGCCCAATGCAAGTAGGATTTCCGCTCTTCGTCAAAAACGTTCTGCACGGTGATTCACTTCAGTTTAGTTACTTAGAAGCGTCTGTTGGCGGCGGGATGGCGATAGGAGCTGTCATTGTCGGATTAAAAAATATTAATCGTAGACGTGGACTATTTTGCATTATCATGATGCTACTGTCTGGTGTATTCTTCCTAGCCATCAATTTTAGCACCGTACTTTGGCAAGCGTTATTAGCTGGAATGTTTTACGGTATTACAATTGCGATGGCTATCGTTCCACTTATGGCAATGATTCAATCAACAGTAAAAGAAGAGATGATGGGACGCGTTATGAGCTTACTCATGCTTTCATCGATGGGATTCATTCCGCTCTCTTACGCATTTACATCGCTTGCACTTGGGATAGGCATTCCAATTGTAACGGTTATGAAAAGCGGTGCAATCGCTGTTATCGTCTTTGTACTATTTGTAGCAATTCGTGTTCCAGTTGTAAGAAAGTTCGATTAGCTACTTGGAGTCATGTATTATACGCATGACTCTTTTTTAAATGGATCGAATAACGGTATTCCCTTACTTCTTCTTAATGCCGCTCCCCACTCTAATCCAATTTCTAAAAATAAATCTCGCATCGTACTATACAATAATGCTCCAACATCTTTACGAATTTCTCCGTACTTATACGCTCTCACAACACTTTTCACCCGCCAAATTAAATTTCCATACGCTTCTTCATCAGCTAATATCCCCTCTAATAAAGCACCTTGTTCTAGTAATCCGCTCTTTTTATAAGCAAGTTCCACCTTACTCCAAAATATATTAATCTTCTTCGGGTTACTCGTCATCGGCACCAGCGCGTATATAAAAGGCTTCGGTATATCGTGACGACAATACGTTTCATCAAGCTCGTACGTTACTTTTCTTTTCTCTTTTATTTGTGGAATGTTTTTAGAAAGAATTGTTTCCCCCTCATTTTTTTGCTCATTTCCACTACAGCCATCTGCACAATCACCACTTTCACATGCGGACATTTTCATACGGTCATCCATGCGGTCAATTGCAGATTTAAGAAATACATATAAGTTTGCACTATATCCCCCGCGCTTATATCTTTCTTTTGTCGCAACACGCTTTATAATTCCAAGCTCCTCTAGCTTCGCAATCGAGCGACGTACCGTCCGAATACTCTTTCCAATATTCGTCGCAATTGTCTCCATTAACGGACAAGCAACACCAACTGTTTCGTTCTTCTCATTAACCGCATATTTTCCTAAAAAATGAATAACTAAAGAATCAGTCTTATTTAGTTGAAACTGATAACATTTAAAAACTTGTTTTTGATATGCATTAAACTCCTCTTTACTTCGAAATTCACTATATGGTTTCATTAAGTTATATAAGCTTCCCATTTTTATCACCTCATTTATAGGTAAGATTCAGGAAGAGAAATTGGCGTGATATTTAATATTTTTTTACTGGAGATGAAAATATGATTGTAATTAGTGCTTGTTTAGGTGGCATTGCTTGTCGTTATGACGGTAACGATAATCTCGTTTCAAAAATAGAAGAGTTATTACAAAGGGAAGACACCATCCTCGTTTGCCCCGAAGTATTGGGCGGTTTACCGACACCTCGTCCTTCGGCTGAAATTATCGGCGGTAATGGTGATGACGTTTTAGATGGAAAAGCAAAAGTGATGACGAAAGAAGGCCAAGATGTCACGGAGGCTTTCGTGCGTGGTGCTTATAAAGCATTAGAACAAATAAAAGATTTAAACCCAGAATATATAATTTTAAAAGAACGCAGTCCTTCTTGTGGTAGTTCCACTATTTACACAGGGGAATTTAACGGCAATAAGCAAACTGGTTACGGGGTAACAACGGCTTTATTTAAAAGACATGGATTTAAAGTCATTTCAGAAGAAGATTTTGAGAACGAAAAAAGGAATTGACCCTGTTCGTCAATTCCTTTTCCATCTGTCTTATTTCACACCTAATTTTTCTTTCACTTTCGCAGGAAGCTCGTCCTTTTTCACTTCTTCCCAAGCAGTTACACCTTTTTTATCTGAGTGGAATACACGCAAGAAAGCTTCTTTACGAAGATTTTTTTGAGCTGTGAATTCTAATTCTTTCTCTTTACCTTCTTTATCAAAACCAGTTAATTTATATTGGTAATCTTTATATGGCGCACCATCATTAGATTTACCATTGTACTCTTTTCCATCAACTGTAATTTGAACGTAATACTCATCTTTACCCATACGGTTTAAATCGCAGCCAACTAAAAGGCTTGCAAATACAACTAAAATACTAAAAAGTGCAATATATCTTTTCAATTCCTTCACCTCATATGTTTTTCTTATATTGTTATCTTACAGCCTAAGCTTTAAAGAAGAAATTCAAAAACATGACATAAACATTACACTTTTGTAAGATAGTAAATTAAAACTTTAATCAGTGTTTTTTACCGACACTCATCTAGCCTAGTCATGACAATCTATTAACGCTAATAACGTCTTCCACGCCAATTTTCCCACTTGTCACGAATCTTATCACGTAATTTCCTTATGCCGCTTATTACACCTTCTATTACGCACTCTATTATGATATCAATTACAAGGTATCTTACAAATCTAATTATCGGTTTAATCACATATCTCCCTACGAATTCAAAAATATCATCGATCTTGCGTCCCCTCCTCTTCGTACAAACAACTGCTACTTCCCACCTTTTTTGCGTAACCTACGTTCTGTTACAATCGCTGCGCCTACTGCAGTAGCTATCAACAAAAATAGTACGGCGATAGCGTCCACAATGAGGCTATTGAATTTGGACGAAACCCCAACAAATACTAACGCTATCGTTAATACCGCTAGCATAATTATCGTTATCTTATCTTCGTTCATCATTGTCCTCTCCGATTACTCACGGTTCTCTCTCCAAGACTTTATAAAGCCACCGACAACTTTACTGCAATTGTTCCCATAATTAATTTATTATCGTTGTAATCCATCTTCTACTACCTGCGTAACAGTTCCATTCGGTTCGAAGATTACCCGTAATGTTCCTTCGCCGCCATACCCTGTATAGCCGTATACTGAATACGATTTATATTTCTCAATCATACGTGGCTGTCCAATCGCAGCTTTCACCTGATTTGCGGGCATACCTTTTTTGATTTTCAAATAGTGATTATAGTCTACTTCCGCCGAATCGTTATTTACATCTTTATACCACGGTACGCGGTCGTTTTTTTCTTCATATTCCTTTACAGGCTCTTCACTGCGTTTCGTAGATACCTGATTCTCTTTATCCGCATCCCTTATAGCAGTACGTTCAATATTCACAACGTAGCCATACGTATTTAATTCAACCATAATTTCATATGTACCATCCGTATCCTTTTCAGTATAAAACACGCGTTTTTCCTTGTTATTATAATGTTTTATGTTCTCACCACCGTAGTCAATCGTATTAAGAATATCCGTATATGTCATGCCTTCCTCAATCTTTTCGGCTTCGTCACGAGAAATATAACGCTTCTGTGATGATGTAGCGTCCTCATATTTAATGCTGTCACCTTTGCTCGTAGTCATATGCGCTTCCTTCTGTTCTTTTAGTACTTCCGCTTCCGATTTCACCTGTTGCTTTGCTCCCGCTTTTGTTAACACGTCAGTATCGTTAGAACAAGCTCCAAATATTGATGCTGTAACCAACGTCATCCCTAATACCAGTACTTTCTTAAATGACTTCATTGTAATTCCTCCGGTAGTTTTTAATTTCTAGTAATCAGCGTATTTTAATTAATATGGAACGAGTCAGTTCTATACAATTCGATATAGCCTGCACCTTCATGCATCCTCTTTAGCCTTCTTCTTGCATATATTCGTTATCTTTGTCATGCTCTTTTTCTTTTTAGCGCAAAAGAAAAGACCTTCCTAACGATTTGGTTTCATCGCTAAGAAGGTCTTTATATGCAACCTACCCATTCAATTTCCACTTAGAATAAAGGGATGAAAAAACTTAGCAATCTTCTGGCTTACCAGCATTCGACGCTGTACGGAAAGATGATCCACATCCACATGATGCGATCGCGTTTGGATTGTCGATTGTGAATCCGCCGCCAAGCATAGATTGCTTATAGTCAACTTTCACTCCCTTTACAATCGGAGCACTTTCTTTATCGATAACAAATTCAACACCGAAAAACTCAAGAACTGTGTCGTCTTCTTTTGGTTCTACTTCAAATCCTAAGCCGTAAGAAAGACCACTACATCCGCCGCCATGTACAGCAAGGCGCACGTACTTCTCTCCATCTTCAGCATCTTTTAACATATCTTTAATTTGAAAAGCTGCTTGTTCTGTTACTTCAATCATGAAATACACCATCCTTTCTGTTCTCATTCTATTATACATCTTTACGCTTCTATCTTGTACTCATACACTCCGCGGCAAATTATTTCCGCAGGTCCTTTCATTAATACATTTCCTTCTTCTGTCCATGCGATCATTAAGTCGCCGCCTGCTAAGTGAACCGTAATTTCTTTACCGTGTTCCATTTTCCCATTTAAAATTGCCGCAACGACAGCTGCGCATGCTCCTGTCCCGCAAGCTTGTGTTACACCAGATCCTCGTTCCCAAACGCGGAAATTCATCTCCTCATCATTCAAAATCTCGATGAATTCAACATTCACTCGCTCTGGGAACATTTCATGCGTCTCAAGAACCGGTCCTAACGTTGTAAGAGGCGCTTTTTCTACATCATCAACAAAAATAACCGCATGTGGATTCCCCATTGAAACAGCTGTAAATGCATAACGGTGATTATTGTATAAGAAGTTTTCACGAATAAATGGTGTTTCTCCTTCACCAAGCATCGGTATCTCTTCACGTGTTAAACGAGGTGCTCCCATGTCGATTTTCGCTAATGTAACTTTGTCATCTTCTACCGTTACTTCTGCCGTAACAATGCCCGCTAACGTTTCAATTGTGAAAACTTTACCTTCTACTAGTTTATGCTCATACGCATATTTCGCTACGCAGCGTAAACCATTTCCACAGCTCTTTCCTTCTGAGCCATCGTTATTAAACATGCGCATTTTTACTGGTGCCACGTCAGAAGGACAAATTAAAATCATTCCATCTGCACCAATACCAGTATTAATATTTGAAACCTTTTCCGCTACAATTGCTAAATCTTCTTCTCTAATTTGTTCCTCAAACATATTTACATATATATAACTATTTCCAAGACCATGCATTTTTGTAAAAGAAAATTGGCTCATTTTTATTCACTCCAAAAATAATTTATTATTTCAAGTATAAAATGCATGCTTTTAGAACACAATATGAATGTCCCCCGTTTCTCATATTTGACAGTGTTTTGGCAATAGGCCGTTCTTACACAAATCGTGTAAGAAAAAAGCCCTTCTAAAAGGGCTTTTTTTTTCGAAATAAACACTCCTAATAAAGTGAAACTTTAATCAGTGTGGGGACGGGCAACAGGGCTTCAACCTAACTTCTTTGCTTCAGCTGAATTTTGAGGTGGGAGTCTTACTGCCCGCAAATAGCGGGATAAATGAAAAAAGAAAAACGTTGCCTGTTTGCAACGCTTTAAAACATTGGATTTTCATCCATATAATCATATACATTATTTACAAGTTCTTCTACTGTTGCACCTTGTACCACTTCACCATTTACAAGTGCAAATGGACCTTCAAAACAGATGCCACAATATCCTAAACAACCATATTCCATTACGTCTAAATTAGGATCTTTTTCTAATTTTTCTAAAGCTGCTTGCGAACCGCTTGCAAGGTTACCTACACAAAATTCGATTAATGGTTTAATCAAAACTCTCTCCCCCCTGTATCTCTAAACAAATTACCATTTACTTTATATGGTATGTGCATACCTAATTTGCGAAACGGATAAGTAACCCTCTCTACTTATTACCATTCCACTTTATTTATAAGAAGAAAACTAAGCTGTTTCTTGTTGTTTTCGTTATATATTCTAAACTATTTAGTTACTTCACTATTTCACTTCATAATAGATGGTCTTCTTTATATAACATACTACTCATAATGAAATAGTAAATAGTAACTAGAAAATGAAAACCACTTACTTTACTTTTCTTCTTATTGTACAACAGAGTATTCATTCATGCATTGTTATTTGTTCACAAATTCGATATAATTTGATTGTGTAAAGTCAAAATATTTTATTAATATAAAATTGTATGATTAGGGGATATTTCAACAGAAAAGGGGTAATCCATCATGAAACACCTCGTACTACTAGGTGGTGGCTACGGTGGAATGAGAATTCTGCAGCGGCTACTTCCAAGCAACCAACTTCCAGATGATGTACAAGTGACATTAATCGACAAAGTACCATATCATTGCTTTAAAACTGAATATTATGCATTAGTTGCGGGTACAATTTCAGAAACGCATATTCGCATACCGTTTCCTGAGCACCCACGTCTCAATATTCAATACGGAACAGTAACAAATATTGACCTCGAAACGAAAGCCATTCATCTCGATGGCGGTGAAACGATTCAATATGATGATTTAATTATCGGGCTTGGCTGTGAAGATAAATATCATAACGTTCCTGGGGCAAAGGAATATACACATAGCCTACAATCAATTGAACAAACACGTAAGACATATGAACAATTAAATAGCTTAGAACCAAATGCAACAGTAGCTGTCGTTGGGGCTGGTTTAAGCGGCGTTGAAGTGGCAAGCGAACTTCGCGAAAGCCGTTCAGATTTAAAAATCTATTTATTTGATCGAAAAGATAGAATTTTATTCCCATATCCAGAGAAATTAAGTAGATACGTAGAAGAATGGTTTGTAAAACATAAAGTTACCATTATACGAAACTCTAACATTACAAAAGTGGAACCAAACATTGTATACAACCATGATGAACCACTTGAATGTGATGCAATCGTCTGGACAGCTGGTATTCAAGCAAATGAAGTTGTTCGAAACCTTCCAGTAGAACAAGATGGTAGCGGACGGGTTGTTTTAACTAAATATCACAATATTCCAAATAATGAGCACGTTTATGTCGTAGGAGATTGTGCAGCACTTCCACACGCACCATCTGCTCAACTTGCTGAAGGTCAAGGAGAACAAATTGTCCAAATATTATTAAAACGTTGGAATAATGAACCCCTTCCTGATGAACTGCCTGTTATTAAATTAAAAGGTGTTCTCGGTTCTCTCGGCAAAAAACACGGATTTGGTTTACTAGCAAACCAACCATTAATGGGACGTGTACCGAGATTATTAAAATCCGGTCTTCTTTGGATGTACAAATATCATAACGGTTAATACTTTAAAGGCTGCCTACATAGTAGACAGCCTTTTTCTATTCATTTTTTGTAACTACTCAGTCACTCTATGAAAAACCGACAAAAAAGCATTTTTTTAAATGGTCGAGAGGGACTGGCTATGTATAGGATCGGTCAGTGACTTTTCCTGCCACGCGCAAAGTTTTAAAACAAAGAAAAAAGATGTTCCTTCTAAAGAGACTTTATTTTTCTATTTTTCTCTCTTTTTGATACGATATAACTAGAATCAGAAAGGAGCAATTTATGTTTATATTAAAAGACATCACATATAAAGATATTCTACACATTCCTTATTTACAGATTCAAAAAGAAAAAACAACTTGTATTATCGGTGAAAGTGGTAGTGGTAAAAGCACATTACTTCGCATGTTAAACGATTTACAATCACCCACATCTGGCACAATTGAGTATAACGGAAAATCTATTTTAGATTATCCTCCCATTCAATTACGCCGTGAAGTTGTCATGCTCGGACAAACTTCGCCTATTTTTGATGGAACAATTAAAGATAATTTATTAATGGGACTTCGATTTTCTGAAAAGCCATTTCCAAATGACGATGCCCTGCAAGGCGCATTAACGACTGTTAGCCTAGATAAAAAATTAGAAGATAACGCCTCTTCTTTATCAGGTGGCGAAAAACAAAGACTTGCTTTCGCTCGTATTATACTAATGGATCCGCCCGTCTATTTATTAGATGAACCAACTTCGGCACTAGATGGTGACACAGAACGCCGCGTTATGAAACAATTCACTCTACTGGCAAGAGAAAAGAAAAAAACAGTTATCTTCATCACGCACTCGCAACAACTTCCAGAAGAAATCGCAGACGATATTATTGAAATTAGTAAAACAAACGGTGCAACTAGAAAGGAAGTGCTATCAATTGAAGGGCGTTATTGAACTACAAATTTGGCAACTTGCAGCTGCATATATTTTCATCCTTATTTTAATCGGGCTTGTGAAATTAAAAGGAATACCGCGTGAGAAACAAATTACAATTGCTACATTACGTATGACAATTCAGCTCGTACTAGTCGCATATGTTCTTACATACATATTTGAAAATAGTAATCCGTTTTATACAATAGCTCTCATTACTTCTATTACTACATTTGCGATTTTCAACATTTATAAACGAATAAACCTTCCTATGTCAAAAGAATTAAAACGAGTAGCCGCCCTCTCCATGATCGCTGGATCAATTGGCCCTCTTCTACTATTTATCTTTGTCATTATCGGACACGATCCTTGGTATGCTCCGCAGTATATCGTTCCTATTGCCGGCATGCTAATCGGTAACGCTATGACAGGTATTTGCCTCGGGGCAAACACCTTTTTAAACAGTATGAAATCACAAAGAGACCATATTGAAGGTGCACTTATGCTTGGCGCAACTCCAAAACAAGCAGCTGCTCCGCTCATACGGGACGCTTTCGATTCTGCTATTTTACCAACAATTAATTCCATGGTCGGAATGGGAATTATAAGTCTTCCAGGCATGATGACAGGACAAATTTTATCCGGTGTATCACCATTTACAGCTATCCAATATCAAATTGCGATTATACTTGGCATTTCTGGAAGTACAGCTTTCTCTGTTATTATCTTCTTACAGCTTGGGTATAAAACGTTCTTTAATAAGCGGTGCCAGTTGAAAGAAGTTGAAGTACAATCATAAAAAAGACGCTCTGCAAGTTACTTACAGAGCGTCTTTTTTCTTTGCTAATCTTACGCTTTCTTAACGAACTGTGATTTTAACTTCATAGCTCCGAAACCATCGATTTTACAATCAATATCGTGATCTCCCTCAACTAGACGGATACTCTTTACTTTCGTACCAATCTTTACAACTGAAGAAGTTCCTTTTACTTTTAAATCTTTAATTACAGTAACAGCATCGCCATCTTGAAGAACGTTTCCGTTCGCATCTTTTACAACTTTTGCACCATCATTACTTTCAGCTTCCGCTTCTTGACCCCACTCATGGGCACATTCTGGACATACGAAAAGAGCGCCATCCTCATACGTATATTCTGAATTACATTTTGGACAATTTGGTAAAGTAGCCATAAATTCATTTCCTCCGTTCATTATTTATACGTAAAAATCAAAATTGATGTTTACATCTCGATAAATAAAATTTGTACAGCATTTCTTTATAGTGCCATAGTCTTACGTTATTGACAAGCCTACCTGGAATTCTCATTTTTTATTGTATTTTACAAAATTTCAATTCGTATGGCGTTTGTTTACTAATAGTTTTCTCTTCTTGTTACATATCCTTTCTCATAAATAAAAAGAAGAATCTTCATTAGACTCTTCTTTTTGCGATACATCATTATCTATTTATATTAATACCAGGCATTTTCTTCAATATAAAATTGATACTCTTCTGCTTCTTCTTCATTTAACTTTTTATCGTTTAAATAAATTTCTTTCCATTCAAATCTCTGTTTATCTAAATACACAGCGAACTTAACCTTTACATCCCTTTTTTTCTCATAATCATAACCAGTAAATTCTACTATATCAAAACGTCCTTCTTTTTTTACATACGTCCATTTTGGATCATCAGTAAAAACTTCCAATGTAATCCCTTCATCACTTAAACGAATTACATCTTTTATATTCGGTTCCGTCGGTAAATACGATAACCCGTAACCAGCTGCACCAAATACTACAAATAATAACGCATTTAATCCAAGCATACTCCCAACATGAGTGCCACCCTTTGTTTGGAAGTAATAATTGTGTTGTGCATCAGATAACTCTTTTGCCTCATGTAAAACGCGAACTGTATGCTTGTAATATAAACGATTCCCTTGCCATCCAGTAAATAGCATAGTTCCGAAATAAACAATAAAATCGATCCACATCGGGATATCTATAAAAACAGAGGTAATTAAAGTAGGAACTCCTACTAATGCAATAATAATAAATAATTTATACATTTTGCGATAAGCTAACCAGAATAATGGGAAGAAAAAGGCTATCCAGTTCCAACTATTTCCCTTCTCGGGATCTTTTGCTTTCCCCCACTTAAAGTCGTAATATGCAGTATTATTTCTCACAACTTTATGTAACTCTTTAGGAGCTATCGCTTCCTGTAAAACAGTGTCCTTCACGTACATCATCCTTCTCTTATTTCTATATAACTTTATTGTATATCTATAAAAAGAAGGAATCTAACAAAAAATAGTTATATTTCATAAAAATGAACAAAAATCGAATACATTCCGACAATTATCCATTCTATATTCCATTTTACTATTAAATATATTAGAATACTCATATATAAGACATTTAATACACTATGTTAAACATCTTGTATATTCACAAAAAAGGATGTATCAAAATCATTTTGACACACCCTTCTCCTATTAAACTACTATTGTAATATGACCTAGCCTAAAATCTCGACTTAAGAGACTTCACAAATTAGCTTTCTACTATTTCAAACATATTTCCACTTACACAACTAATGAATAATCTATCATTAACTTCCTCAATTGATACAATAAAATCCACTTCAACTACATTTTTAGGCAGTTTAATTATACCTTTCGTTTCGCCAGATTTTGAAGTGAGAGTCTTACTGCCCGTTAATGCGGGATAAACATCAAAAAGAATAGTCTATTGCATAATGTTTCACATGAAACTATCCATTCCATGACTCCTGTACTAGCTGTCGTTCCAATATTACAAGAAAAAGCATTTTTACTTCTTACCTGTTTCTCTTTCTACAACTTAAAACAGTACGAACAAGCTAATCTTTACTTACAGCAATACTTGCATTGTGCTGTGTATCTTAATACCAAGGAGAAAGAGCTAGTACTCTTTCATGAAGTTGATATGTATATGAAAAAACTAGTAGAAAGTGCAATGTAACTTCACATTGTGCTTTCTACTAGTGCTTTATATTCCTCTTGTAACTTTTTAAATTGTTCTTCATACTTTTGCATCTTTACCGTATCAGTTTTCGAATTAAGGAATGGCCTTCTTCTCCCAATCACCATTATATTTTTCCCTTCTATTGCATCGTTTATATATACATAAGGTTTAAAAAACTCACATTCCGTATATGGCAATGCTACAGATAGTTTCGCATACTCTTCCACCTTAAATTGATTAGATAAGCTTAACTCCCGCAAATTTTTTAATCGTGTTAAAGGTTCTAACGAATCATCTTTAACCTTTAAGTTCATAAGGGTAAGCTTTTTCAAATGTTGTAATGCAGCGAGTGGTTTTAAAGTTTGTACTTTCATCGTTGTATTTATCCCACCACCCATATAAAAGGTATTGAGTTGTGGACACTTACTTAAAGCACTTAAATCTTCTAGCTTAGAAAAATCATCAATTAGTAAGGATTTGAGTTTTTTATTATACGCGATATCCCATAACGTCTTTGCTTTTGTATTCCAGCACATATATAACTGTTGTAAATTAGATAATTTCTGAAGGCTACTTAAATCCTCTATCCTCATTTCGTAAACGTATAATATATTGGGACGAGCATACGTAAGAATATGCTCAAACTGCTTTTGATTTACTGCGAAAATCCATAACTTCTTAATTTGTAAAGATGCTAATCGTTCTATATTTTTTGTTTTCCCCTCAATCGCTAATTCTTCTAAACTAGCAGTAACATTTTCCAAGTCCTTTATAATCCTCGGTTGCTCACCAATTGGAAACATTTTATCCCCTCCTACAACGCCCAAGTAATATTCATTTCTTCAAATGACTCCTTACTTACTTCCAACCCTTCGCCATCATCCGTTCCAATCATCGCTACTTCTTCTTTAGACAACATAATTTTCTCGTTTGGATTTTTGATTTTTTTCTCATACACTAATTGTAAAAGATCGATTTGTTCCTCTGTCAGTTCATACTCTTCTTCCAATCTTTCAATTGCTGATTCCGTATCAAGTAATGGGATTTCTAATAAGAATCCACCGTGTTCTTCCATCTCTTCAAATGAATCTATTGAATATGCACCGTGATCATCAATCCAAAATGCTGTTGTAATGAAAGGAACTGTTTCGCCTTCTACTTCTTCTAATACGTATTGGAGTGCTTCCTCTTTAGCAATGTCTACTACTTCCGAAGGCGCCCCTTCAAAATAATTTGCCGCATCAATCCACTCGTCAATTCGATCACTATTCACATCTTGAAGACATACGATTGTGTACTTCGGATGAAAGGTAATTGTACCTCTTCCGCCTTGACTATCTTGCATACTATAGTTGAATCTATCCCACGAACTTTCATGTGAAAAATCAGGGGCGTGTGCTACAAAAATTGCATCTGCAATCGACTTTAAGATGCAACCTCTCCATAATTGTTCTTTGTCTATATGTAATTTATATTTACTCATCGTCTTCCCCCATACACATATTTTTTCTATTATCTTTCCTCTACATAATACTTGTAAAGCCTTTTCTACCTACTGCAAAATAGGAAAGACGCCCTTTTCAAAAAGGCGTCTTTTTACATTTGAAAATTTACTAATATAAAAAATGAATTATTTAATAAATGAATTCCCCATGGAACGAGTAAATTATTTGTTTTCTTATATGTGTAGGCTAAACATACACCTATACCAAAAATATATAACATACTACCTAAAGTAAGGGGATGACCTAAAGTAAATATAAAAGCACTTATAACAATACTAGTAAGTGTAGAGAAGCGCTGAGATAATTTCGTGAAAAATATCCCCCGAAATAAAAGTTCTTCCCAAATCGGTGCAAAAATGGTGAGTACAACTACGTATAAAATGATTTCACTTATAGTAGGCTCTATTACTATATTTGACTCATCCACACTAAGCCCATGTGGTAAAACTAAATTTAATACCGCGAGATATATAAGCAGTATGATCATCGTCATTACTATTGTTACATAATGTTTAAAATTATTGAACTGTAGTGATTTTACTAGCTGTGAACAATACTTTCTTGCTGGTGCATACATTACAATAATCGTACAAAACGTAAAGGGTGGAATAAGATGGTCTACATACCATGGATATAATGAGGAGTCATATAAAAAGTTCAAAAAACCCATTCCATGCATTACCCCAAAAGTAATTATTATAATGCTAATTACTTCGAGCATACTCATTTGTATATTCTTTTCTTCATATGTAGCTAATTCTGTGTTCATCCTATCTCCTCCAGTATAATTAAACCTTTTAAACCATTATATACCAATTTTAACACAAAAACAGACGATACAATTTACTGTATCGTCTGTTTTTTCCCCTACCATTTCTCTCCACATGTTTCAATTAAATGCAGCAAATACCTCTTCGTCATATCAGCCCTCCTCCAAATAGAGAGCTTGCGCTTTCCTTCTGGATTCTGCCGCATTCGCTCTACTTCCCTTAATAAAGGCTCCCACTTATGAGAGTAAAGTTCCAACATGTATTGTAATCCTCTATCTTTTGAAACGATTGTTTTATGATCTAACGTATATAAAATACGTCCCATCGTAACGACAGCTGATTCTACCCATTCTTCTATGAAAAATAAATAAGGACGCTTCGCTTTTTCAAGCCAGTAATGTTCTACGTTGTATTTCATTGTATTTACTACATCGTCCCACTTTATTTGAAAGGAAAGGTCTTCTACTTCTTTCCCGCTAACTGTAATACCTTGATTTTTCAATGTCCACCATGTGACCGCGTTAATATCCCAATCACCAATATCAGCCTTACCATCTGCACAATACACGTACTCATTCATTTCATCATTGTATTTCCCTAAATCAGCAAGCGGAATATACATACCATCCATTCTTTTACCTAACGTACTCTCACTAATTTTTTTATGCAGTTCTATAATTTGTTGTTTTTCAGCTCCATTCACGGAATCACTTATTACCGTAACAAAATCAACATCGCTCGTTTCTATATGAAATGCTCCTAACGCGATTGATCCGTAAATGTATACCCCGACTATTTTTTCATCCGAAAAAATTCCTTTTAATTCTACTATGTACTGCTCCATTAATTGCTTTACTTCTTCTGGTAAAGCATGTTTTATTCCATTCTCCACATCTATCCCTCCAATAAAAAAAGCCTTCGCAAATTCGCAAAGGCTTCCTGCTTTATAAATATTTCTCGATTTCTTCGTAAACATCCTTCAAACGAGGATTTCCTTCTCCAACAATTTCTCCATTTACAAGAACGACCGGATAAAATAGATCTTCTTCCACTACGCGCTCTGCGAATACTTTTTTATCTTCATCTTCTTGTTCTTCTTGAAAATCAATATACTCAAACTTAAATTTTTTTTCTTGTCCTTCATATTTACGACCAATCGCCGCTTGTAACCACTCAAACGTTTCTGTTGAAGATGGCATTCCGACGCAGCTCGCACAAATTACTTTCGTCCCATACACTTGCACATTAACCATTTCTTCTCCCCCACTTCTTGCCCTAACAGTATATTCAGATGTCTTAGTACATAAGCACATCATTTTACAAACTTATTCCATACCCCTATACTGAAAAAACACGTTGTACACACGATATAATATTTTGACAATAAAACAAGAAGAGAAAAAATAGATTTTCCCCTCTATCTTGATTATAATAAAACTGATGAAAGGAGTCGATAAAAATGGAAAACCCACATATGCAAGAACAAGTACTAGAGGTATTAGATAAATTACGTCCATTCTTACTTCGCGATGGCGGAGACGTTGAATTAGTAGACATTGAAGAAGGTATCGTAAAATTACGCCTTATGGGTGCATGCGGAAGCTGCCCAAGTTCTACAATCACACTAAAAGCTGGTATCGAACGTGCACTACTTGAAGAAGTACCAGGCGTTATTGAAGTAGAACAAGTATTTTAATTTAAAAGCGGCGGTGGCTCTTTCAGCTCTGACTGGCTAAGATTCTTTCGC
The DNA here is from genome assembly GCF_044908115.1 of Bacillus sp. RC51. Classification (NCBI taxonomy): domain Bacteria; kingdom Bacillati; phylum Bacillota; class Bacilli; order Caryophanales; family Bacillaceae; genus Bacillus; species Bacillus sp. RC51. Next base: position 321,163 of record NZ_JBIYCW010000003.1, on the reverse strand, counting down.
ATAGAAGGCGCTTTTTGCCTTCTTATGCGGAAGGTTCTTAGACACGAAGAGCTAGCCACCAGAGCTAGATAATATCTAAAAGCAGAAGCGGCTCGTTCAGAACAGAAGGTCATTGGAGCTCCTGACGAAGAGGCGCTTTTTGCCTCACAGGAAGGCGCGAAATGGCCGACTGTTCTAGCCGCTGGAGCTAGACATTATCTAAAAGCGGAAGCGGCTCGTTCAGAAACGCTTCCTAGAAAGAGACCCAAATGGGTCTCTTTTTTTATTCAAATAACACTTCCCCTTTAACATCATAAAACAAAATTGGAAATCCTTCTCAAAAAGTGCGATAATTAATACTATAGAATCGTTCACACATATACAGAAAAAAACATAGGGGGACGACACATGCCAAGAATGGGGAACACTTTCTTAACAATTCAAGAACTAGAAAAGAAAAAAGAGTATTTATTAGACCTTTCATCCGTTATACCAACATGGAATGCAAGTTATCAATTTTTATTTAAAGAAATCCAGCAAGAATTATTGAGTAAAGTAAATGAAAAAATCGAAAGACATCAATTCATTTTAAATATATGTGCAGATCAACAGGTAGGGGCATAATGTATTACATACAATTGTGATATATAAAAAAGAGACCTCACCCGGTCTCTTTTTTCATTTTAAGATAGCCAATCTAATTTCCTAATGCCTAACTTATCAACAGGTAAACGAAATGACTCGTAAAAATGATTCATAAATTGCTCAGTGCGCTTCACATCATGTAAAATGATTTCTAAACGGGCTCTATATATGCCTTTTTGTTCTTCGTTTCCTGTTTGATAATATTGTTCAATTGTTTCAAAGTAGTGAAGCGGGAACAGAAGCCTTGCGAATAATAAGCGCCAACCAAATGAAGAGAGCGAATAATTACGTTCATAATCTGTAATGAATTGAACTACCGTTTGCTCCCAATCTTTCTTTTTTTCTATCATCATATAGCGAATACATTCTGCTATATCTCTACTTGGGTGATCATATACCCAATCAAAAGGAAGTTTTAAACGCTTCGTTTGCTGCCATAATAAAGGTGTAAATCGTTCTTGGCAAATTGTTGCTGCGTCAGTTATTTGTGGTGTATCGTCCATTTCTGTATCGACAACATATTGAATTGCATTTTCTGCAACTCCTAAGTAATACGGGAAGGATTCAATAAACAATTGATCGAATACGTCTGAAGGATGGTTCATCACTTGCGATTGCCAAAACCTTTCTAATTGGTCGAGCCTTTTTTCCCATAATGCTTTCCATTCACCAATGCGGCTTAATTGCTCAACTTCTTCTGGAAAGAATGCGCCACGTTTATGGAATATAGAAAGCTCACTTCCTAATGATGTAGCATGTCGCTCTAACATACGCATACCTTTTAATAAGCAGTAATTTTTTTCTTCTATCTCACTTACATAGTAGCCGTGTATAGTCGGAACGAAAGTCGAAACAGTTATATCCCCTTGCTGGTTCATATAATCACTGAGCTTTTTCATCTCTACAAGTACTTCTTCCTCCATTTCTCCAATTGGAACAAGTACATAAATTTTGTTGCGAATCCAAAAGCTTTTATAGGGGCCAAGGGGGATTAATTCTTTAATATGCATGTGATAATGCTCATAAATATGCTGAATCATCGCAGTCGCCACCTATGGTTTTTCTTTATATATATGAGCTTGTGCTCGCCTTTCATTCCTATGCACATGATAAAGCAACGAAACGTATACAAATACTAAAAAGAAAAAAAGGTGATAAACATGAAAGACTCAAATCAACTACAAGAAAGAGCATTACAACTATTACAAGAGCGCGGTGTAACAATTGACGATATTGCTGATCTTGTTCATTTTCTTCAAAAGAAATACCATGCAAATTTAGAGATGTCAGAATGTCGCTATAACGTTGAGCGTGTACTATCAAAACGAGAAGTACAAAACGCTCTTATTACAGGCATTGAACTTGATGTCCTCGCTGAAAAAGGACTATTAAGTCAACCGTTACAAGATATCGTAAAACGCGATGAAGGACTATATGGAATCGATGAAGTCATCGCACTTTCAATCGTTAACGTGTACGGCTCTATCGGTTTCACGAACTTTGGATATATCGATAAATTAAAGCCAGGTATTTTAGAATACTTAAATGATAAATCAACTGGAAAAGTTCACACATTCCTTGATGATATTGTTGGCGGAATCGCTGCCGCTGCTTCAAGTCGTTTAGCGCACCGTGCTGAGCATTCGGAATAAAGTGAAACTTTAATCAGTGGGGATTTTGTCCATTCCCCACTGATTATTAGTTGAACCAATCGGGCTTTTACGGGCAGTTATCTCCCGCCTAACTGACTCGCATCCGCCGAATTTTGAGGTGGGAGGGAGTCTTACTGCCCGTTAATGCGGGATAACGTATCTAGGCCGTCAGTTTCATACTGACGGCCTTTCATATTCCATAAGCATGAACTCTCTTCCACGGCTCAAAAAAAGAGGTCCTACTTGAAATCCAATGTTTTTATACAGCCTAATCGCTCTCTTATTGAATGTCGCTACACTCAGTCGAAACATTTTCGAATTCAATTCCTCAGTAGCAAATGCTATTCCCGCTTGAAAAAATATTTCCCCCATCCCTTTCCCTGTTAACTCCGGCTTCATTCCAAGCCCAATATCTACTACATCTTCTCCCCTATATAAATTAGCATTTCTTCCCCCTGGCACTTGTGCATTTTCTCCAAAACAAAAATAGCCGATGAATTCTCCATTCTCTCCGCAACAACCGTAATACGTCCCATCTAGCAACTCTTCTATTACTTCAGCATCTCCTGAAAAGCTATATAACGTATAGGGATTTTCATACTTCCACGTATTTATTTCTTTCGCTTCTTCTTCTGTTAACTTATGTATATCCATTCATCTCGCTCCTTATCAAATACTCTACTAATCTATATGTATTACTCATTCATTTTCCAAACTTGATTCTCCTCTAATCGTAATATGCATAGTTACATACGCACACCCCTTTAAAAAATGCTACAATTTATTCGAATCGCTGTTGCTACACTTCTTGATTAAAGAAAAGACGTTAAAACGGAAATTAGCGTCTTATCAAACTCAAGCAATTGACACATTTTGTCATCATGAAAGACACTCGAAAGAGTGTCTTTTTTTCTATACCTGAGCAGGACCTGCTCATTTACAAAATTAATGCATAAATTAATATAACTCTTAAACGCATTATTCCCTTTCTATACGTTGCAGCGTTCGTTGCGACAGATTCGGATAATAAAAAGCACTCCAGCCAGAGTGCTTTTTACTTTCAAACAAGGAGGTTACATATATGGATAGTACTCTTGTATTTAACTTTGGCATTGGTATTGTTATCATTTTATTCGTCTTCTTTGTACTTTGTATGAGCGGGATATAGAACGGCTATTTTTAGCGTCTTTATTTTAGAAATAAAAAACAGGCAACCTCTTCCGGTTACCTGCCTTTCATTACATCTTCTCAATCCACTCCGTCAAGTTGTGCACAACTTGCGTCGGTTGTACTTCATATTCTGTTAACTTGTCCACAGTTGTTACTCCAGTGTGGACAAGAAGGGTATGCATACTAGCATTTATCCCCGCTAAAATATCTGTATCGTAGTTATCCCCAACCATTAAAGCTTCTTCTTTTCCTATGCCAAGCACTTTTAACGCTTGTTCCATAATGATTGATTCTGGTTTACCAATAAAGATTGGGTCCACACCTGTTGATACTGCAACAACTGATGTTAATGAACCGTTACCTGGTAATAATCCGCGCTCAGTTGGAATTGCGATATCCCCATTTGTTGAAATAAACGTTGCACCGTTACGCACAGCAAGACATGCTTTTGCTAATTTTTCATATGTGATATCACGATCTAAACCAACAACAACGAAATCAGGATTTTCATCCACAAGTTCAAAGCCTTTTTCCACAAGTGCAGCGTGTAAGCCCTCTTCACCAATCATATATACAGTTGCATCTTGTTTGCGCTCATAAATAAAGCTCGCTGTAGCCATACTCGTTGTGAATACTTGCTCCGCTTTCGCTGGAATATCGAAACGAACAAGCTTTTCTGCAACTTGTTCTGGTTTACGAGTTGAGTTATTTGTAACGAATAAATATGGAATACCGCGTTCTCCTAATGCTTTTACGAAATCGCTTGCTTCTTCAATTTGTTCTTCACCACGATACATTGTACCGTCTAAGTCAATTAAATAACCTTTATACATCTATTTGTCTCTCCTTCTATGCTAACGTTCTCATCTATCATACCACTCTTATATTAACCCCTTTTTCAAAAGAAAAAAACGCTTTACCTTAAAGCGTCCCATAACGTTCATTTTTTCTCTTTTATTTGGTACGAACAATTACAATCGCCCACGCACATGTTTGCTAACGTCTTCACATTTGCATCTGCAAATAACCGCTTATACATCTCTTTTTCATCTTCACACACTTGCGGGAACCTCTCTGCAATTTCCTTTAACGGACAGTTTTGCTTTTCAAATATGAAAGAATGCTCCCCATCTCGCTTTATTTGAACCATATAACCGTTTCTCTCTTGCATAGCAGCTACTTCTTGAACTTTATACGCTAAATTGCTTTGATTACTTATCCTCTTTTGCAACTGTTCTTCCATTCGTTTCGTTCTCGCTTGCAAGACGTGACGCAGCATTTTTTCATCGCCCATTCGAGCCAAATCTTCTAGCATATCAATAGCAAATTGCTTATATTCTTTCGGGAATGTATCTTCTCCCTTTTGACTTAATCCATACAAATATGTTGGTCGTCCGACATGCTGTCTTACCATCTTTGAATAGATTAGCTCATCATTTTCTAGTTTACTTAAATGTCGACGAATCGCCATCTCAGTAATCTCTAAAGCTTCGGCTAATTCTGCTACAGTATGCTCTCCTTTTATCTTCAGTAATTGTACAATCTCTTCTCTCGTAGTACGTGCTTCCCCCATAGCTCACCCTTCTCCCTTTTCTTTCTCCTATACAATATAAGATCCCCAAAGGAATTCCCGGGGATCTTATAAGCACAATTATTCTGGTACAAATGCAGATACAGGTCCTAATTCCTTTTCTAAATAACTGTGAATATTCGCTGGGTATTTCTCTACCACGGCGATATGTTTTTGAATCGTCTTATATAATTCATCATGATTCATTTGAATATAATCTTGCGTAAGCATTTTTCGAAGAAGAATAATTTCTTTAATATGCGCTCCCTCTTCTCCACTTATAACTCTCTCGTCCATTAAAATATCAATAATATCTTCGTAACTTCCTGGATCGCGCATAATAAATCCATCAATCATCGCATTCCCTACATCTAATATACAATCGATAATAAGATGGGCTATGCGCTCTAATGCGTAAAATTCAAACTCTGTTTCATATGTCTTTTTCTCTTGAAATGTATTTGTTGCTCGTTCTAAACATACTAGCATTTGTTCTATTTTTTTTCTGTCTACGAAGTACATGAATGTCACCTACCTGGAAATTAAAGCATTTACATTTTAATTGTAACGCTTTCTTCTGAAAAAATCGACAATTTTTCGAATTCACCTTTTCCTCGTTATTTGTTATAGTTATATTTGTATGATTTTTGAAATTGGAGGAATGCAACCTTGGAACGTGAACTCGCACTAGAAATTGTCCGTGTAACAGAAGCAGCAGCCTTAGCATCCGCACAGTGGATGGGCCGCGGAAAGAAAAATGAAGCAGATGATGCAGCAACTACAGCTATGCGTGATATGTTCGATTCAGTAAACATGGCAGGTACAGTTGTAATCGGTGAAGGAGAACTTGATGAAGCACCGATGTTGTATATTGGTGAAGAACTAGGAACAGGTAACGGTCCAGAAGTAGATATCGCTGTTGACCCATTAGAAGGTACAAACATCGTTGCGAAAGGCCTTGCAAATGCAATGGCAGTTATCGCAATCGCAGATAAAGGAAACCTTCTTCATGCTCCGGATATGTACATGGAAAAAATCGCGGTTGGTCCAAAAGCAGCTGGTAAAATTAGCTTAGATGATCCAATTGAAAAAACAATTGATATTGTAGCAGAAGCAAACAATAAAAAAATTCGTGACCTAACGGTTATCATCCAAGAACGTGAACGTCATCAAGATATTATTGACCGTGTTCGTGCAAAAGGTGCACGCGTAAAACTATTTGGTGATGGAGATGTTGGTGCATCAATCGCTACAGCTTTACCTGGAACGGGTATCGACTTATTCGTAGGTGTAGGCGGAGCTCCAGAAGGCGTTATTTCTGCAGCAGCATTAAAATGCCTTGAAGGTGAAATGCAAGCTCGCTTAGTTCCAATGAACGAAGAAGAAGAAGCTCGTTGTCGTGAAATGGGATTAGAAGATCCTCGTCAACTTCTTATGTTAGATGACTTAGTATCTGGTGATGATGCAATCTTCTCAGCAACAGGTGTATCTGCTGGTGAATTATTAGACGGCGTGAAATTCCTTGGCGGAGATTTAGCTGAAACATATTCTATCGTAATGCGTTACAAAACAAGAACAGTACGTTTCATTAAAACGCATCACCATTTAGATCATAAACCACACTTAAACTTAGATATTTAATAAAGGAGCCATGTGTATGGAAGAACGTTTCTTTCTGTACGACGATACAGTCGCTACAAAAACTCGTTTCGTTAGCTTTTTGGGGGAAAATGAGCGTCATGATTTAGCGCTTTTATACTCCGATCGTCATTACGGTAAAACGATAGTCCTTGATATGCAAAGCAACAAATTTGCTATCATCGGCCCTGACGATTTAAACGAACAAGGCTACTTAGAGCATGCATTTTCGATGTCTGAAGAAAATGCAGAAGAATTACGCTCATTTTTATTTGAACTTATATAATTTATCTGGTGCACCAGCTATGTTAGCTGGTGTTTTTTTACAATTTATATTTTGAATTTTCAATCTTATGTGTTATACTTATGAACAAATCTATTTGGATAGAAAGGACGTTATCTGCGTATGCCAACATTTACTTTGTAATGGACCAGCAATTGGATAGCATTACTCTCAAAAAAGCACCGTGCTTTTTCAAGGGAGTAGTCTGCCCATTCCCATTACGAAGGAACGTAACGCATCTGTAGTATGATGTTTACGGAGGTTCCTCTTGGGGGAACCTCCTTTTATTTTTGTCTCTTTCTTATGTCTTCATACTGCAAGACATCCAAATAACTGTATTACGTTCCTTTTACCACTACTATAAGAGGTGAAGGAAAATGCAGAAAGTACAACTTTCTTGGAGTTTATATGAAAATGAGCAAGACACAATCGAAAAGTATTGTAAAAATTGCAGACGCACTACCCTATTTACTGACACGAATATTCGTAGGCATAACGCCAACGGAAAAAATATATACCGCTTTGCCATTTATAAATGTCCGAAAGATCATACGTGGAACCAAAAGCTTCACATTTATAAATCATTTACTGATCACGTCGAAACTGTCGATATGACTCAGCAAGAACAAACTGAAACAAGTACTACCATTTCCATTACACAATACAAAGAAAGTGGCATAGCCGAAATAACAATCGTATTAGACATCGTTTTTGGTTCCCACCGAATTGATAAAGTGTTATCCACATATATTTCAGATTGGAGCCGTGCACTCATTGTGGATAAAATTAAAAATGGGCATATCCAATTGAACGGACAACAAATGAAACCAAACGCAATACTTTCTGAAGGCGATCATATTTCGATTTGTTTGTGAGCGAGTATAAAAAAATCCTCTTACAATCGTAAGAGGATTTTTTCATTTCTTCACTTTTCGTAATACGAAGTGTGCACAACCGAAGTTACAGTACTCGTATAAATACTCTGATAAAGTACTAATTTTCGTATCATATGTCGAACGTTGATTACTATCATCAAAGAATCCGCGCAATCTAAGTTGCTCATAACCCCAGTCTCCAACGATATAATCATATTTATTTAAAATTTCTGCATAGCGCTCTTTAAGTGCTTCTTCACTAAAACCGTCACGAAAGTTTTTAATCACTTCGTACTGAACATTATTAACGCTCACCGTAGTATGAATCTCTTGCTTTTGCTCCATTATGAACTTCCTCTCTAAGCATTCTTCTTTTTATCGTATCACAAAGCATAACAACCAACAATTTCAAATACAAAAAATTGAAAATTAGTGCATGCTATGGAGAAGGAGGTGATACATCGTGAAAAAGCAAATTATCCTCTCTCTTCTCACTCTTTCCTTATTTGCAGGCTGCCAATCAACTAATAAAGCCGAAATGGAGCGTGAAGAAGGAAGTCGTGTTCTTGTTTCCAACAAAAACGACATGTATCATACGGAAAATACAAATACACGGCTCACAAGGGTGGGCTATTCATCTAAACAAAAACATGAAGTATCTAACAAACAAGTAGGCGCCATTAACCGTGAGAAAGTCGCTGAAATGATTACAAGCATGACAGTCAAACTTCCTGACGTCACCAATGCCGCTACACTCGTTACCGACGACGAAGTGTTCGTTGTATACCGTGCAAACACAACGGATCCGAAACTCGTAACAGATCAAGTATATAAAACTGCTTTGTCCATCGTTCCTCGCTATTATAAAGCATATGTATCAACAAACCAAAAGTTGATTTCTCAAATTCAAGGTCTTCAATCTGGTAGCTTAAACGATAAAGAATATGAACAAAGTCTTGATATGTTAAAACGTGAAATGAGCGATAATCCTCATTTGAACAATACGGGGGATCAAACTTTGAATGATATGATTAAAAAATAAAGAAGATGGAGAAAACCTCCACCTTCTTTATTTTTGACTATTTCTTACGATTCGCATAAACCTCCATCGCATCACACATAAACTGCGCTAAACCTTCACCAAACTTATCAATATTTTTCGTGAAACGCTCATCAGCAACATACATTTGACCGAGTCCCTTAAAGGCCTCTAATGAATATTCACCGAAGTTTTGCAAGTAATCGTACCATACCCCGATTGCAGATTGCGCCTCTTTAGAATCAGGTGCTCCATTTCGAAGTGTTGCTAGATTTCTGTAAATATTATTAAACTCCTCCTGTTTCTCTTTAGACATCCCCTTCGCTGTTTTATTCGCTTTATCTACAGCCTCATCTCCCCATCGTTCACGTGCTTCTTCTTCGTACGGGTTATGACTAAAATCAAATCCTTCAAATTTCTCTTTATTCGTCATATCAATCTCTCCTTTTGTATGCTGAATTGTTTTATTAATCGTCGCTATCACCTTATCTAACCTGGCACGCTTTTCAAGAAGCATTTTCTTATGAAGCTGTAGTGCTTCTTCATGATCAAATGATGGACTCATGATAATTTCTTTAATCTTCTTCAAAGGGAAGCCTAGTTCTTTAAAAAATAAAATTTGCTGCAACGTTTCTAAATTTTCATTGGAATACAGACGATATCCAGACTCTGTCGTCTCATCTGGGGTTAACAACCCAATTTCATCGTAATGATGCAGTGTGCGCACACTAATTCCAACTAAATTAGCTACTTCTTTTACCTTCATTGTCATGCGTATCTCCCCCTTAATACATACGATAAAGTATGACGCAACGTTAGAGTCAATAAAAATTCCATTTTGTTTTTGAAAGATTCATCTCTCCACATTCTCCTACATTTCATGCATAATATATATGTACATACATTAGAAAGCGGTGAAAGTATGGTTTCAAATACTGTAATTGCCAGCATCATATTTCAACTCGTTGCTTCGATTCTGGTCCCAATTATTGTACTCGTTTATTTCCGTAAAAAATATAATATTAATTGGAAAGTGGTCGGCGTTGGTGTTCTTATCTTTATTGGATTTACCCAAATTCTCGAAACACCGTTCCACCTATTTATGCGTGGTAATCCAGCAATCGCTCCATTTTTAGAAAATCCGTATGTCTTTGCAATTTATGGCGGACTAACTGCTGGTATTTTTGAAGAATTAGGACGCTTCGTTGCCTTCTTCTTCCTACTAAAAAAATATCTAGAATATAAAGATGGCTTCGCTTATGGAATTGGTCATGGCGGGATTGAATCGATTTTAGTTGGCGGATTCTCTGCATTGCAGACACTTATATTCGCTAATGCTATTAACAATGATAGCTTCGCTCAAATGGCAGAAAAACTACCACAATTAAATCTTGTAAAGGATATGTTAATAGAACAACCTGCCTATTTATATTTACTGGGTAGCTTAGAAAGAATTATGGCACTCGTTCTGCAAATTGCTTTTACAATGCTTGTCGTATACGCAGTAAAACAAAAGAAATACATTTTCCTCGTATACGCTATACTATTCCACGCACTTGTAGACTTTTTCGCAGCACTTTACCAAACAAAAATGATTAACATCTTTGTAGCAGAAGGAATTACTCTTCTCTTCGCGATTGGTGGTTTCATTCTTATTCGTAAAATGAAAGAGAAATTAATGAGTGTACCGGAATAAAAAATAACCCACCAACTGGTGGGTTATTTTTTACCACGATTTTCGCAATGATGATAACTCTTACCCTCTTGCAGCTCCCTCTTTGTTTCTGCATCTATAACAATGTACTTACGAAATTCGTCTACTTCATTTTGAGAAAAGGAAGCGAAAAAATAAAGTGAAACTTTAATCAGTGGGGGTTTATCCACTGATTATTAGTTGAACCAATCGGGCTTTTACGGGCAGTTAATCTCCCATTTAACTACTTTTCTTTAAAACTGAATTTTGAGGTGGGAGTCTTACTGCCCGTTAATGCGGGGTAAACTTGGCGATCAGGGTGAATAAAAGAATCTTGAAACACCACACTACTCCGACAACCCGCGGCTGTTTTTTGTAGGAAAGAAAATTCTTCATCAGGCACTTCTTTAAATAAAATCTTTTTTCGAACGCTATATGCTGCATTGTTATATTCTTTATAGATTTTCTTATCTAACTGTTCGTAAAACACATCCTCATTCACAAATGGCTTATTTCGATTGCTTGGATATTCTAATTTTTGATTTGATTGTGCATATGTTGTGGACAATTGCGCGAGAAAACAAATACTGAATACAATGCATATCATTTTTTTCATCATTACACCTCAAATGTTCATTTATCCACATTACTTTTCCACATATTTAGATCAATATGCCGTTTCCAATAAAAAGGAATTTTTTCCACATTTGTCGAAGTATATAAGCGTCAACTTGAAAGATGGGGATGAATTATGAAGAAATTGATTGTAATACGACATTGTTCAGCAACTGGACAAGAACGTGATGCCGAATTAACGATTGCAGGAAAAAATCAAGCAAACACTCTTGCTGCATTCCTCTTAGAAAATCAGCTACAAATAGATCATATTATTTCGAGCCCATTTGTCCGAGCTATCGATTCCATTCGGCCCTATGCGCTTCAAGCTAACCTATCTATCGAAGAGGATGAACGATTAGCTGAACGTATATTAAGCAACCTTCCGATGGATGATTGGATGCAAAAACTAGAATCTACTTTTACAAACATAGATATTGCCTTTTCAGGCGGAGAGTCAACAAAACAAGCAACGGACCGTGCTATATTGCTTATCCAAGACGTTTTGAAGTTAAACCATACTACAACACTACTCGTTACACATGGAAACTTACTTACGCTCATTTTAAAGCACTTTGATCGTACGATCGGCTTTCATGAATGGAGAACTTTAACGAATCCTGATGTTTACGAAATTACAATCGATGAACAAAGTTTCATAAAACGATTATGGGAAGCATCGTCCAAGTAGTATCCCTTTCCAAAACACTCAGTTGACGCCACGAGAAGAGACTGTATTAACAATAGAGAGGGGTATCATTCCATATGTATGAAGATGTACTTTCTTTACTACATAAAACAAATGCTTCTTATGAAAAATTTGAACACGAACCAGTACTTGACTATGAAACAGATCGTATCGTTCGTGAAAGACTTGGTTTGCAAGGGACTCCAAGTAAAAGCTTATTTTTAAAATCAAAATCCGGGGAGCATTACGTATTCTTTACGTTAGAAGGCACTCGCCTCAACCGAGGAGAGATGAAGGAAATAACAGGAGAGAACTTATCTCTCTGTTCTCCTAATGAGCTAAGAGAAGAAACTGGTTGCACTCCTGGATGTGTAGCTCCTTTCGGTTATTCACAAGATGTAACGATTATTGTGGACAGTTCAATTTATACTTACGATAAAATTTTAATTACACCTGGTGTACCTGAATTTACAATTGAATTATCCACAGAGGAGTTAAAAAAGATTTTATCCACATGTCAAAATAAAGTTTTAGAGTATAAGAAAAAAGAGAGCTAATGATTAGCTCTCTTTTTTCATTATTTCGCTTCTGCTACTTTTTCTTTTGCAGAACGTACTTGCTCGTCCGCATGATAAGAAGAACGTACAAGTGGGCCAGCTTCACAGTGGCTAAATCCTTTGCTAAGTGCAATTTCTTTTAGCTCTGCAAATTCTGCTGGTGGGTAATATTTAATAACTGGTAAATGCTTCTTAGATGGTTGTAGGTATTGTCCAAGAGTTAAAATATCCACATTGTTTGCACGTAAGTCATCCATTGCTTCAATTAAATCTTCTCTCGTTTCACCTAAGCCCAGCATAATGCTCGATTTAGTTGGAATATCAGGCTGCATTTCTTTTGCTCGACGTAAAAACTCTAATGAACGGTCATATTTTGCTCTAGCGCGAACTCGGTTAGATAATCGACGTACTGTTTCAATGTTATGGTTCAAAATATCTGGTTTTGCATCCATTAACATTTTTAAGTTTTCTTCTACCCCACCCATATCAGATGGTAATACTTCGATAGACGTGAATGGATTTTCACGACGTACAGCGCGTACTGTTTCAGCAAAAACAGCTGCTCCGCCGTCCTTTAAATCATCACGTGCAACCGCTGTTATAACAACGTGCTTTAAGCCCATTTGTACTACAGAATCTGCTACGCGTTCTGGCTCTTGTAAATCAAGCTCAGTTGGCAAGCCTGTTTTAACCGCACAAAAACGACAAGCACGTGTACAAACCGCACCTAAAATCATAAATGTTGCTGTTTTCCTTACAGCCCAGCATTCATGAATATTCGGACATTTCGCCTCTTCACAAACTGTATGAAGATTCTTAGAACGCATCATTTTCTTTAAGCCTGTATAGTTTTCATTCGTGTTTAACTTAATTTTCAACCATTCGGGCTTGCGCTTATACTCTGTTTGTTTTGTCATGGTTATCAACTCCGCACAATATGAAATAGTTTACCGTGTTCGCTTCTTTCAATGTAACATATCTATTCTAACGTATGAAAGCGATTTGCTCAAATGAAGATTCTAAGATTTTTTCCAATCGTTCCCTATAATGAAATACTCCGTATATCCCACACTAAAAAGAGTGATGTTGTGAAAGGAGTCTATTTCATGCTTCGAAAAATTTCTCTTTTGCTTTCGATTTGCTTTCTTCTCCACCAAAACATCGCTTACGGTGAAGATAATCAGCAAAGCATATATGAAAAGCGCATGGCACTATATAAAGAAACTGAGCAATCTTCAGGTATTCCGTGGTATTACTTAGCTGCAATGGATCAATACGAAAGAAACATACGGAGCGTAAGAAAGGATATTCCGAAAAAACCAGATGCCATCATTTCCCTTTATTTCAAACCTGAAATATGGGCTGGACCTGTTAATAGTAATAATACTCTCCCCCATACGATTTCTTTATTTGGCGGAATGGGTTTAGATGGTGACAAAGATGGATTTGCAAATGCAAATAACGACCGTGATCTTCTGCATACCGCAGCAACTATTTTAAAGAAACAAGGAACGTCAGAAGACCGTATTAACATTATGCTTTGGGAATATTATAGACGTGCAAAAACAGTTGAATTAATTACAGAGTACGCCCGAATTTATAAACATTATGGACGCATTAATTTAGAAGGAAATGCTTTCCCTCTCCCTATTCGTAGTGACCATAGCTATCGTAGTACTTTTGGTGCTGGTAGAAGTTTTGGCGGCAGGAGAATTCATGAAGGAACCGATATTTTTGCTGGATATGGCGTACCAGTACGATCAACTTGCTATGGCGTTATTGAAACAAAAGGATGGAATCGTCTTGGTGGATGGCGCATTGGTATTCGTGACCTTCATAATAATTACCACTATTACGCTCATTTAGGCGGGTTCTCTAAAGAAATACAGCTCGGACAAATTGTCGAACCAGGAAAAGTAATCGGATTTGTCGGTAGTACTGGTTATGGTCCTCCTGGCACAGCTGGAAAGTTCCCGCCTCACTTACATTTCGGCATGTATAAAGACAATGGCTATAGCGAATGGGCTTTCGATCCATACATGCATTTAAGCCTTTGGGAACGAAAAGAACGAGCAAATACAAAACGATAACCGTAGCGAATTGCTACGGTTATTTTTTTATATTCGCTAACTATCCGTTTTCTTTTTATCTGGTACAACAACTCCGCCACTTCCGTAATAAGTAGGCACTTCACCTTGAACGATGCGCGTCGCAATCGGAATGTTTTGCTTCACTTTAATTTCTTTCGTGCGTAACGGAATCATAACTTGTAACGTCACTTCCACTTCCATAATAATTTTGATCGCTGTATTATTAATTCCTTGCGGCTCAACTAATTGTTTAATATCCGTATTCACATGACCAATTGGCGTAAAATTAATCGGAATATCCGGTCCTATATTACCAAGAAGCGCATTATCAGTTATACGCCCAAAAGGAACTGACATAGATACCCCATTCTCTTCAAAAATACCAAGTGCTTTCGTATCCCCTTTTTCTACTTGTTGTAAATATTTTTCTATGTATGCAGTAGTCGATGTTAATATTTCATTTACTTGTTTTGTATTTAAATCAATTGTAGATACTTTCCCGTTCCTATCCGTTTGTACTTTCATTAATGAATCTACATCAAACCCTTCATTAATTCGGTCTTTTACCGCTTTTGTCATAACTGCTGTTGCCATTTTATGAGTCTCTGTTTCCCCATACTTAATTAACGTTGGCTGAATACTTTTATTTACAATCCATAAACCTTGAACTACCATTACGATAAAAATAATAAATGAAATAAGCAGTATATACCGAAAGGAAATCGGTCCCCTTCGAAACCGCGAATTTTTCGAACGAAATATGCCCATAAGAAAACCCTCCTTCTTATATTATTTCTATGCAAGAAAGAGGGACGATATATGCTTATCTCATTTTTAATAGTGCATCTTTTCCGATTGTGCCTACCGGAATACCTAAAGCTTCTGCTCCAGTCGTTACTGATTCCAGCGGTGCTTCAAGAAGTTGTTCAATCGTTCTTACACCAACCGCACGGCCAGCAATAATTCCTCGATCACCTAACTTCTCATTTAGAAGACCTACATCTAAAGCACCGCACATAATATATCCTTTATCGCTCATTACAGCTAGCAAATTTGTCTTTGGAAGTTTTACGCTAACAGCAATGAACGTATAGTTATCAATTATAATTGGCTCTACATTAACCATAGTTCACACTCCTCTCTTTCTTATCTTTATGACAAGAGAAAAATGAGTGTTACAAGTTAACTAGCCTATAGTTTGACTGAAGATGTATAAGTTATCAACATGTCTGTTAGTACATCTCTAAGCAATTCCGGCATATAATATTGTTTGTCAGAAAGTGTGGATAGCTCTGGGTATAAGTATCCGAATGTAAACATATCAATCGTTCCTACCGTATATATCCGGTCTAATTCCAGCGATTCGCCGTTAATCAATACATCTTCTAGTAAAATTTTATTCCCTGGAATCGTATCTGGAATCACTTCCAAACCATCGTAAATCATTTTCCCCATTACTTTTCCACGAAATCCGAATCCTTTCACCTCAAGATTCTCCATATTCGGGCGGCGCGCTTTCAAAATAACTTCTCTTAACGTTTTCCCTGGTACTTTTAACATACATGGATTAATGGGATGTGGACAAATCCGATGAATATCTCCGCGCGTCACAACACCTTCATTTAATCCCTCAAGAAGTACACCAGCATTCACCATCCCAACATCCGCATTACACCACTCTTTAAGTGCACTTGCCAACATATGAGAAAACGTCGTCTCCTTAAACCAATCAACCGGCAATGATTCTTTTAAATGAACGACAGGCTCAGCCATTATCTGTTTACTTTCTTCCTTTAGCATTTCAATTGTGGATAACGGCTCGCTATAAGCACCTAACCGTTCTGTCTTAATCGCTCTACCGTCTTTTTTCAACAGTCTCTTCGTCTCTTTATCCACAGTAAGCTGAACGTGACCAACGTAATGTCCCCACTTTTCACAACAGCAAAGCAAAGTATTATCCACAAGAACACCGCGCTCAAATAAATGATGCGTATGTGCCCCTAAAATAACATCTATATCATAATGCTCCGCCATATACTCATCCATACTTTTTCCAAGATGAGAAAGCACAACAGTAATATGAGCTGTATCCTTAACTTCTTCTAAAATAGACTCTAAATGGATGATTGGATCTTCAATATGCCAGTCTAACATATGATAAAACTCTGGATAAGCTACCGTTAATCCAATAAAGGCAATCGTAATCCCATCTGTCGTTGTATGTAATTTATAAGGCTGCGCCCACGCCGGACGTACACCTTCTTTTTCAAATAAATTCGCTACAAGCACCTCAAAACCAGCATCATCATATAGACGATTCAAATGCTCTTTTGCCAATGTAATTCCTTCATTATTTCCGATCGTTACATAATCATATAACGCCTCATTTAATAATTTTGTATTCCCAATTCCATTTGTCGCTTCCGAAATACTATGAAAACGATCCACATGATCGCCAATATCCACAGTTAAAACAGTCTCTCCCGCTTCCTGTCTTCGCTTTTTCTCCCCTCGTACAAACCGAGAAATTTGCGGCCAATTTTCAAAATGACTATGTATATCGTTTGTATGATAAAGGTGGATGATTGTTTCTTTATTTATATTCAGAGAAAAAACCTCCTCTCAGTTCCTTACTGCCATTTACGCTATACGTACGCAATAATCCTGTAAATACTTTTCGTCTTTTCTTGCTATTCTACATTGTACTCGCATTATAAGAAAAAGCCAAAGATTGCCCTTTTAATATGGAAAACTTTATATTACTTTTTCTAGTCTGTTGATTAGTTTGAGGGGGGAATTTTTGTGAAATGATTCTAGTTGGTGGGGGGAGGAGATTTGTCAGTATCTTTGTCTTACTTTGTCGACAAATCGATATTCCTTGTCCAACCGCTGATATATTGAAATAATCGCCGATATATTCCGAGTTGTGGTCGATATATTTCATTAAACACCTACCCGGGTATCTTACAGCCGAACCCGAATATACAACATAAGAAAGCGCCCTGCTGTGCAGGGCGCTTTCTTCATACATATATTATCCAGTTCCAGCGGCTAGAATGTTCGGTGGCTTCACTTCTTCCTGTGAGGCAAAGAACGCCTCTACGTCAGAAGCTCCATCCCCCTCACATTCTGAACGAGCCGCTTCCACTTTCATATATTGTCCAGCTTCGCCTCCTAGCCCCTCATGTCTAAGAACCTTCCGCACCAGAAGATAAAAAGCATCTTCTGTACGAAAGAACCTTAGCCAACGGGTCTGGACAGTCGGCTCCGCATTTCTATTTAACCGATAGAACCTTCCATCTCAAACTTGATTAGACGGTTCATTTCAACTGCGTATTCCATTGGAAGTTCGCGAGTGAATGGCTCGATGAAGCCCATTACGATCATTTCTGTAGCTTCTTGCTCAGAAATACCGCGGCTCATTAGGTAGAATAATTGTTCTTCTGATACTTTAGATACTTTCGCTTCGTGCTCAAGTGAAACGTAATCGTTTTTGATTTCGTTGTAAGGAATTGTATCAGATGTAGATTGGTTATCCATGATTAACGTGTCACACTCGATGTTAGAGCGAGAGTTTTTCGCTTTTGGTCCGAATTGTACGATACCACGGTAAGTTACTTTACCACCATGCTTCGCAATCGATTTAGAAACGATTGTTGAAGACGTGTTTGGTGCTAAGTGAATCATTTTCGCACCAGCATCTTGGTGTTGGCCTTTACCAGCAATCGCGATAGATAATGTTAAACCACGAGCGCCTTCGCCTTTTAAGATAACTGCTGGGTATTTCATCGTTAATTTAGATCCGATGTTACCGTCAATCCATTCCATCGTTGCGTTTTC
The DNA here is from genome assembly GCF_044908115.1 of Bacillus sp. RC51. NCBI lineage: Bacteria > Bacillati > Bacillota > Bacilli > Caryophanales > Bacillaceae > Bacillus > Bacillus sp. RC51. The sequence goes on along the minus strand of NZ_JBIYCW010000003.1, from coordinate 302,829 downwards.
TTCACAAACCGCACGTTTTGTAACTAGGTTGTATACGTTGTTCGCCCAGTTTTGGATTGTTGTATAACGGCAATATGCATCTTTCTTAATGATGATTTCTACTACCGCACTATGAAGTGAGTTAGTAGTGTAAACAGGTGCTGTACAACCTTCTACGTAGTGTACGTGTGCGCCTTCGTCTACGATGATAAGCGTACGCTCGAATTGTCCCATATTTTCAGAGTTAATACGGAAATACGCTTGAAGTGGTGTATCAACTTTAATACCTTTTGGAACGTAGATGAATGATCCACCAGACCAAACTGCAGAGTTTAATGCAGAGAATTTGTTGTCTGTTGGTGGGATTACTTTTCCGAAATGCTCACGGAAAATATCTTCGTTCTCTTTTAATGCGCTATCTGTATCTTTGAAGACGACTCCTAGATCTTCTAGGTCTTCTTTCATGTTGTGGTATACAACTTCAGATTCGTACTGTGCAGATACACCAGCTAAATATTTTTGCTCAGCTTCAGGAATACCTAATTTATCAAATGTCGCTTTAATTTCCTCAGGTACTTCATCCCAAGACTTCTCAGATTTCTCAGATGGTTTTACGTAGTACGTAATTTCATCGAAATCTAAGTCGTTTAAGTCGCCGCCCCATTGTGGCATTGGCATTTCATAGAACTTATCCAGTGATTTTAAACGGAAGTCTAACATCCACTGTGGTTCTTCTTTCATACGTGAAATCTCTTCAACGATTTCTTTTGTTAAACCGCGTCCAGCACGGAAAATCGAAACGTCTTTATCCTTGAAACCATATTTATAATCGCCGATATCTGGCAGTTGCTTCGCCATGTTGGTGTGTCCCTCCTTATATAACCTCGTTTTTAGGAACCTTTAACATTACTTATCTTCGTTTAAGCCCTTTTCTAACGCTTTCCACGCTAATGTTGCACATTTAATACGTGCCGGGAACTTGCATACGCCTTGTAATGCTTCAATATCTCCTAAATCAATGCTGTCATCATACTCTTTTCCTAGCATCATGTCAGAGAAAATTTTAGAAAGCTTAAGAGCCTCTTCAATTTTCTTTCCTTTTACTGCTTGTGTCATCATTGAAGCTGAAGACATTGAAATTGAACATCCTTCGCCTTCAAACTTCGCTTCTTGCACAATACCCTCTTCTACTTTCATCGTAAGTTGAATACGATCGCCGCAAGTTGGATTGTTCAAGTTAACGGTAACACTATCTTCTAACACGCCATGGTTACGAGGATTTTTATAATGATCCATAATAACTTGACGATATAACGTATCTAAATTATTAAATGACATTTGTGAAATACTCCTTTGTCTTGATTAGCGATTCAACAAATGTATCAATTTCTTCTTTTGTATTATATAAATAGAAGCTCGCACGTGCTGTAGAAGAAGCTTTTAGCCACTTCATAAGCGGTTGTGCACAGTGATGTCCTGCGCGAACCGCAATGCCTTCTACATCTAATACAGTTGCTACATCGTGAGGATGTACGTCTTCAATATTAAATGTAACTAGACCAGCGCGATGCTTTGGACCATAAATTGTAACGCCATCTACTTCTGATAGTCTCTCTAAAGCGTATTGCGCTAATTCATGTTCATGCTTTTCAATATTATGAAGACCGATTTCTTCTAGGAAATCAATTGCCGCACCAAGTCCGATTGCATTACCGATAATCGGTGTACCTGCTTCGAACTTCCACGGAAGCTCTTTCCAAGTAGACTCTTGTAAGTCTACGAAATCAATCATTTCACCACCAAATTCAATTGGTTCCATATTGTTTAGCAATTCTTTCTTACCATATAATACGCCGACACCTGTTGGTCCGCACATCTTATGAGCAGATAATGCGTAGAAATCACAGTTTAAATCTTGTACATCCACTTTCATATGAGGTGCACTTTGTGCTCCATCAACGATCATGATTGCACCGTTTTCATGTGCGATTGCTCCGATTTCTTTTACAGGGTTAATCGTTCCAAGTACGTTAGAAACGTGCATGATAGAAACGATTTTTGTATTCGGTGTAACTGTTTGACGAACATCTTCTAAAGAAATTGTACCGTCTAGTTGAAGCGGAAGGTATTTTAAAGTTGCACCAGTTTTCTTCGCAACTTGTTGCCACGGAATGATGTTACTATGGTGCTCCATGTAAGAGATGACGATTTCATCGCCTTCTTTTACATTATCAAGACCATAGCTAGCTGCTACTGTATTTAATGCAGTTGTCGTTCCGCGCGTGAAAATAATCTCTTCCATTGATTTCGCGTTAATAAACTTGCGAACTTTCTCGCGTGCACCTTCATACGCGTCGGTAGCTTTCGTACCAAGCGTATGAACACCGCGATGCACGTTAGAATTATATTCTTTATAGTAACGTTCTAACGTTTCAATGACTTGAATTGGTTTTTGAGAAGTTGCTGCACTATCGAAATATACAAGTTGTTTGCCGTTCACTTTTTGATCAAGAATTGGAAACTGTTTGCGTATTTCATGAATATTCATTAGCGAACTTTCCTTTCAATTACCTCGACAAGCTGTGCCTTTACTCCTTCAATTGGAAGCTCATTTACTACAGGTGCTAAGAATCCATGGATGACTAAACGTTCTGCTTCGCGTTTTGGAATACCACGGCTCATCAAGTAGTATAATTGGTATGGATCTACGCGGCCTACTGAAGCTGCGTGACCTGCCATTACATCATCTTCATCGATTAAAAGAATTGGGTTTGCATCACCGCGAGCTTTCTCATCTAACATAAGAACGCGAGAAGATTGTTGTGCATTTGATTTAGATGCACCATGTTCAATCTTACCAATTCCATTAAAGATAGATGTTGCACTATCTTTTTGTACTCCGTGTTTTAAAATCCAACCTTCAGAGTGTTTACCGAAGTGAACAACTTTAGTTGTAAAGTTTTGTGTTTGGTTACCACGGCCAATTGTTACTGTTTTTGTATCAGCAAATGATCCGTCGCCCATTAAGTTCGTAACGTTCTCTGAGATTGTATTTCCGTCATTCATAAGGCCTAGAGCCCAATCAATACGGCCGTCGCGTCCAACAATACCGCGGCGGTTAACGTAAGTTGTTACGTCTTTTGCTAATAGATCAACCGCACCGAATTTCACTTGTGCGCCTTGTTCCACGATTACTTCTGCTACGATATTTGCAATACCTTTAGCATTTTCATTTGCAACGTAGTTTTCTACATATGTTGCAGTACTGTTCGCATCAGCTACGAATAATACGTGGTTATATACGTTAGCTTCTTCGCCGTCTACTAAGAATACAGCTTGAAGTGGAGTTTCAAGAACAACGTTTTTCGGAACATATACGAATGCACCGCCGTTGATTAATGCAGCATGAAGTGCAGTTAGACGATGCTCGTCTACTTTCACGCCGTCTTTCATTAAGTACTTTTGTACTAATTCAGCATGCTCTGTTGCAGCTGTTACGATGTCTGTAAAAATAACACCTTTTTCTTTCGCTTCGTCTGCTAAAGAAACGAAAGCAGTTGTACCAGTACGTTGTACTAATACGCTGTTATTTTCATCGATTAAGTTTTTCACTGCTTCTGGAAGCTCTGTTAAAGAACTTACAGGCTCTTGCTTAGCAGCGTCGCCTTTTCCGATAAAGTCCCATTTTTCAATTTTCGTTTTATCAGGCGTTGGCATTGGAAGTTCAGTTGCTTGTGCAAGAGCTTGTAAGCGGAACTCAGTCAACCAAGCAGCTTCGTTTACTTCGCTTGCGCGCTGACGGATTGTTTCTTGATCGAAAGGTAATGTACCGATTGTCATGTTTATGCTCCTCTCTTACGCTTCTTGCTCTGCTGTTTCGTCTTCAATACCTAATTCTTTTTTAATCCAGTCGTAACCTTCAGCTTCTAGACGTTGTGCAAGCTCAGGGCCACCAGATTTAACGATACGACCGTTCATCATAACGTGAACGAAGTCTGGAGTGATGTAGTTTAATAAACGTTGGTAATGCGTAATCATTAGGCAGCCGAACTCTTCGCCGCGCATTTGGTTAATACCTTTAGATACAACTTTTAATGCATCGATATCAAGACCTGAGTCGATTTCATCTAAGATTGCAATTTTTGGCTCGATCATCATTAATTGAAGAATCTCATTACGTTTTTTCTCACCGCCAGAGAAACCTTCGTTTAAGTAACGTTGTGCCATTTCTGGATCCATTTCTAGGAATTCCATGTTTTTATCTAATGTACGGATAAATTTCATAAGAGAAATTTCTTCGCCTTCTTCACGACGTGCATTAATTGCAGAACGTAAGAAGTCAGCGTTTGTTACTCCGCTAATTTCACTTGGATATTGCATTGCTAAGAATAGACCTGCTAGTGCGCGCTCGTCTACTTCCATTTCTAATACATCTTCACCGTCGATGATGATGCTACCTTCTGTTACTTCATACTTTGGGTGACCCATAATCGCAGAAGATAAAGTTGATTTACCTGTTCCGTTAGGTCCCATAATTGCGTGGATTTCTCCACCTTTTACTTCAAGGTTTACACCTTTTAAAATTTCTTTACCGTCGATTGATACGTGTAAGTCTTTAACCGTTAATGTAGAACCAGCCATCTCAATACCTCCATTAATCCTCTATATACATTTTAAAAATTACTAAAACGTTCATATTCTCATTTTATTCTCATTCTAATCTTATAGCAAATAAAATGATATCGCAAACGACAAAAAAAAGTAACAATTTTTTCACAAATGTATATAAGTATTTCCCTTGCATCCTTATATGATACACTTTTCTTCTTATATATATAAAGAAAAAAGGACTGGGAATTTCCCAATCCTTTCCTGCACTTATTCATTTACTGGAAGTACAGCACCTTTATATTCTTTATTGATAAAATCTTGAATTTCTTTTGAATGTAGCACTTCTACTAGCTCTTTAATTTCTTTTTTCTTCTCGTCACCTTTACGAACTGCGATAATATTTGCGTAAGGAGAGTCTGATCCTTCAATTGCGATTGCATCCTTTGTTGGATTTAATTTCGCATCAATTGCGTAGTTTGAATTAATAAATAAAGCATCACCTTCATTGTTTTCGTACAGCTTCGGTGAAAGTCCAGGTTCTACATCTGTTTTAAACTTTAAATTTTTCGGATTTTCTACAACATCTTTTACTGTTGCTTTAACAACATCTACACCGTCTTTTAATTTAATAACGCCGCCTTTTTGTAACAACGCTAACATACGACCACGCTCAGCTACGTTATTACTCATAATAACCGTTCCTCCATCTGGAAGCTCTTTTAAGCTTTTATATTTCTTAGAATAAATGCCCATTGGCTCTAAATGAATTTTTCCTGCATTTACAATTTTGTATCCTTTTTCTTGAATCTCTTTATCTAAATAAGGGATATGTTGAAAATAATTTGCATCGATTTCTTTATCAGCTAATGCCTTATTTGGTAAAACATAATCCTGGAATTTTTTTATCTCTAACTTAATGCCCTTTTTCTCTAATATTGGCTGTGCCTTTTCTAAAATAACAGCGTGCGGTATATTAGAAGCGCCAACGACAAGCTTATTCTCATCTTTCCCCCCGCAAGCAGCTAATGTAAATACAGACAGTGCTGTAACAACTGACAATATAATCTTTTTCATATGATGTCCCTCTTCTCCCCTATAGTTATGTAGTTATAAAAAGAGCCAGCATACACCAGCCCTTTTTCCGCAATTATTCTTTTACAGGAACAACTGCCCCTTTATATTCTTTAGTAATAAAGTCTTCAATTTCTTTAGAATGCAGTACTTCTATAAGAGCTTTAATCTCTTTTTTATCTTTATCGCCTTTACGAACAGCTACTACGTTTGCGTATGGAGAATCATTTCCTTCAATTGCAATCGCGTCTTTTTCTGGGTTTAATTTCGCATCAATTGCATAGTTAGAATTAATTAGAACCGCATCGCCTTCTTTATTGTTATACACTTGTGGCAATAGACCCGGCTCGATATCTGTTTTGAATTTTAAGTTTTTCGGATTATCCGCAATATCTTTTGGAGTTGCTTTAACTGGCTCTACTCCGTCTTTAATTTTTAAAATGCCTTCTTTTTGTAAAATTGCTAAACCACGACCATGATCAGTAACAGAATTACTCATAATAATTGTCGCCCCGTTTGGAAGTTCTTTTAAGCTCTTATATTTTTGAGAATACACACCAATCGGTTCTAAATGAACTTTTCCTGCTATTTCAAAGTCATATTTTTTATCTTTAATTTCCTTTTCTAAATACGGAATGTGCTGGAAGTAGTTCGCATCTAATTCTTTATCTGCTAACGATTTATTCGGTAACACGTAGTCTTGGAATTTTTTAATTTCTAACTCAATTCCTTTTTTCTCAAGTAACGGTTTTGCCTTTTCTAAAATTTCAGCGTGCGGTACGTTAGAAGCACCAACAACAAGTTTTTTTTCATCTTTATCTTTCCCGCCACAAGCAGCTAACCCAAAAATTGAAGTTGAAATAAGTGCTGTAAGTAATAATTTTTTCATTTAAAATATCCCCCTGTTTTCATTATCTTTTATCTATTCGAGTCGTTAAACTATCACCAATCCACTGAATTAAAAATACAACGAGTAATACACAAATTGTCGCAACGATTGTTACATCGTTATTTCCTCGCTGGAACCCTTCTAAATAAGCAAGTGTTCCAAGACCACCAGCACCAACAACACCTGCCATTGCTGTATAGCCTACTAAAGCAATAGTCGTAACCGTAATACCAGATACTAACGCTGGTAACGATTCTGGAATTAACACCTTCAAAATAATTGTGCTTGTTTTTGCTCCCATCGCTTTTGAAGCTTCAATTACACCTTTATCAATTTCACGAAGTGCGATTTCAACCATTCTCGCGTAAAATGGTGCCGCTCCAATAATTAAAGCTGGCAGCGCTGCACTCGCTCCGAGAATTGTTCCAAGAAGAATCTTTGTGAATGGGATTAATAAAATAATTAAAATGATGAACGGTATAGAACGGAAAATGTTTACGAACGCTCCAATCACCGTATTAATCGCTTTATTTTCCCATAAATTATCTTTCGCTGTCATAAAGAGTAATAATCCTAAAATAAGTCCTAAAACAAATGTGGCAAGCGCTGCGATTGCCGTCATATATAACGTTTCACCAGTTGCTTCTAACATTTGATTCCAATCAATATTTGCGATTAACTTATCCATGTGCAATCACCTCCAGCTCTACTTGATCTTGATGAATCCCTTCTATTGCTTGCTGGATCGCTGTTTCTTCACCATTTAAATGAACGACTAAACTTCCGTAAGATCCGTTATTCGTTTGCGCGATATTTCCTTGCAAAATGCTAACTTCTATATCACCGCGCTGCATTAACCTTTGAAGTACTGGTCTTTCTACCGCTTCACCGACAAACTGCAAGCGAACTACTTTTCCATCTGGGTATTTTTCAATTAAACTTTCAATCGTTTCATTTGTATCTTCAGAATCCGTTAACTGCTGTACAAATCGTTTTGTAATGTCTTGCTGCGGATTACGGAATACGTCAAGTACTGGACCCGTTTCTACGATTTTCCCTTTCTCCATTACAGCAACTCGATTACAAATTTTGCGAATAACGTGCATCTCATGCGTAATCAATACAATTGTTAAGCCGAGACGCTTATTAATATCTAACAATAAATCTAAAATTTGATCTGTCGTTTCCGGATCAAGAGCTGACGTTGCTTCATCACATAAAAGTACTTGTGGATTATTTGCTAACGCTCTTGCAATCCCGACGCGCTGCTTTTGTCCACCACTTAGCTGCGATGGATATGCGTCTCCTTTTCCTTCTAATCCAACGAGATGAATTAACTCATCAACACGTTTTCTTCTCTTCGCCTTATCCACACCCGAAATTTCAAGTGGGAATTCGATATTTTCGCGTACAGTTCGTGACCAAAGTAAGTTGAAGTGCTGAAAAATCATTCCGATTTCTTGTCTTGCCTTACGAAGTTCACTTCCTGTAATTGCTGAAATCACACGATTTGCGATTGTAATTTGACCAGACGTTGGTTTCTCTAACTGATTAAACAATCTAATTAAAGAACTTTTCCCAGCGCCACTATATCCGATAACACCAAATATTTCGCCTTTCTCTATTTGTAAGTTGGCGTTATCTACAGCAGTGACATCACCGCTTTTTGCCTTATATATTTTCTTTACATTTTCTAATAAAATCATGATGCTCACCCCTTTTTTGTTTAAAAAGCGCAAGCGGCTCGTTTAGAATGTGAAGTGGATGGAGCTTCTGACGTAGAGGCGCTTTTTGCCTCATAGGAAGAAGCGAAGCCATCGAACGTTCTAGCCGCTGGAGCTGGATTTCATAAAACTTTGGATAGACTCCGCATTTTTTATTTTTCATGCGTGTAGTCCATCGTTATAGCTCCTCTTATTATTTGAATGTCCTCCGCATTCAAACGACAAAAAACCTTTCTGCTTCTAGAGAAGCAGAAAGGTTTTTATGCGTATATAACAACATTATCCCTCTCTCTCATCTCTCAAAGCATTTGCTTTGCAGGAATTGGCACCATTTCAACATAAGTTGACGGTTGCCGGGCTTCACAGGGCACAGTCCCTCCACCTCTCTTAATAAGAGAAATCAGATTAAATTTTCGTCTGATTTAAAATTTATGAAATTGTCTATATTTTATGAATTGAATTGTATCAATATCCACACGCTCTGTCAACAGAAATTTTCGTAAAAAAAGAAACTTCAGAATTTTAAGCTCCGACTGACATCGGTTTACATATATGAAACATCGATTCAACTAATAACATCGTTCGATACGTTCCAGAATATTGTACCCGTCCATCACTCATTAACTTTTGCAACCTCATATTTCCAGTCACTAATTTTTGTACATCCTCTTCCTCTAAACAAACGATTTGTTCCGTTCCTCTCGCCTCTTTCAAAAGTTCTATATAATCTCTTGAAATTTGTAACGAACAGCATTCATCTCCAAAACGAAAATTAACAGTTCTTTCTCCTTGCCTTAAAAGCGGTTCTAAATGATATTGACCATTAGCGTAATTTACAAATGATTGAAGCAAAGAATATAATTTCATCCTAAACCACATCCCTCATATCACTTTCTATTACATACCATTCCCTCTTCTTAAAGGGCAATCCTGTTACTTTCGCTCGACAAATACTGTATCTATCACGCATGTCGACATATTTCCCAAGAAATATGTCGAGGCGGCAAAAACTTTGCCGCCTACTTTAATTCCGTATATAAATATTCAACCGAATGAAATGCATATATCTTCTTCATCAGTGTCCCATTTTCAAAAATAAGTAAACACGGTACACTTTCTATCCCATACTCTTTCGCTAAATACGGGGCATAATTTAAATCTAACATTCCAATTTTCAAATCTTCAATCGTCATCTCAACGACCGTTAACATCTTCTTTGCCAATTGGCATGTTCCACACATTGGTGTATACACATATAACACTGTTTTTTCTTCATTTCCTATTAGGGCTGTAGCTTCGGCACCTGTCCAATCAATCACTTCTATCATTCCTTACCGTAAATATTCTGTATAAACGTCAATGTCTGCTCCCCATAATACATTTGCTAAATGTGAAGAAGGTGCAGTCGCTACCTCGCGATACGAGCGATCAATATAAATATGCTCTGCTTGCGGAAATTCTTTTCGGAATTGTTTCCTTAACTTTTCTCCTGCATCATCAGCATCCACTAGCACATATACGTCCTTATCAAAAAATTGATCAATGAGCTCATCCATTTTCGACAAACCAATTGTACCATTTGTACAAACAATTTCCACTGGTTCACGAATAATAGATTCAATCTTTCTTCTATCCGATTTACCTTCTACAATAATGACTTTTTCCACATAAATCATATGTCATCACCCGATCACCATATACTATACAACCTTTAACTTAGTATATAGTATATTCGTTATTTTCATGTTGTTTCCTGTTTATTTTTGCAAAAGAAAAGCGGAAGCGGCTTGCTCAGATTGTGAGGGGGATGGAGCTTCTGACGTAAAGGCGCTTTTTGCCTTGTAGGAAGAAGCGAAGCCACCGAACAATCTAGCCGCTGGAGCTGGATCACAAAGAAAAGCGGAAGCGGCTCGCTCAGAACAAGAGGGCTTTGGAACTCCTGAACTAGAGGCGCCTTTTGCCTCAAGTGAAGGAGTGAAATGACCGACTGTTCTAGCCGCTGGAGCTGGATCATAATGAAAAGCGCAAGCGGCTCGCTCAGCATGAAGCCTCCATGAAAAAAGTTTTTCAAAAACGTTCTCCTATATAATAATTAATATATATGTTTTTAAATTCATTATGTACACAACATAAAAAAGGACAGCACAAAGGCTGTCCTTTAGTCGACTATAATTAGTCTTGGTTTGTCATTTCTGCATATTTTTCTGCAGTTAATAACTTCTCAACTTGGCTTGCATCAGAAAGTTCAACTTTAACCATCCATGCACCCTCGTATGGAGATTCGTTAACTAGTTCTGGTTGGTCACTTAATTCTTCGTTTACTGCTACAACTTTACCACTTACAGGTGCGTATAATTCAGAAACTGTTTTAACAGATTCTACGCTTCCGAATGGCTCGTCAGCTTGGATTGTTGCACCTACTTCAGGAAGTTCAACGAATACGATATCGCCTAACTCACCTTGCGCAAAATGAGTAATACCGATAACAACCGCATTACCTTCTGTTTTTACCCATTCGTGTTCTTCAGAGTAACGTAAATTATTTGGAATGCTCATGACTGTACCTCCAGTGAATGTATTAATTATGTAAAAATACCTTATTGGTACTTTTTCCACACACTTTCAAACTGCTCTTCGTTAAAACCAAGTGTTACACTCGTTCCATCTGTTACAATTGGACGTTTAATCAACATGCCATCAGATGCTAAAAGCTCATACATTTCGTCTTCGCTTGCATCCTTTAACTTATCTTTTAAACCAAGTTCGCGGTAACGCATTCCACTTGTATTAAAGAATTTTTTTAATGGTAATTCACTTTTCTCATGTAAATTACGTAAATCTTCTTTTGACGGTGGATTTTCAACAATATGAATCATCTCATATGCTACATCGTTTGCCTCAAACCATTTCTTTGCTTTTTGACATGTGCCACATTTTGGATATGAATAAAATGTTACTGTCATAAATTCACCTACTTTTTTACTAACCTTTACCTTTATCATATAGAAAACATTTTATTATTTCAAACGATTATTCGCTAAACTTTTACTTATTTCGTGATAATTTTTAATAATCCTGCTAATTTTTCTTATTTTTCCGCCATTTATTAAGAAAAAATAAATATATAATTTTTTAAAAATTTTTTCTCATCCCACGCCGAACATATATCTTAAACAAACGTTTGATTAATTTCATATTTTTCTACCCCAACCTTCGGAATACGTAGATTCTTTTATACCGAACATATACCTTAAACAAACGTTTGATTAATTTCATGTTTTTCTACCCCAGCCTTTGGAATACATGAATTCTTCCATACCGAACATACCTCTTAAACAAACGTTTGATTAATTTCATGTTTTTCTATATCACCTTTGGAATACATGATTTTCTATACCGAACATATATCTTAAACAAACGTTTATCCCGCTATTTGCGGGCAGTAAGAGCCCGATTGGTGCGGGCTAATAATCAGTGGGGGATGGACAAACCCCCCACTGATTAAAGTTTCACTTTATTTAAAAAATAAGAAGCCCTTTTACAGGATCCTTCATCATCGACTTAAATAGTCCGAAATGGTTTGAAATACTACTATATACATATTATGAATACTTTCTTCTGTATTTCCACCATTCGATAAACCTACTCCCCATTGTTGCCCTTCGCCACTTCCAATATTTGCAAAACCTTGCACGTACATAGCATTTACATCTTTTCGTGCACTGTTATACTCTATCCCTTTTGTAATAAAAGTTGAATATGATTTATCTTGTAAACCAATAAAAAATACTGGTTTCTTTAGCGATGAAAATACATCTTTATACTGCTCTGTTGAGGCTTCTTGAAAGTGATCTTTCATTATTAGAAAACCATCCACTTCCTTAGCTTTCTTTTCCAATTCCTCTAACTTCACTTTTTCAAACTTTATATTTCTAAACGTATCTTTCGGCTTTTCACCAACAGCTCCAATGACGAGTGCTCTCCCGTTATATTCTAATTTCTCTCCTTCTTTATCTTTTGCACACCCAGTACTCACTAGGCATAACAATATAAAAACTAAGAAATAAAATGAACGCTTCATATAGCACCCTCCCCCTCTTTTAAGTCAAGTGACAAAAATGTAAGGTGAATTCAAGAAAATGTAAGTAAAATCGATAGCCCAATTGGATTTTCTATATTATAATCAATTGAATTTATTTACATTACTAAAACATAGGAGATTATCATGAAGAAATTTAAACTTTCATCTCTTCTTCCGTTAAGTTATATACTTCTACTCGTACTCGTAAGTCCCCTTTACGATGTATTAAATAAATCTACTGTTCACGCAGTAGATGTCACAACTGTAGTAGATGATTGGATTCCATTTGTGAAAGCATTTATTATTCCTTACTTACTTTGGTTTCCATACTTATACGGTGCACTTATTTATTACTGTTTTGCTGATCGAAAGCAATATTATGTCACTTTAAGTAGTGTAATTCTTGGAAAACTTGCTTGTTTTTCGATTTATTTTTTTTGGCAGACAACTGTACCACGCCCAACCGTCGTTGGAACAGATGTATTTTCCGAACTAGTCCGCTATATTTATAGTATTGATCATCCAGTAAACTGCTTCCCAAGCATTCATGTCCTTACGACATTTGTAATTATGTTAGCTGCCTTTAAGCGCAAGGAACAGCATACTTTGGAATATTACATCCTTACTTTCTTCGGTACGCTTATTATTTTATCAACATTATTTACGAAGCAGCATGCATTTGTAGACGCCATTTCTGGAATGACGCTTGCAAGCGTACTTTACTTCGGCGTTCAGCTATTATTAGCAAAAGAAACAGTACGTGTTCCAGTAAAACAAAATCATAAAATGTAAAAAAGCAGACTGTGGCTTCAGTCTGCTTTTCTCTATATTAAGGAGATTTTCAAATTAAGATTGCGGTACAGTCATATCACCAGAATGAATACGACCTGCTTTTTTAAGAGCAATGTACAGTATATAAGAAACAGCTACTGGAATGATGATATAAGTGATTACCATCGCTGGGACAACTTCCCACCCTTGACTGGAAATTAAATTAATTGGTGCGATAAGAGAGCTTAATCCAAGACCTGCAATTTCTTTTCCTGCTTCCAGTTGGAAAATTAGTGCCGATACTGGGCCAACTATTGCACTGGCGACGACAGTTGGGACGAGAATCATTGGATTTTTAGTAATGTTCGGTAACTGCACTTTTGGAGTACAAAGTGCCTGGGCTAATATGCCACCTAAGTTATTTTCTTTCGCTGAAATAACAGAGAATCCGATAAATTGAGCAACACATCCTGCAAGTGCTGCACCGCCTGCAACACCGTCTAAGCTAAGCGCTATCGCTAACGCAGCTGATGAAGCTGGAGAGATAAGTAACAATCCCCAAACTACAGCAATCACGATAGAAGCGATAAACGGGCTACCAGCTGAACTATCTTTAATGAATGCTCCAACTGTATTTAAAACTGGGCTAATATTTTGAGCTAACCAAATACCGACTAAACCAGAACCTAATATTGCTGCAAATGGAACGAGCATCATATCTAAAGCAGTTTTTCCACTTAATCGTTTACCAATATAAACTGCTAAAGTCGCTGTTAATAATGCACCGATTGGTTCACCTGTTTTAATGATGAGACCAGCTTCAGTAATTGAAATGGAACCTGCTCCAATTGCTCCAGCTACCATTGCTGAGAAAATTACGAGTCCGTTTGCACCGAGCATAAAGGCAATCCCGGCTCCAATTGCTGGTGCCATAAGTGATTTTGCAACAACTCCGATTGTAATAAGTAATGGGATATCAACAATTCTTCCTATATTTTCGATCAGTAAACCAATTCCAAGGGATACGAAAATACCCTGTGCGATTCCGGCTGAAGCTTTAAACACACGAGACATTATATATTCCTTCATTTGTTTCACCTTCTCCTATAATTTAGTAACCAACTGTTTTCATATAATCGCGTAAAACATCGTTTGATTTTGCAAAGCGACTTTCTTCATCTTCTGATAAGTTTAGTTCTACCACTTCTCTTATACCATCTCTAGTAATAATTGCTGGTACTCCTGTACAAATATCGTATTCGCCATATTCACCATCTAAAATGGCTGAAACAGCGATAACACGGTGATCATCATTGAAAATTGAGCGAGCAATATAAGCTAAAGAATTTCCGATTCCGTAATAAGTAGTTCCTTTGCGCTTATAAATTTCCCATCCAGCTTTTGCAGTCTTCTCAACAATTTCATCTAAATCTATTTCACCTAAGCGTTCTTTTTGTTCCTCTAAAATTTGCAGAATTGATTTTCCACCAACAGTTACGTGAGACCAAGCAACCATTTGAGAATCACCATGTTCTCCTAATGAATACCCATGAATACTACGAGGATCTACATGTAACATTTCAGATAAAATTGTTCTTAAGCGAGAAGAATCTAGTGATGTACCAGTACCTATCACACGATTTCTAGGTAATCCAGATAATTTCCACACTTGATATGTAATAATATCAACTGGGTTCGATGCGAGTAAGAAAATACCATCAAATCCACTTTCCATTACGCCGCCAACAATACTTTCCATAATCTTTGCACTTGCTCCTAAAGTGTCTAAACGGCTTTGTCCAGGTTTTGGAGCTGGTCCTGCTGTAATAATTACAATGTCCATATCTTTGCAGTCTTCATAACTTCCTGCATATACTTTTGTTCTTGTATTTGTAAAGTTAATGCAGTGCGATAAATCCATCGCTTCTCCAACTGCACGTTCATGATTTATATCAATTAACAATAGCTCTTCGCAAATCCCTTGGTTTACAATGGAATACGCACAGCTTGATCCAACTAATCCAGTACCGATAATTGCAATTTTTCTTGTGTTTCTATTCATAGCAATCTCTCCTAATTGATCATGTAGTCTATTTCTTTCGTTCTTTACACCCCTAATTATAGAGGTTCTCACGATAGAAACCATGGATACTTTGTGAAATATTGAGCAAACTTTTGTCCTTTTTGTGAATTGTTATATTACATTTTCGTCATATTTGTTACAACCGGAAAAATATTTTTTATGTATTTATTGACATATACCAAACAAAAAAACGAGCGAATCCATTCGCTCGTTTCATTCATCACACTATTCCGCACTTAATTGACTTTTCAATTGCTGTACAATCATTGGATTAGCAGGTGCTGCCGGTTTGTAATAACTTTTTTGCTTTGCGTATTCATACATATTACGTTGACGGGATTCATCTTGATTACGAATTTGAATTAACGTTTGATGTAACTGTTCATTATCAGACTGAGAAATATAATTTGCATAACTTGTTAAACTTGAATTTAACCCTGCTAAATAATCATTTACCATATCTTTTTCATTCATTTCTCTCTTCCTCCTATCCTAGAAAAGTCATTAACTGCTGTTTCGTATTTCGTGCATCTTGTGCATCCTTCTCAAGCATTTGCTTTAGCTGTGGGTCCGTACAAGCCTGTGCATACTGTTCCAATTTGTTAATAATCGTCGCATGTCCACCAATTAAATGACGTAAGTTTTCAACTTCAAGCTCTGTTAAGTTTTGCATCTAACATACCCGCCTTTCTTTGTTCATTCATCATTAGTATTTGGTTCTTTTTGGATTGTATTCATTAACTTTTCCCACATATAAACAAAATAAAAGATGAATAGCTAGGCCATTCATCTTTTCTGCTAAATATTCATTCAATTTTATAAAGAAACAATCATACTTATACTCACAAGTAGGTTCCATACAATATGTAAAATGATACTAGGTACAATAGATTGTGTTTTCTTATATAACATAGCAAATACAATCCCCATAATCATTGCCGTAATCGGAAAACCACCATGAAGAATCCCAAAGATGAAGGAAGAAATAATGGTACCAACTAGAAAACTATATTTCTTTTCAAAAAATCGATACAAAATACCTCTATATAAAATTTCTTCTTTAATTGGTGTAATTATAGCAACACTTAACACATATATAATACTTTGTAGACTATTTTGAAGTCCTAAGCTCCCTAATTGATCTCGTTGCTGCTCTGCACTTTCAAAGCTAAACAACTCTAACATTACATACTGAGTTAATGCAATGATGATAAAACCTATTAATAAATACAAGTAGGTTTTCCCATTTTTTAAAACAGATACATCCCAAATGTTCTTAATAAAATGAAGCACTGGTTTATAAGCAAATAAAACAATAGTAACAACAGCTGCATCAAATAGAAGTAAATAATATCCCTCTAAATTAGCACGTAATACCTCTTCTCCAAAAATTCCAAGGGCTAAAGCAAGGAATAATCCCCCTAAGAGTGAGAACCCTAGAATGCTTGCAATCGTTACAACTAGATTTTTATATGTTATGTTATCTACTTCTCTTTCTGCATTATACGCGTCTAATACTGCTTTTTTCATACTATTCCTCCATTTGTTTTCATTACCTTAACAAAAACACTTAATACAAATATATAGATATCGTAACAAAATTTTCAAAAAGAATAATATGCAATTTTACATATCATGAAAACTTTGTATTATATAGTTTTTGAAACTAGATTACTATAGAATAATTATTAGATGGAATTCCAAAAATTTCTTATCTATCCACCATAACCCTCGCATCATATAAAACTTATTAATTAAAGGAGAAATGAACATGAAAACACATGACTTCCTTACAGAAATCCAGAAGGGCTCTGAACCTAATCCCTATCAAGACCCTATCGCATTTATTTTCGTTTGCTTTTCCTTAGCCATATACACATTTTTCAAACCTGCAAGATAATATCATTTAATGAGAAAAAGCCTACGGTTCTTTTGGAATCATATGCACTAAAAAACCTTAGAATCGCTTCTAAGGTTTCTGGCTATTCATACTCAAAACGCCATACTTATACGTAACGAAAGAATTAATAATATAACTACCAATCCGCCGGTTACTCTTGCTATAAATTTCTTTTGTTCGCCCGCACTGGAAACGGTAAATCTGAAGTATAATATGCCACCCACCGCAATAAGAATACATTCCAATATGATACTAATAGCCGGAAATCGCCACAACCCAAAACCTAGCATAGGTAAGTCTCCGAAATTCCCTGGAAGTAGCGGCAAATCAGCGCGGTGCACAAGTAAATCAAGAATCCAATGACTAGAAACTACAGCCCCAACAACAAAGCCACTCCGTTTGCCCCAAAATCTCATACCTACTATTCCTGCAACAAAGGCAATAAACAATGCCCCTATTAAAGAATGTGAATAATCTGCGTGAATGATTGCTTCACCATAACCATTACTATTAATAGGCTCAATTGTCTCTACTCCTAAAACATAAAGCGGTAAAAAAATGACATCCAATAATTGTGTGCTTAACATGAGAGCCCAAAGTGGTAGTTTAGGTGACTTTGTTTTCACTACTGCCGCTAAGCCAAAATGTCCTGCAAACATTTCACTTCACATCCTTTTGTAATCTTGTCTCCAGCAAACGGCAGCCTACTATACAAAAAGCATGATCAGTAACAAATTCACGTTTTTTTGCTTCCTATTCAATCTCTCATTACATGTAATCCTTTAATAAACGTTTCCAATAATACATGTAAACTTGTATCTAAATCTAGCGGCAAACCAAATCCACCTTGCTGTTCAATCGACGCAAATCCATGACAAATACTTCTGAATCCACGTGTCGCATGAAGTGCATTCTCTCCTTCTAAGCCATACTGTTGTAAAACCTGAAGACAAAGCGTTACAATTCCGTCACCTGCTTTTCTTACTTCTTCATCTCTTAAAAAAGTTGCTTCATACAGTCCAGGATGCTTGCGTACGAATGCTACATACTCTTTTCCTAAAGCATGAATTGCTTCATCCATACATTTACCCTCGGCCGCTTCTTCCAGTCTTTTATACAGCTGTTTGATTCCGTACATACCAAGATTTTTCCGTACATCTTGTAAGCCTTTTACATGATTGTATAGCGAGGGTGAACGTACCCCTAATGTTTGCGCTAATGAAGCTAACGTTACTTCTTGTATTCCATTTGTATCTGCAATTTCGGCCGCTGTTTCTACAATTTTCTGTAATGTAAGTCCGATTCTCGGTGACATAAATTATCCCTCTTTCCTACCTTCTATATTCCGCTTAGCTTCCTTAATAGCAAGTTTTATGACAGTGCCTGGATTCTTTATCATTTTCCCATGTCCTGCCGCAAGCAAAGAAGGCTCATATTCGCTTAACTTCTCTGCACTTTGTAATGATATTTCTTTGCTCCACGTTGCCATCGCAGGGAACGGAAACCAAAATTTCATTTGACCCGAAACAGCCATACCTCCTCTTGTTTGGAATGCATCCCCGACAATAAGAGCTTTATTTCGTACATCAAGAAACGACATGGATCCTGGCGTATGTCCCGGTGTCATAATCGCAAGAAGCGATCCAACTCGGTCGCCATCTTCCAATAAAACATCAGGTACCGTTTTTACCTTTTTAGGTACACCGCCTTTTATCGGTATATTCGGTTCATCCTCTTGTAACGTCGTATCTCCTTCTAACAGCTTTGCGTCCCGCTTAGAAATATAGACTGGAACATTAGGAAGTACTTCCTTTAATGCGTCTAGTGCACCGATATGATCATCATGCGCATGTGTTAATACAATCTTAGTAATGGGTTTCCCTATGTTCTCAGCCGCCTGTAAAATACCTTTTGCGCTATATGGCAAAGCCGCATCAATTAAAGTTAAACCATCTTCTTCCTCCACAAAGTAACAATTCACAGGAAACACTCTTGGTAAAAATGACAATTGATATACCGTTTTTTCATGTATCACTCTCATATTTCCAGCTCCCTTTCCGAATAAAACTAATGCTATTAGTTTTATTATACTAATGGCATTAGTTTTATGTCACTAAAAATTTCATTTTTGCAAAAAAAAGAACAGTAGCCGTTTATACGACTACTGTTCTTTACAGCTATTAAACTGTGTAACGCTCATCTTCTAAAATTTTTGCAGCGATTTCACGTTTCTTCGGAATTACGTTAAGTGGTGTGTGGCGAGTTAATTTACGTAATGATGATAACATCATGCGCAGCATGTCGCCATTTTCAACTGCGATAAGTGTTTCTTTCGCATCTGCTTCGATTTCGTTGAATGCTTCTTGGCAGAATACTTCAGTGTATAACACTTTTTGTTTATTCTTTTCAAGACCAGTTGTTTTAATTGCTTTTTCTGTACGAAGAAGAGCTGATTCCATTGCGTAAAGATTGCTTACGATGTCAGCGATATTCACAAGAATTTCTTGCTCTTTATCTAATGCTTTACCGTATTTTTGAGCAGCTAATCCAGCTACCATTAAACCGATTTTCTTCGCGTTCTTTACTAAATATTTTTGAAGTGCTAATGGCTCATCGCCTACTTCTTCTGGCATCATCATCATTAACTCTTCTTGTAATTTTTGTGCTTTTTGAAGAAGTGGTAATTCACCTTTCATCGCTTTACGTAAGAACGTACCTGGTACGATTAGGCGGTTAATTTCGTTCGTGCCTTCGAAAATACGGTTAATACGAGAATCGCGGTACATTCTTTCAATCTCGTACTCTGCCATAAATCCGTAACCACCGTGAATTTGAACACCTTCATCTACTGTATAATCTAGCACTTCAGAACCGAATACTTTATTTAAAGAACACTCGATTGCATATTCAGCGATAGAAGCTGCTACTGCTTTACCGTCTTTTACTTCTTCTTCAGATAATGTGCTCATGCGGCTTTCGAATAAACCTACTGTACGATATACAGAGCTTTCAGCTGCATATGTTTTCGCTGCCATATTCGCAAGTTTCTCTTGAATTAATGGGAAGCGAGCGATTGGTTGTTTGAATTGTTGACGTTGATTTGCATATTGTGCTGAAATTTCTACTGCACGTTTCGCAGATCCAACTGTACCAACACCTAATTTATAACGACCGATATTTAAAATGTTGAACGCAATAATATGGCCTTTACCGATTTCACCAAGTAGGTTTTCTTTCGGTACTAACGCATCTTCTAAAATTAACGTACGAGTTGAAGAACATTTAATACCCATTTTCTTCTCTTCAGGGCTTGTAGATACACCAGCGTAGTCTTTCTCTACGATAAATGCTGAGAAGTGCTCACCGTCTATTTTTGCGTATACGATAAATACGTCAGCAAATGCAGAGTTTGTAATCCATTGTTTTTCACCATTTAATACGTAATGCGTACCTTCTGCATTTAAACGTGCAGTTGTTTTTGCACCTAATGCGTCAGATCCTGAACCTGGCTCAGTTAATGCGTATGCCGCTAATTTTTCACCAGTTGCAAGTAGTGGTAAATATTTTTTCTTTTGCTCTTCGTTACCGAATAACACGATTGGTAAAGATCCGATACCTACGTGAGCACCATGAGTAATTGCAAAACCACCAGCGCGCGAGAATTTCTCTGCGATTAACGCTGAGCTTACTTTATCAAGACCAATTCCGCCGTACTCTTCTGGTACGTCAGCGCCTAGTAAACCAAGTTCACCCGCTTCTTTTAAAAGACGCACAGAACGATCAAATTCGTGTTGCTCTAAATATTCAAGCTCTGGAAGAACTTCATTTACGATAAAGTCCTCTGTCGTTTTTGCAATCATTTTATGCTCAGATGAAAAATCTTCTGGCGTAAATACTTGATCAATCGTAATCTCCTCTACTAAAAAGCTACCGCCTTTAACCGCATTTCCTACTGTTTTTTCCATGAAAATTTCCTCCTTCATATTTTCATAAGCCGCTTTTCTCATTTTAAGAGAAGCTAGCTCTCACTTTTATTTTTTATAAAGTGAAACTTTAATCAGTGGGGGTTTTGTTCCTTCCCACTGATTATTAGTTGAACCAATCGGGCGTTTACGGGCAGTTGATCTCCCACCTACTTCTTTGCTCCAGCCGAATTTCGAAGTGGGAGTTTTACTGCCCGTTAATGCGGGATAAACCTTTGTTGCTTCCATTCTTTGCTTTAGCGCCCTCTCGTTTAGAACGAGCCGCTTCCACTTTTTTTATAGTAATTCAAACACTCCCGCTGCTCCCATTCCGCCGCCGATACACATTGTTACGATACCGAATTGTTGGTTGCGGCGTTTCATTTCGTGAATAAGAGATAGTGTTAGTTTTGCACCTGTACAGCCAAGTGGATGTCCAAGTGCGATTGCACCGCCGTTTACGTTTACTTTTTCTTCATCTAAACCAAGTTCACGAATAACTTGGATAGATTGAGAAGCGAATGCTTCATTTAGTTCAAATAGACCGATATCAGATAGCTCTAAACCAGCTAGTTTTAATGCTTTCGGAATTGCAGCGATTGGACCGATTCCCATTACTTCTGGTGGTACTCCAGCTACTGCGAATGAACGGAATTTTGCAAGTGGCTTCATGCCATCGCTCACTGCTTTTTCACGATCCATTAATAGTACAGTTGCTGCACCGTCACTCATTTGTGAAGAGTTACCAGCCGTTACAGAACCGCGAACGTTAAATGCTGGACGTAATTTACCTAAAATGTCTAGCGTTGTCTCTGCTCTTACACCTTCGTCTTGTGCGAAAATGATTGTTTCTTCTTGCAGTTTGTTGTTTGATCCAACCGAGCGTAACGTCACATCTACAGATACTGTTTCATCCGCAAAGTTCCCTGCAGCTAATGCTTTCGCAGCACGTTGATGACTTCTTACTGCAAATGCATCTTGTTCTTCACGAGAAATTCCATATTTCACAGCAACTTGCTCTGCTGTATGTCCCATACCCATATAATATTCTGGAGCAGCTTCTACAAGGCGACTGTTCGGACGAACAACGTGCCCCATCATTGGAACTAAACTCATTGATTCCGCTCCGCCTGATAATACAGCTTCAGAGTGACCAAGCATAATGCGCTCTGCTCCGTAAGCGATACTTTGTAAACCTGAAGAACAGTAACGGTTAATTGTAATAGCTGGAACATCGTAAGAAAGTCCTGCTAATCCGCCGATATTACGAGCCATATTTAAACCTTGCTCTGCTTCTGGCATCGCACAACCGAAAATTAAATCATCGATTGGTCCTTCATAATTCGCACGCTTTAACGTTTCTTTTACTACTAACGCCCCTAGATCGTCAGGACGAACTGTTTTTAATGAACCCCTCTTTGCTTTTCCAATTGGTGTTCTTGCTCCCGCAACAATGACAGCTTCTCTCATGAACGATATCTCCCCTCGTTATTAGTTACGTAATGGTTTTCCTTTTACAAGCATGTGCTGCATTCTTGCTTGTGATTTCATCTCACTTACTAAGCTAATAAATGCTTCACGCTCTACATCTAATAAATACTGCTCATCAACTTCTGTTCCGTACGGTACTTTTCCGCCCGCAATGACATATGCCAGTTTCTTCGCAATGTGCAGATCATGTTCAGAAATGTAACCTGATAAATGCATTGCCTCTGCACCAAGTACAAGCGCTGCATATCCTGACTCACCAACAACTGGTATCTTTTTGCGGATAGGTGCTTTATAACCTGCTTCATATAAAGAAAGTGCTTTTTGTTTCGCATCATATAGTAAGTGATCACCATTCACACTAATACCGTCTTTATCGCCTAAGAAGTTGTTCGATACAGCTTCTTGTGCTGATGTAGAAACTTTCGCCATCGCTACAGATTCGAATACTTTATTCGCAACTTTTTGTAAGTCGAATTCTACACCGTTTGCCATTTTATTTAAGTGTTTAATGTATAACTCTTTGTTACCGCCTCCGCCAGGGATTAAGCCAACACCTACTTCTACTAAGCCCATATAAGTCTCACTAGAAGCTTGAATGCTCGCAGCTGGTAAGCAAACTTCTGTACCGCCGCCAAGCGTCATACCATATGGCGCCGCTACAACTGGCTTAGAAGAGTACTTAATTTTCGTCATTGCATCTTGGAAGTTTTTCACAACCCACTCAATTTCAAAGTAGTTGTCGTCTTGTGCTTCCATTAAGATCATTGCAAGGTTCGCACCAACGCAGAAGTTCTTCGATTGGTTTCCGATAACGAGACCTTTATAATTTTTCTCTACTTCATCAACAGCGTAGTTAATCATTTGCGTAATATCCATACCGATTGCATTGCTCTTCGAATGGAATTCTAAGCAAAGGATACCATCGCCTAAATCAATTAAGCTCGCTCCGCTATTTTTCTTTAACACACCGTTTTTCTCTTTTAACTGCTTAAGAGAAATTGCTTTTTTGTTACGTTCGATTAGCTTATATTCACCATTGTCGTAATAGTAGCTATCGCCGTTATCATGTTTATAGAAAGTAGTGAAACCTTTCTCTACCATTTCTTTCACCCAAGTAGGAACAACTGCGCCGTTTTCTTCCATCTTTTGAACAGACTTTTCAACGCCGATTGCATCCCAAATTTCGAATGGTCCTTGCTCCCATCCAAAGCCCCATTTCATCGCTTGGTCAATTGCAACGATATCATCAGCAATTTCTTTATGAAGCTTTGCAGAGTATAAAAGAGTTGGTGTGATAATGTTCCATAACAACTCTCCTGCGCGATCTTTCGCGTATACAAGCGCTTTCAATTTATTCGCTAATCCTTTTTCTTGCTTACTTAACTCTACGGACGCAGCTTTTAATTTTTTACGCGCTCCATATTCCATCGTTTCAGGGTTTAATTCTAAAATTTCTTTTCCTTGTTTTAAGAAGAAGCCTTGACCTGTTTTGCTTCCAAGCCATTTTTTATCAAGCATGTCATGCATAAAAGCAGGTACTTTAAATACGTCGCGCTCTTCTTCTTGTACATTTTCATATACGTTATTTGCAACGTGTACGAATGTATCTAAACCAACAACATCTAATGTACGGAACGTTGCGCTCTTCGGACGACCAATTAATGGACCTGTTACAGAGTCAACTTCTCCAATGCTATAGCCACGCTTAATCATTTCTTGAAGCGTTACAAGCAATCCATACGTACCGATGCGGTTTCCAATAAAGTTTGGTGTGTCTTTTGCGATAACAACGCCTTTTCCAAGAACGTCTTCGCCAAATAGTTTCATGAAGCTTAATACTTGTGGATCAGTTTCTTTCGTCGGTATTACCTCTAGAAGTTTTAAATATCGTGGTGGGTTAAAAAAGTGTGTTCCTAAGAAGTGTTTCTGGAAGTCGTCTGAACGACCCTCTGCCATTTTTTCAACGGAAATGCCTGATGTATTTGAGCTCACAATTGAGCCTGGTTTACGAACAGCATCTACTTTTTCAAATAGTTTCTTCTTTATATCTAAGTTTTCAACTACTACTTCAATAATCCAATCTACATCAGCTAGACGCTCAAGATCATCTTCTAAGTTACCTGCTTCAATCAGTGCTAAATTTCCTTTCACTGTCAGAGGAGCTGGTTTTTGCTTTAATAGTTTTTGCACAGCCGTATTACTAAAACGATTTCTCACACTTTTATGTTCTAATGTAAGTCCCTTCGCCTCTTCTTCTTTCGTAAGCGCAGGTGGTACAATATCAAGCAATAATGTCGGAATACCAATATTAGCTAAGTGTGCCGCAATCCCTGAACCCATTACGCCTGAACCTAGAACAGCAGCCTTTTTAATTTGGAACATCCATTTCTCCCCCTATTCTTGAATGAATGCTCATTCAATTTTTCGACATAAGTCGCAATCAATGAGTGAGCCTCTACTAATAAATATATGATACAGTTTGAATTTTCGCAATATATTTATTGATAAAATTTTCTGAAATAAATATATTTCTTTCATTTGGCTATGCTATACATGTGTATTTTCTTCATTAAAATGCACTTTTCCTTTTTATAATCTGACGAAACAGGAGGAATATATATGGCAAAACTTAAGAAGAACCCTTCAAAAGCTGGAATTAGCGCAGCAAGTGTAACTGGAAATGCAGGTCCGCATAATCACGGTGTTGAAAAAGGGCGTCAAAGTAATAACCAACAATTTAAGAAGCATAATATGGGCGAAAAATAACGCTATATTTTTGGGCAGAGAACGTGGCATAATGATTAATGGCTGCTTTTTCTGCCCAATTTATTTGTACATATGGAAAACAAAAGAGGGAACGACGATGAAACGAACAATAATTATGATTGTAATGATCGCCACACTATTTACAGGGATGATTTTCTTTTCTTACGCTCACAGACAACAAGCTGTAAAAGTAGATCAGCCTAACATTACTGGGCAATACGGGATTACAATCGATGCAGACACAGGTGAAATCTTGTATGGAAAACGGGAAGATGAACGCTCTTATCCCGCTAGTATAGGGAAAATGATGACTACCTTACTCTTACTAGAGAATGTAAAAGAAGATGAAGAAATTACGGTTACAGAGAATGCGATTAAAACAGAAAGTCAAAGTGCAAAGATTAAGCTTAGCGCGGGTGAAAAGTTAAAACGTGACGAGGCATTAAAACTTATGCTTATTATTAGTGCAGACCCAATCGCTGAGTCAATCGCTGAACATATTGCGGGATCAAAAGAAAAGTTTGTGAAAATGATGAATGTTAGAGCGAAGGAACTCGGTACAAAGCATGCGACTTTCAAAAACGCAAGTGGTGCTGATGCACTTGGAAATAAAGTATCACCTTATGATATTGCTATTATTACGAAAGAAGCATTAAAGTACCCGGTTGTTTTAGAATATATGAATTCAACACGTACAACTCTACATACTTCCGAACGCTCTCCAAAAATCGCAAACTATGGACGAGAAGAACTATATGACGATCCATATGCGATTGGAAGTAAAAGCGGTTTATCAGCACTCGGAAAATACACAGTCGTAACAGTTGATGAAAAAGACGGTAAACGCGTCATTAACGTCGTGTTATCTTCTACTCGTACGCAGCTATATCCTGATACGAAGAAAATGGCGCACTACGCATTTCAGCAATTAAAATAACCAAGGAGTATTTTCTCCTTGGTTATTTTTTGATCATACCTTTTAATACGAACGCAACGTTTGCTGGACGTTCTGCTAGACGGCGCATGAAATAGCCATACCAGTCGTTTCCATAAGGCACGTAAACGCGCATTTTGTAACCTTCTTTTACTAGCTCAAGTTGACGCTCTGTACGAATACCAAATAACATTTGGAATTCAAATTGATCCCTTGGAATGTTGTGTTCTTCCGCAAGTTTTTTCGTATATTCAATAATCGCTTCGTCATGTGAAGCAATTGCAGTGTAATTTCCATTTAATAAGTGCATTTTAATAATTTTTTTATAATTGTCATCTACATCTTTCTTTTCCGGGAACGCTACTTCTTCAGATTCTTTATAGGCCCCTTTTACAAGACGTAAATTAGGATTATAAGCGTTTAAATCTTCAATATCTTTTTCTGTACGATATAAGTAAGCTTGAATAACAGTACCAATATTATCGTATTCAGATTTCAATTGTTTAAAGATATCAATTGTTTTTCCGCAGCGCGTATAGTCTTCCATATCAATTGTAATAAACACACCATTTTCTTTTGCAGCTTCTAAAATACGGCGCATATTGTTCATTACGATTTCGTCAGAGATATCTAATCCCATAGAAGTCATCTTTAAAGAAAGCTGTGAATTAAGACCTTCTCTTCCAATTGCACGAATCGCTTCAATCGATTCGCTGGCCATTTCATTTGCTTCCGCTTCATTATCAACGAATTCACCTAAATAATCGATTGTTACACAAAGACCTTGCTTATTTAATGCTTTAATTGCAGCTGTCGCCAATTCAATCGTTTCCCCTGCGACGAAGCGACCTGCACCAAAGCGTAAACCGTACTTTTTAGCCAGTTTTGTTAGCGCTTTATTTTTAGATAAGAAAAGAAACGAATTTCGCATTAATTGTTCCATGTAATTCACCCCTATGACTATAATTTATCTGTTTTTTACCCCTCTTCGAAATTATATCATTGTTTAAAATTATTTGATACAAATAATTATTTAGATAATTTATAAAATACTATCAAAACATTTAAAACCCTATATCCTCGTTTATAAATATGAAGAAAATATTTTTCGACATTCAGAAAAAACGGGTTTACTAGGGAAAAAATGAGCATGCCGAAAATATTCGACATGCTCACAAAACCATTTATATTTCATGTAAATTATATAAGGATATTAATAACAAAAACTTGAGGTAACATTATCTCAAACCTTCTTACTTCTCATTTCGCTTCTCATCATTCAGCTTTTTAATATTCGTAATTAACTGTACCATCTCTTCTTTTGCATCTGGATACGTCTCATTCCAATGTTTCACTAAAGCTGGCATCGTCTTAGCCATATAAGAATAAAGTGCCCATTTCTGTACCTGCTCTTTTCGCTCTTCGTTGCTCTCTCCAAGTAATAATTCCGTGTATTTCTCTAGCAAACCGTCAAATTGCTCGTTAAACTTTTCACTCATCTTATTTCCTCCTATATGAAAAAAGCAGCGAAGATCGCTGCTTTTTCTTATAATTTTGATCGAACAGAGTTTAATTTCTTCTCCATCGTGCTTACTTTATCACGACGATCATCGATACGAATTGTTGTTGCAACACGCTGTGCACCTTTCGTATATGGAACTTCATGCATTTGTTGAATTACTTCTAAAATGACAGGAAGATCGCCTTCAATTACTGTATTCATCGGTGTTAATTGATACTTCACACGATCAGCATTTTTCTCTAGTACCTTTTGTACTTCTGCTACATATTCACTAACACTTGGATTACCTGTTCCTACTGGAATAATCGATACATCAACAATTGCCATAATAATCTTCCTCCTATAACTACTTTATATATATCCATTGTCTATTTTACCGAAATCCTCATCATTTTACTAATACATTACTCTTCTACTTTAAACTGCTCAATCAATCTTTCTAAGTCTCTCATATTCTCTGTCAAACTTCCCATCGTGTGAGCAACTTTCTCTAGATGATTAACCTGTGACTCAGTCGCTGCATTTACCTCTTCAGAAACAGCTGCACTTTCTTGACTCGTACCAGCGATTGTTTGCATAACATCTGTAATTTCTTCTTGCTCGTGACCTATATTCTGCACTTCTGCTACAATCTTCTCTACTGAAGCACTAATTGTACTTACGACTGACATGATTGTGCGGAATTCTGTCTCCGCCTCTGTCGTAACTTTATTTTGTATATCAGCAATATCTTTCAACTTACTTACAACTTCTACAACTCGCTTTACTTCTAATTGTACATCACCAATCATCGTTGCAATCTCTCCGGTTGCCTCTTTTGATTGTTCAGCTAAATTTCGAACCTCTTCAGCAACAACCGCAAATCCCTTACCTTGTTCACCTGCACGTGCTGCTTCAATCGAAGCATTTAAAGCAAGTAAATTTGTTTGATCCGAAATACCTTTTATAAGCTCTACAACATTTTGAATCGATCCAACTCTTTGCTCTAACTTACCAGACGCTTCCTCTGTATGAACAATGATAGAAGATGATTGTCCTCTCGTACGAACTAAATTCCGCATCGTATTGAGCCCATGTTTAGATGCTTCCTCTGCTTTGCCGGTCACTCCCTTTATTTCACCAACGGAACTATTCATCTGTTCCATCGACTGTGCCATATTTTCAAGTTGTGCTGAAACTTCATCTACACTATTAGCAAGAGTAGACGCGCCTCCGCTCACATCATCCATTGCACCTGAAACTTCTCTACTAGCTGCTACAGTTTCATTCGTTAAATAATGCAGATTGTGAGTCGATTTCTGTACTGTCGATACACTATTTTTAATTTTACTTACCATTTCATTCATTTGCTCAACCATATGATTAAAGTGAATCGTAAGCGTACCAACCTCATCTTTACTTGTCACCTTCATTTGCAACGTTAAATCACCTTCCGCTACTTTTTGAACGTGATTTGTTAATAGTTGTAATGGTCTTGCTAATCTTCTTGAGAATAAATATGAAGCTAATATTCCAATTAATAAACTTATACATGCCATTATAATAACTGTATTTCTTGTTTCTACGAGTAAGTTATCAATTGACTCTTTCGGATATACAATCCCAATTTTCCATTTCATCTTATCAAACAATTGACTATAGGCTACTACATCTTTTCCACCTAATGTCGCCGCCGCAAATTTCGTTTCATCTTTATTTAAACTTTTAACAAGTGGTTCTTTCGAAACATCTTTTCCTACTTTCTCCGGGTACACAATGGCAATATTTTTATCATTTATAACAAACATTTCTCCGCCATTATTATATTGAATATTATGGAGTAGCTTTTGAATCGTTCCTAGCGATACATCCATTGCTACAACACCTAACACAGAACCATCTTGTCCGACAATGGCTTTTGAAACTCCAATACTTAACTTACCCGTCGCGATTTCATATTGTGGTTCTCCCCAAATAGTCGATTCTGTAGCTGCTTCTGACGCTTTATACCAAGGGCGACTCGTCGGATCATATCCTTCTGGAACTGTCCCACCATCTGCAAGATTTGCACTCAACGTTTTTTTATCTTTCGTCCCAATGTAGACATCTAAAATATCAGGATGATTCTTTTTAAACCTTGAAAATTCCTTTAAAATAAAACTCTCCTCTTCTGGAGTAACCCCATCTTGTAGCATGTTTTGAATATCATCATGAGATCCATAATGACCCATATCTTCTTCAATTCGCTGCATAAATGCAGTTAACTGCTCTGTCACAAGATCCATCGTATTTTCAGAATACTGGTCTAAGGAGTGCGTTTCTTTCTCTTTTTGCAATTGATACACAGCTGTACCTAATATTACAAACATCATAGAAATAAGTACCGAAAATACTACTGCAATTTTTAAACGTAAACTTCTCAACATATTCCCTCAAGCATCCCGATACGATAAACTTAACTAAATCTATACAATTCAATCAAATTTACACAAGTTAGTGCTTCATCGTGTTCTCGCAACCCCGAAGGGACGAGGGGTATAACACTCCACACGAGGCAGTATCGTTACCTCCTATTATCAAGCATTTATTTTACCCATCTTGATAAATTTATCGAAGCATTTACATCCCTATCGTGATGGCTATTGCATGAAGCACAACGCCACTCACGTATTTTTAAACTCCACTGTCCTTCTGGTTGAACTGAATGGTCGTATTTCACTCCGCAACATGAGCAAATCTTGCTTGAGGCGAACCATTTATCAGCTTTTACATACGCAATGCCGTACTTCTCGCACTTGTATGACAAACATTGAAAGAAGAAGTTTAATTTTTGAAATGAAAATGCTTTCGATAGTTTTTTGTTTTTTAACAGGTTTGAGATAGATAAGTCTTCCACAACAATCCTCATTGGCTTGGTTTTCACCAATTTTGCTGTTGCTTGATGGATATGGTTATTTCGGATATTCGTAATTTTCCTAGATAACCTCAGGTGTTCAGCTTTCGCTTTTTCATATCCGGTAGATTGAATTTTCACACCTTTTTTAAATCTCCTAGACATATCTCTTTGCGCTGACTTTTTCCTTTTCAAAAGTTTTTTAACCTTGGCGTCTTTGTTTATATTTCGTTCTTTCATACCATTAGAAGCTACAAAAAGCTCTTTTAAACCAACATCCACACCAATCGACTCATTCGTTAGTTCTTGTGATTCAAAGTCTTCTTGAAACCCTACACTAATCCACCAGTGACGACCATCAAATGTAACTCTTGGATTGGATGGTTTTTTATTTCTTGGTAGTTGTTGGCTTGTTTTTACTTCTCCAATAGACTGAATATCAACTACTTTCTTTCCTATAATCAGTCTTTCATAATTGGCATAAAATCCTTGAATTAAATCTTTTTTAGATTTATAAGAAGTGTGATAACCATTTTTGTACTTTTTGAACGAATGTTTCCTCGCCGTATCAAAATCTTTTGAAGCCTGTTTGGGAACTTGTGCGTTGATGTCATGTAACCACTCATATCTCTTTCGCTTCTTGATCTTTGTAAATCGTTTCTGTAAAGCTAACTGTGAAACAGATTTTCCAAATAGCTTATAGTATCTATCACTCATTCTTTTACAATAGTTATAAGCGAATCTTGCAGCACCAGCATGGTTTCTAAGCACTTTTTCTTGTTCAGGCGTTGGAATCAGTCTGACTTTCTTCGCTAATATCATCAGAATTTAACTTCTTTAATGAAAGATTTGTTCTTCTGAATAGTAGCGTGTTCCACCAGCATTCTCCTGAGACTACCAGGATACAAACCTGTTAATTCCGATACTTGACTAACTCGTGAAAATTTCATTATTATTCTCACCTCATTGAACCAAACGTAGCACGTACGTTCGATAAATTCAATAAAGTTTGATAGATTCAATAAAATTTATCTTGTTCAACTAAGGGCGCAATTCCTTAGCCAGTTCTTTTATGAACTTCTCATGTTTTCACATGAGCGCAGACTATATGTTTATCTACTTAGAGATAGAGGATTTTTCCACCACCATAGGCTTGTGATGTACTCTCGTCAGTTATACGAGATAGTCGTTGAACGTTCATCTTATCCATTTTGACTTAGATGATTCGAGGCGGAAGACCCATTGTTCTAGTGTTTAGGTTTTAACCTTGCACGATCTGATTGATTTTTTCTGCTTTCGCAACATTCACGCTCACCATTTCTAGCCACGTTGTAGTTCAATCAGCTTTAGGGATTGCCCGCAGTTAACCCTCACTACTAGCCAATCACTTGACTAGCAGGGCTTACTGATATATTTAATTAACTTTAGTTATAATTGGTTAAATAAATCGTAACAGTTAATTACCCTTCTCGTTGTATTGTAATCATATTAATCACTATATTAAGTATAATGGATAAAGTTTAAAAATTGAAATTAATTCTCATCTCAATTTGAGTAGAAACCTACTACCACTTGTGTAAAAACAAATAGTTCATTATCCTTAAACTATATAATCTCATTCGTTCGGAGGGAACTATGCTACAAAAATTCGGTTTCTCACAATATGAAAGCCAAGCTTATGAAGTTGTCGTATCAAGCAATGACCCATTAGATGCAACAACTATCGTTAAACATTCAGGTGTTCCAAAAGCAAAAATATACGAAGTGTTAGCACGACTCATTGATAAAGGGATGGTAATGGATTCTGTTTCTGAAAAGAAAAAATTGTATACAGCATTACCACTCAAGCTAGCAATTGAAAAGTTAACGACAGAATTCCAATCTAATATTAAAGAACTTGAAAATAATATTTCTAAAAAATCATTTACAGATGACCGCGTTTGGAGTTTAAAAATGCAGTCTTCTATTAAAGTACAAAGTAGGCAACTTGTAGAAGATGCAAAAGAATCCATACGCATCTCCGCATGGAACGATACCCTTTTAG
Source organism: Bacillus sp. RC51 (assembly GCF_044908115.1). Taxonomy (NCBI): domain Bacteria; kingdom Bacillati; phylum Bacillota; class Bacilli; order Caryophanales; family Bacillaceae; genus Bacillus; species Bacillus sp. RC51. The sequence continues at coordinate 270,129 of NZ_JBIYCW010000003.1, read as the reverse complement.
AATATCTTCCTTTACTAGAACAAAAAGCAAAACAAGGCGTCCAAGTCGAGTCCCTCATAGTTGGAAAAATGGAAACTGACTTAGAAAACATGCATTTTTTAATCCCAGCTCAAGAACCTAACGCATTAGAGCGTTATTTACTACTCATCGTTGACGATCGTGAAATTTTATTTGCTGGTGTAGAGCAAGAATCATGGCAAGCGATGAAAACAATGTCACAACCTTTCGTGAAGTTCTTTACGGAGTTCTTCTATCATGACGTTGCACTTGCGAAGATTACAGAGAAGCACCATGACCTCTTTATGCAGGATGAAGAAATTAAGGAATTGTTGATGAAGTTGAGGTATTAACAAATCCCAAAATCGATTCTACCATTTGAATAGATAATATAATTTTTCATACAAAAAAAGCTGTACCAAACGGAGTTTACATACTCATTTGGTACAGCTCTTTTTTACGCTTTCGCTAATTTAATTTTATGTAGTTGGTTTTTCGGATGGTTTTGATTTGTAAATACAGAACGTTCATTTTACGATTTTTTTTGCTCCTTTATCTCCCTCAAAAGCTCAATAATCTTCTCATTTTGCTCTACTTGTTTCTCAGAATTTTGATAGATGAAACGAATCCATCTAAATACAAAAACAATCACAAATAACGGAAGTACTGTGAATATAAAACCAATAATTGAATAATCCATATACTATCACCTCGCTATATACTTCCTTCTCCATGTCTCTACTAACCCCTGCATTTTTTACACACAAAAAAAAGAACCTATCAAACGATAGATTCTTCTTTCCTAAGCTGATTCGAGCGTCCTCTCGTAATAGAGAAAATCGCACAAAGCAGTGCCAATATAATGAAAACGCCGCCTACCCAAGCGTTATATATAACAGATGATTTCTCAATAACAACTCCGCCTACTGTTGAACCGAGCGCAATTCCTAAATGAAGTGCAGAGTTATTTAAACCTTGCTGAATACCAGCTGATTCTGGCGCAATTTCAATTAAATAGTTTTGCTGTGCTGGCGAAATTGCCCAGCTCAGCATACTCCAAAGACCCATCATAATAATGAAGAGCGGGAATGAGAATGTCATCATCGGCAACATAAAGATTGCACATGCAAATACGATAATGATGGAAATAATACTTTTCTTCGATCCCCATTTATCAGCAAGCCAGCCGCCAAGGCCACCTCCAAGTACCGCTGCAATTCCGAAAATGAAGTAAAACACACTAATCCAATTTGCTTCAACATGCATCACATCTTTTAAAAACGGTGTTAAATATGCGTATAGCGTTAAATGTCCTGTTAAAAATAAAAATGATGTTAACTGTGCACTTACAATTTTTTTATCCTTTAACGTAGCAATTTGTTCTCTTATTGATAATACCGATGCCGGGGGTACTTTCGTTAAGAATAATGAAATACAAGCAATCGCCATAACCGTCAATATTGAAATTAATACAAATGGTGCACGCCATCCATATGCATTTCCGAGCACAAGACCTAGCGGTACTCCAAGTACGAGTGATCCACTAATACCCATGAAAATGATTCCAATTGCACGCGCACGGAAATGCGGCTCTACTACACTAGAAGCAAGTGTTACCGATAGTGCAATAATAAGCGATCCACTCGCTGCACAAATTACCCTCGAGAACATTAACATCTCGTAATTCACACTAAATGCCGAAATGATATTTCCAATTAAGAAAATTGATAATGCCACAACATACAATTTTTTTCTTTCAAACTTGCCTGTTAATGCTAATAAAACCGGCCCTGATAGAGCGAATACTACTGAAAATATTGTAATAAGCTGACCAGCTGCACTAATCGACACACCTAAATCATTAGCAACTAAATCAAGCGTTCCTCCTATAATTAGCTCAACCGTTCCGACTACGAAAGCTGCAATAGCTAAAATATATACACGAAAATTCAAGCCTTTCCCCACACTTTCTCTTTTGGTTACTACCATTATAGTAACCAAAAGAGAAAGTGGACGCAAGTACAAATTTTTTTACAACAAAAAAAACAGGCGTATAATACGCCTGCCCTTCAATCATTAAACTCCAGTTTCTTTCTTCTTATTTAAGTACCAATACACCGGAAGTCCAGTAAATACAATTCCAATTGATAAGAAGCAGCTTACCGGATCGTTAATAATTGCACTTCCAAGTACAAACAACGATCCTAAAATCGCAACGATTGGTACAATCGGGAATAACGGTACACTGTATGCACGCTCTTTATTCTTGTTACGTTTTCTTAAGATGAAGACACCTATAAATGTCATTACATAGAAAATATAAATAATGAATACGGAAATCTCGGATAGCTTATTCGGATCACTAATAATCATTAAAATAATTCCTAATATGATTTCAACAGTAATCGCATTCGCTGGTGTTTTAAATCTCGAATTTTCTTTTGCAATAAACTTAGAAAACGGAAGGTGTCCACGCTCTGCCATCGACATCGGAATACGTGGGAATGTTAAAATCTTTCCATTTAAACAACCGAAAATAGAAATGATAATACCGATACTAATAATTTTCCCGCCATATTCTCCAAGTAACATTCCCGCAGCTGTCGCCGTTGCGTTTTCTCCAAGGGCTACGATTTCCGCTGCTGGTAATACATTTAGTAACGCTAAGTTAATTAATACGTAAGCAGCTGTTACAATTAAAATCCCAACTGTCATTGCCTTCGGTAATAACTTTGTTGGATTCTTCATTTCTCCGCCAATAGAAGCAAGCAAAATCCAGCCATCATAGGCAAATAAAGTTGCTAAAATTGCCATCCCGATACTTTGATTTTCTGATATCGGTACAACTACGTTGAAGATATCACTATTCCCTTTCCAAAACCCTAGCACAACAATTAATATAATTGGAATCATCTTCCCAACTGTCGTAACCGTTTGGACGATGCCCCCATATTTTGTTCCCAAACTATTTATAACGCCTAGGAACACAACTGTTCCAATTGCGATTGGTAAATTCCAGACTTTATCTAAATAGAAAAAATTGATCATTAAAGAACTAAAATACAAACCTAACGTTCCAATAATAGCTGGTCCATAAACAATTGTTTGCATCCAGCCAGATAAATACCCCCAAAAACTTCCGTAAATCTCCTCTAAATACGTATACAACCCACCATTTTTCGGAATTTGCGCTCCAATTTCGGCTACTGTTAAACCACTTGCTAACGTCAACAGACCACCAATTACCCAAGCAAGAATAGCCATATTAGAACTCCCTGAGTAATCTAATACGCTCCCTGGTTTCATAAACACACCAGACCCAATAATAGTTCCTACTACGATAGAGAGTGCTACTGTTAAACCAATTTTGTTTTTCTCATCATGATGCATGCTGCGTATCCTCCTTCCAATTCTAGTGTGATGCAAAAATGAAATAAAAAAACACTCCTCCCTAAAAAAGGGACGAGTGTTGTATTCGTGGTTCCACCCTTGTTTCAATTAGTAAAGTGACACACTTCACCAATTTCTCAAGTCTAAATAACGGTTTTTGCCGGCATGCAATTACTAGATATCCGTTCACTGCTGCAGTTCAGAGGTGGTAATCGATTTTCCCGTATTAGGAAGCTCACAGCCAAAGGCCTCCCTCTCTGATAATCGTAAAAAACTGATCATATCCTCATCATCACTTCTTGATGTCGAATTTTGTAGTTGTTTCCCATTATATTGAATTGTTAGAAAAAATCAATATATTTTTTATATAACATAAGAAATATTTCTCTTCTTATATTATAACAGAAGTTACCATTTTTCTCTAATTCCCTAAAAATGGTATAATCCATGTAGGAAGTGTACTAATAATGATTGCTATTTTTTGTATCATCGCTACGGTTCTTTCTTTTATATTCGCTATCATGTATCGATATAAGTATCCTGGTTATAGCATTTTAGCGGTAGCTATTATACCAGCTGCTTCCTTCTACGTATTAGGTAAATACCAATATACTGAAGTGTTTATCGGTTTTGCAATCTTCTACTGCATCTTTGGATACATACTAACAATGAAAAGAATTTTATTGAATCATTAAAAGGGACCGATTTCTGCTTACAGAAATCGGTCCTCGCATGCATCATATCCCTCGGTTGCCCACACGAAAGATACGACATAGTTCAATTATTTATCTTCATTTTTCATAAAAAATTTATGATTTGGAAGATCCACATTTAAATCTGCTAATTGTTTCTTTTCCTTTTCTAGAATCGCTTTCGCTTTTTCTTTTGTCGCCTCATCTAAGTTTGCAAAGATGTCTTCATGCTTCCCTTTCTCTGGAAGATTCACACCTAGTTTTGTCAATTCTTCTTTCGCTTGCTCGCGAGTTAATTTCCCTGACTTTTCTTGCTCAAAAATGGACTTCGCTTTTTCTTTTGTCGCCTCATCTAGATTCGCGAACATATCACCGTGCTTCCCTTTCTCTGGGAATTTCACACCTAGTTCTTTCAACTTCGCTTTCGCTTGCTCACGAGTTAGTGTTCCAGACTTTTCTTGCTTCAAAATTGCTTCCGCCTTTTCTTTTGTCGCCTCATCTAAATTCGCAAATATGTCACCATGCTTCCCTTTCTCTGGAAGCGTTACGCCTAATTCTTTCAATTTCTCTTTCACTTGCTCATGCGTTAATGCTCCGGACTTCCCTTGCTCAAAAATGGACTTCGCTTTTTCTTTTGTCGCCTCATCTAAATTCGCGAATATATCTTTGTGCTTACCTTTCTCTGGGAATTTCACGCCTAGCTTTGTTAATTCCTCATTTGCTTGTTCGCGAGTTAATTTCCCGGATTTTTCTTGCTCTAGAATCGACTTTGCTTTTTCTTTCGCCTGATCATCTAGTCCTGCAAACATTTCCTTGTGCTTACCCTTCTCTGGGAATTTCACACCTAATCCCTCTAACTGTTTCTTTGTATCATCCATAATCGTTTTTACTTTTTGTTTTGTTGCTTCATCTAAATTCTTCTTCGCAGTTCCTTTTGTAACTTGCTCAGCTGCTGGAGTATTAGTTGCCGCAAACGCTGGTATACCAGCTCCTCCTATAATTCCAAATGATAAAGCACCTGCAATTGCTAAATATCCAACTGTTTTCTTCTTCATAGGAAATTTCCTCCTTCATATTTCTAAAGCATGTACACTTTCGTATACAATGCCAATAATAATGTTGGTTTCTTAAAATTTCCTTAACGATTTAAATAAAAAACACCGCTCATCACGAGCGGTGTTTTTCTAAGCTTTTTGTAATTGTAATTCTTCACGTTCCATTACTTTTCTTAATACAATTGTTTGTGTCATTGTAAATAAGTTACCTGTAATCCAATACAGCACCAGTCCTGATGGCGCCGCAAATCCCATAAATAGAATCATTGCAGGCATCATAATTTGCTGTATTTTCAGCATTTGAACTTGTTCTCCAGGCGTTACATTTGATTGGAACACCTTCATTTGAATAAATGTTGTTAACGCTGCGATAATCGGTAATATATGATATGGATCTGCATGTCCTAGGTTCACCCATAAAAATGAAGATGTACGAATCTCTTCAGTTCGGCTAATCGCATAATACAAAGCAGAGAAAATCGGCATTTGTATAAAGATTGGCCAGCACCCAGCTAACGGATTCCAACCGCCTGATTTCATTAGTTCTGACATTTCTTTTTGATACTGCTTTTGTTTTTCAAGATCTTTACCCACATCACCGTATTTCTGTTTCAGCTTCTGTAATTCAGGTTGCATTTTTTTCATTTTCGCTTGGCTACGATATTGTGAAACAGCTAATGGAATCATTGCTGAACGAATAACGAGCGTCATGATAATGATGGCAATCCCGAAGCTAGCACCAGGTATATGATGAGCAACAAATTGAATCATAAATGAGATTGGATATACGAAATAATGGTTCCAAATTCCCGTACTATGTGAATCAATTGTACCTGCATTACTGCAGCCAGATAAAACAAAAACAAGTAATAATGATAAACTAATGAGCCTAGCTCGGTATGATTTTAACATGTTCATTCCTCCAATGTTTCGTAATTAATTAGCGAAACATTGGTGTATACGGACCTACCTCGTCACTCTCTCCACTCGATTCTTGTCTGCGGACAGAACGAATCATTCCATATTTATAAAAAATAGAAAATAGCGGTACATTTCTTGTACCCTCTTCACACGTATCTACTAGTTTAAAAGCTCTCTGTCTACCGCTCGATGCTTGCTGACGCACAAAGCGAGAAACGTTAGCAAGAAAAAAGACTTCTAATACACAAAGCGCTGTCGTTACAAACGATATATATAGAATTGCATCCTGCAATAAAAATTCCATCGCTTCACATCCTTAATAAAGTCATTTTAGCATATTCAGCAAACATTCTCTATTTCCTTTTGTTCTCAAAAGTTTTTTTTGCATATTTTCTCAAAAAATTATGCTAGAAAACCAATGTATTCGCTTTCTTTAGTATATTCACACGTATCTTTGAATAGGTTTAATTTGTTAGAAATTTATAAAATTTTTGCATTATAATAAAACTATTGCCAGTTTTTGAAAAAAGCTTTATTCTCTTCTTGTAATCAAAAATGAATATGGAGATGAAACATACTATGGGTCAACTAGGAGACGCCGATTACGTTCCCGACACCGCCTTTTTATCCTTCCCAGCAGCTAAAACATTTCATTTAGAATTTATCATACAGTTAGTTGTTATTTTTATAGCTTCTATTTTGTATGCAATTTCTATGAATATGTTTTTTATCCCGCATAATATGATTAGCGGTGGGTTCGCTGGTGTAGGGATGATTATCGGTTATTTAATGCACTACAATATCGGAGCACTTATCTTTTTACTAAACATTCCGCTTCTTATTTTAAGTCACTTTTACTTAGGAAAGAAGACAACCTTTTTAACGGCATACTTTGTGGCTGTATCATCTTTAGCGATGAACATTATCCCAGTACACCAAGTTTCAGATGATATTTTGCTGTCTTCTGTATTCGGTGGTGTCATCTGCGGTGCTGCCTCAGGAATCATATTCCGATTTGCTTCTTCAACAGGTGGTTTTGATGTTGTTGGATTGATTGTAGCGAAACATCGCGATGTTTCAATTGGAGCAATCATCTTTGGATTCAACTTAATCTTACTTGTTGCAGCAGGATTTATTTTCGGATGGGATATTACGCTTTATACGTTAATTAGTCGGTTTGTAGTCAGCAAAGTAATTGATGCCGTGCATACAAAACATATTAAATTAACGATAATGACAATTACAGAAAAAGGTGAGGAAATAAAAAGCTCACTATTACATCACGGCATACGTGGCGTAACAATGGTAGATGCTGTCGGCGGCTATACAAACCATAAGAAAAAAATGATTTACACTGTCGTAACTCGCTACGAGTTGGGCGAAATGAAACGTATTATCCGCCAAGTGGATAATAAAGCATTTATGAACATTACTGAAACAGTTGAAATTGTCGGCCGTTTCAAACGTATATAAAAAAGCGCAAGGAACTACAATTCCTTGCGCTTTTTATTTTTTACACTTATTACAAAATCAGATAATTCTATTATTGTATCACTAAATGTGTTATAATAAAACTAGACTAACAAAAAAGAGTATATAGACTTGGAAGTTTCTCTTATTTTTATAAGCAAAAAGAAACGAGCAGTCGGGTATATTTCAGACACCATACACGTAACGGTTTAAAAAAACCGATCATCTTAGTTATTCTTCACTGATCTTTTTATAAAAGATACGTACAACTAAAATTCACTTCAATATACTATACCTACCTTTTTGACTTCCAAATCATCTTATTACATAAGGAGATGAACATATGAATCAATATATACGATACACACTAGCTGTCCTATTTGCCATCGTCGGCGGCGTGATCTGTTTCTGGACAAACACAGAGCTTGGAGAGAATATCATTTTTAATGGAATCGAAACCCTTGTAAGCGCTTCAATTTTAGGCGGATACATTTTCTTCCTCTTCAATCCAGAAGAAAATGCTCAAAAAACAATGTTATTAACAATGATCGGAATCGTTGGTGGATGTATTTCCTACTCAATGACAAACTATACATTACCAATTCAATTAAGCTCAGCTTTCTTCCACGGTCTATGGACTTGGTTTATCGCATTCTGCCTAGCAGACGTATTCAACCTATTACAAGACCACGAAGAAGAAAATGGTCAACAAATTGAAAGTAACTCTTAAGCTGGAAGATACTCTTCCAGCTTTTTTGTTGCCTGTTCTTTCCTGTTCATACCCCATCCCCAAAATAAAAAGAAGTTACCTCCACGGCAACTTCTTTCCCATATACCCCACTTAGTATTCAATTAAATATATCAACGATTTTTAAAATATATCGATCGTTTCTCCACTTATATCAGCGATTTTTTCATTATATCGACGGTTCGACACTCAAAACGCACAACATGCCTATCCCCCAAGTAACTTACTGCCGAACTCAACGATTAAAAAGATAATTAATAGGATCGCGAGTATCTTTAATGCTACATACGCCACTTTAAAAACAGCATAAATGAGCAAGACTATCAAAATAATCGATAAAATTTCCATATGTATCTCCTCCTATCTCTTTTATTCTACCTGTACTTCGTTTTTTATGAAATCGAATAAGATGACATATAAAAAAGAGGATACCTCACCCATCGTAAGATACCCTCGCCTGTAGCTGCTCAAACCATTCTCTCTCTACTTGTAAATATCCCATTCCACTCTTCTCAGCACTCTCCAATTCTTTATCAGCTTTCTTCATATAAATGCGGGAAGCTTCCATATCGTCCTCTAAATATTTAATAATTCCTTGTGTACGGTAATATCCATTTAAATCCATTTTGGTAATGGCCTTTGCATGTTCCTTTGCTTCTTGCAGAGAAAGGCTATCCATCTGATAAAGAGCTTTATATAAAAGATACCAACTATGAAAACTACCAACGAAAAATTTATTTTCCTTCGTTACAGATAGCTGAACAATTTGTTCTATATACGGTATCGCTCTTTCCATTCCCTTTTGATCAGCTCGGGCATAAAAGACGAGCATAAGTCCGCTCATTATCTCTCTTATACTTTTATCCTCTTTTAATTTTTCCTCACTAAGTTCTACTAATCTCTCATCCCAATCTTTCGGTCTTTTATAACTAAATAACTCACTCGATATTTGAATCGTATATAAATGCTGCTTAGCTTTTTCATCATCTTTAATTAAAATGAGAAATTGCATGCCATCACTCAGAAGCGTTCCTTTTATCGGCACAATTGTAACCGCAAAGATTGCAAAATGGAAAAAGGAAAAATATAAAAGATATTGATAATAACTTACCATGTATATGTAACCTGAAGTAATACCGAATAGTAAACTTGTAATCGGTCCACCTAAAGTGAGCCATGCCCATTTTTCTGAAAGATTCGGTGTCTCTATAGAGGGTGGTACTAGTGTTGCAACGCCTCCAAAGTATGCCCATAATTTATTTTCTCGAATGCGTAATTTCCCCTTTTCTTTTTGAATAGTAATGGGTCCTACTGTCATAAATTTAAATGTCAAACCACCTATTACACCAAATGCTACATGTCCTAACTCATGAATGGCTAACACTAACAATGAAATTCCAACTATTGCCCATAGGTTCAAAATTACTTCTAATTTCCCAGTTCGGATTACTCCGTATAAAATGGACAAAACTAGCGCCGCCGTCATGGAACCAGCTGGCCTTCTTAAAATATCCACCTTTTTCTCCCCTTAATAAATCATTTTTCTCTGCATTTCGTACATGAATTTTCCGAGATGCAATATCCAAATAAATGAGATTAAGCCAATTAATACAAAATCGATATCACTAGCCGCTGTATATATAACGGCAGCCCACCATACATATGCCAATATTGTATTCGTAAATTCATATGCTTTATATCCAGCCTCATGCACAATGTGCTTTAATCCTTCATCTGCGTTTTTCGTCCACATTTTCATAGATTCCATATATGTTACACCTTGTTCAGGATATAGCTTATTATAACGATTTTTTGTTATGAGCCCGATAACCACTACAATAGTTAAACAGACAATAGAAGCTACTAAATTCCACACTGCAAATGACACATTTGTATCCTGTAACAGTGCACGTCTACATGTAATAACTGCATATACAAACCATGCCTGCGTAACTATATCACCTACACGTAAATATATACTTATAATGCCTAATTTTCTGCCTTGTACGCTCTCTTCTTCATCGCGTGCCTTCGCTAACATACGTGTATTCTTCCAAGTGTAGTACATCATTAAGATTCCAAAAATAGTACATACACCTATAAATGTATTAGATGATAATTTTCTCGGTTCATTCGAGAGTAAATTTAAAGCTATATAAGATGTTAAAAAGCCACCCATCATACTTAATGCTATTTTCCCCACAAAATCAAATTGTTTTTTTCGTTTACTCTTCATCTTCATCGTCCTCTTCCCCCTCCACCAACATAAATATCTCCTCCACCGGCGCTCCAAAAATTTGTGCGATTTTTAGCGATAACACAATAGATGGTGCATAATCTCCGCGCTCAATTAAACTAATGGTTTGCCGTGATGAGCCAATCGCTTTCCCTAAATCCCCTTGTGATAAACGATGCTTTGCTCGAAATTCCCTCACTCGATTTTGAAGCTTCATGTCTTCCCTCTTTTTCATTTATTTAATTAAAATTGTAAATAATATCCTTATATTTGTCAATTATAATTGTCATTTTGACTTATATACATGTCAAAAATAAATCTATATTCTCCTAAATATATAACTTAGATAATAGATTTTAATAATCACATACAGAAAAAAATAGGAACGTATTATATACCAGCCACCGGTTACGGTATCGATGGAAAAATAAAAGCAAACTGGAAAATACAATAAAAAAGGCAGTGCTTTTGCACTGCCTTCCTAAAATCTGACATAGAATGGATTCCATATTAACTTGCGTTTTGTAAAAATACTCGTTTTAGTTGCTTGCGGAAACGAATGCTTAACGTAATTGCCACAATGACAATCGCTCCGAAAATGATTTTGCCGATATGATCTCCCAGTAATCCGAAAATATCATGTAAGTTACCACCTAACCAGTAGCCGCCAATTAAGAAGAACGATACCCAGAATAAAGCACCTGAATAAATTGTAATTGCAAAGCGGCGAAACGGTAAGTTAATGATACCTGCAAAGTATCCTGTAAAATGACGTACACCAGGAATGAAGAAGCCAATAAAGATAAGGAAATATCCATATTTATCGAACCACATTCTCGTTAAATCAATTTTTCTTTGTGTTAAAAATACGTACTTCCCGTATTTTTGAACAAAAGGCATACCAAGCTTATTACCTAAAAAGTATTGAATCGTCATTCCTACACTTGTCCCAATAAAGGATAGGATAATTAAAATAGGTAAACTTAGATCACCCTTCTGTGCTAAAAACCCCGCATATGCTAATGTTGGCTCTCCCGGAAACGGAAGTGCAATATATTCTAACAGCAGGCCTACAAGTACTACATAATACCCATATTGCTGAAATAATTCATGAACCCATTCCATGTCATCTCCCCTTTCATTCACGTACAACTTGTTACTATTATTGTATAAAAAAATTGTCGAAATAACTATCACAATAGCTTACATTTTTATTACATTTTTGTAAGGCTCATTCTAAAGTTTTTTGTTCTCTATTTACTTATATCTATTAGCATTTAAAAACAAGCTAACAACTATATATCACGCGAAGGAAATCCATTAATATACATTTTCTATCCAGTTTTTAACACTCGAAAACCACCTTATTTTGTTCTCTATAAAAAACCACCACAAACTCATATGAACTTCATATTAGCTTCATATACGTATTGTAAGATTATATCGGAATTTGTTGAAAAATTTAGCTAATATATGACTAAACATTAAACTGAATAAATATAAGTCGCTTTTCGAAATTGAAAAAAGGGTGAATAAGAAATGGAAGCTTATAAAATGCACGATTTTATTAATACGAATGTTGAATCTCATCAAAATGAAACCGTTTTTAATTTACAAATATGTGAAACAAATGAATTTGACGTAAGTTTAACAAAATCTACAACGCTGTCTTTTATCGTTTCAAAAAAGAACATTAAGATCGTCACGAGAAAATGGGTTAATTCAAATCAAGAAAGCATGATTGGCAAAAGCTACATCATTCCAACGAAAGCTTTTCACTATTTCTTACCGATTATTTCTGAAACTGAAGATGAACTAAATATTCGAGTTCAAAGTTTTGGACTACATGGTGAGCTTTTATTAAATGAAAGATTACTTATTGATAAAAACAACAAATGTAATACAAAGATTACTACCTTCTTTGAAACATTAGATGAAAATGTCAATCAAGCATTACGAGGATTACAAATTCATTGTATGTAAGACTACTACAATAAGTAAAAGGAGAATATAATGAAAAAACTATTATTAAGTGCGCTATTATCATTAGGATTTTTAACTCTTCCATTCACTACTGCAGAAGCAGCTACGACGAAAGATCAGCTTATCGTAAACACAAAAATAAATAAAATGGATTATTATCAAGATGGAAAATTCATAAAAAGTTTCACTGTCGCTACTGGAAAAGCAGCAACACCAACACCTAAGGGTACTTTTCAAATTGTAAATAAAATTAAAAACCGTCCTTACTATACAGGAAAAATTAAAGGCGGCGATCCACGTAATCCACTTGGGGACCGCTGGCTCGGATTAAATATGGCAGGAACTTATGGAACAACGTATGCGATTCATGGAACTAACAATAATCAAGCAATCGGGAAAGCAACAACACTTGGTTGTATTCGTATGTTTAACAATGATATTCACTGGTTATTTGAGCGCGTTCAGCAGCAAGCTACTGTCACTGTAAATTAGCCTAGGAACAAGATTTATGTGTAGCCAAGAATTTTATGTCTTGGCTTATTTTATTTATTCATTTACAGTAGCAAAACAACTGTATTTACATATATAATAAAAATAGATTGCATTCAACATCATCGTAACATTGATAAACATGGATATTAAAATTATACAGTTATAATATTTTATAAATTTTACAATACATACTATAATAGAACTACTGTAATTCTGAACTATTCAGTGACACTAAACAATCCCCCTTGCTACTTTCATTACTATTTTATAGCGGGGGCTTATTATATGTATAAACAATCTGAGTCATCCAAAAAATGATGAATTCGAATATTGCAGTAAAAAGCGTTATTTAGGAGGTGTTACTATGACGCATATACTGGTGATTGAAGACAACCCAGATATACAAGAACTTATTCGTGAATTTCTAATGGCACAAAACTTTACTGTTGATGTAGTTGGTGCTGGAACAGAAGGCATTCTTCTTTTCCAAAAAAATTCATACGATCTTGTCCTCCTCGATGTAATGTTACCAGATATAGATGGCTATAGTATTTGTAAAATTATGCGAGGACAATCTGATGTACCAATCATTATGTTAACAGGCTTACATAATGAAGAAAGTGAAATTAAAGGATTTGAGTTAGGTATTGATGACTATATTACAAAACCGTTCCATTACACCGTATTTATAAAACGTGTAGAAGCTGTATTAAGAAGGGCAGCAACAAAGGAAGCAGAAGCTGCAACTATACTACAATTCCATGAATTGATGTTAAATTCTACAGCATATGCCGCTTATGTTCATGGTAATCAAATTGAATTGACTACAAAAGAATTTGAAATTATATATACTTTACTGCAAAATCGGGGAAAAGTACTATCAAGAAGTGATTTGTTGAATAAGGTATGGGGCTATGAACATTATGGTGATGTGAGGGTTATAGATACACATATTAAAAACTTACGAAAAAAATTAGAAATTCCTTATATTAAAACGGTGAAAGGCATTGGCTACAAAATCGAATCGTAGCAAAGACAACATCACCAAAAATATATTCATCAAAACCTTATTATTTTGTATTCTGTTATCACTTTGTCTTTATCAAATTATTTATTTTCTAGCCTCAAATTACGATAAAGATCGTTTGAAAGCTTCTGGAACGCAAACTGCGGAACAAGCGGAATCAGACAAACAAAACGACCAAAGTAAAACAAAGCAAAATAAAGCTGTGTCAGAGAGTAGCATCTCTAATTTTCAATCTTCTCAAATAGACATGAAAGCACTCTCTACAGCCATCAATCATCTTTTGCAGCCTAGCCAAACTGCAAAAGCAAAAGAACATGCACAAAATATTCCAAGGAAAAGTAACACAACGTCTTCACTTACAGAAGCGGAAAAGCAAGTTACTAACAATGATGCCTTACATACACAAAATGCAGCAAGTAAAGCAAATGATACACATGATAATCCAAAGTTAACAGATGTGTTGCAGCAGTTAGCTCCACATATTGGGGCGACAATGCTAGCATTATCTCTGCTTGGATCTTTAATCTACGCCAAAATAATCGCCAAACCTTTCCGATATATGAGCGATGCTTTAAAAGATATTATGAATCTTGATTTCTCAGATAAAAAGCTACTTAACAAAAATACAGATCAAACAGATTTTAATTTGCAAGTAGCTGCCTCACAAGTACCTACTATTGTGAAAAATTTACATGAAAGCAATCAAGATTTAAGAAATGAACTCAAGAAGGAACAACAGTTAGAACAATCTCGTAAAGAATTTATGTCTATGATATCCCATGAATTAAAAACACCAATCGCAGCCGTTATGGGACAACTCGATGGCATGATTCACGGAATTGGCGCTTATAAAGATAGAGATAAATATTTAAAACGTTCATATGAGATGATGCAAGATATTAACATATTAACGGAAAAAGTGTCAGAATTATCCAAAATACAAAACCCTCAATTTAAACCAAATTTAAAAGTTATCTCATTAACTAATATTATTGAGGACGTTATAAAGAAAGTAGATTATTTTGTATCTGTAAAACAATTAAATGTTCAATCTAACATTAAACAAGATGCACAAATTTTAGCTGATCCTAAATTTATGCAAACTGCTATTTTTAACATTATTTCAAATGCAATTCATTATACAATTGACCATCAGCATGTATATATAAAACTTTATGAAAAGCCAAACGGTTACGCATTAGAAGTATTAAATACAGGTTCTCAAATTGATGAAGATAAACTTGCTCATTTATTTGAACCATTCTATCGCGCAAATCCTGACAAACATGGCTTAGTACAAGGTAGTGGTCTTGGGTTATATATTGTAAAACAAATATTAGATAAACATCAGTTTCCTTATGGAATACAGAACACACCTCAAGGTGTAAAATGCTCCATTGTATTCCCAAAAGCAATGTAAATTACTACTACAATTTCATACCCCAAACTCATACTTCGTATGAGTGGCGGAATTTTGTAGAGTCTCTGACTCTGTTTCGTTCGCCCGTTTTCCTTATTAGGATAACGGGCGTTTTTTATTATTTAAAAGGAGGATTTTTATGGAGAAATTTAAGTATTCATTACTAGTTTTATTCGGCGCTTGTAGCTACGGCGTACTTTCAACTATTTTTAAACTCGGATTCATCGACGGATTTTCCGCACACCAACTACTAGGAGGGCAATATGTCTTCGGATGGATTGGGCTCCTTTTACTCGTTCTGTTCTTTTCACGTCATAAAGTATCAAAAAAACAATTCTTTTCGTTACTAACAGTCGGCACAACAATGAGTATGACAGGTATTTTCTATGCTATTTCCGTAGAAGAATTGCCAGCCTCTATCGCTGTGGTTTTACTCTTTCAGTTCACTTGGATTGGTGTAGTCATCGAAGCAATTGCCAACCGGACATTCCCAAGCCGTGAGAAAGTTATATCTATTATTATTTTATTTACTGGTACATTGTTTGCTGGTGGAGTATTTGAAGGCCTTGGACAAAACTTTTCTACGAAAGGTATTATTTTCGGACTATTAGCTGCCGTCTCTTTCTCATTCTATGTATTTGTAAGCGGGCGCGTTGCTACAGATGTTCCGCCTTA
The DNA here is from genome assembly GCF_044908115.1 of Bacillus sp. RC51. Taxonomy (NCBI): domain Bacteria; kingdom Bacillati; phylum Bacillota; class Bacilli; order Caryophanales; family Bacillaceae; genus Bacillus; species Bacillus sp. RC51. Next base: position 254,023 of record NZ_JBIYCW010000003.1, on the reverse strand, counting down.
TACGAAAAGCTTTCTTATGACAACGAGTGCTACTCTTATTGTATGCTTATTTTTCCCGCCTACCTTTTTAACGGACGGCGCTTTACAAGCAGGCCTATGGAAATATGCTTTCTTCCTTGGACTGTTCGGGGTTATTATACCTGTCATTTGTTTTTCAATTGGTGTACCAAAAGTCGGAACGGGACTTGGTACAATATTAGGTGCAGCTGAATTACCAACAGCAATTATCGCTTCTATTACACTTGTTCATGAAGTTGTATCGCCAATGCAGTGGATTGGTATTGTGGTTATATTACTCGGTATTTTCACACCACAACTACTTACTGCTATGAAAGAAAAAAAACATAATCGTGTGCATAGTGCGTGACAACATCAACTTGTATATAAATGTGAATACAGTTACGATATGTTAAACTTTATTACTCAAAATAACATATGATATTGCGGCTATTATTCTCGTAATCCTTGCTGTGCTTTTCTTTTTGAAAGATAAGAAAGAGGGTTATACAGCATAACAAAAGACCTTTCATTTATCCCGCATTAACGGGCATTAAGACCCCCACCTCAAAATTCAGAGAAAGCAAAGAATTTAGGTGGGGGATCAACTGCCCGTAAAAGCCCGATTGGTTCAACTAATAATCAGTGGGGGATGAACAAACCCCCCACTGATTAAAGTTTCACTTTATTTGAAAGGTCTTTTCCTTATATTTCACTTTACCGCTCCATATAACTTTTCTACCTCATGTTCAATTTGTTTTACATCGATTCGCTCAAATAATGGCTGTACATTATCAATTCGGTTTGGCAACGTATTTTGAGGTTCCCAATTTACTTTAACACTCGATAATGTATTTCTAACTCTTTCACTTGAAAACGGTAAAAATGGTTCAAGCAGTTGTGCAAAGTTTGCTATTAGGTAAACACAATTATAAATTGTTTCCTCACATGAAACTGGGTCGTCTTCTCTTTGTTTCCAAGGCTGCTTTTCATCAAAGTATTTATTTGCAAAGCGTACTGCATCAAATATTGTTTCTAGTGCCACCTTAAATTTAGTTTGTTCAATCGCCTCTCCTACACTTTTATATAATCCTTCTACTTTATCTTTCAGCTCTACATCAATACTTCCCTTCGGTACAGCACCACCATAATATTTTTCAATAAACTTTAATGTCCGGTTCACAAAGTTCCCGTATGCACCTAATAGTTCACTATTATGACTGTAAATGAATTCACGCCATGAAAAATCAGTATCACGATTTTCTGGTGCGTTAACTGTTAAAAAGTAACGAATAGAATCGGGATTGTAGCGTTCCAATATATCAGGCACCCATACTGCCCAGTTTTTACTTGTCGATAATTTTCTTTTTTCTACTGTTAAATACTCATTCGAAACGATATGACGCGGGATCGCTTCTTCTCCTATTCCAAGTAATACCGCTGGCCAAATGATTGAATGAAACGGAATATTATCCTTACCATGTACATAATATGTTTTCGCTTCTTTATCCCAAAACTCTTGATCATCTTTCCCTGTTTCTTCAGCCCAATTTTTACTCGCCGAATAATATCCTGTCACTGCTTCAATCCATACGTAAATTTTCTTATCTTCATATCCTGCCACCGGAATTGGTACCCCAATTGGTAAATCACGTGACACTGCCCTATCTTGTAATCCTTCCTTTAAATATCTCTCTGTTAATTGAATTGCATTGTCGCGCCATGTTCCTTTCTGCTTTGCAATTTCTACGACCTCTTTAATTTGCTGCTGAAATTTATGCAATGCAAAATAGAAATGCTCTGTTTCCTGTACTGATGGCGTACTACCACATAACTTACATTTCTTTTCTAACAAATCGAGTGGATCTAAAATAGCGGAACAAGCATCGCATTGATCGCCCCTTGCTGCTTCATGACAATGCGGACAAAGGCCTTCTACATAACGATCTGGTAAAAATTGCGTACACGTTTCGCAATAAGCTTGTTCAACTACTTTTTTATAAATATAACCTTCTTCTAATAGTCGCAAAAAGACTTTTTGAACAGTTTCATGATGATGCTCGCTATCTGTACGTGTATAGCAATCATAAGTAAAACCAAGGCTACGAAAACATCGCTCAAACTCCTCGTGATACTTATCAGCAATTTCTTTCACCGTCACACCGTCTTGCTTTGCTCTAATTGTAATCGGTGTTCCATTACAATCACTTCCTGAAACATACAACACATGCTCACCTTTTGCCCTGTAATAACGTGCTAAAATATCTCCTGGTAACAAACTAGCAATGTGTCCAAGGTGTAACGAACCATTTGCATACGGCCAAGCGCCTCCAATAAAAATACTCATCTTATATTCCTCCTTTAAAATATAAAAAGCCCCGCCCTTATCTTAAAAAAGATAAGGGCGGGGCTGTATAAACAGTCGCGGTACCACCTTATTTCGTCAGTCATTCGCATAACTAACCTTAACAAGTACGGAGCTATATGCTCTTATACTGTGGTTTTGATAACGAGTACCAACTCTCGTCGCCGCCTACTATTATCATTTGATAAGTTCAGGACGAAGCTCAAAGGCCATTGTTCAAATGAATATTCTTGCTTCTTCTCAGCTACCGAAGCTCTCTGGACAGAATGATTTCATTCTACTTTTCCTTTTCAACGCTTTTATGTATAAAACTTATTTTACGACTTAACAACAGAAAAATCAAACTTTTATTCAAAAAAACAGGAAATTCTACTCACCCACCGAATAACTATACGTTCACAAAAGGAGTGATAAGATTGAATCAAAAGCAACTAAGTACTATTAATGAAAAAAGTTGGAACGCAGCTGCTTATGAAGCTTGGACAAATCGCCACGGGGCGCCAGAGGATTATGCGAAAAAGCTCATGGAAGATCCCGTGCGCGAGGTAAATCATTATTTACCTTACATACAATCTCCAAAAGGAAAGCGTATTATTAATTTACTCGGATCAAAAGGAAATAAAGCAGTTGCTCTTGCTCTTTTAGGAGCCGATGTAACAGTTGTAGACATTTCAGCAAGTAATGAAAAATATGCAACCGAACTAGCCGAAGCTGCTGGTGTCTCTATTCAATATATCATTTCCGATGTACTAGATTTAAATCTATCCCAATCATTTGATATCGTGTTACTGGAACTTGGCGTGCTCCATTACTTTTTAGACTTAAAGCCACTCTTTCATATAATCTCTCACTTACTAAAACAAGATGGGACCTTTATACTACGTGACTATCATCCCATTTATACAAAATTATTAGGAGTAGATCATCCATCATTTCGAGCAAATGGAAATTATTTCGACGAGGAACTTATTGAAGATGACGTAGCTTATAGTACTCTCCTTACGGGATCACAGAAATACGCTTTACCGAGAACAAAAATTAGGCGCTGGACACTAGGAGAAATCATTACATCAATGGCAGAAACAAATTTCAAGGTTGAAAAATTGATTGAAGAACACGGATCTCATCAAAAGTGGGTTTTCCCTTCTACTTCACCCGAAGGAATTGAAGAACGTATACCAGGTCTATACACATTAATTGCGACAACATGCAAAAAAGGATCCCTTCACGGATAGGATCCTTTTTTGCATGCTTACGCATATAAGTTGAGGTTGGAGATTACCATAATTCTGTAGAATAGGACACAAGATATTTCAACATTCGTCTCTGACTTACGTCGTCAAAAAGGGGTATGACCAACATAACGAAGAGTAATGTTCAGTTGATAGTGATAATCGTTATCAACTAATTAGAAGTATACAGGATGTTATTTCTAATTACAATAGTATTTCTTATTTTTATTTAAGAATTTTTTGATATACAAATGTATACATTTTAAGAACATTTACTCACATTAATCTGCCATATTCCATTATCTGCTATAATTTTCATTGAACAGATTAATAACTTCTTAATCATGTTTTTTATTAATTCCGTTCTTAATATTTATAAATTACAATAAATAGTTTTTCAAAAAAGGTAGGGGTAACAATGAAATATGTTAGCATTCGAAAAAAACTACTGTTCACACTCTTAAGCATTTCTTCCTTATTTAGCATTGCTCTTATTGTTATTCTTTCATTCGCTATGAATCAAGCAAGTGAAATCGAAACATTAAAGAATGATGTATCGAAAAGAGCAACGATTTTAAAAGAACGTGGCGATTGGTTCCAAGCGCAGGTCGCTGGTTTACAAGAATATTTACTATCACATGACCAAAAAGGATTGGATAAATTCAACCGGGAAGGAAAAAAACTAGCTGATACTAGGGAGAAAGTAACAAGTGATAAAAAACTCCCAGAAGGAATGAAAGAGGCCATTTTAATGGGAGCAAAATGGCGCAGCGTCGTAGATAATGAAGTCCTCCCCCTTGCACGGGAAGGAAAATGGGATGAAGCATCCAAAATTGCTCTTGCTCAAACAGATTATGTAAATGATCTTTTAAGTCGTTTTACTAAATATGCAAATGAAGAAAATGACAAACGGGACGTATTAATTGCTGACGTAGAGTCTTCTTCATCCCTTATTCAATATATTATTTTCTTCTCACTCATTACATGTACATTAACGTCTATTCTATTGGCATGGTGGTTCTCTGGTAAACTCGTTAAACCGATTCGACAAATTGATGCGAAATTAAAAGAATTAGCTTCTCAAGATGGCGATTTAACCGCTAGATTACACGTAACGAGTAAAGATGAAATTGGTGACATCGCAAATTCCTTTAATCAAATGCTTGCTAACTTACAGCGTATAATAAAGCAAGTTCAACAAACATCAACAAGTGTAAAAGAAGCTTCTGAAAATGTGTTTATCGAAACAACTGCTTCTATGGAAAATACCGCAAAAACTAAAGAGACTATGAATGCTCTTGAGCACAATATTCGTTCACAAGTTTCTAGCATTGAAGAAAGTTCAACAGCAATGGATGATATGGCAACGAGTGTTCAGCGTATTGCACAAGCTGCCTCTTCTGCCGCTAGCCTAGCTGTTACAACTTCTGAAAAAGCAGATGATGGAAATAAAGTCATTGAAAAATCTATTACACAAATGCATACAATTAACGAAGCTGTTAACGCTACATCACAAGTGGTAGAGCGACTCATTACACATACGAATCATATTGATACTGCACTTCAATCTATTTCTAATATTGCCGAGCAGACGAATTTGCTCGCTTTAAATGCTTCTATTGAAGCGGCCCGTGCTGGTGAACATGGAAAAGGATTCGCTGTTGTTGCCGATGAAGTACGGAAACTTGCTGAACAATCTCAGCTAGCAGCAAATGACATTAACCATTTACTTCATCAAATTCAAGCGGACACAAAAATAGCAAATGACATGATGACACAAGGTCAGTCAGAAGCTTCTGAAGGAATTACAGTCATTCGTACCGCTGGATCTTCATTCTCAGAAATTGTTAATCACATTAACAATTTCTCTACACAAATACAAGAAATGTCTGCAACTGCTGAAGAAATGGCCGCAAGTTCTGAAGAAATGAATGCAGCTTTAAATAATATCGCTTCTATTTCAAATGAAGTTGCTGCCGAAACATCGAAAACAGCAACTTCAGCTGGTGACCAAGTAAACAAAATGAGTGTCATTGCTAAAAAATCATCAGAAATGAAAACAATTGTGCAAGAACTTGAAGTGCTCGTTTCTCATTTCAAAACAAATGGTTAAAATGAAAATTTCATTTATACTTCTACGAACTCTAAATTGTTAGAAAGAGCGATTTAGAGTCTCTCTTTTTTCACGCTAAAATATCTCTTTCTATCTCCCATTCTGTCTGCTATAATTCCTAAAGGAAAGAAGAAAGCTTTATTCCAGATGGAGTAAAGCTTTCTTTCAATTTTTTACATTAATTAATTAATTCTAATACTAAGATTTTACAAGGAGGATTTTTATCATATGAATTTTATTAGCATTCGAAAAAAACTAATGTTTATGATGGGAATGATTTGCGCTTTATTCGGTATCGCCTTAGCTTTTATTTTATTCTTTACCATGGATCAGTCTCATAAAGCTGAAACATTACAAAAAGAAATTTCTCCTCTTGCAACAGAATTGAAAGAGCGCGGAGACGCTTATCAAGTACAACTTTCTGCTTTAAGAGGTTATTTACTACAACATGATCAAGTCGAATTAGACAAGTTTAATGAGATGAGTAAACGTCTTGAAGATACAAAAGAGCAACTTCTTTCTAACCCTAACACTTCTCAGTCCGTGAAAAGCACAATGGAATTAGGATCCACTTGGAGAAAGTTCATTGAAGAGAAAGTATTCACTCTTGCAAAAGAACAAAAATGGGAAGAAGCTTTACAAGTAGCTTCTACAGAGAATGGCACTGTTTATAAAGTAATCGGTGATTTCACAAATTACACTAATGAACAAGCTAAATTACGTGAACAATCTATTGAAAAAATCGATCAATCTTCACTACGAATTGAATATGTTGTCTTCTTATCACTTGTTATTTGTATTGTAACTGCAATTATTCTTGCATGGTGGTTCTCTGGTAAGCTTGTAAAACCAATTCAACAAATTGATACTAAACTAAAAGAATTGGCCTCTCAAGAAGGCGACTTAACAGCCCGTCTACAAGTAAATAGCAATGATGAAATCGGTGCTATTGCCACATCATTTAATAAAATGTTAGAAAACTTGCAGCACATCATTAATCGTGTTCAAAAAACATCTGTAGAAGTACAAACAGCTTCTGAAAATATGCTAGAAAAGACTAATACATCACGCGAGGCAACAATAAGAGTTCAAAGCTCGATGTCCAACTTAAATTCAAGTATTCAATCGCAAACTTCTAGTATGGAAGAAAGCTCGACTGCGATGGATGATATGGCAATAAGTGTTCAGCGTATCGCTGAATCTGCTTCATCTGTAGCCGAACTTGCTGTAGCTACATATGAACACGCTAACGATGGAAGTACTGTTATCCAAAAATCTGTTTCACAAATGACAACGATACATGAAGCTGTAAATGCTACATCAGAAGTAGTCGAACGTCTAATCACCCATACGAAATATATTGATACGGCTGTACAATCTATTTCTAATATCGCTGAGCAAACGAATCTACTTGCTTTAAATGCTTCTATTGAAGCGGCTCGTGCTGGTGAACAAGGAAAAGGATTCGCTGTCGTAGCTGATGAAGTTCGTAAACTTGCGGAACAATCAAAAACAGCGGCAAAAGATATTAACCAATTGCTTCATCAAATTCAAAATGATACGGAAACTGCTAGCTCTATGATGTCTCAAGGCCGCTCTGAAGCATTTGAAGGCATTACTGTCGTTCGGGAGGCTGGTACTTCTTTCACAACAATTGTTGAACAAGTAAATAAAGTATCAACTCAAATACAAGACATATCAGCAACTGCTGAAGAAATGGCTGCAAGCGCTGAAGAAATGAACGCTTCACTTAATAACATCGCTTCTATTTCAAATGAAGTATCTAGTGAAACAGCCGCAACGGCACAATCTGCTGAACAGAAAGTCATCGTGATGAATGAAATGACTCTCACTGCAAAACAAATGAAACAAACGGTTGCAGAATTAGATGAACTCGTATCTCATTTTAAAACTGAATAGCTTTTTTAAAAATATTCCTCTTCCAAGAGGAATATTTTTTTGAGCTCATTTCCTGCACATTATACATATATCCGTTATAATGAGAATCGATATCATTAATATTTAGGGGGTGCTACACATGTCACAACAAGCATTTGAAGAAAAGTTATATGCGAACTTAGAAGCTGTTATTGACCCTGAATTAGGTGTTGATATTATTAATCTTGGATTAGTTTATGACGTTACAGCAGATGAAAATAATAATGCTGTCGTTACAATGACGATGACTTCTATCGGTTGTCCAATGGCTGGCCAAATCGTATCAGACGTTAAAAAAGTATTATCAACGAACGTACCTGAAGTAAATGAAATAGAAGTAAACGTCGTATGGAACCCACCGTGGACAAAAGAACGTATGTCACGTATGGCAAAAATTGCATTAGGTATTCGTGATTAAATAAGAAAAAGACCTGACAATCCAGTCAGGTCTTTTTTCTCTTATTATTTTACTCCTACTGCATCATAAGCTTTTGTTACAGCTTGTACAGCTTTAGAGTTTTTACCGTATAGATCCTCTGCTGATTGAAGTGCAGCTTGACGCATCATTTTGAAATCAGAGTTTGCAGTTAAATATTTTGTAAGAGCACGATAGTAAATTTTTTCTGTTGCTTCACGGCCCACTCCAGTTACTTTCACATTGTAATGCGTGCCGCCCTCAGAAACTAAATACGCCGCCTTATTGTTAATACTACTGTTAATATGAACGCCGCCATTATCAGCTGTTCCAGTATAACGTTTATTATAGTGATCTGGGTAACCTTCACCTGGTTTTAATGGGTTTGGAATAGATGCCGGATCCTTCAGTGAACGAAGCGCATCACCAGGTTTACCAGGTGTATAAATATCAGCACCTAAATCCCAGCTCTTCTTCTCTACCATTACACCCATAATGTCAGATAACGATTCATTTAACGCACCTGACTCATCTTTATAAACAAGGTTTGCTGTATTTTCAGTTACAGCATGCGTTAATTCGTGGCCAATAACGTCTAGGCCAGCAGATAATGGAATGAATGTCTTACCATCGCCATCACCATACATCATCTGAACACCGTTCCAAGCTGCGTTATTCCAAGATTCACCTACGTGAACAGTAGAAATAAGTCTCGCACCTTTATCATCGAAAGAGTTACGGTTAAATGTCTTTTTATAATAATCATATACTTTTCCTGCATTCACATGCGCATCAACTGCCGCTTTATCTTCGAAGAACTTAGATTTACTTACAACTTCTTCTCCCGTATATCCAAGAATTTGTGAGAATAAATTAAACCAGTTTTCATCCATATTCTCTGCATCAAATGTATGGACACCTTGTCCTCGTGTACCATCAAATAAGTTGAATGCTCCTGTTTTCGTATCTTGAGCAATTTCAAATGATTGTCTAGCGCCTAATACTCCGTAACCAAATCCAGTAATGTTATCTACAGCATTATATTTCTCAATAACATTTCCATTTGTTGCATCAACAAAGTAATGCCAATATCCTGGAGCTGGTTTCGAAACCGACGCTTTTACAAGATATGCAAGATAGTATTGACCATCTTTTTCATACACATATAAATCTTTTTTCACACCATCATAATTCTTTACTTTACCAATTTCTTTCTCAATATTAGCTTTTGCAATCGTTTCTGCTTGTTCCGCACTAATACTTGCAGATGCAGGAATATTTTTATTATCTAAATTCGGAATAACTTGTCCGAAAAATGCTTTTACATTATTCTCTTTATCAAGCGTAACTGTTTGATCTGAACCATACACAGGAATGTTATTATGCTTCTCAACTAACTTCACATGTGTTGTACCAGAATCAGCATCTTTTTCTTCACCAACGATATTGAAATGTTTGTCAATATTTCCTGCTAGTTTAAACATATCTTTTTTACTCTCTAAATATTGAAAGACCGTCTCTTTTTTATCTAGTCCTTCCGGCGCTTTCCATTCTTCACCTATGTAAGCTGGTGTTTTAAACTCTTGGTGATACTGGATTTTTTGCTCTTCTGCTTTCGTCGTAGTTGCTCCAAATGCCCCAAACCCACTTGCGATAACAGTTAATGCTAATGCTGATGAAATTACTTGCTTTTTCAATCTAACACTCCCCATTTCCCTAAAAGTTTTTAACACCTTTATAAATATTCTGAATAATCTTTCTAATACCTGCTCTCAAAAATTGAGAAAGTTTTTTCTGATAATTAAACTCACCAAAAAGAGGACATCGAAAAACGATGTCCTCTTTCCTATAACTTTTCATTCCGCTATTTATATGCTGGAAAGCCACCACTGATTAAAGCCTCACTTTATTGCATTTTCATTTCAATTGCTAAATAGTGAGACTTCTCTTTCGCTTGAATGCGAATATCTTCTTCTACAGCCTCCGCTGCATCACGCATTACAAGTGTTTCACCGTTTACAACGCTGCTACCTTCAATTTGTACAAGGTACAATTGACGTCCTTCTTTAACAGGAAAATGAATTTCTTTACCAGCTTCTAATGATAAAGAATATAAATTTGCATCTTGGTGAATATGAATTGGTGCATCTCCATCAGAAGGAGATACCATATGGAACCACTCATTTTCACGTTTACTCCAATCAAATTTAAACTCACCATAGTTTGGTTTATGACCGTCGCGGTCTGGTAAAATCCAAATTTGTAATAAACGTAGTGTTTCATTTCCTAGATTATGCTCACTATGAAATACACCTGTGCCAGCACTCATATATTGAACATGTCCTCGCTCAATTGTTCCGCGGTTTCCCATGCTATCCTCATGTGTTAAAGCACCATCTACAACGTACGAAATGATTTCCATATCGCGGTGCGGATGCATATCAAAACCAGTTTGTGCCGCTACTAAGTCATCATTAATTACACGCAATGCTCCGAAGTTCATGTTATTCGGGTTATAGTAATTCGCAAAGGAAAAATGAAAATGTGTATTTAACCATCCATGATTTGCTCTTCCCATATTTTTATGATCAACTTTTCTAAACATATCCTTCACCTCATATTATCTCGAAATCGAGATATTTATTTTTAATTTTATCACTGCAACTTCTTCAGTAATTCTAATAATTGTTTTTGTTCTTTTCTATTTAACTTATCAAATTGCTCTGCTTGAAATGTTTCTTGCGGCGGGACTATTTCTTCATATAGAACCTTTCCCTTTTCTGTTAATGAAATATATTTCGTAGTACCTTCTTGTTCACGCTGAATCCAATCTAGTTGCTCCATCTTATTTAAAAGTTGAGTAACATTTCCTTTCGTAACAAACAACTTATTTCCAAGTTCTTGCTGCGTTAAATGATCGTTTCCTCCAATTTGAACTAATACATCAAACTGAGCGGCAGATACATTCCACTTTTTCAAATGCTGATTCGTCTCACGAATACTTCTATTATAAAAGCGTGATAAACGAAACCATAATATTAATCCAAGTCTTTCCTCTGCTTTCATTCCATCACCTCGCTCATTTGATACTATTAGTTTAGAACTAAACTTATTAAAGGTCAACTGCTTATTTTTAATTAGCAATAAATAAAAGCACAGTGATTTTCCTCCACTATGCTTCAGATTAAATTTCTATTTTTATATTCATCTAGCTTCCTCTCCGCGAAATGCCTCGCATCTTTCTCGATCCATCTTTCTTCGTATAGTTCATTTCCAACATATAGTACATCGTCCTTATGCTGCATCGCATGCCTGAATTCATGCAATAGCGTTTTGAGCACTTGCTCATACTCTTCCCACATACAAACGAAAATTAATTGTTTTTCTTTATGATAAAAACCACCTACTGGGAATAAAAACTCCTCTTCTTCTTCTCCTAATGATAAAAGTACATGATTCGCATCACACGTATCACAAAAAATAACTGGCGTTGCACTTACTTCAATAAGAGAAAACAAATCATTTCTTAACTTTTTGACATCCCAAGGAAGCTCCGAATCCAACACATACCAATTCTCAACTTGTTGATATACATTTTGAAACTGGAGTTCCATTTCTCAATAATCCCCTTCCTAAACTCCCTTTTCCTATATGTATGCCACAATATGGTAAATATTAAACATACACTTTCATCCTTTAAAAAATGACAATAAAAAAGAATCTATGTCAGCATAGATTCTTTTTCCGTAATCACTTTTTTTTCATCATTTTTTTTAATATAAAATAACCAATTGCACAAACAATAGCAGCAAGTGCAAAGTATTTCACATATGGCCCAGCTACTTTATTAATACTTTCCCACTCTGTTCCTAATTTAAAACCTAAATATACAAATACAATTGACCATGGAATAACAGCTAGTGTAGTTAGCGTAATAAACTTAGCATGTGACATTTTCGCAATACCCGCTGGTATCGAAATAGCATGACGCACAACAGGAATAAAACGCGCTGTAAAAATAACACCAGTTCCGTAACGATTAAACCACGCTTCAGCATAATCAATATGTTTCTTCTGAATCAAAATATATTTTCCATATCGCTCAAGAACAGGTCTTCCTCCGTATCGACCGATCCAATAAATGAATAGTTGTGCGATTACACCACCAATTGTACCGAACGCGACAGCCCCCCAAAATGTAATGCTTCCTGTTGATACTAAATAACCTGCATAAGATAATACGATTTCACTTGGGATAACCTCTAGCATTAATCCCAGCATAATTCCACAATAACCAAGTCCTTCTAGAAAAACTAAAACTGAATGAATCAACTCTCCTAACATCATTTACCTCTCTTTACTGTTTTCATTGCAAAAAATAAAAGTACAAGCAGTAAATATCTTGTACTTTTATTTTTTAAAAATTTATCTAGTCTTCGTATCCCACTTAAAGATTTTATTTAAAAGTTTATATACATTCTTTGACTCTTTCGTTAGAAGGGGACCTAAAATGGATAGTATAAGCACATATAGTGCTGAGAATGGTTTCAATACCGACATTAACCCACCCGCGATACCGATATTAGCCATAATGATTGAGAATTCTCCCCTTGAAACGATTGTTAATCCAATATTTGTTGATGCTTTATGAGATAATCCAGCTTGTCGTCCCGCAATCATCCCTGCTACAAAGTTTCCGATTATCGTCAGAAGTACAGCACCTAACGTTAACCATATTGCTCCGCCCAATGAAAACGGATCGATACTTAATCCGAAACTGAAGAAGAAGATAGCTCCGAAGAAGTCTCTAAATGGAACAACAAGATGTTCAATTCGATCACTATGCTCTGTCTCAGAGAAAACTAACCCTAAAAGAAGTGCCCCGATTGCTTCTGCAACGTGAATTGTTTCTGAAAAACCTGCAATAAAGAACAACGAAGCAAATACCACAATAATAAAAATTTCATCTGAACTAATATTGAGCAATCTATTTAATAACGGCGTTGCTTTTCTAGCCACAATAAAGAATAGAAGCATATATCCTAAAGCAATTCCAATTGAAGTAAGGGCACCTAAGAAGGAAGCGTGATCCCCAAGAACTAAGCCAGAAACTACTGATAAATATACAGCAAGGAATATATCTTCAAACATAATAATTCCTAAAATTAATTCGGTTTCATTATTACCAGTTCTTCTTAAATCAACTAATACCTTTGCAACGATAGCACTAGAAGAAATCGTAATAATACCCGCAATAATTAAGATTTCGAGTAATGGGAATCCCATTATAAATCCGTATAATAATCCTAGCGAAAAGTTAATCAAAATATAGATTGTTCCACCAATCGCGATAGAACGTCCAGATTTAATTAGTTTTTTCATCGAAAACTCTAATCCCAGATAGAAAAGAAGGAACAGAACGCCAATCCTTCCAAGGAAGGATATCACATTTGCACTTTCAATAAATTTGAGATCGATAACACCTATTGTCGGCGCGTGCGGCCCTACTAACATGCCAAGAACGATTAGAAAAGGAATTACTGAGAATTTAAACTTTCCAGCAATTACCGCCGCAATTGCTACTAAAACTAAAGCTGTACCAACTTCAAAAATTAAAGTATCCATCTAGTCAGTCCCCCTATTCGAAAGTAATTCATTAATAATTTTTTTAATTTCTTCTCTCTCACCTGAAACTACAAGCATATCTCCTTCTTCAATCACCGTGTCTGGACCTGGATTAAATAGCTTTTTCATATTCTTTTTCATAACTGCAATTATCGTTACGCTATATGTTTTTCTTATTTCAAGATCACCAATTGTTTTTCCAATTGCTGGTGCTGCATTCTCCACTTTAAACCACTCAATTGCTAAACCTTCAAAGACCATCTCAACATTTTCTAATGCCCTAGGCTTATATACCATCCCGCCTAATATTGCTGCAATTTGTCTTGCCTCTGAGTCACGTAATGAAATACTTGAGATGCTTTCTTCATGGTCTGAATCAAAATGATACATTTCTCTACGCCCATCATCATGAATGACAATCACCATCTTTTCGTTACCTTTCGTAACGATTTGAAATTTGTAACCAATACCCGGAAGTTCACTTTCTCTAATATTCATATTTAGCTCCTCCATAACTTCTTTATTTTAATTTTCTGTTTTTCTGTCTTTTGTTCATCCAATCAATTTTAGAAATTCTAACCATTCAGGATACCTATGACTTGGAAATCTTTTATTGTAATAATAAGTGGCTCCTAAAAAGATACTTAAAGATGTAATGATAAAAAATAAATTACTTCTTATTTTCAAACTCTTAAGACTTACTTTCAATAAAGATTCTTCTTTCAAATTATCCCCTCTTTTTCGCTTTAAATTTAGTTTTTTAAAATGTAAATAATTCTAAAAATATTACGATGTAACATAATCATAACACAAAATGCATTTAAGTAACATGATTTTTTAGAAAAATTGATTCTGGTATATTTTTTGCATATAATTTTCTTATTACGAAAAAAAGGAAGTGTATTATATGGTTGATATCTTTAGCAGATTCCTTGAGGTAACGAATAATATTTTATGGTCATATATTCTTATTGCAATGCTAATCGGCTTCGGTCTTTATTTCTCTTTCAAATTAAAATTTGTCCAAATTACTCATTTCGGTGAGATGGTCAGTTTAATTAGTAAAGGATTTAATCGAAAAGAAAAAAAGAAAGATAGCATCTCTCCATTCCAAGCATTTTGCTTAAGTGCAGCGGCACGTATCGGTATCGGAAACTTAGCTGGTGTAGCATTAGCCATTTCAATGGGTGGACCCGGCGCAATATTTTGGATGTGGTTTATCGCTATCCTTGGAGCAGCTACTAGTTTCGTAGAATGTACGCTCGCGCAAATTTATAAAGTAAAAGATGGAAGCAGGTTCCGTGGTGGACCAGCATATTACATGGAAAAAGGATTAAACAAACGCTGGATGGGTGTTTGGTTTTCACTTCTTATTACAGTTGCGTACGGATTAATTTTCAATTCTGTACAAGCAAATACA
Source organism: Bacillus sp. RC51 (assembly GCF_044908115.1). NCBI lineage: Bacteria > Bacillati > Bacillota > Bacilli > Caryophanales > Bacillaceae > Bacillus > Bacillus sp. RC51. The sequence goes on along the minus strand of NZ_JBIYCW010000003.1, from coordinate 238,918 downwards.
GTAACAATAGCGTTTGAAAATGCTTTTGGACTAGAACGAACTATCGTAGGAGCTGTTTTAGCTTTATTAGTTGCGGTAATTATTTTTGGCGGTATTAAAAGCATTTCACGTATTACAGAAATGATTGTTCCTCCAATGGCAATCATTTATATCGGAGTAGCTGTTTTTGTCGTTATTAACAACTTCAATATGTTACCAAGCATTTTCATGGAAATATTTAATGGTGCATTCGGTTTAGACCAAGCCATCGCTGGTGGCATTGGCGCAGCAATCAAATTCGGAATTCAGCGCGGTTTATTCGCGACAGAAGCAGGTATGGGTAGCTCCCCTAACGCAGCAGCAACATCAGATGTATCTCACCCTGTAAAACAAGGACTTGTTCAAGCATTAGGCGTTTTCGTAGATACATTCTTAGTATGTACATCAACAGCGTTTATCGTATTATGTTCTGGACTTTACAAAGGATCGAATTTAGAAGGTATTGAATTAACACAACAAGCATTAAGTTCACAAATTGGACCGTGGGCAAGCACTTTCTTAGCGATTATTATTTTCCTATTCGCTTTCAGTTCTTTACTAGGAAACTACTATTATGGTGAAACAAATATCGCATTCATTAAAGAAAGCAAAACATGGTTACTGATTTATCGTGTTGCAGTTGTCGGAATGGTGTTCTTCGGATCTATCGCTGCCCTTCAAACAGTTTGGAGTTTAGCTGATTTCTTTATGGGACTAATGGTATTCACAAACTTAATTGCCATCTCATTCCTTAGCAAGTTCGCCTACGCAGCATTAGTAGACTATATAAAACAAAAGAAACAAGGAAAAGATCCTGTCTTCGTTGCAAGTTCTATCCCTGGCTTAAAAAATACAGAGTGTTGGGATGGGCAAGATTTAGAAGAGAAGAAACAAGTTGGATAACAACTAAAAGCGGAAGAGGCTCGCAGGAAAAAGCGAAGCCACCGAATATTCTAGCCGCTGGAGCTATATAATAAAAAATCCCTATTACTTCATAGTAATAGGGATTTTTTATTTACAACAGTTCATAATTTGTTCAAATTAATTCCAGCAAAAGGGTTGATTTATACAAATTACTAGATTATAATAATTATAAATTAGTAATTCATATAAAATAATAACTCAAGAGGAGATTGATCATAATGAATACACAAGTAATCGAAGCATTAAACAAACAAGTAGCAAACTGGAGCGTTTTATTTACAAAACTACACAACTTCCATTGGTACGTAAAAGGACCTCAATTCTTCACACTACATGAAAAATTTGAAGAGCTTTACACAGAATCAGCTACTCACATCGATGAAATCGCAGAACGCATTTTAGCAATTGGCGGCAAACCAGTAGCAACAATGAAAGAATACTTAGAACTATCTTCTATTCAAGAAGCAGCTTACGGAGAAACTGCAGAAGGGATGGTCGAAGCAATCATGAAAGACTACGAAATGATGCTAACTGAACTGAAAAAAGGCATGGAAATCGCTCAAAACTCTGATGACGAAATGACATCTGACCTACTACTAGGCATCTACACAGAACTAGAAAAACACGCTTGGATGCTACGTGCATTCTTGAATCAATAATAGATTAAAAGCGGAAGCGGCTCGTTCAGAGTCGCTTTTTTCTATTGATTGGTCGCACTTGATAATACATAAAATTATATCGATCGTAATTCACGATATATCAACGTTTCGACAAAGAATATCGCTTTACCAACAAATCACGACAATATTAGCACTCACCTTTTCTACTTTTATCAATATATTACAATCTCTTTTATGTTAAAATATAGGAAACACCCTTTAGTAATTAGATCCAAAAAGCTTGTCCAAGTTCATCATTTACTACTTAAATGGCGGGAGTGGTTCAGTTGAAAGACTACTTAATTAGAGCATTTTTTGCGTTAATAACAGTTGGGATTCTCTTACTCATAGCTAATATTTTCAACATACGTGTCGAGGTTAAAGACTATGCTTTCCTCGTTGTTGTAGCTATTGGTGGCGGTTGGGGTGGCTGGTACCTGTATAAAAAACAAAGTAATCAAAATGATAAAGGCATTCCGAAGTAATATGGAATGCCTTTTTTTATTTCCGTTTATAATAAATAATAAAATTCAAGCCGCTAATACAGCCAATCGCAATAAACATGCAAAACGATTGTGGATCTCCACTTAGACTATACTCATCAACGATAAACCCTGACATAAAAAGTGTTATCGCCGAAACACCGATACACAATACCGAAATAAACCAAAGCGAAAACTCATTAATCAGCTCTTTCTTCTGTGTTGAAACAATTAGCATAACCAAAATAGACGCCGCTAAAATACTTTTAAAAACAGGCCGTAAATACACAAACTCCTCCATCTATTTCTCCTTTCCAAAAAAACATTATATCTCAACGTTAACATATTTAACCAAATTAAAAACACATGTCTTTTTGCGATAAAAAGACATGTGTTTCCAAAATCCACTATAAAAATGTACTATGATAACTGCTTCCACTTAGTTCCCAAAACAGGACGCTCGTAATTTTGTATTTCATGAATTAGTTTATCAGCCGTCTCAGCTGAAACGATTAACTCTTTATTCGACGGGTTCATAAAGCCTTCTTCCGCTGCGCGATCAACCATTTGCAGAATTGGCCCGTAAAAGTCTTTAATGTTTAATAAACCAACTGGCTTATCATGTATACCAATTTGTGACCAACATACAACTTCAAATAGCTCTTCAAATGTTCCGTATCCGCCTGGTAATGCAATGAAAGCATCCGCAAGCTCTGCCATTTTCGCTTTACGTTCGTGCATCGTTTCTACTTCAATTAATTCTGTTAATCCTGTATGAACGATTTCACCACGGAATAAACCACGCGGCATAACACCTGTTACACGTCCACCTAAACGAAGAACTTCGTTTGCTACTTCTCCCATTAATCCAACGCATGAACCGCCGTATACAAGCTCATAATCGTTCTCAACAAACATTTTCCCTAACTCTATTGCCTGCTCCTTAAATTCTGGTCTTCCCCCTAAATTTGAACCTGCAAACACACAAATCTTTCTCATTCCTACACCCCGAAACTATATATTGTTATGATACAATGAGTATTGTACAACATATTGAAGGGATGAGGAAGAAATGGATATCGTCGCATTTCAAAGATGGGTGGAGGAATTTTACGAAAAACGAAGCTGGTCACAGTACAACTCCTTTATTCGCTTAAATTTCTTAACTGAGGAAGTTGGGGAAGTTTCACGCGTTGTTCGCGCAATTGAAATCGGTCGTGATCGCCCTGATGAACAAATAAAAACACAAGAAGAGCTAAAACAAGAACTAAAAGAAGAACTTGGTGATGTACTATCTAATCTTATTGTTCTTTCACAAAAATATGATTTGGATTTACAAGACATTATGGAAACACACGTCACAAAGCTTTCAAAAAGATTCGAAACATCTAAATGAGAACATTATCAATTGTGATATAATGTTCTTGTCAAAATAATAAGGGGGATTTTATGTTATCTAAAAAATTGCACGACGCATTAAATGAACAAATGAACTTTGAATTTTACTCTGCACACGCTTATATGGCAATGGCTGCTTACTGTACAGCGGAAAGCTACGATGGATTCGCTAACTTTTTCCTTGTACAAGCTGAAGAAGAGCGTTTCCACGCAATGAAGCTTTACAACTACATTAATGACCGCGGCGAGCGCGCTATTATTACTGGATTTGATCATCCTAATAACGAATATGAGTCTGTATTGAATGCTTTTGAAGTAGCACTTGAGCATGAACGTGAAGTAACGAAGCGCATTTATCACTTATCTGATATCGCTTGGGATGAGCGTGAACACGCAACAATTACCTTCTTAAAATGGTTCGTTGACGAGCAAGTAGAAGAAGAAGCTTCATTTGATAGCATCATCCAAAAATTAAAACGTATTACAAACGATTCAAACGCATTATTTATGCTAGATGCTGAATTAGAGAAACGTACATTTACGCCTCCAGCTGAGTAGTATTCCAATCACCTTAATGAATGTATTAAGGTGATTTTTTTATTTTTTCTCTAGCTTAAAATCACCTTAAATTTCCTTGTATTTGACATAGTACCAGTAAAAAAATGGTATTATTTTCAATGTTAAATAATATACGAGGAGAGAAAAAATGAATCAGCGTGTAGAAGCTGTTGATGCAATCCGTGGTTTCGCTTTGTTGGGTATTTTACTTGTCAATATGACCTTAATTCAATTTGGATTCTTTGCCAGTGAAAAACCAACTTACATATTTGGAAAACTTGATGAAGGCGCTAATTGGTTTATTCAATTTTTCGGCACCCACAATTTCATGTCCCTATTCTCTTTTTTATTTGGTCTTAGCATTATTTTGTTGCAAAAAAGTATTATTGCGAAAGGAAAAAAATTCTTCCCCACATACATAAGACGTATTATCATTCTTTTACTACTAGGCTACATTCACGGCACCTTTGTTTGGGAGGGAGATATTTTATTTGCCTACGGGGTTATCGGGATTTTCTTAATGATGTTCATCAATCGAAGACCGAAAACGTTGCTCATTTGGGCATCTATTTTACTAGCACTCATTATGCTCGCATCTTACCAATCGGAATCAACATCGAACCCCTATGATGATTTCGCACCTTATACTGAAAAGGAACATAAGGTCCATAAGACTGGAAGCTATATGGATCATGTCAACTTTAGATTGACTGAAAATCCTTTTGATTATATGGGGATTAACGGTGTATTCGGATTAGTTTTCATATCAATTTTCGCAATAATTTTTATGTCTCCACTTTTCTTACTCGGAATGTATGTGGGGAAAAAGGGCTGGCTATTTGAGGTCGATCAACATATACCTGCTGTCAAAAAAATATGGCTTATCACTGGGATTTTCTCTTTTACAATTAAAATCTTAGCCATATTCGTGAAACATCCGATTTTAATTATGTTACAAGATAGTCTTACACCAGTAACCATGACCTTCTTTTACGGAAGCACGATTATTTTATTATTCCATTACAAAAAGGTAGCGCGTTTACTAACATACATGGCGAACATGGGAAAAATGTCGGTTAGTAATTACTTAGCGCAATCTATTATCGCAACAACTATTTTTTACGCATATGGGTTTGGCTTATACGGTAAAATCGGATACTTCTTCGGTATTCTTTTAACCATCGGAATTTATACGATTCAACTATTGGTTAGCACATATTGGCTACGGAAATATCGAATGGGGCCTGTTGAATATATATGGAGGCTTGGAACTTATTTAGAGAGACCACGATTTAAAAGAAGTTTGAATAAAGCAAGTTAAACAAAAAAAGCAATGAGCCCAATGCTCATTGCTTTTCTTATTATTAAAGCATAACCCCAACGATAATCGCTGATAATATACTTACTAACGTTGCACCGTATACAAGTTTTAATCCGAATGAAGATACAACGTTTGCTTGTTTGCCATCGATACTCTTCGTTGCACCTGCGATAATTCCGATTGATGAGAAGTTCGCAAATGATACAAGGAAGATAGATAAAATGCCTACTGTACGAGCTGATAAATCTCCAGCTACTTTACCAAGGTCAAGCATTGCAACGAATTCGTTTGTTACTAATTTCGTTGCCATAATTTGTCCTGCTGTTAGCATCTCAGATGTTGGAATACCCATTACGAATGCTAATGGTGAGAAGACATATCCTAAAATACTTTGGAATGTGATTCCGAAAATTGAATCGAATACACCGTTAATTGCTGTAATTAATGCTACGAAACCGATTAACATCGCCGCTACTGTTACAGCGATAGAGAAACCAAGCATAATATATTCGCCTAACATTTCAAAGAATGTTTGTTTTTTATCTTCTTGTAATTCTAAAATATCGTCTTCTTCTTTTACTTCATATGGATTAATGATATGAACGATAATGAATCCACTGAATAAGTTTAATACAAGTGCTGTTACTACATATTTTGGATCAATCATTTTCATGTAAGAACCTACGATTGACATCGATACTGTTGACATAGAAGATGCACAAAGTGTGTATAAACGATTTTTCGGTAATTTGCTTAGTTGATCTTTTACTGTAATGAATACTTCACCTTGACCAACAATTGCAGCTGCTACCGCATTATATGATTCTAGTTTTCCTAAACCGTTAATTTTACTTAATACGAAACCGACTGCACGAATGATAATCGGTAAAACTTTAATATGTTGTAAGATCCCGATTAATACTGCTAAGAAAATAATTGGTAATAATACTGTTAAGAAGAATGGTGCTTGTCCATCGTTTGCTAGACCACCAAATACGAAATTAACCCCAGCTTCCGCAAATTTTAAAATAGCGCCAAATCCATCTGCAATCCCTTTTACTAATACAAATCCGATCTTTGTATTTAGTAAGAAATACGCAAGTACCAATTGAATTACGAGCATAAGTGCAATTGGTTTATATTTAATTTTCTTACGATCTGAACTTATAAGGAAACCTAGTACAAATACTACAAGTAAACCGACTAGAAACATTACTATCTTCATGTGTGAATCCTCCACTTCTCCCACGAGTTATTGGTCGTATAACGTATAACGAATGACGTCTGACCATTGATGTTAAAAAAATTTTAAACCCCTAAATATTATTCAACTGTTTTCTAAAATCAGTAAGCGTTTACATAAATTGCAATTTATAAAAGGTAGCCTCTTCTCTCCTACCATACTTGAAAGTCTGAAATTGATACCACCTACAAATCAAATTGTAAGCGTTAACTAATCGAAATGCAATATAAATTTTAAAATATTTTTATATGTTAATATATTCCTAAATAATTGGTTTTTTCATGTAAATTTACCATAAAAAAATAGCCCTAGCTATGAGCTAGGACCATCTTTTTTTACAACATAACACCAACGATAATCGCCGATAAAAGACTTACTAATGTCGCACCGTATACAAGTCGTAATCCGAATGATGAAACAACGTTTGATTGGTTTTCATCGATTCCTTTCGTTGCACCTGCGATAATTCCGATAGATGAGAAGTTCGCGAATGATACAAGGAATACAGAAAGAATACCGACTGTACGAGCTGATAAATCACCAGCTACTTTTCCTAGATCAAGCATCGCAACAAACTCGTTTGATACTAATTTTGTTGCCATAATTTGTCCCGCTGTTACCATTTCTGCTTGCGGGATACCCATTACGAATGCTAATGGAGAGAAAATATATCCTAAAATAGCTTGGAATGTAATACCGAACACTGAATCAAACAAGCTATTGATTGCTGTAATTAATGCTACGAAACCAAGTAACATTGCTGCTACCGTAATCGCAATCGTGAAACCAAGCATAATATATTCGCTCAGCATTTCAAAGAATGACTGTTTTTTCTTATTTTCTAACTTCAGTGTATCTTCTTCTTCCGTAATATCGTACGGATTAATAATATGAATAATAATGAAACCACTAAATAAATTTAATACAAGTGCTGTTACTACATATTTTGGTTCAATCATTTTCATATAAGAACCAACGATCGACATCGATACTGTCGACATGGAAGATGCACATAGTGTATATAAACGATGTTTTGGGATTTTACTTAATTGATCTTTTACTGTAATAAATACTTCTGCTTGCCCAACAATTGCGGCCGCTACTGCATTATATGATTCTAATTTTCCTAAACCATTTACTTTACTTAGCATAGTACCAATAGCACGAATAAATATCGGTAAAATTTTAAAGTGTTGCAGAATTCCGATTAACACTGCAAAGAATACGATTGGTAATAAAGCTGTTAAGAAGAATGAAACCTCTCCTTTATTAACAAGACCACCAAATACGAAAACGATTCCAGATTCCGCATATCCAAGAAGTGCTCCAAATCCATCTGAAATTCCTTTTACTAAAATATAACCAATTGGCGTATTTAATAAGAAATACGTTAACGCTAGCTGAATAACAAGCATAATTGCGATTGGTTTATACTTAATCTTCTTACGATCAGAACTTATAAGAAAGCCGAGTACGAATACAACTAGTAGTCCTACAAGAAACATAACAAACTTCATTAATAAAATCCTCCATTTAACTCTTCATTAACGTTGAACGTCTGACTACTCAAAACAAGGAATAATCCGAACTTTCCATTTCTCCTCCAAAACCTTCAATCGGATATGAAAAACCATAAAATCTCTTGTCTCAAAGCCATTTTCCATTCTAACACAAATTATAACTCACATCCGCACTTTTCTTAAAAAAATACATTTTATTATAAAACACTCATTAATGTTCGTATTTTCCCTCTTCCTTTAGTTTATCAACATAAAAAAAACGAGCATCAAATTTCTCTGATGCTCGTTCCTTTTTATTATACAGCTTTTTCTTTATCTGCTACTGCTGGCTTGTCCCAGCACTCTGTATTGTTTAAACCAGGAATAGACTCCGCATAAAAGACTGGATCTTTTCCTTGTTTCTTTTGTTTTACGTAATCTGATAATGCCGCGAAAGCATACTTAGAAAGGAATACAATCGCCACTAAGTTAATAATAGCCATGATACCCATGAATAAATCTGCTAAGTCCCAAACAATTTGAATTGTTGCTACAGAACCTAACATAACCATACCAAGTACCGCGATTCGATAAACATTTAGCAAAACTTTACTTCCATTTAAAAACTCAATATTTGTTTCACCATAGTAGTAGTTACCTACTAATGAACTAAATGCAAACAAGAAGATTGCAACTGCTACAAATACAGAAGCCCACGGTCCGATATGTTGACTTAACGCTTGTTGCGTTAATTGAATTCCGTTTAAATCAGCCGCTCCAGGCACATCTGATAATAAAATAATAAATGCTGTACAACTACAAATTAATAATGTATCTGTAAATACCCCTAAAGTTTGAATGAAACCTTGTTTCACTGGATGCGTTACGTTAGCTGTCGCTGCAGCATTTGGCGCACTACCCATACCAGCCTCATTTGAGAATAATCCACGTTTTACCCCTAGTAAAATCGCAGCTCCTAATCCCCCGCCCACTACTTCTTTAATTCCGAAAGCATGTAAGAAAATTTCTTTAAATACATATGGAATTGCCGTAATGTTTGTTACAACAACGAATAATGCAACTGCTACATATATAATTGCCATTACTGGAACAATCATTTCAACCGCACGTGCAATACGTTTTACTCCGCCGAAGATAATGATTGCAAGTAAACCAGCCATAAACAGACCTACAAACTTACCATCTGTGTTAAATGCTCCATCAAAAGCCGCCGCTACTGTGTTTGACTGCACGGCGTTGAAAATCAATCCGAAACTAACTGTTATTAAAACAGAGAAGACAATCCCTAGCCAGCGTTTCTTTAAACCCTTTTCCATATAATACGCTGGACCACCACGGAATGCGTTCCCATCTTTTACTTTATAAATTTGCGCTAATGTGCTCTCTACAAATGCAGAAGCACCCCCAATTACCGCGATTAACCACATCCAGAATACCGCTCCTGGTCCACCTGCTGAGATTGCGATAGCTACACCAGCTAAGTTACCAGTACCTACACGAGAAGCTGTACTCATACAAAATGCTTGAAATGACGATACACCACTTTTTTCTTTTTGTGCTTTTCTTGTTTTTGAACTCGCTCCATCCCCAAGTAAACGAATCATTTCTCCAAAGTAACGTATTTGAACAAACTTTACTCGGAAAGAAAAATAAAGCCCAAGTCCAATTAGCATTGCAATAATAATATATGACCATAGAACATTATTTATATCCCCAATAACACTAGTTAAAAAATCCATCATTGCGTTCCCCCTCTTCATAACACTAAGAAGATTATATTCTAAAAACTTTTAACAATCAAGAATTTTCGACAAGAAATGTAAGGTTTTATGACATGAAAATGTTAACAATTATAACATCCTTATTTTTCATAAAAATTATATTAATCATCTTTTAGCCTTAATATCATTAATTACAACAAAAAAACGAGCATCGAATTCATCTCGATGCTCGCCTTTTTATTATACTGCTTTTTCTTTATCTGTTACCGCCGGCTTATCCCAACACTCTGTGTTCGTTAAACCTGGAATAGAATCTGCACTGAATACCGGATCTTTTCCTTGTTTCTTTTGTTTCACATAGTCCGCCAACGCAGCATACGCAAATCGGCCAAGAAGTGTAATCGCAATTAAGTTTGTAATTACCATTAGACCCATAAATAAGTCTGCCATATTCCATACAACTTGAAGCGTCGCAATAGAACCGAATAATACCATTCCCACTACCGCAATACGGTAAATCGTTAACCAAGTTTTACTTTGCTTAATAAACTCAATATTCGTTTCACCATAATAGTAGTTTCCTAGAAGTGAACTGAAAGCAAATAAGAAAATGATAATCGCTAAGAAGCTACTTGCCCATGGGCCAATTTGTGAACTTAATGCATTTTGCGTTAATTCAATACCTTCTAAATTTGTTGCTTTATATGCACCAGAACATAGTACGATAAACGCTGTTGATGTACATACTAAGAACGTATCTACTAAAACACCGATTGTTTGAATAAAACCTTGTTTCGCTGGATGCGTTACATCCGCTGTTGCAGCCGCATTTGGCGCACTCCCCATACCTGCTTCGTTCGCAAATAATCCGCGCTGAATACCATATTTCATTGCAGCACCGATACCGCCACCTACAGCTGAATCTAAACCAAATGCCCCTTTAAAGATTTCTGTAAACATATCCGGTATTAAATAATAATTTTTAATAACGACGAAAATTGCTACTGCAATATAAATAAGCGCCATTGGCGGAACGATCATTTCAGACATACGCGCAATACTTTTTACACCACCAAAAATAATAACCGCGACTAGTACCGCTAACACAATCCCAACAACGTAACGCTCAATACCAAAAGCATTTTTAAATGCTAATGTCACTGTATTTGCTTGTACTGAGTTAAAAATTAAACCGTAAGTAATTGTAATTAGAATAGAGAACCAAATTCCCATCCAACGTTTATTTAAACCTTTTTCCATATAATAAGCAGGACCACCACGGAAGCCACTGCCATCTTTTACTTTATAAATTTGTGCAAGCGTACTTTCTACGAAACTTGAAGACGCCCCAATAATCGCAATAACCCACATCCAAAATACCGCTCCAGGTCCTCCCATTGAAATAGCTAACGCTACCCCAGCTAAGTTCCCAATACCAATACGAGCTGCTGAACTCATACAAAACGCTTGGAAAGAAGATACACTACCTTTTTTACGTGTCTTTCCAGTTAATCCATCACTCATTAATCGAACCATTTCCCCTAAATGAGTAATTTGTACGAATTTCAATTTAATAGAAAAATAAAGACCTAAACCAATTAACATTGCAATAAGAATATATGACCAAAGAATTGTATTCGTTGACGAAACAAATTGCTCTAAAATATCCATACAATTAACCCCTCCTTTTCTCCATAAAACGAATTATATTTAAAAAACATTTAAAAATCAACATTTTTCGACAATTTACTCTTTTCCAAATGTTAGTGATTTATAACGTAACAATCTTTTTATGACTCTCCTCCCTTTAAATGTACATACTAAAACAAAAAATAAATCTACAAACAACACCATTGACAAAAATACCGACCTGTAACTATAATAGTTACATCAGGTTGTAACAAACCTAATTACAATACATTCATTTACTTTCAGATATACATTTTAACAAAACACTTTGGAGGGATTTATTATGAAAATCGGAATCATCGGAGCAACTGGTAAAGCAGGAAGTCGTATTTTAAAAGAAGCATTAGATCGCGGACATGAAGTAACTGCAATCGTAAGAAACGCTGCAAAAATTACAGAAGAAAATATAAAAGTTTTAGAGAAAGATGTATTCGCTCTTACATCTAATGACCTACAAGCATTTGATGTAGTTGTAAATGCATTCGGCGCTCCAGCCGGACAAGAACACCTTCACGTAGATGCAGGAAACGTACTTATCGAAGCTATGAAAGATGCACCTAACACAAAATTACTTGTAGTTGGCGGCGCTGGAAGCTTATTTGTAGACGAAGAGAAAACAACGCGTGTATTTGATACGCCAGGTTTCCCAAATGAATATCTTGCAACAGCTCAAAACCAAGGTAAAAACTTAGAAATCCTAAATCAAACAAATGATATTACTTGGACATTCATTAGCCCTTCTGCACTATTCGCATTAGGAAAACGCACTGGCTCTTATACAGCTGGCAAAGACAACCTTCTTGTTAATGCGAAAGGTGATAGCTACGTAAGTTACGAAGACTTTGCGGTAGCAGCACTTGATGAAATCGAAAATCCAAAACATGTAAACGAACGCTTCACAGTTGTTTCTGAAGCTGAGTAATAGAAAAAAATGCGCGTAGATCCAATATCTACGCGCATTTTTTATTATAATGTTCCCTTTACTAGTTCTAATCCACTTTGAGTGATTTTAAATACAACTTCTGCTGAAGCTACTTGTTCTGCTAACTCATTCTTTTTATACCATTTCAGACGACTTGGTTCTGCATGATACACTTTTACAACATCCCCATACTCAAATGGAGTACCATTTACTTGTTCTGCAAAATTCTTTGAGGTTTCTTGACCGTCTGCTGCTATATGCTTTTTCTCATTTCCATTTTGATCATAAATTGTAAAACCTAAATACTGTTCGTTCACAAAACGATAATGAATCACATCATTCGTAAATGTTGCATGTAATTTCTTTTCATCATGATTTAACGTAACAATAGAACGTGTGACATTGGACACACCTTGATACACCAGGCTATCTCCATACGTCACTTCAATCGGTACTTCTGTTATTGTCTTATTCCCAAAACGATCTTTCGTCTCTACTTTTACTTTTTGCTCACCGAGTTTCATTGTGTCTGGTTTCTCTACAAATCCAATTACTTCTCCGTCTTTTACTTCAACAAAGTTTTTCACTTCTAACTTTTCAGCATCTGTTCCGATTACTACTTTTTGCTGTACTGCCTTTACTTCTTGTAGAGCTTCTATTCTTTCAAAACCTTTTTCTGTTACTTTAAAGAATAATTCTTTTTCTACTTTCGCCTTACCTTGACCAGTAAAGTTATTATTTTGATACCAATTAAATCGATCCGATTCTGCATGATACACTTTTACAACGTCACCGTATTCAAATTCTAAGCCGTTAATCGCTTTTGCAAACTCTTTCGTGTTTTCAACACCTTTTACAGTCGCTTTCTTCTTCTCTATTCCTTTTTGATCTAATAATGTAAATTCAAAGTACGTTTCTTCTTTAAAATAATGGTGCACCGGATTCGAATCAGCTGTCGTACTGAATTTTTTCTGATCATGTTGCAATGTTACAATCGATTTAATATCAGTACTATAATTTAGCCCTTTAAATACCAAGCTATCCCCATACGTTACTTCTAGTGATACTTCCGTTACTTTCTTATTCCCGAAACGATCTTTCGTTTCTACCTTTACTTTTTGTTCTCCGATTTTCGTTGTATTTGGTTTCTCTACAAAACCAATCACTTCTCCATCTTTCACTTGAACAAAATCTTTTGCATTTAATTTTGCATCATCTGTTCCGATTACTATTTTTTGTGGTACTGCCTTTATTTTTTGCTGAGCTTCCATTCTTTCGAAACCTTGCTCCGTAACTTTAAAGAACACTTCATGAACGCCATACTGTGCATCCACGAATTCATTCTTTTTATACACTTTAAATCTATCAAACTCTCTTTGATACACTTTTACTATATCGCCATATTCGAACGACATTCCCTTAAATTGCTCTGCGAATGCTTTCGTATTTTCAGACGCTTTTACAGATACTGCTTTCTTCTCTTTCCCATCTTTATCATATACAGTCATTCCCATATATTTCTCATCCGCAAATGAAGTATGCATTTTACCTTCTGAATCTGTTGTACCGAATTTCTTCTCTTCATGGTTCAAAGTTACAACCGATTTAATGTTTGTTCCGCCATAACTTGTACCAAAGAACATAATGCTATCTCCGTAAATTACTTCTAACGGCACTTCTGTCACTTTCTTATTTCCAAAACGATCTTTCGTCTCTACCTTTACTTTTTGCTCACCGATTTTTGATGTATTTGGTTTCTCTACAAATCCAACTACTTCTCCATCTTTTACTTCAACAAAGTTTTTCGCTTCTAACTTTTCTACATCCGTTCCGACTACTACTTTTTGTGGATTTTCTTTTACTGTTTGCTCACCGTCTAACCTTTCAAATCCATTTCCAGTAATTTTGAAGACTAATTCCTTTATCTCTTTACTATTTCCTTCTCCCACATATAAATCTTTTTGGTACCAATGTAAACGAGAAGATTCTGCATGGTATACTTTCACAACATCTCCATACTCAAATGCAAGTCCATTTACTTCCTTGGCAAAAGCTTTCGTATTCTCCAAACCTTTTACCGCTATATTTCCCTTCTCTTTTCCCTCTTTATCGTACAGTGTGAATTCAAAATACTTCTCATCTTTAAAGTAATCATGAATCAGATTCTTTGTATCTGTTGCACCCAGTTTTTTCGTATCATGATGTAACGTTATAATTGACTTCATATCGTCAGTACCATAGCTTAATCCATATACAAGTAAGCTATCTCCATATGTTACTGTTAGAGGAACTTCCGTCACTTGCTTATTTCCAAAACGATCTTTCGTCTCTACTTTTACTTTTTGTTCACCAATTTTTGATGTATTTGGTTTTTCTGCAAAACCACTCACTTCTCCATCTTTTACTTGTACGAAGTTTTTCGCTTCTAACTTTTCAGCATCTGTTCCAATTACTACTTTTTGCGGTACTGCTGTTACTTCTTGTAAACCATCTTTAAATTCGAACCCTTGCGGAGTGATTTGGAATAATTTTTCTTTTTTATTTTTAGCATTTCCTTGATCTACAAGTGCGTTATTTTGATACCACTTCAAACGGTCTGGTTCTGCATGGAATACTTTTACTACATCACCATATTCAAAATCCAATCCATTTAGTTCAAGCGCAAATCGTTTTCCATTTTCTTGCCCTTCTGCCGATACACTTTTCTTTTCAATCCCATTTCGATCATATACCGTTAAGCCCATATATTCTTCTTTTTCAAAACGGTAATGTATTTTATTATTAGTAAAGTTTACATTTATTTTTTTTTCATTGTGACGAAGCATCACTGTCGACATTACTTCATTTGAAAGTCCTTGAAAAATTATACTGTCACCATAAACTCCATTAACTTGGACAGGAATTGAATTTTTATTTCCTTTCTCATCTTCAATTTCTACTAACACTTCCTGTTTTCCATTCTCTAATTTAGGCCATATGATCTTACCTGTTACTTTTACATTCTCACCTAAATTTTGAACGAGTTTACTCGCCTCGTTTTCATCAGAATCCGTACCAACTAAAAGGTTTTGCACCTCATTAGCAGGTTCACCATACGGAACCTTATACGGTTCAACTTGCCTCTCGCGAATATCATTACTATCAGTAGCTTTCCATATTTCTTTTTCTAATTTAGGTAAATTTAATTTTTCTATCTTCTCTCTAGTATCATCATTTGGCGTTAATCCCCATTCCTCAAAGAAAGGAATTAAATTTTGCCCCGCCACTTTTGATGTCATATAAATAAATAGTTGCTTTTTCTCTTCATCAGAATTAGGCATTTCACTCTGAGGCAACAAACGATAAGCTTGATGTAACCTAGGATAAAAATGTTCTCCATACACTACATTTAATTGCCAAAACATTGTAAGAGGATTGATTTCATCAATGACCCTTTCTGCTTTAGGTCTCTCTAAATACTCAAATGACTCTTTATAGTGCTCATCCATTTCTAATTGATTCCCTAATGCCTTTTGAACAGCTAATGAGTAAATATTTACTGTGACTTCCCTTACTTTAGACCACTTCCAAGGTTCTTGCTGATGTAAATGTCCAACTTCATGCCATGGTCCCCAGCCATCCTTTTCAAGTACTTCTAAATCTAAAACTCTATTCATTGCCGTCGGGATATATCCTGTATGATAATTTGTCGCAAACATAAAGTTCCCTTCAGCAGGCTTCCGTTTTTCAACAAACTGAACATAATGAGTTGGAGATTTTGCAACCCCAACACCGTCCTCAGATAATCCTGCCACCGCGTTTTCCAAACGAATAATCTTATCGTGTAATTTCATTAGCTCTGTTGGATCCGTATTCTTCATATATTTCTGCACAGAATCGTAAGTAGTAGTAATTAAGCTTCGCTCACCTTTTAATTCAACTGCATAAGGATCCTTATATTTTTTTAACATTTCATCCCAATCTTTTTTCGTATGTTTACCTAAAATAAACAAAGGGAAATGGCTACCACCATTCGTAACTGAAGCTGTTACCTCTCCTTCGTTATTCATATTATAAAAATATAAAATACCGCCTCTTGGAGATGAAATAACGTTTTTCCCTGGTTTTAAATCAAACTCTTCTGGATCCTTTTCATCATAAGATCTCGTTCCTATGAAAGCTTGAATAGACTGCGTTTCTTTTATGTCAATTGTAATCTCTTCATTTGGCGCTGCATAAATTCCAGTTGGCTCATTAGCAGAAAGTTTCCAAGTAACTCTTAAACGTTTATTTTCTTCATCTACGCTACCTTTACCCGGCAACTGAAACGTCCTCTGCTCAAATTTATTCTCTTCTAAATTCCCACCCTTATTTTCTTCCAAAGGTGCTGCATATACTTTTGATGCTTCGAAAGCTACTGGCGATAATAATGTAGATATACATATTCCAGCTACTAATACCCTACTCGTCTTTTTCTTCGACATAATCTGTGTCCCCTATTCTTTTTGTAATGCAAACCATCATAGATATATTCATTTACTGCAAAATCAATTTATCCTTATACACTCATTTAAAATACACAACAAAACTTCGCGCCCCAATACCGCTTAACTTTATTCCCTATATGTATTCGCTTTTTTATATAACAAAAACTTTTAAGTCTAAAATTCCGCCTCATCTTTCTCTATGTTTTATGATGAGTTCTCCTTTTTTCATCACGGGTAATGATAAGAAATACACCTAACAAGTATTGTTGTCTATACATGAAAAATGTGTATAAAAATATTGTTTTTTACAATTCATTCATAGGCATCCATCTATGGACAGTTTTTCCAAAATGAATTGTACATGATTTCTTTCTCGTTAGATAGCCTTTTCGATTAGATTAATATTACAATTTTATGAATTTAATCCAAAAATCGTAATGTTTAGATTTCTAATTTTTAATGTTATTTTAAAATAAAAACCTGTCCGAAAGATACTATTCTTTCGGACAGGTTTTTATTAATCCAGCATTCGTTTCATTATAAATCCTTTTCCATGTAACCACTCATCCTCTATTTCACCGGTTAAATGGAATCCAATTGATTCATATAATTTTTGCGCGAGTTTGTTTTCTGGATGTATGCTTAAATACATCACTTTGTAATTATATTCTGTTTTAAAATGCTCCATTAACAAATGCAATAATGGTTTTGCATACCCTTTTCCTTGGCATGCACTATCGATGACAAATTGATTTAAATATACAGCCTTTTCTTCTTCCTCAAACCAGCCATACATTGCATATCCAATAGGCACATCGTCATCATATAGACCTACTGAAATTGCATCTTCTTTATATTTTGTTTCAGCATCAACTAAACAATTTTCAACTGTACTTTCAATAAATTTATGCTGTTCTTCTGTTACTTTTAAGTTAGCAATTTTATGCCGATTTTCTTTCGTTATTTCACGAATACGAAGTTTCATTTTTTATCTCTCTTTCTAATTTCTTGTTTCCATTATACCGTGCGGATCAAAACATTAATGCTGGCGATATAAGAAATCCAAAGCATGCAAAAAAGCACTGGCAAACGCCAATGCTTTTTCCACTATCTTTTAATTTGATTCGGTTTATGTGGTTCATTTGGTGTATAGGGTTTATTTGGTTTATTATCATGACCATTTGCTTTCTTCCAACTTACCGCCAACTCTGGACTTGTTTTCTCTTCACTACGCTCAAGTAATACAACCGCATTTTGAATAGTCGGTGTACCTTTATGTGCAATTCCTTGTAGTTTCGTTAAATTCCCTGATACTTTAAAGCTAAATCCACCCGATGGTGTTTGTTTCGGAATTAAAATGCGGAACTTTTCTCCTACATTAAATTCTGTTTTTCCCTCGCCTTTTTCATTTACGAACTTCGCGCCTTCTGGTGCACCTGTTGCTTGCACTTTATACGTTCCACTTTTTGCATTTGTTTGCACTGTGTATAAACCTGTTTCAAAAAACTCATTTTTTAATACTGCCTCTTGTTCTTCTGATGGTACTACACTCATCGTAATTTCTTGTAGTTCTTCACTAGCGTTTGCTTTCGCAACGATATCTTTCGTTACTTTTTCTACATTTTTATTACGGAAATCTAAATCGTTAATATCAATTTGTTTTAACGCATTCCACACCGCGAGCTGCGTTGCGTAATGTGCCTCTCTCCAATCGGAAACGCCTAATTCTTGTGGACTCTTCTGCGGATACCCGTTTAATAGTACACGGTATACGTTAATATCTACTTTACCCATTTCAGGTAAGTCTTGACCGCTCGGAGATTTCAAATCTACATTTAAGCAAAATGCAATTTTTCCATCTGCCGTTTTAATAAGCTCTGTTCGAATTGGTTTCTTCTTTGACCTACTATAACTCCAATCCATTTCATACTTCGTATGATCCATAACTTCCGCGAATGCTTTTTGAAGCGGGAATAATAAGTTCGCAAATACAAATAAAACACTCAAAAAAGCGGCCATTATCTTGAACGATCGTTTTATATTCATGTCTACAACCCCTTATAAAATAACAAATTTACTACTGTTTATTATTTAGTTAGAAATGTTTTTTATGCATAAGTAAAATAAAAAAGAGTGCAAACTATTTGCACTCTTTCTTCCACTATAAGTTTAGAAATCAAAGTTATCAGGATCTGGACCAACGCGGTGGTTCTGATTTAAAGCATCAATCTTTTCCATATCTTCTTTTGTTAATTCAAAGTCGAATATATTAGCATTCGCAATAATACGCTGTTCTTTCGTTGATTTCGGAATCGTTACAACTTCATTTTGAAGATCCCAACGTAAAATGATTTGCGCTGTTGTTTTACCGTACTTATCAGCAACTTCTTGTAAAGTTTCATTATCTAATAATTGCCCTTGCATAAGTGGTGACCATGCTTCCATTTGGATTCCTTGTTCTTTACAGAAAGCTTGTAGTTCTTTCTGCGTTAAACGCGGGTGATACTCTACTTGGTTAATCATCGGCTTAATTTCCGCACCTTCCAGTACGTCTTTCAGATGATGGATTTGGAAGTTACTTACGCCAATTGTACGCACGCGTTCTTCTTTATAAAGTGTTTCTAACGCTCTCCACGAATCTTTATATTTCCCTTCAACAGGCCAATGGACAAGATATAAATCTAAATAATCTAGTTCTAATTTTTTTAAGCTCTCTTCGTATGCAGCAAGTGTCGTTTCATATCCTTGATCTGCGTTCCACACTTTTGAAGTAATGAATAAATCTTCTCGAGAAATTCCTGCTTCTTTTATACCAGCGCGAATGCCTTCTCCAACTGCTTTTTCATTTCCATAAATCGCAGCTGTATCAATGCTACGGTATCCTTCTTTAATGGCTACTTTCACAGCCTCTACAAGTTCCGGTCCATCTTCTACTTTAAATACACCTAAACCGAACCAAGGCATTTCCACACCGTTATGCAATGTTGTTTTACTTTGTAAATTTTTCATTATATTTTTCTCTCCTTTATTTTGCTTGATCTCTTTTTTCTAAGTTCATACTCCAAGCTGTTAAAATAACAGCGCCTACTACCATAATGCCGCCTACCCAAGCTGTATGAATTAATCCTAACGAGTTCGTTACAATACCGCCCAAATAAGCCCCAAGAGCAATTCCTGCGTTAAATGCTGCAATATTCATTGCTGATGCGATATCAACGGCACTCGGCACGAAACGCTCAGCCAATATAACGACATACACTTGTAGTCCTGGAACATTCATAAACGCGAATAGCCCCATAAAAATAATTGTGATAAGCCCCGCTACTTGAAACGGCGCTGTAAATGTTAGTACGAATAATACAATTGCTTGAATAAAGAACATGTAAAATAGTGCACGAATTGGATTATGATTCGATAATTTTCCGCCGACCATATTCCCAATCGCAATTGCAATCCCGTACACTAACAAAATGATTGTAACGGTACTCGATTTAAATCCTGTTACTTCTTGTAATAGCGGAGATAAATACGTAAATGTTACGAATGTTCCTCCGTATCCTAATGCAGTAATGACGAAAACAAGTAAGAGTCTTCCGTTCGTGATAAGTTTGAATTGATCACGAAATGATACTCGTGTACCCTTTTTTAAGTTAGACGGAATTAACATGCTGTTTGCGACTAAGGCAACAATTCCAATGACCACAATCACCATAAAAGATGCTCTCCAGCCAAATTGTTGACCAATAAACGTTCCAATTGGTACACCTGTAATCGTCGCAACGGTTAAACCAGTAAACATAAATGCTATTGCACT
Source organism: Bacillus sp. RC51 (assembly GCF_044908115.1). NCBI lineage: Bacteria > Bacillati > Bacillota > Bacilli > Caryophanales > Bacillaceae > Bacillus > Bacillus sp. RC51. Next base: position 218,183 of record NZ_JBIYCW010000003.1, on the reverse strand, counting down.
AGCACGTTTATTCTCTGGTACAAGCGCAGCCGCAATTGTGGATCCGATCGACATAAAAACGCCGTGTGCAAACGCAGATACGACCCTCGCCATAAGCAACACAGTAAAACTTGTTGCCACTGCCGCAATTCCATTACCAATAATGAAAATAATCATAATCCACATTAATAACGTCTTTCGCGACATACTAGCTGTTAATGACGTTAATACTGGGGCACCAAACGCTACCCCTAATGCATATAAAGAAACGGTTAAACCCGCTGTTGTAACAGAAACATGTAAATCCTCTGAAATAGATGGTAATAAACCGACACTAATAAATTCGGTTGTACCAATTCCAAACGCACTAATTGCTAGTGCTAATAAAGCAAACATACTTCTTCGATTCGTCTGTACCGCTGAAGAAGATACTGTATATGAATTCAATTGAACTCCTCCTTAATGCGAGAAATCCAATCATAATAGTGTGATAAAAAGGCCTTTTTATCTTCTACAAAAATAATGTTACTGCTGATATATGCTATTATGAATGGCTTCACTCTTTTTTTGAAGAACGCACTTTAAAGTACGATAGGTACCAAAAAGTAACATAGGCACTTTTTAGTACCGTACTACTCATTTCCCTCTTACGTATGCTATTATGGAACATATTCAACATGATAAAAAGTACGTACTTTAAAGTGCTATAGGTACTTTTTAGTAACATTTAAATTATTTGGCTTCTTTTGTTGGAGAACTGAAATCTACATTCATCAAAGGAGATTTTTATATGAAGAAATATAATATTCCCGTTGAAGCGACTTTAGAGGTTATCGGCGGAAAATGGAAAGTCGTTATTCTTTGCCACTTAACGAAAGGTACAAAGAGAACGAGTGAATTAAAACGTCTCATGCCTGGTATTACACAAAAGATGTTAACACAGCAATTACGCGAATTAGAAGAAGACGGAGTTATTCAAAGAAAGGTATACAATCAAGTACCACCGAAAGTAGAATATTCTCTTACAGACTACGGTTGGTCTTTAGAATCCATTCTTGATTCTCTTTGTACTTGGGGCGAATGCCACCTTGAAAAAAGCGGTAACACATCAATGCTAATTACAGAAGGTGAACAATAAAAAAAGGAAAAAATGAACATAAATTTGTCCATTTCCTCCTTTTTTTCTTTATATATATGTACATTTTTAAGATAGATAAAATAATTTATGCGCTTTCATGCCTTGTCAGTACTAGGTTACAGAATCAATATCAAATAATTAGGAATCATTTTTATGTTAACATACGTGTATATAGTATATAATATAGGATATATATTATATACACTTTCCGATAAGGGAACTTTCCATTATGCGGACAAGCCATGTATCGGACAGTTCATAAATAATAGGTAGGACATTATGGTTTTGGATTTATGATTTCAGCTTACTTGCTGTCATAAATTTAAAGGCATTTTATTGTGCTTTGTGAAACTTTGTATAAAGTTTCGCAAGTGTTTACTATCTTATCTATCAAAAATAAGAGTATTGCTATCGTAAAGGAGAATTGGAGATGCCAGAAACTATGACTCAAACAAAGCCAGAACAAGAAACTGTACAAATTTCTGCTAGCCAAGGACAACTTGATGTACTTGATCAGTTGTTAAAACCTGAGGTACAAGAATCATTAACAACACTAGTGGAACAGCTTCCAAAATTAACTGAGCTTGTTAACATTTTAACTAAGTCTTATGACTTCGCTCAAACTGTTGCTACTGATGAAGTATTAAAAAGCGACACTGTTAGTGCAATCACAGAGCTTGTAGAACCTGTAAAAGATACAGTGAAAAGCATGGCTGCAACTGCTATCGAAGCGAAAGATCGTGCTGATGAAAGCAACGAAGTTATCGGCCTGTTCGGTCTATTAAAATTATTAAAAGACCCACAAGCACAAAAAATGTTCCGCTTTGTGAACGCATACCTTCAAATTAGTGCAGAACGTAACAATAAATAATTTAACTTATAACAACAATTAGTAAAGACGGGGGATATCATACTATGTCAAAACAAATTGTCATCTTAGGCGCTGGTTATGGCGGTCTTCTTGCCGCTTTAAACGTACGTAAATATTACAGCAAATCAGAAGCACAAGTTACAGTGATTAACCAATACCCAACGCACCAAATCATCACTGAACTACACCGCCTTGCAGCTGGTAACGTTGCTGAGCAAGCAATTGCAATGCCACTTACAAAGCTTTTCAAAGGTAAAGACATCGATCTTAAAATTGCAACAGTTGAGTCATTCTCAGTTGATAGCAAAGAAATCAAACTAGCTGGTGGCACTACGCTATCTTACGATGCACTTGTAGTTGCTTTAGGAAGTAAAACTGCTTACTTCGGTATTCCAGGACTAGAAGAAAACAGCATGGTATTAAAATCTGCTGCTGATGCAAACAAAATCTACAAACACGTTGAAGACCGTATTCGTGAATACGCTAAAACGAAAAACGAAGCTGATGCTACAATCGTAATCGGTGGTGGCGGATTAACTGGCGTTGAGCTAGTTGGTGAGCTTGCTGACATTATGCCTAAACTTGCAAAAAACCACGGCGTAAATCCAAAAGAAGTTAAACTTCTTCTTGTTGAAGCAGGTCCAAAAATCCTTCCAGTATTACCAGACCACTTAATCGAACGTGCAACTGCTAGCTTAGAAGCACGCGGTGTTACATTCTTAACAGGTCTTCCTGTAACAAACGTTGCTGGTAATGAAATTGACTTAAAAGACGGTCAAAAAATCGTTGCTAACACATTCGTTTGGACAGGCGGCGTACAAGGTAATCCATTAATTGGTGAATCAGGTCTTGAAGTAAACCGCGGTCGTGCAACTGTTGATGCACATCTACAATCTACTTCTCACAAAGACGTATTCGTTGCCGGAGACAGCGCTGTTGTCTTCTCTCCAGACGGTCGTCCATACCCACCAACTGCACAAATCGCTTGGCAAATGGGTGAGTTAATTGGATACAACTTATACGCAGCACTAGAAGGCAAAGCATTCGAAGAGTTCGCACCTATCAACTCTGGAACACTTGCTAGTCTAGGACGTAAAGATGCTGTTGCTACAATCGGAGCAAGCAATACTCCGCTTAAAGGTTTACCAGCATCATTAATGAAAGAAGCAAGTAACGTTCGTTACTTATCACACATTAAAGGTCTATTCAGCTTAGCATACTAATCTGAATATAAGCCCGAATCATGCCCTGCATGGTTCGGGCTATTTTTATCCCGCTATTTGCGGGCTGATAATCAGTGGGGATGAACAAAACCCCCCACTGATTAAAGTTTCACTTTATCCGTAATTTTCTCTAACTTATTTATTCGACAAAAGAATAATATAACCTCTTTAATTATCAAAATATACTGACTTTTTTATGTCGAAATTGTGTATATGAAAAGAGCGGAAGTAGATATCTTCCCTACTTCCGCTCTTTCACAAGAACTATTCTCCTAATTCCACTAAGCTGTAGTTCTTCTTCCCTTTACGAATAATGATGAATCGTCCATCAAATGAATTTTCTACAGTAACATCCCTACTGACATCCGTTACTTTTTCACCATTCATAGATATAGCCCCATTATTAATATCTTCACGCGCTTGACGTCTAGAAGGTTCAATTCCTAAATCAACTAGCCACTCTACGATATTTTTCGTCTCTTTTGAAGATTGGAATGTCGGCATCTCTTTAAAACCTTGTTCAATTTCATCAGCTGTTAACGACTTAATATCTCCGCTAAATAACGCTGCTGTAATTTTCACTGCCTGTAAAAATGCTTCTTCTCCATGAACGAATTTCGTCATTTCTTCCGCTAATACTTTTTGTGCTTCACGTTTATGAGGCTCTGTTTCTACCTTCGCTGCTAATTCATCAATTCGCTCTTTCGTTAAGAACGTAAAGTATTTCAAGTATTTAATTACATCACGGTCATCTGTATTCACCCAGAACTGGTAAAATTCAAACGGTGTTGTCTTTTCCGGATCAAGCCAAATAGCACCACCTGCTGATTTACCAAACTTCGTACCATCTGATTTTAATAATAATGGAATCGTTAATCCGAATACTTTCGCTTCATGACCTTCTAACTTACGAATTAAATCTAAACCACTCGTAATATTTCCCCATTGATCACTACCACCAATTTGCAATTGAACATCTTCTTTTGTGTATAAATGATGAAAATCCATCGCTTGCAAGATTTGGTACGTGAATTCTGTGAAAGAAATCCCTGTATCTAAACGACTTGCGACAATATCTTTCGCTAACATGCTATTTATGCTAAAGTTTTTTCCGTAATCACGTAAAAACTCGATAATGTTTATTTTATGTGTCCAGTCATAGTTATTTACCATCTTCACTTCGCTATTCCCGCCAAAGTCAAATAGCTTTTTCATTTGCGCTGTTAACGCATCTACATTATGCTGCACCACTTCTAAAGTTTGCAGTTGACGCTCTGATTGACGTCCACTTGGATCACCAATTGTTCCTGTTGCCCCGCCAATTAAAATAACCGGATGATGACCAGCTAATTGGAATCTCTTCATCATCATAAACGGAATCAAATGTCCGATATGCATACTATCACCAGTCGGATCAACTCCGCAGTATAGTGAAATCTTTTTCTCTTCTACTAACTTACGTAAACCTTCTTCATCTGTCTGCTGATTCACAGCACCGCGCCATTCTAATTCATCAATAATATTCATCTTTTGTCATCCCCTTTATTTTTTTGAAAACAAAAAAGCCCCTATGTCTACGACATAGGGACGATTATTCACCGTGTTACCACCCAGTTTGCATAAATAGCATAGCTATTCATACCACTCTTAGCAATAATATCGATTGCTAGTCCGCTTAGCGTTACCTAAGATACTCCAGAGTGTAATTCACAAGTTTGTTTGTGCTAGGTTCCAGCAATCCCTAGCTCTCTTTGATAACAGTGACAAACTGCTACTGGGCTCTTTCAACGTATAATTTATTTGTTAAATTATTAGCCATTATATTGAATCAAAATCAAATTGTCAACAATACCCAAATGTTATTTCGAAATAATTCATACTTTTATACGTTTTTTATTCAAAGATTACTGTAGATTTTCTCCAATAATCCTTACTTCTCTCTCTAATTTCACACCGAATTTTTCTTCAACTGTCTTTTGTACAAAATGAATTAAATCGATATAATCTTGTGCAGTTCCGTTATCAACATTCACCATAAATCCAGCGTGTTTTAAAGAAACTTCAACTCCGCCAATTCGCTTACCTTGCAGTCCTGATTCTTGAATAAGCTTACCCGCGAAATTATTTGGTGGACGCTTAAATACACTGCCACATGAAGGATACTCTAAAGGTTGTTTTGACTCACGTTTAAACGTTAAATCATCCATTTTTTCTTTAATTTCTTCACGCACACCTTCTTGAAGCTCAAATCTCGCTTCAAGAATAATGTAATGGTTGTTCGCAAATACACTCTTACGATATCCAAATTCAAATGCTTCTTTCGTTAAAGTACGTAGCTCTCCATCACCTGTCATTACGACAGCTTCTGTTAATACAAACGATACTTCACCGCCGTAAGCACCAGCATTCATATATAACGCTCCGCCAACTGAACCTGGGATACCACAAGCAAACTCAAGACCCGTTAAATTATGATCTAATGCAATACGTGATACATCAATAATTGCTGCACCACACTGTGCTACAATCGTCGTTCCTGTTACAGTAACACCTGTAATATGAATTAAACTTACTGTGATCCCACGAAGACCACCGTCTTTAATAATAACATTCGATCCGTTTCCTAAAAACGTAACTGGAATATTGTATTGATTCGCATACTTTATAACTTCTTGAATTTCATCATAATTCGTAGGAGAAACGAACACATCCGCTTTCCCGCCCACTTTAATATGCGTATGATTCTTTAACATTTCATCTTGCTTCACATGACCTTCAGGCAATACTGTACTTAAATATTTATAAACCTCGTGCATATTCATTTTACAATTCCTCTATTTCTATAATCTTTTTATCCCGCTATATACGGGTCCATAATATCCCCACGTAAAAATGCATTACAGAACAACAGCTAGCGTGGTGAATACAGTGTACATAAAGCACACCTATAAACCTCTTAAATTATAAGAGGTTCCACTCATATTAAAATATATATCGCATAATAAAGCAACCCAAATGGGCTACTAAACTTGACATGTAACTATATAGACAACAATTTGTAAAATATATAGGTTTTTCAAAGTAATACCCTTCATTATCTTACTATACCACACGAAAGAAAAGTGGTATTTTTTTGTAATCTTTACTTTATTTTCATCAATAAAAAAGAGCACATCCCACAGAATGTGCTCTTTTTATACTCTTTAATTTATTTTTCGTTCTCTTCTTTTTCCTTATCAAACCATAATAGCTCATCGTCATCAACTTCACCATTATAATTGATTAGAATCTCTTCTCCCGCTTTTATATCTTTGTAAGCAAAGAAGTTAAACGTATGATTCTCGAAGACAATATCATACGTTGCATTCGGATTATATGCATGATTAAATAACATACCGTATCCTAACAGGAATGCCGTATGATTTACCCCATACTCAAATGCGTAGTCAGCAAGTAACGTTTTCTCAATGTGTTCATGCTGTTCATTCGGATAAGAGATAACTGGTGCTGAGTGTATCAACTCACCCTTTTTAATATCACGAGTTGCAAATACCCCTCTATTAAATTCTCCATCACTAAGTTCAGAAGTCTTAACTTCGATCATATGCGTCACCTATATAATTCTTTCTTTGAAGTATTTTATTCCGCTATTTGCGGGGTTCAACTAATAATCAGTAGCGTATAGCCCCACTAATTAAAGTCTCAGTTTATCTCCTTAAGCTTGGCAGAAAACGCGCAGAAAAGCAATTAAATTACTATCAAGTATTCATTTAAATGAAAAAAGAGCACACATGGTGTACCCTTTTAAGAGATATTACTTTTCTAGAATATCTTCTAGCAATTTCACTTGCTCGCTAACAGTATGTAACGTCTTCACCGATGTATCATTTCGATGCTTTTCTTCTTCAACACTCGCTAACACTTCTTCCGTAGCTGCAGAAGTTTGTTGAATTACGTTAGAAGCATGTGTAACGTCCTTTACGATATTCGTCGTTTTAGCTTGGAAACTTTCTTGATGACCAACAATCTCCCTCATTACATCATTAATCGCATCAATAAACTTCCCTAAATCCGTTACATTCGTCAAAACACTTGCTAACATTTCGTTACATTCTTCTTGTACTCTTTCTGACTTCTCTACCTGCACTTCTACTTTACTTGCTTGATTACTAAACTCCTTCAAAATCCCTTGAATTCTCCCCGCAGAACGATTCGATTCTTCAGCAAGCTTTAATACTTCATTCGCTACAATAGCAAAACCTTTTCCATGCTCGCCTGCCCTTGCAGCCTCAATATTTGCATTTAAAGCTAGCAAACTCGTCTGACTTGAAATATTCGTGATTACATCTACAATTTCATTAATTTGTTTCGATTGTGTCATTAATTCTCTAAATATCGTTCCTGATTGTGAAACAACATCATTTAAACTTCTCATGTTAGCTTCAAAATTTCTTAAAGTATTTACACTACCCTTTGAGATTTCCAAACTTTTATCAACACGCATCGACGCATTTCTTACTTGAGAGATGATTTGGTCAATATTTCCCTCCATATCATTCAATACTTCTACTGAACGTGACATCATCTCTGATTGCGATTGAGTTCCCACTGCTACTTCTTCAAAAGCAAAGTTAATTTCACTCATTGACTCCATCGATGTATTCATATTTTGTCTTAAATGATTGAAATTACTATCTAACTTCACAACAGTCTCCTCAATAAGCCTTTGCGTTTCTTCTAACTCCTGAGCTTTCTTCATCACCGCTTGCTTCTCATCCCTTAAACGAGCCAAAAGATTAGAACCAATCTTTGTGACACCCCACATAGCGATCGTTACAATCGCTAACAAGCTTGCGAAATTTGCAGCTTCAGATGACGCTGTATACGCAAAAAATTGATTTGGCCAATAACTACAAAGTATAAATGTAACAACAACTGCTACCCCGCCAAGAATTAAAATAAGACGTTCACTCAAATAAATAAGTGAAACCGCTAATGTAAAATAGATCATTTGAAATACAGCTGGGCTTTCATTAAATGCTTGTACCATAATGAAAGACATAATAAGTAGCATACATGTCATGATGTATTTATACATTGCTTCCATACTTTCTATAAAAGTAAGCAGCGTTCCAAATACTACGATAGAAATACCACACATCCAAAATGCTATTGCTCTCTCTGTAAAAATATATCCGTAATACCCAATCGCGATTATCCCAAGGAAGAAACTACAAATCGTGATAAACAACAATAAATGATTTTTCTGTGATTCTTTCTCAAGGTTAGAAAAACAAGTTCTCTTTAACCACTCCATATATGAAGCCCCACCTTCTACTCATACGTATCGATTACTTCAGCTTGAATACCGCACTCACTGGGTTATGATCGCTATTTTCAAACTTCAAATCTTTCCCTTGTACATTTACAATTTCAACATTCGGTGAAACGATAAAGCCATCAATAATCGTGACAAAGTTTTCACCTTCCACGTATTTCTTTACATCATCTCTCACAGTCATAACAGACGGATCTACAGCCCACTTAAAGCCACCATCAGTAAAGTCCTTCGGTAATTCTACTAACCACTCAGGACGCTCTTTCACAAACTTCGGATCGCTTAACTGAACGTTAGAAAGTAATTGATTCCAGTCTCCGCCCATTATGACATAATCACCATTTTCATAATGCTTGTTCATATATTTTTTTAAATATTCTACTTGCTGTTTTCTAATTTTCCCGCCTTCATCATAAGCAGACAAATGTAGATTTACGAGTCTAACAAATTTCCCATTATTAACAGGTATTTTATGTTCAACAATCGCTCGGTCTAAATCAAATAAACGCTTTGGCCACGGCTCCATTCCAGGAAGCTGAAATCTCTTCGCTGTTTGAACCGTATATTTAGAAAATGTACTTAATCCAGCTTCAGCATATCCCATTGGATTTGTTATTGGCACCGGAACCCATTTCGTATCGTAGTTCTTTCCGAATGACGAAGCATAATCAGGTAATCCTTTTTTCAAAAATTCATGCCCATTTACATCAAATGATCGCATTGATTTTATATCTGTTTCTTGTAATAGTGCAAAATCACTATTCTCATTTTGTAAAAACGAAAGCATATTCTTTAAGTTAGTTTCCGTTTGTTCTTTACTACTTGAACCAGACCCTTTTCCCCCATCCATAAAGAAGTCTTGCTCCTTATCTAGTCCAGCATATCCAATATTAAATGTTGTAACTTTAAATTCATTTCCAGGCGCAATTACGCGCTCCTTATTGTTTTCCACCTTCAAGCTTATAACATCAGCCGGCTGTTCTTTTGTAAGTGTCATATACGCTAAAAACCCACCTACAACTCCCACCCCTACTAAAATACATATAAGTACTATTTTTAATAATTTTTTCAAACAAACGACTCCTTTTCTAAAACATACGATTTTACTTTTCTTTATTTTCAGTTAAATAAAAAAATGACAGACATACGAAACATTTTATCACACCGAAAACCTTATATCACTATATTTAGTTTATAAGTAAGGATTCCTTATCTTAAACTATTATATAAATACAAAATGCACTAACTTCTCCACTGGAAATTAAACGCAATGTTTAGTACACTATATGTAATAATCATAGGCGATGGAGTTCGCCATAACCGCTGCTTAGCTAATGACTCCTACCAGTATAACTACTGGTAGGAGTCTATTTTTTTGAGCAAGCTATTTAAAGAGGTGAGAAAATTGATTTATATTATCGTTGGCATCGCCGGCATATTAGGAGCCCTTTCCCGCTATTATTTAGGTCTTACTATTCATACATTTTGGCATCATTCTTTTCCATTAGCTACATTACTCATTAACTTAGCCGGCTGCTTCTTATTAGCATGGCTAACTACGTATATCGCCCGGCTAAACATCTTACCTTCAGAGCTTATCACAGGCATCGGGACTGGATTCATCGGTTCCTTTACGACGTTTTCAACATTTAGTGTAGAAACTGTGCAATTAATCAATCATTCTGAATGGAGCACGGCTTTCTTATATGTATCATGTAGCATACTTGGCGGTCTCATTATGTCTGGACTTGGCTATACACTAGGTGATTTCTTAATTAAGAAATCACTTACGGAGGGTGATCACTTATGATGGAAGCTTTATTAGTAGCAACTGGAGGATTTTTCGGTGCGATTACACGATTTGCAATTAGCAATTGGTTTAAAAAAAGAAATAAAACATCCTTTCCAATTGCTACATTCCTTATTAATATAACAGGAGCATTTTTACTCGGGTATATAATTGGCAACGGAGTCTCTACAGGATGGCAATTATTATTAGGAACTGGATTTATGGGCGCATTCACCACATTTTCGACACTTAAATTAGAGTCCATTCAGCTTCTCAATCGCAAAAAAATTTACACATTCCTTTTATATTTAAGTACTACTTACATAATTGGTATCCTATTCGCATTCCTTGGAATGAAGCTCGGTGGAATATAAAAAAGCGACTCTATTGAGTCGCTTTCTTTCATAAAAAGTATGTTCCGTCATACGGGATGGAAAATAAAGTAAAACTTTAATCAGTGGGGGTTTTGTTCTTACCCACTGGTTAATAGCCTTCACCAATCGGGCGTTTACGGGCAGCCCGACTCCCACCTAACTTCTTTTTTCCTGCCGAATTTTGAGGTGGGAATTTTACTGCCCGTTAATGCGGGATAAACCAGCTGGATCCACATCGTAATGTACAATTTGCATCGGAAGCTGTGAATACAGCATATACTGACTTTGCATCATTTGTGCAAGCTGTGCTTGTTGCTGCATTTGAATAACTTGATTCGCAGCATGAATGGTCCCCTGTGCCCCGGCTAGCGTTATAGCTGCCCCTACTTGTCTACCATTATAAAAATAATGATTCATCATTATTCAGCTCACTTATTATTTTTCTTCCATATGGTATGTTTCTATTTCATAGTGCGTATTTTGTCCCGATTGATGAATCTCTCACTAATTAAACTTCACTTTATCTATTACTTTTTCTCAGCTTTGAAGTAATAAATCCAAATAGTAATACACCAATACCACTAAAGAACAATACATAACTTATCGGTACTAGGAAAAAGAAAGGTTCTTCAAGAAATCCATCCGCTCCTACTTTACTGTTTGAAGCATGTATAGTTAAAGAAATAATCGCTAAGATCATGAAAGAAATAGCTACTACGTATTTATTTTTCATTTTACATTCTCCTCTATTCATATAATTCTTCTTAATTAACATCATATTATCCAAAATAAAATCATTAGTCAATAAAAATTTATCGTTTTACAATAAATTGTTATTGACTAGAATAAAAACAAAAGGTTTATGAAGCATCTTAAATTGCCTCACAAACCTTTTATAGACAATAATTATTTACACTTCAAACTTCCTGCTTAATACAACATACATTGAACACAATAATACGAATATCCCAGCATAAATTAACAAAACCTCTACACTAAACACATCAGCCAAAGGACCAAATATTATCATCCCTAAAGGAAGCGCGCATGAGTTAGCAATTTGCACAAGGCTAAACATCCGCCCGTGCATAGAAGGCTCTACTTTCTCCTGCAATAACACAGTAACTGGCGTATTAAAGCATGGCATTGTTATACCAATTAAAAAATTAAAGATTAAATACATAATAAATATCGGTGCAATTCCTAGTCCTATCATAAGCAGACCATATAAAGCACAGGCTAGCGCTGTTGTATGCATACGATTACGGAAGCCACCCCACGCTGCAATTAATACTCCACCAGCTGCTGCACCAGCACTAAATGTCATCTCACTAGCAGTAAGTCTCCACATCTCCGCCCCGTAAGAACGAGTTACCATTAACGGTGTTAAAAAGGCAGCTGGACTTATTAAAATCATGACAATGATTAATAAAACGAGTAGCCTTTTAATAAATACATTTTCTTTTAAATAAGCAAATCCCTCTTTTATCCCTTGTAGATTAGATTTTTGCTTACTCTCTGCATTCACATGTCCTTCCACTTGAATAATAAACATCATACTAATTCCGATCATAGCCGTAATAACATCAATAAAAAATGTTGTTTCAATGCTAGCAATAGAAAGAATTGCGGCACTTGCCGCTGGTGAAAGAAACATAATTAAAGATGTAATACTGCTATTTATCCCATTTACTTTCATAAGGTTTTCTTTCGGAACGATTTGTGGAATTAACGCATTCACAGCTGGCGTTTGCACCCCTGTACCAGCTGAGCGAATGAGTAGTACTATAAAAAGTAACCAAATACTTTTATATCCTGTTAAAAATAAAATTGCCAAAACTAACGTAGCAATTGCTATAATCCCATCCGATAACATAATCATCTTTTTACGGTCATAACGATCAATCCACACACCTGCAAACAAAGATATCGCAATTTGTGGTAGGAAACCGCAAACAGTTGAAATGGTCAACATCACTCCTGATGATGTTGTAAGGGTGATATACCATATGATCGCGTACTGTACGAGAGATGAACCGAACAACGAAATCGTTTGAGCGGTCAAAAACATTATTATTTTCACTTTCCAATCATTATCATTTATCATCTTTTTTACTCTCCTCAATTAAACCGCTCTCTATGTTGAAAATACTATCTGTCCAATCAAGATAAAAACTCGCTTCGTGAGATACGAGTATAATGCTGCCCTTAAACTGCATTAATGCCTTTTGCAAAGATTCCTTCGCTTCTGCATCTAAATGATTCGTCGGCTCATCTAAGATTAAAAAATTACACGGTGATAATAACAATCCACACAGTTTCACCTTCGATTGTTCACCACCACTTAACGTACGAATTTCTTGCGAAACATGAGTATCTTTCACACCACACGCAGCTAAATGATGACGTATTTCCTTCATATTCAGTTTAGGAAACTGTTCTGAAATAATTTGAAGTGGCGTTAAAGAATCATTGCTCCAATTTAAATCTTGCTCATAATATCCAATCTTTATTTGCTCTGAAAATTGAAATTCTCCAGAAATACTAGAAATAGTGCCAACGATTGTTTTTAATAAAGTAGATTTCCCTACTCCATTAAATCCTGTAATAACAAATTTTTGTCCTCCTACTACCGAGAAATTCAACTTTGGTAATAAAGCAAACTCATATCCAACCTCAAGGTCATTTACTGTCAAAACCGTCTGTGCTGAAATTGAAAGCTCACGAAAATGAATAGATGGTTTATGAGTAAAATTCGGAGGTGCAATTCTTTCCATACGCTGTAGCTGTTTTCTGCGTCCTTGCGCTATTTTTGAATTCACTCCAGCAATATTTCTACGAATATACTCTTCCGTTTTTTCAATTTTCTTTTGCTGTGCATCATATTGGCGAATATAATCTTTTCGCAAATGCTCCTTTTGTCTTACAAAATCTGAGTATTTTCCGTAATACTTCTTCACCGTTCCAAACTCTACATCACATATGCAAGAAGTCACTTTTTCTAGAAAATCAAAATCATGTGACACTACAATAAACGCTCCTTCAAAACTCATTAAATAATTAGCAAGCCACTCAACATGCTCTTTATCAAGGAAGTTCGTCGGTTCATCTAGTAATAAAATATTAGGCTCTTCTAATAAAAGCTTCGCTAAAATTACTTTTGCACGTTGTCCCCCGCTTAGTTCAGCGATTATACGATTCATGCCAATAGCATCAATACCTAAGCCAGCTGCAATTTTATTAATTGTGCTATCTAACGAATAAAAATCACGAGCCTCAAGTTGTTCTTGATATGCGGCCGCTTTTAACAATTTGTCAGGATCACCTGTCATAGCACTTTCTTCATACAATTTGTTCATTCTATCTTCCATTTCAAACAAATCATGAAAAGCTCTCTTTAAATATTGTGAAATGGTATAATTTCCATCAATTTCTGCATATTGATCAAGATGCCCAATTTGAATATTAGGCTGCCACTTTATGTCTCCCTTATCAGGAATTATTTCTTCAATTAATATTTTCATTAACGTACTTTTCCCTGCACCATTCTGTCCAACAATCCCCATATGTTCTCCTTTATGCAAATCAAAAGAAGCATTTTCATATAAGGCTTTATCTATAAAGCTATGTGATAAACTTTCAACTTTAAGTAAACTCATCCGTATTCCTCTTTTCCTGAAATTAAAAAAAGCAGAGAGATAGCGTCATTCGACACTAGCCCTCTGCTTCGTGGTTTTTTCCTATACTACTCCAATTTTTGTAAATCTCATTGGAATAGCATACACAAAGGGCCATAGACAAAGCATTGTCTATGGCCCCTTAATCTATTTTATACATCAGCTAAAAACCATAACCAAATAAGCATAGATACACTATACTTTTCAGAAAAGTTATTCAGCCGATGAATATAGGGACTTTATGCCCCATGATTAAGCTCCGTACAACGCTTCACCGTATACATTTGTGCGGAGCAAAGTTTTCTAATGAGTTTTACAAATTTTATATAAAGCATATTCTGCACCTTCCTTAATACTTAAAAGGGATTTTAGCATACGTTTTTATGAAGCGTCAACATCAATTACAAATCATTCAACTACTTCTTTTCAAAATATTGCTTCTGAAACATACACATTCTTATCGCATTATGGTAGTTACCATCAACGAAAAATTCGTCTTGTAACTCACCTTCCACGATAAATCCCACCTTTTTATAAACATGTACAGCCTTTTCATTCTCTTTATCAACAACTAAATAGAGTTTATGCATATTTAATACAGAAAAAGCGTAATCCATCGCTAAACGCGTCGCTTCCGCTGCATAACCATGTCCTTGATAATTCGGATCAATAATAATCTGGAATTCAGTTCTTCGATGAATATAATCAATTTCCACTAACTCAACTAATCCAACCATCTCATTATCTTTCTCCAGGATAAAACGGCGTTCACTTTGATCGTGGATATGTTTATCATATAAATCCTGTAGTTCTACAAAAGCCTCATACGGCTCTTCAAACCAATAAGACATAATATGTGCGTTATTATTAAGTTCGTGCACGAACTTTAAATCTTCCCGTTCTAAAGGACGTAACTTTAATTCCTGACTCATTTCTATAACCTCCAAGTAAAATAACCTCTTCACTTAATTTCTCAATTTTTTTCGATTTCAAACGCCCTAATTACATTGTAAACCTTCAAGTAACTTGAAGGTCAAGGTACAAAGAGTAGTGCAAACTTATGTCTGCATTACTCTTTTCTCAAATCTCTCATATTCGATATGTATAAATCAATGACTAAGACAAGAATGGACCTCGCATATAATAACGTCTCCATCGGTTCCTCATAAGATACAATAATTAATCGAATTAATGCCGTAATTCCAATATAAATAAAATAACGTAACGGAAAATGATAATTCGATTTAAAATACTTAATAATTAACGCGATGAATCAATACAAACGAGAAATTTAATTGAGCTGTTAGAAAACCCATATAGATTAGACCACTTTTAAATTACATTTCTACGGACCTTCTCACTAAAAGGTAATGCTTTCTTATAAAAATAGAGATCCCCCGAATTATAGGACTTTTTAAAGCACCCACAATCCAGGGTATTCTTTCTCTATTTTGTTTCTTTTTATTATTCTATCGAGTTAGCAATTTCAATCAATTCTTCAGTAGTAAACTTACCTACATCTTTTTCACCTATTAAAGCATAATATAAGCACTTAAAGGATAGTGCACATTGGAACTCGTTTTACTTTGCGCCCAAAAACTTTGTATATAAGGGTCACCAGAATCAATACTGGTACGTAACTTTACCCCTATTAAACGTTTGTCTTTACTAATAGTACTTGTCATTGATAAATTCCCACTACCACCGCCAGAAAAACCGGCACTATTTGTATAAGAACCACCACTAGATCCAACATTATACTGTTTATACTTATCAACATAACTACCTGCGCTAACTGACCCTAAAGACGAAAAACCTATAAAAGTTGCTAATGCCCCAATTCCACAAATCTTTTTTGCCTTTGAATTTCCCAAAAATTTGTTAAACATGAATCACATCACTCCTTTTTAGATTTTTTGTTACAAAAACATCATAAACTAATATAAAAATTTCATGTCGAAATTTACAACTTATTAACGAAAAAATGAAAAAAATGAGGATATTTACGGTAAATTAATAAAAAAATAAATTACGCTTAATCTAGGCTAACTCTATGTAAGATAAAATATTATTACAAATATAATTTATTGCTAAAAATTAAGAAAAGGGGCTGAATTTATGAAAATACAATATAGAAAGTATGCGTCACCTTTAATCTCGCTAGCCTTATTTACTCTCATTGGTTGTGCTAATAATGAGAAAAGCAACAATAAAAACAAGACATATACTTTTGAGGCTTCCAAAAAACGTGGCGATATTATTGAAAAAGACGATAAAGTTTATAACATAGAAAAATTAGATACTTTCATAGAAAACTATAATTTAAATAAAGATGATTCAGTTAGAATTACTAAATTTAATAACAAGAACGAGCCTACTATCATTGATTTAACTGTAAAAAAAGAAAAGGACTCTACCTCCATCTATTATGATGTCGACTACACAAAAACAAATGAAAAACATAACGAAAACCAAGATATTCAATTTTCAAATAATATATGTCAAAAAATAAAGAAAGATATTGAAGACAACAAAGTAACTTATAAATTAGAATGTCCTGACATTATCAATTTGATTACAGCCTCAAAATAATATCCAATCTCATTAAGGGATGGCTTTGCCATCTCTTTTCTATTCCAGATTTCCTACACCAAACTCAAGCTGCAAATAAAAAAGTAGCACAAACAAAAGTCTGCACTACTCTTTTCTCAAATCTCTCATATTCGATATGTATAAAGCAATAACTAAAACAAGAATGGATCCCGCATATAATAACGTCTCCATTGGTTCCTCATGAGACACAATAATTAAACGAATTAACGCCGTAATTCCGATATAAATAAAATAACGTAACGGAAAATGATAATTCGACTTAAAATACTTAATAATTAATGCGATGAACTCGAAGTATAGGAAATAGACGATGATACTCTCAACTAATTTATAAGATGTATACTTCTTCGCTGAAAATATGTATTGAATAAAAGTAATTGTTTCGTTAATTAAAAAAATCGATAAAACAATGGATAATATGATTAATGCTATATTTAATATCCACTGTAAAACGCTAGCTATATAATGATCGATATTAAATGACTTCATTTTCTCTTTTAGCTCCCCTTCGTGTAAGTACTTATTCATTATAGCAAAATTATACTTACAGAACTGTTAAATCATATATGATCGTCCTCTTTCACGATTACTTCACCATTCGGATATTTATGCTTAATATAATCGCTTCCCCAATCGCAAAGCACCTTCAAACCCTTTTTTAATGATTCTCCCTGTTCTGTAAGAGAATACTCAACTTTCGGTGGTACTTGATTATATACTTTTCTAGACACAAGCCCATCTTTTTCAAGCTCTTTCAATTGCTCAGTAAGCATTTTTTGTGTAATACCAGTTACCAATCGTTTTAACTCACCCGTTCTTGTCGCTCCGCTTGTTAAATGATATAAAATGTGGGATTTCCACTTACCTCCGATCACATCCAAAACGACTTCAATTCTATTGTTATACTCTTTTTTCATATTGAACTCCTTCTGTATTTTGATAGACACTTTCTCGTGCCTATGTCACGAGATGGTGTCTATATCACGGAAAAGTGCGTACTTTTCATAATATCTGTACTATACCATAATGATGCATGTAAGCAACTTATAACAGAGCATTAAATTAGTGGAGGTATTTTAAAATGAAAAATGAAAATCGTACTGCAAATTTTTATGATGTGATTCGTGAGCGCCGTTCCATTCGCTCTTATGATCCTTCAGTTACAATCTCTGATGAAGAAATTAAAGAACTTTTAGAAGAAGCAATACTAGCACCAAGTAGTTCCAACTTAAACCCATGGCGTTTCATGGTAATTACAGATCAAGACTTAAAAGAGAAACTTCATCCAATTGCTTTAAATCAACCACAAGTGCTAGAAGCATCCGCTATGATCGTAATTTTAAGCGAAAATAATGCCCACGAATTCGAACATATCAATAAAGTAAATGAACGTGCAGTAGCTGCTGGATTCATGACAGAAGAAATTAAAAACAGACTGAACAACAGTATTCGTGAGTTTTATGCACCTGTAAGCGAACAAGGAAAAAGAGAATGGCAAATGCTTGACGGTGGTTTGCTAGCTATGCAATTTATGCTTGCTGCAAAAGCGAGAGGATACGATACAGTCCCAATGCTTGGCTATAACGTTGAAGAATTCCGCAAAGCATTTAACGTTCCAGAAAACTTAACTGACGTCTTAATGATTGCATTAGGCAAAGCAAAAGAGCCAGGATTCCCAACAGTTCGATTAACTGTAGATGAAGTAACGTCTTGGAATGGCGAGTTTTAATCACAGTGTTTATCGTACTTTTGGAATGAAAGTACGATAAACACTACTAACAAGAAAAGAGGTTTTCTTATGAAATTAAGTGTTTTAGATCAAACTCCAGTTTCGAACGGGGTAACTACTCAAGAAACTTTTAAAAATACGATTGAATTAGCACAGCTAGTAGATAAACTAGGCTATCACAGACTATGGTATTCTGAGCATCATGGTTCAGCCAATTTTGCTAGTGCTTCACCAGAAATTATGATTTCTCATATCGCATCTGTAACAGAGCAAATTCGCGTTGGTTCTGGTGGAATGATGTTAATGCACCATTCACCATTAAAGATGGCAGAAGTATTTAAAACATTAACATCTTTATATCCAGATAGAATTGATTTCGGTGTAGGTCGAGCGCCAGGTGGCAATCAATTTTCTACACTTGCATTACATGAAGGAAAACATCCAAATATGCTGAATCTGTACGATAAATTAATGGATACGATGATGTTTATGACAGAAACAATGCCTGCAGATCATTTATACAATCGTACACTTGCTTCTCCATTAGGTGCCCCATTACCTGAAGTTTGGCTATTAGGTTCTAGTGGTAGTAGCGCTGCACAGGCAGGAAGATTTGGTATTGGTTATTCCTATGCTCAGTTTATTAGTGGGGAGTTATCTAGTGAAATGTTAGAATCTTATCGTAAAAATTTCGTCCCTTCTGAGTTTATGGTTAAGCCTAAAATAAACATTGGGTATTTTGCACTAGCAGCGGAAACTGCTGAAGAAGCAGAATATCATGCAGCTTCTTTAGATTTATCTCTATTATTTTTAGATAAAGGTAAGTACTTCCACGTACCTTCTCCTGAAGAAGCACTAAATTACAATTACACTGAAATGGACAAAATGCATATACAGAACAATCGTAAAAAATTCCTTGTTGGAAGTGCTAAAGAAGTTGCAAATACACTTCGCGAACATGAAGAAAAATTCGGAATTAACGAAGCTATGATTGGGACAATCAGTCATAATCATGACGCAAAACTACAATCTTATCGACTACTTGCAAAAGAGCTTCTATAAAAAGAAAGGCGGGAAAAC
Organism: Bacillus sp. RC51; assembly: GCF_044908115.1. Classification (NCBI taxonomy): domain Bacteria; kingdom Bacillati; phylum Bacillota; class Bacilli; order Caryophanales; family Bacillaceae; genus Bacillus; species Bacillus sp. RC51. Next base: position 198,372 of record NZ_JBIYCW010000003.1, on the reverse strand, counting down.
AATGCTTGAAGTTTTAAATCGAATCAATGAACTAGCTAAAAAACAAAAAGAAGACGGTTTAACAAAAACAGAATTACATGAGCGTAAAGCATTACGCGAGGAGTACCTTCAAATTATTCGCGGTCAAATCAGTACCACTGTCACAGGATTAAAAATATTAGATCCTTTAGGAAATGACGTGACACCTGAAAAATTAAAAGAACAACAAAAGCTATCACTAAACACAAATAACAATGCATGAAAATACCGAGACTTTTTGTTACTTAATGATTCATCTAAGTAAACATATGATCAGATGGATCATTAAGTTAACATTACATACCTCATCGACGTATCCTTCAAACTTCTAGTTCTAACTTGAAAATCTACAAACAAAAAACCATACCCCCGCCCCTCCGGCAAAGTTATGGTTTTTATCCTACAATGTCACTCTACCTATAAATTTGCCGTGAGTTCCACAAAACAGCAAATAATGTTACTATAACCTCAAAAAAAGAAATCTTATTTTAACTTTCCTATCGATAGGTTAACACGATAATTCCCATACTTTAATAGTCGCCCCAGAAAGTTATCCAATTCTTCATTAGAAGCAAAATGTGTTTTTAATAAATAACATCCCTCACCACTTATACGGTCTACTTCAGAAATCCCTTCTTCTTTTTGAAAGAAATTCATAAACTCTTGATGATTAGCTGTTGTTACGAACAAAGTTACAAATGCAGTCACTACTTGTCCTAATTTGATTCGGTTTATTGCGATTGTGTATTGCTCAATAATCCCTAAATCCTCTAACCTTCGAATTCGATTTCCTACAGCCTGCCCCGTCATATGTATTTTCTGACCAAGTTCTTTCCATTGTATTCTTGAGTTTTCTCCTAATAATTTCAGTATCTCAAAATCTGTTTGATCAATGATATAAACCAATCCTTTCACCGTGAAAGTAGAAAGCCCGAAAGTGTTTCGCCAACTTATTCTGCTTATCGATACAATTCACTATACTTAGTTTATCCTCTTACATCACATTATTTATCAGTTATATTTACTTATAACATAGAGGACGTAACAAAAAAATACATCTAGATTTAAAGGAGGTTACAAATATGTTATTACAAGATATTCTATCGTTCAATGAACAATTTGTAGAAAATAAAGAATACGCTCCTCGTGAAGCGACAAAAATGCCTAAAAAACGTATGGTTGTTGTTTCTTGCATGGATGCTCGTTTAATTGAGCTACTTCCAAAAGCTTTAGATATACACGATGGTGATGCAAAAGTTATCAGAAATGCAGGTGGTAAAATTGCTTCTCCTTTCGATAGTGTTATGCAAAGTGTTGTAGCATCAGTATATGATTTAAATGCAGATGAAATCTTCCTTATCGGACACCATAGATGTGGTGCGAGTCAAACTAATCCAAAAGGAACACTTCAAAAAATATTAGATCGTGGAGTAGCTTCACCCGAAATTTTATCAGCGATTGAATATGCTGGTGTTGACCTTAAAAAATGGTTATTTGGATTCGATGATGTCAACGGTTCAACTCAAGCTAATGTTGATTTAGTAAGAAATCATCCACTTATTCCAAAAGATGTTCCTGTACATGGTTTAGTTATTGATCCTCACACAGGTAAATTAGATTTAGTAGTTGATGGATATAAAGCATTAAATGGTATGAAAAATTAATTATTATTACTTAAATGGAAGGAAGTTATTAGATATGAATAGACAAGAAGCTACGCAAAAAATTATGGAAGCAAAAATTGCAAAAGGTTTAACATGGGAAGAAATTTCAAAGGTAAGTGAAAACTCTGAGACTTGGGTTGTAACAGCGTTATTAGGACAAGCTACAATGACACGTCCAGAAGCAGAAAAAATCGGTAAACTATTAGAATTAGATGCAGAAGTAGTTCAAGCATTAACAGTAGTTCCACTTAGAGGTCAAGTAATGCAAATGCCTCCTACTGACCCAATCTTATATCGATTATATGAAATGATGTTACAATACGCACCAACTCTTAGAGAATTAATTCTAGAAAAAGCTGGCGAAGGTGTAATGAGTGCAATTAACTTCAATCTAGGTGTGGACACACAAGAAGATCCAAAAGGTGGCGACCCTCGTATCGTGATTACACTTAACGGGAAATTCTTACCGTTCCGTACATGGTAATTAATTAAAAATCCATCTATATAATTAAAGTAATTTTATAGATTTACAAAATCCATCCTTTTTAATCTAGCTGTGTAGAAAGGATGGATTTTTACTATGAAATTCTTTTTCGGCAAAGGAGACTAATATGAATAAAAAATATTTTGATACGAGCTTTAGTATTCTACAGTGGTTTGTGTTTTTATTAGCAAATGCAATTGCATTGCCTATAATTATTGGTGGCATATTCCATTTATCAATAGAAGATATCTCAACATTAATGCAACGAACTTTTTTAGTTGTAGGAGTAAGTTCATTTATACAAGCATGGTTTGGGCATCGCTATCCCATAGCGGATGGGCCAGCCGGTTCATGGGTAAGTATATTTGTCATATTGGGACAAGTCGCTATGCATCAGGGACAAAGTGCAAAGGATGTATTACAACTTTTAGAAGGCGGATTAATTATTGCAGGTATATTACTCTTCGTCCTTGGTATAACAGGGCTTGTTCATCGAATTCTACGTTTATTTACACCCTTGGTTACAGGCACTTTTCTTTTAATATTATCTCTTCAGCTTAGTGGTGTGTTACTAAAAGGAATGATGGGATTACAAGGAGCTGTAACTCATCCTGATTATACAACGGCTACTATTGCGCTCTTTGTTTTTGCCCTTATTACTTTCTTATCAATTAAAGGGAACGGATGGATGAAAAGTTACGCTGTGTTACTTGGAATTTCATGTGGTTGGCTTTTGTATGCTGTATTAGGAAAATCATCTCATATGCCTTCACACACACCGTTAGTTAAGTTACCAGAGCTATTTTCTTGGGGCACACCTAGATTAGATATTGGAATGGCTCTAACTGCAACTTTATTTACATTTCTTTTAGTTGCAAATACAATCGCTGCTATTTCGGCTGTAAAACAAGTGGCTCCGTCATCTAAAGAAAATGAAAAGCAAATACTGAACCGCAGCGTGTGGGCCGGAGGCATATCGCATATTATCTCGTCGTTGTTTTCTACAATTGGAATTGTACCATTACCTGCATCAGCAGGCTTTATTCAACTAACAGGACAAAGAAAAGTGAAGTCGTTCCTTATAGCAAGTCTTATATTAGCAGGAATTTCTTTTATTCCTTCAATTGTAAACTTTATATCCTTGCTACCAGGTCCTATTGCTAATGCCGCACTTTTAGCAACATTTGTCCAAGTAATAGGCATTTCATTTCAATCCATTTTACGTGAAGAATTAAATCAACGCCGATTAACTATATTAGGAATTTCATTATTAATCAGTTTGGGAATAATGTTTCTTCCAGAAAGTGCATTTAGCGGAATTCCTTCTTCCTTACAATATGTTTTAAGTAATGGATTACTTATGGGTACCATGCTTGTCATTCTATTGGAACAGTTTTGGAAAGAGTAAAATTTGTGACTAAGTAAAAAAGCGCCCTGCTTACAGGGCGCCTTTTTATACCTAATGACTAATACTAGCAGTTGGGTATAATGTTGTTCCTCCAATTGAAACTTTTATTTCATTTGTTAATGGAACATTTTGTTCATTAATAATTGTTCTCCACCATTCCCATGCAAGACCAGTACATTCTCTTGCTACGATTTTTATATTTTTTGAATTTGGTGGAAGAGGGATAACTGTAGAGTAATGAGCCGTTTTGTCTTTGCCGCTACCATCCCATGTTTTATGTGTTAGTACTTCTTTACCATTTTGATCAAATGTGAATTCATCCCAAGATACATCAAATTGCGCAACGTAAGCACCGTAATGATCCAGTGTCATTTTAGCACTTGAATATTCTGTAGTTGTCGTCTCGATATAATCTGTATTGTTATGAACAGCAGCAGTTGCATTATCTTTTAAAAAAGTACTTGTATATGAAATTGGGTATGCTGGATTTTTAAGACTTAATTCAGCATTATCTTTAATGATATTTCGGATTTCATTGAAATCTTTAGTAACAACCTTGTTATGCTCTTTCGCATCTCCGCCTAATACTACAGCAGTAAAGGTACTTTCTTCAAAAATATCTTTGTACTGTCCATTCGTTTCGACGCTGTTATTCTTAAGTAAGGCTTTAAAAGCAGCTTGTACATCTTTGCTCTTAGATGTTGTTTCTAATTTTACATAAACAGTTCTACCATAAGCTACATTTGAGACCATAACAGGTGGAGCCGAATTACTTACACCTTTACGAGTTAACTCACCAAAAGTAACACTATTATCAAAAAGATCGGATGGATTGTTAGGTAGTTCAGCACTTACGGTATAAAATATTTGCTTATATGCCGCTACCATCACTTTTTTCTCTCCATTTGCAACCGCATTAAAATCAATATTTAGACTGTTATCAAGATATTTAGCGTTAACGTTAAGGGCACTTGCGATTTGTGATTTACTGTAAACCATAGATTCTGTATACTGCATTCTTGCGGGTAACGTATGTGTTTTAGAATACTTTTCATTCCAAGTAGATACTAAATCATCTACTGCTCCAGCCACATTACCATATGTCGGATTTTGGACAGTAATTGTATTTTCTTTTCTCATGCCAGGTAAGTCTATACTAATATTCAAAGGCTTTCTCTTAGCCACTAATAAACTCGGTTGATTGTCTGCAAAAGCTTTATTTGCAAGTTGTACCGCTCCTGGATACGTACGATTCACCACAGAATCAATAATCGAAATATCGACTGGTGAAGTTGTAAGTGATTTTTTCTCGCGTTCCACTACTACAAATTTACCATTTGAATTGATACTTTCTTTCGGAACAAAACTCTCTACCTTATCACCATTTACAGCTAAAACCTCTTGATTATTATATTTAAGATTTGCTATACCAGTATCAATGCCACTAGCATTTTTGGTTACATCAGTTGCAGTACCTACTTGTGTTTCTGCGAAGGAAATAGATGAATAATTAATAGTGCATAGACTAACTAATAAACACGCAAGGAACTTTCTTCTTTTAGTGTTTTTCTTAATATTCAGAAAAATCACCCCGTTCTTTTTTTAATAAGATATGATAATGATTGATAAATGATAGCTAACTAATAAACCTACATAAATGCTTTCAAAAGTTCTTGAATTAACGGGATTACGCCACCTACAAATTTCAAAACTGCCATTGCGATTTCCATATTATTTCCTCCTTTTTTATTGCTACGAAAATGTGATTTATCTTTATGCCCTCATTATAGTGACCCCTTACACTTTTATCAATACACTCTTATATGCAATATTACATACAAAAAAAACAAGCTGAATTCTTATAAAAAGTTATACAGAGATAAATTTTTCGTTTGGTAAATACTTGAAAACACGAAGCATTCCTTTGCATTTTATGAGTAATTTACAAGTTTATTGTTGGAAGCATCGCAGAACCGGAAGTAATGAAATACCTGTGGGACAGAGCTATCATCGGCAATCGCATAAAAAAAACTGCTGCCTATAAAATATAGTCAGCAGCTTTTTTTGCATACTCATTTTGCAACTAATAAACAGCGATTGGACCATAAGGACCATTGATAATTTCTATTTTTGTTTCAAAAATATCTGTCAAAATTGTTGGGTCCATAACCTCTTCTACTGTTCCAAAGGCAGCAATTTGTCCATCTTTCATAGCACAAATTTTATCAGAGTATTTGGCTGCAAAATTGATGTCATGCATAACAGTCAAAATTGTTCTTCCAAATTCATTAGCTGCACGTCTCAAATGCTCCATCATTTGAACAGAACGAGCAACATCAAGGTTGTTCAGAGGCTCGTCCAAAAGTACATATTCAGTCTCTTGGCACAATACCATCGCTACATATGCCCTTTGTCTTTGACCACCAGAAAGCTCATCTAAATATCTATTCTCTAAATTAGTTAAATCTAGGAAATCGATATATTTAGAAATAATAGCTTCATCCTCTTTAGTTAATCTTCCCTTTGAATAAGGAAAGCGCCCAAATCCAACTAATTGTCTAACAGTAAGCCTAGTTACAAAATGATTCTCTTGTCGCAATATAGTCAAAACTTTTGCTAAGTCTTTTGATTTGGACTCAGAAACATCCATATTTGCTACCTGAATTTGGCCTTCATCCATATCTAAAAGTCTTCCAATCATCAAAAGTGTCGTAGACTTTCCAGCGCCATTTGGTCCAATTAAAGAAGTAAAGCCCGCTTTTGGTATTTCAATATCCAAAGGTCCTATTTTCACCTTATCAGTATAGAACTTTTTAACATTATCAATTTTTATCATAAAGCCCTCTTCCTTAAAACTATAGTTAAGAATATTATTCCACCAAATAATTCAATAATAACTGAAACTACACCTTGAGCATGGAATACATGATACATTAAAAAGTATGCACTCGTCATTATCAAAAATCCTATTGCAAAAGCCATTGGAAAAATATATCTATGATCATAAGTTGACGCCGCCTGATAACTCAAAGTTGCTACTAAAAAGCCGTAGAAAGTAAGTGGCCCAATTAGAGCTGTTGAAATGGACATCAAAATAGCAACTAATACAAGCGTATAAATTACACTAGGTTGATATTTAACTCCAAAAGAAGTAGCAACATCCTTTCCTAGTGACAAAACATTCAAATTCTTAGAATGAGCCAAAATTAATACTGCTACAATTATGACCATAGGAATTACAATAGGAAAATATGCAGGATCTGCATGATTAACAGAACCAAATAACCTTGCTTGTAAAATATCAAACTCTGAAGGCGCAAGTAGTTTTCTCATGAAAGTTGACACAGAATTTAGCCCGGTACCAATAATAATTCCAACTAAAAGCATAAGTTGTAAATTCCCGTATTTACCGGAAAGTAACCATCCATAAAGTATCAAACTCATGAAGACCATAACAACAACTTGAAATAAAAATGATCCAATTCCACTAAAATTTATCAATGCACTAGCACCAAAGAAGAATATTGTACTCGTTTGAATTGCTGAATAAAGTGATTCGAAACCTAAAAGCGAAGGAGTAATAATTTTATTATTCGTAATAGATTGGAAAGCAACTGTCGACAAACTATGACAAACTGCAGCAATAATCATAGCAACAATAGCTACTATCCTTCTCTTAACAACTGGGATAAAAGAAGGTGAATCTATCGGAACTGGATTGTTATAAACTAAAAGTCCATATGAAGAAAGGAGGCCTAAAGCAATCAATGTTATCAGTAAAATCCAATAACGTCTTGCTTCCTTCTTAGAACGAAAAGCACTAGCTGATCTACTTTCATTATGAAGGCTAGAATCGATTTCGACATTTTCTTTATTTCTATATTCTAATGTGATCATCGTAGCCTCCTTGGTTTTCTTTGTCTCAATAAAATAGTAATAAACACGACTGCTCCCACTGTTGCAAGTATTAAAGAAACAGGTACTTCAAAAGGCTGTATAATTGTTCGAGAAATGATGTCACAGGCAGTTATTGACCCCATTCCGATCACACAAACCCAAGGTAAATTACTCCTAAGATCATCACCTCTAAACATTGAAACGATATTTGGCACAATTAATCCCAAGAAAGGTAAGTGTCCAATAACAGCTGCAACAATTCCAACTGCAACAGAGATAAGAGCAGTCCCAAAAAGAACAATTCTATTGTAATTAACTCCAAGGCTTGTTGCGACATCTTCTCCTAGTCCAGCTAAAGTCAATCTATTAGCATACATAAAAATAAGAAAAGTAATGATAACAATTAGCCATAAATATTCATATCTTCCCACCTGAACGTTAGCAAATGAACCTACAAACCAAGTTTCAATACTTTGCGTCTTTTGAAAAAGGAGTCCCAAAAAAGTAGACACTGCAGAAATAACTGCTCCAAGCATCAATCCAATAATCGGGACAATTAAAGACGAACGAAGTTTAACTCTTCTTAAAAATAAAAAGAAAATCATAGTTCCTATAAAAGAAAAAATGATTGCACCAGTCATTCTTTGAAGTAAAGTCGGGGCAGGAAACAGTAAATATACAAAAAGCAGGCCTAAGCCTGACCATTCAATAGTCCCCGTTGTAGTAGGTTCAACAAAGCGATTCTGTGTAATGAGTTGCATTACGAGCCCTGCCATCGCCATTGCAGCTCCAGTAAGCATTAATGCAACTGTTCTCGGAACACGAGTGATGAAAAACATCTCCATTCCGTCCTCTTGTCCACGTATATCATAAACTCCAGTAAACAGTGATATAATCCCTAAAATTATAACAACTATAATCGCTATTATAAAAGGTTTTGTCCATAATTTATTGTGATTATAAAACTGGGGTTGAGAAATATTCTCAACCCTAGAAATTATATTTTTTGACACTGCTTCGTACTCCTTTACACTACTTAGCTAAAGTTTTTGCAATATTTCCAAATAACTCTGTATAAGTTTGAATTGATTCATTTGTGTAAGTATCTTCTGGTGCATAAATAACCTGGTTTTTAGAAACAGCAGTTGTGTTTTGAAGAGCAGGTGATTTAGAAATAACATCCTTAGCTGGAGCTGAAGTAGCTGCATCAGATGTTGCAGCATCACGATCTAATACGAAAATCCAATCAGGATTTGTTTGTGCAATAGCTTCAACAGAAACATCATCACCTTTATGACCTGCAGTAGAATTAGCAACTTCTAGTGCTGGAGTCCAACCGAAAATTTCATACATCGGTCCCCAAACGCGACCAGAATGTGGAGCAGCAAAACCAATATTTCCACCAGTAACGATAACACTCATAACTTTATCTTTTCCATTATAAGCAGATTTTGCTTTTTCAATAGATTTATCAAAATCAGCTACTACTTGTTTAGCTTCTTTATCTTTATCAAAGATTTTCCCTAAAGTAATTGTAGAATCTTTAAGTCCTTTTACTAAGTTTTCGCCAGGCTTAGTAGCTTTCTCAGAAACATCAACATTAAGATCAATAACAGCTGCTTTTGGCACTAATTTTTTGATTTCTTCGTAATGACCAGCAAATCTTTGACCAACGATTACAAGGTCAGGATTTGCAGCTGCTAGAATTTCAAAATTTGGTTCGCGGTGATTTCCAATATTTTGAACTTTACTATCCTTTACATATGCTGAATCTGCAGGCATTACATCCTTTGGAGCAGCCGCTAATTTAATTCCCCAATCAGATAAAGTTTCAAAAGTTCTATTATCTAAAGCAACTACATTCTTTGGATTTACAGGGACTTTAACAGTTCCATGTGCATCAGTGATTTCAACTGTTTTTGGCTTATCACTACTATCACCTTTATTAGCTTTCGAAGTTTCCTTACTTGAATCTGAGCAAGCTGCTAACATTAAAGTGAAAATTGCTAAAATACTTACTAATTTTAAAAGCATAGTTTTTTTCATACGTATACTCCTTATAATGTAATTTAGTTCGAAAATGATAACGTCCATAGATTAAATTAGATAGTAACCTTTATGCATCTAAATTGCTATTGATAATCATTTTCATTTGAATATCCTGTTAATAAGTATAGTCATTAATTATGTGAAAATCTTGTGAATGGTGTGAGTTAATAAAATTAAACATAAATTAGATACAGTCTCATCTAATGCGCACCAGAGTCCTCCCCCACACGTACTAATCAATAGATTGGGCACCTTATAAACCATGATTTCTACTGCAAAAAAAATGCCCATTAATAGCTGATTTTTTCATAATCCATTGCCTGGTATCAATCTTCTTTTTATAGTTTCCGTCTTTTAATATTTCACAGAAACTATTTGATTCTCAGGTTTAATAGAAAAAACTGTACTTTACCTATTATTTTATTTTTATCATTCAACCATTGAATAGCCTCTGCCATGTATCGTTTGAATATATCTCTCTTTCTTCTCGCACTTTAACTTTTTTCTTACATACCCAATATATAAGTCTACTACATTTGGATTGACTACTACGTTATATCCCCAAACCTGATTCAAAAGCATTTCACGGCTCAATATTGTATTTTTATTCTTAATTAAAAATACAAGTAAATCGTACTCGCGCTTAGTAAGCGAGAGATTTTTACCACCTTTTTTCACAATATGGCTAGATGCATCAACAAAGAGATCTTTAAACTGAAAAAAGTTTGTCTCATTTTGTTGGATACAGTCACTTCTCCTTAAAATAGCTTGAACCCTCGCTACTAATTCTTCTTTCACAAATGGTTTTCTTATATAATCATCTGCTCCTGCTTGTAGCCCTGCTATGCAATCCTTGCTAGAAATATTGTCGGTCACAATAATTATCGGTGTCGTTTTAACAAGTCGTATTTGTCTACAAATTTCTGGCCCCGATATACTTAATGAATCCCAATCCAATATGATAATATCCCAATCTTGTTCATATACTATATTTAAACCTTGGTTTTCATTGTGAAGTTTTAAAATGAAATAGCCCTCTTGCGTTAGACCGCTTACGATTTTCTTTGCAAAAGACCGTTCATTCTTAATTACTAACACCTGCTTCACCGATGGTTCACCTCTACTTCAATATAACTTAGTTAGATAAAAAATTATCCCAAAAAAATAATTTAAGATTTATAAATATTAAATCCCTAAAAAAAGCCATTATAACAGCTTATTAGGAGAACTCTATATAATCTTACAATAGATATGGATAAAAACACAAAATATATGAAGATTTAAATACATATTATTTAATCATTAAGAGCAACTATATTATCTAGCTGCTTATTATCAATAACGATTCCCTCAGTTTCTGTTTCAAGGGTACCGTCCTCAACTTAAGCATTTTATCAAACCACAAAACAAAAAGAACCATAACCCCGCCAACCTGGCAAAGTTATGGTTCATATCATACAAAATAAAAAACCACCAAACAGTTATGTATTGGTGGAGACGGTGGGAGTCGAACCCACGTCCAAAAATATCGGCACTTAAGCTTCTACGAGTGTAGTCGATATATTAGCATTTCGCGAACTCTTCGGCCTATCGACAGGCTTCCAAGTTGCTAGTCTGATTGTTCTCTTCCTTCGCCCTCAGACGGCGAACTCCGGCGTAGTCCACTTAGTTTGAGTCCCTTACCCTACCACATGGACGATGGAGGGAGGAACCTTTAGTGCAATTAAGCAGCTAAAGAAAGATTGTTTTGTTTGCCAATTATAGGCTTTGACGTTTTAACGAGGCCGATCCCCTCGACTCGCAACCTAAGCTCGAACTATCCCTGTCGAATCCGTAACGTCCCCATGATAAAAATGGAGCATACGAAGAAATATCGTGATAGCTACTAAGAGCTGTTTTTCAATGTGCAACAATCTTACATAAGTTATTATATCATACGCGCGCCGTTTTACAAATGTAAATATCTGTATTACATCTTTTGACGATCACGGAACACGCGTGCAATTTCACGTTTAGCTTCTTTCTCTTTTAAATCGTGACGCTTATCATATTGCTTCTTACCTTTTGCTAAACCAAGTGCCATTTTCGCAAATCCATTTTTCAAATAGATTCTAACTGGAACTAATGCATAACCTGTTTCTTTTGCATAACCTGCTAGCTTATCAATTTCTTTCTTGTGAAGAAGTAACTTTCTTGTACGAAGCGGATCGTGATTAAAACGATTCCCTTGTTCATATGTATTAATATGCATATTATGAACCCATACTTCACCGTTATGTATACGTGCAAACGCGTCTTTCAAGTTCACGCGTCCAGCGCGAATCGACTTAATTTCCGTTCCTTGAAGGACAAGCCCTACTTCGTATGTTTCTTCGATGAAATAATCATGAAATGCCTTTTTATTTTGCGCAATAACCTTACCTGTACCCTTTGGCATATAACGTCCCTCCTCTATTTTTACCATTGTAACAAATGTAAACCAAAAGCGAAAGTGGCTCGCTCAGAATCTTTGGACATTGGAGCTCCCGACAAAGAAGCGCTTTTTGCTTCGTCCGAGGGCGCGAAATGGCCAATAGATTCTAGCCACTGTAGCTGGATTCCAATAAAAAGCGAAAGTGGCTCGCTCAGAATGTAAGGTGGATGGAGCTTCTGGCCTTGAGGCGCTCTTTGCCTCCTGGGAAGAAGCGAAGCCACCAAACATTCTAGCCACTGTAGCTGGATTCAATAAAAAGCGAAAGTGGCTCGCTCAGAATGTGAGGCGAAGCCACTCTTCTCTTACTTGCGCTTTTTCTTTTTCTTCTTGAATCCTGGTACATTTTCAAAGAATCCTTTTTTCTTCTTACCATTACCATTACTATTACTATTTCCATCTTTTTTCCCTGGCTGACTAGCGGATGTGGATGCTGATGCTTTTCCTTTTCCTTGTCCACCACGATCAAACTTTCTTCCTGTGCCGCGTTCACCACCGCGCTCATTACTACGTTCGCTACGTCCACCGCGTTTCTTTCTGCCTGTTCTTGGCTGTTCAATCACAACTGGACGATCTTTGAACTTACGACGAGGTGTGCCTTTCATGCCAACGATTTCAAAGTCGATTGCGCGCTCGTCTTTATTTACGTTAATAACACGAATTGTAATTTCGTCACCGATGCGGAATACGTTACCTGTACGTTCTCCAATCATCGCAAAATGTTTTTCGTCATAACGGTAGTAATCATCTGTTAAATAGCTAACGTGTACAAGACCTTCAATTGTATTTGGAAGCTCTACGAATAAACCGAAGTTTGTTACAGAGCTAATCATACCGTCATACTCTTCACCGATCTTATCAACCATATACTCTGCTTTTTTCATTTCGTCTGTTTCACGCTCTGCTTCAACAGCGCGGCGTTCCATATTAGAAGAGTGCTCTGCAATCTCAGGTAAGTTTTCACGCCATTTCGCTTGCGTTTCGTTGTCTACTTTACCATTAATGATGTATTCACGAATCAATCTATGAACAATCGTATCTGGGTAACGACGAATTGGCGATGTGAAATGCGTGTAGAACTCAGTTGATAAACCAAAATGTCCTAAGCTGTTCGAATCGTAACGTGCTTGCTTCATAGAACGAAGCATAACTGTTGAAATGACTATTTCTTCCGGCTGACCTTGAACCATTTCAAGAATTTGCTGCAATGCACGAGGGTGTATTTCATTCGCACGTCCTTTTACTGCATATCCGAAGTTTGTTACAAACTCGAAGAAACGCTCAAGCTTATCTTCTTTCGGATCTTCATGGACACGGTACATAAACGGTACGTTCATCCAGTGGAAATGCTCCGCTACTGTTTCGTTCGCAACAAGCATAAACTCTTCAATTAACTTCTCTGATACAGAACGATCACGCATTACAACATCAGTCGGTTTTCCTTCTTCATCTACTAGTACTTTCGCTTCTTTAAAGTCAAAGTCAATCGCACCACGGCGCATACGTTTTTCACGTAAAATTTGTGCTAACTGCCCCATTTCTTTAAACATTGGTACTAGCGGCTCGTAGCGTTCAATTAGCGCTTCGTCTTCATCTTCTAAAATGCTTCTTACGTCAGCATACGTCATACGCTCTGTCGTTTTAATTACACTTTGGAAAATCTCGTGTTTTACAACATCACCTAGATTGTTGATTTCCATTTCACAAGATAGTGTCAGACGGTCTACTTTCGGATTTAATGAACAAATACCGTTTGATAAACGATGCGGAATCATCGGAATTACACGGTCTACAAGATATACACTCGTTGCTCTCTCTGCTGCTTCAACATCAATTGGAGAACCTTCTTGAACATAATGACTTACATCCGCAATATGAACGCCAAGCTTATAGTTACCGTTCTCAAGCTTCGTTACTGTAACAGCGTCATCTAAGTCTTTCGCATCCGCACCATCAATTGTAACAATCATTTGATCACGTAAATCACGACGATCTTTTATATCTTCTTCTGAAATCGTTTCTGGTACACTGTTTGCATGCTCCATCACTTCTTCAGGGAATGCTAAAGGTAAATGATGTTTATGAATGACAGATAAAATATCTACTCCTGGGTCATTTTTATGACCTAGAATTTGAATAACTTCACCTTCTGCGCTTAAACGGTTCTCTGGGTAGCCCGTAATTTTCACAACTACTTTATGGCCTTCTACAGCGCCCATAGATGCACTTTTCAAGATAAAAATGTCACTTGTCCAGCGTTTATTATCAGGTATAACAAATCCAAAGTTCTTTGACTCTGTATATGTACCAACTAGTTCCTTCGTTCCACGCTCTAAAATACGAACAATCGCGCCTTCTTGGCGTGATCCACTTGATTGTGCGCTAACACGTGCTAATACTGTATCACCATGAAGTGCACCATTTAATTCTGTCGGCGGGATGAAAAGATCATCATCTCCTGTTTTCTTCTCTTCTGGAACGACGAACGCAAAACCACGTGCGTGCCCAATTAATTTACCGCGTACTAAATTCATTTTTTCTGGAAGACCGTAGCGGTTACTACGTGTGCGGATAACAAGCCCCTTCTCTTCCATCATTACAAGTGCCTTTACGAAATCTTTAAAGCCCTCAGAGCCTTCGATTCCAAATGCCGATTCTAATTCTTGTATCGTTAACGGTTTATACGCTTCTTCCCTCATAAATAATAACAACTTATCAATATGTTCTTGCATGATTTCTTCCAAGCAGAAATACCTCCTTTAAACCCTTATATTATTTAGTGTATCCGAAAGATGGGGGATGTATAAAGTGAAACTTTAATCATCTCCCAATGATTTTTTACAGCTTTCATAAAGTGTAACTTTAACCAGTAGTTTTTTGTCCGTCCCCACTGATTATTAGCCCACAAATAGCGGGATAAAAATTCCCTTATGAAAAAAAGAGGCAACTAGACCTTACCAATCTAGTTGCTCCAAGAAGTTATATACATCCTCATGTAGCACATCACGTTCTTTATCAAGTGTAATGACATGCGTAGAGTCTTCATACCATTTAATGTCTTTTAACGTAGATTCTACACCGTTATAAATAATGTTAGCACTATCTGTATTAATCATCTCATCATGACGTGCTTGTACAACGAATGTTGGAGCATAAATCATATCAACATTATTGCGTACGTCACGAATCAACTCCTGTAATGCTTTTAATGTATTCATTGGTGTCTGTTTAAATTCAAACATTTCCTGCTCAATTCGTTCTGGTGATTTTTGCTCACGCTTTTTATATTCGCGGGCATATGCCAATATACCTTGGTACATAATTTCTTCACTTTTAATGTACATCGGTGCACACATTGGTACAACACCTAAAATCGGTAATGTATAAGCAAGTTTTAATGAGAATACTCCGCCTAATGATAATCCAACCGCAGCTATTTTCTCGTAACCTTGATCTTTTAAATGCTGGTAGGCATTCATTACATCTTTCCACCAGTCTTCAGGGCCTGTATGAACAAGCTCTTCTGGTGGTACGCCGTGTCCTTTATAAATTGGTGCATGACAAGTATAGCCTTTCTTCTCTAAGAAACGCCCTAGCATGCGTACGTCAGCTGAGTTCCCTGTGAATCCATGTAATAATAAAACAGCGCGGTCTCCACCTTCAAATGTAAATGGTTTCGGAGATGCTAATTTCATCATGTACTTCTCCTCTTTCTCTTCTGTAATCTAGTCGTATTCTTTCTATTCTTAGTGTACCATATTTATAATTCTATAATCTAATTAGAAACTTTTTTTGAATAACAAATCAAAAAAAGAAGAACCATTAGCATAATCCGCTAACGCTTCTTCTTTTAATTTTATAAATTTAAGTACGTAACACCAATTGTTAGTACGAAGAATAGTACAGCTAAGACAACTGTAACACGGTTTAATACCGCTTCAATTCCACGTGCTTTTTGCTTACCAAACAATTGCTCTGCACCACCTGAAATAGCGCCTGAAAGGCCTGAGCTATTACTAGACTGCATAAGTACCATAACAATCATTAAAATCGATACAATAATAAGTAAAACTGATAATAACGTATGCACTTGGCGTACCTCCTACAAAGATTCAGTTATTTTAAATGTAGCATAAATTCTATAGAAAAGCGAGAGCTATAAGGTTGCTCTCGCTTTTCTTCCATTAAGGAATTTATAATGCGGGAAAGCCCACGCAGGACTTTAGTCCGTCTTTAAAAGTGGGATGAACGCATCGTTTTTGCATAGCCAAAAATGGTATACTTTATTTATAGTCATGCAAAAGGCTCTAAAACGACTGTTCTCTGAAAACAGAATACATATGAGGTTGGAGTAGCAAATTCTTCTACTCCGTAAAATGTATTAAGTCGTCAAGAAAAAGACGTAAAAACATTTGAGAACAAACAATCTGTACGGTATGGTCACAGTACCGTAGCCCACGAACCTATATGGTCTGTTGTGGGAGTGGTGATGGCACACCGCAATCTTGCACGTCAGCGATACCAGAAATGGACTTCGCCTTTGGTAGCGAGAATCCCACTGACATTAGTCAGCTTGCCCCTTTAGGGGTGGGAGTGTCAAATGAACATCATTGCGAATAACGGTCCAAGCAAACATGTCAAAATTGCTGTTAATGTCATTGTTACCGATCCAATAACACCTTCATGCTCATTATTTTTCATCGCTCTCATAACACCCATAATATGAGACGCACATCCAAAGCCAATCCCTTTACCAACTGAGTTTGTAACACGGCTCCATTTTAATAAAATTGGTCCTGAAATCGTTCCAGTAATCCCTGCGATAACGACGAATGCTGCTGTTAAGGACGGGACACCACCAACTTGTTCAGATACACTCATCGCAACTGGCATTGTCACTGATTTTGGTAAAGAAGATAAAATTAAGCTTTTATCTGTTCCCATAAGTGTGGCGATAGCAAAATCACTTGCAATAGCAACTGTTGTACCTACTAATACACCACCAGCAATTGGTACAACATATTTTTGCAGAACATGACGTTGTTTATAAAGCGGGATTGCAAATGCTACAACACCTGGTCCTAGTAGCTTCGCAATCCAGCCACCACCACTTTCCATATAATTTTGATATGGTATATCAAGCATTATAAATAAGAAAGCCATTAATCCTGTTGCAACAAGCATTGGAATGGTAAATGGTGTTGGAAATAATTTGTAGATTTTTTTAGATAATTGATATAATAGCACCGTAAAAAGAACCCAACCGATTCCGATTAATATTTGGCTCATTGTGTCTCTTTTTCCTTTCTATTCGCAAGATATTGTCCTGTATGTCCTGCGGCAATAATAATTAAAAACGTACTCGCTACAACTGTAATGAAAAGGGAAATTCCTTTACTCATAAAAAAAGCACCGTAATTCATTAAGCCAAGCGTTGGCGGAATTAATAAAAACGGCATAATAGCAACGAGTGTTTCTGCTCCTAAATCAAACCATTTCACTGGAAGTACTTTTAGGCTAAGCAAAACAAGTAGGAGGAACATCCCAATCAAACTTCCTGGAATCGGAAGATTCAACATTTCTTGCACCCAATTTCCAACCATATAAAATACATAAAGAGCAGCAATTTGGACAAGAATCTTTGTAAGTTTCATGTTCATCATCCCTCATGTTTATACGATCTTCTGTTAATATCCTTATCATAGTATAAATTGTAAAAACCTGCAATTTATCAAATCAACAACGAAAATCCACTATATTATACGCTTACACCCTTGATATGACTGCGTTTCCTAATGTGATTTACGTCAAAAACCTTGACCTAATATATAAAGTTTATATTTTCTGAATTTTGATGGTTATTATTTTAATAAAACAAAATCCTTCACTCCATTTTTATTCTGTCTTCTCTCTAGCACACATATATATATAAAGATAGGTGGTGAACGCATGTCTAAAAAAATTCTCATTTTTTGTGATCCTGGAATCGACGATGCGATAGCCCTCCTCCTCGCATTCTTTATCGATGAAATTGAAATTGTTGGGATTGTCGCTGATTACGGCAATGTTCCAAAAAAAATGGCCGTACAAAATGCTCATTTTCTTAAACAAAAATCAAGAAATAGAGATATGAAAATATTTGGTGGTTCAGACCGTCCTCTCAATGGAGGTCCACCTGCTTTTTTTACCAATATTCACGGTAAAGAAGGGTTAGGGCCAATCATCCCAAATGAAAAGTTACAAAACGGAGAAATGGAGAATTTTTTTGAAGTTATCCCTCTTATCGAGCAGTATAAAGACGAACTAATCATTGTAAGTTTAGGGCGACTCACTTCCCTAGCTGTTTTATTTATTTTATGTAAAAACTTAATGCAGCAAATTAAATCTTATTATGTAATGGGTGGTTCCTTTCTGCACCCAGGTAATGTAACTCCCGTATCAGAAGCGAATTTTTATGGCGATCCAATCGCGGCTAACATTGTATTACAATCTGCATCCAACATGTACATATACCCGTTAAATGTAACTCAGTATTCCATCGTTACACCTGATATGGCTGAATATATTGAGGCGAAAGGAAAGGCTTCTCTCGTCAAACCTCTATTCGATCATTACTACTATGGATATTACGAAAAAATTTTACCACAATTAAAAGGCTGCCCTTTTCATGACACGATACCGATATTAGCTTTACTTGATAATTCTATGTTTACCTACTACAAATCACCAATTACCGTCATGACCGAATCTTACGCTCAAGGAGCAAGTATCGGTGATTTCCGCTCTTTAGTAGGATCAAGTCCATTCACCAATCGGCCCTCGCAGCAAATTGCTATCGATTTTGATTATAATCTCTTCTTTAAATACTTCATGTCACTTATGACAGACGAACAATTTTAACATAAAAAAACAGACCGTGATTTCTCACGGTCTGTCGTTATTTTCTACAATTATCGTTTGATGTTGTAGAAAGATTTGATACCATCGTAAACAGCGATTTCGCCTAGTTCGTCTTCGATGCGTAATAATTGGTTGTACTTAGCAATACGGTCAGTACGGCTCATAGAACCAGTTTTGATTTGGCCAGCGTTAGTTGCAACTGCGATGTCAGCGATTGTAGCATCTTCAGTTTCACCAGAACGGTGAGATACAACTGCTGTGTAACCAGCACGTTTAGCCATTTCGATTGCTTCGAAAGTCTCAGTTAAAGTACCGATTTGGTTAACTTTAATTAGGATTGAGTTAGAGATACCTTTTTCGATACCTTCAGCAAGTTTTTGAGTGTTAGTTACGAATAAATCGTCACCAACTAATTGTACTTTATCACCGATACGCTCAGTTAATAATTTGTGACCATCCCAGTCATTTTCGTCTAAACCATCTTCAATAGAGATGATTGGGAAGTCTTTGCAAAGCTCTTCGTAGAAATCAACCATTTCTGCAGAAGTTAAGCCAGTACGGCCTTCGCCTGCAAGGTCATATTTACCAGTTTCTTTATTGTAGAACTCAGAAGAAGCAACGTCCATTCCTAAGAATACGTTCTCGCCAGCTTTGTAACCAGCTTTTTCGATAGCTTCGATGATTACTTCTAATGCTTCACGGTTAGAACCAAGGTTTGGAGCGAATCCACCTTCGTCACCTACTGCAGTGTTAAGACCTTTGTCATGTAATACAGCTTTAAGTGCATGGAATACTTCAGCACCCATACGGATTGATTCTTTGAATGTTGGAGCACCAACTGGTAAGATCATGAACTCTTGGAAGTCTACGTTGTTATCAGCGTGAGAACCACCGTTGATGATGTTCATCATTGGAGTTGGTAATTGTTTTGCATTGAATCCACCAAGGTAACGGTATAATGGAAGACCTACGAAGTCAGCTGCTGCGTGAGCTACTGCCATAGATACACCAAGGATAGCGTTAGCGCCTAGTTTACCTTTGTTTGGAGTGCCATCTAATTCGATCATAGCACGGTCGATACCAGCTTGGTCAGTTACGTCGAAACCAACGATTTCTGGAGCGATTGCTTCGTTAACGTTGTTTACTGCGTTAAGAACACCTTTACCAAGGTAACGAGATTTGTCACCGTCACGTAATTCTACTGCTTCGTGCTCACCAGTAGATGCACCACTTGGTACGATAGCGCGTCCGAATGCGCCGCTTTCTGTGTAAACTTCTACTTCTACAGTTGGGTTACCACGAGAGTCAAGGACTTCGCGAGCATAAACATCAATAATTGTTGACATAATAAATTCTCTCCTTTTTATATAAGCAAATTATTTAATAATTGTTTTACCTGTCATTTCTTTCGGTTGTTCCACATTTAAAAGTGTAAGCATTGTTGGGGCGATATCTCCTAAAATACCACCTTCACGAAGCTCTACATCATTTTTTGTAACGATGAAAGGAACCGGGTTAGTTGTATGAGCTGTCATTGGTCCACCTTCAGCAGTTAACTCCTGATCGGCATTACCATGGTCAGCAGTAATAAGTGCTACACCATCTTTTGCAAGAATCGCTTCTACAACTTTTCCTAAACATTCGTCAGTTGCTTCTACTGCTTTAATTGTTGGTTCCATCATCCCAGAATGGCCAACCATATCACAGTTTGCAAAGTTAAGAATGATAACATCATGTTTATCATTTTCGATGTCATTTACTAAAGCGTCCGTTACTTCATAAATGCTCATTTCAGGTTTCAAGTCATACGTTGCAACCTTCGGTGAGTTAATTAAAATACGCTCTTCTCCTGGGAATTCAGCCTCACGACCACCGCTAAAGAAGAATGTAACGTGCGGATACTTTTCAGTTTCCGCGATGCGAAGTTGCTTTAATCCCGCTTGCGCAACAACTTCACCTAATGTGTTATCAAGGTTCATTGGCTTGAATGCCACGTAACCATCTACAGTTTCACTGAAATGTGTCATACAAACGAACTCAGGAATGTGAGGTACTTTTTCACCACGATCGAACTCACGGAAGTCTTCGTTTGTAAATACACGAGCAATTTGAATTGCACGGTCTGGACGGAAGTTATAGAAGATAACTGCATCATCATTATTGATTGTTGCAACTGGCGTGTCATCTTCGTTAACAATTACAGACGGCAATACGAATTCATCATGAATACCATTTGCATAAGAGTCTTCTACACACTCTTCTGCTGATTTATAAGTAGGGCCTTCACCATTCACCATAGCACGGTAACATTTTTCTACGCGATCCCAGCGCTTGTCACGGTCCATGGAGTAATAACGACCAGAGATAGTCGCGAATTGTCCTACTCCTGTTTCTTTAATTACTTCATTTGTTGCATCGATATAACCTTTTGCTGTTTGTGGTCCAACATCGCGGCCATCTAAGAATGCATGGATATATACTTTCTCCACGCCTTCTTTTGCTGCTAAACGAAGAAGAGCAAACATATGGTTCATGTGACTGTGCACACCACCATCAGAAAGTAAACCGAATAAATGAAGAGCAGTACCTTTTTCTTTCACGCTTTTAATTGCATTTTGGAAAGTTTCGTTCTGATCGAACTCACCTTCACGAATTGCAACGTTTACGCGTGTTAAGCTTTGGTATACGATGCGGCCAGCACCGATATTTAAGTGACCAACCTCTGAGTTACCCATTTGACCTGCTGGAAGACCTACTTCCTCACCAGAAGCTGTAAGCGTTGTGTGAGGGAATTTGTTCCAGTAACCATCAAAATTAGGTTTCTTAGCTTGTGCTACAGCATTCCCGTAAGTTTCTTCACGTAGTCCGAAACCATCAAGAATGATTAAAGCTGTTGGCTTTCTCATTTTACCGCCCCCAGAAGACCTAAGAACGAAGCAGGCTCTAAGCTAGCACCGCCAACTAAAGCGCCGTCGATGTCAGATTGTGCCATATACTCTTTAATGTTTTCTGGTTTTACGCTACCGCCGTATTGAATACGAACAGCTTCTGCAGCTTCTGGAGAAACAGCTTCTGCAACAACTTTACGGATGTGCGCACATACTTCATTTGCATCTGCAGAAGAAGAAGATTTACCTGTACCGATAGCCCAGATTGGCTCATAAGCGATAACAGTTACTTTAACTTGCTCTTCTGTTAAACCTGCAAGTGCTTTTGTTACTTGACCTGCTACTAGATCAAATGTTTTTCCGCTTTCGCGCTCTTCTAAAGTCTCACCACAACAAACGATTGGTGTTAAACCATGTTCAAATGCTGCAAGAGTCTTTTTATTTACTGACTCGTCTGTTTCAGCAAACATTTCACGACGCTCAGAGTGGCCAAGTACTACATAGCCTACTTTTAAGTCGCTAAGTGCTACTGGGCTAATTTCGCCAGTGAATGCACCATTTTTTTCGAAGTGCATGTTTTGTGCACCTACTTGTAAGTCAGTTCCTTCAGCCTTTGCTACTAAGCGCTCTAAGAATAGAGCTGGCGAACAAACTACTGCATCAACAGCTGAAGCTGCTGGGATTTGACCTTTAACTTCCTCTACGAAGCTAACTGCTTCAGATAGAGTTTTATTCATTTTCCAGTTACCTGCGATAATTGGTTTACGCATGCTTTGCACCGTCCTTTTTCTTTGGCTGCTACTTATTTGTCGTTAAGACAAACTACACCTGGAAGCTCTTTACCTTCCATGAATTCTAATGACGCACCGCCGCCAGTAGAAATGTGGCTCATTTTATCAGCCATACCGAATTTTTCAACAGCTGCTGCAGAGTCACCACCGCCGATAACAGAGTATGTATCTTCTGCATCTGCTAATGCTTGTCCTACTGCTTTTGTACCTTCTGCGAATGGAGTCATTTCGAATACACCCATTGGTCCATTCCATACAACAAGCTTAGAATTTTTAATTACATCTGCATAAATTTCACGTGTTTTAGGACCGATGTCCACGCCTTCCCATGTAGAAGGGATAGAGTCGATACCTACGATTTGAGTTGTTGCAGTTTCAGAGAATTCCTCTGTGATTACAACATCAACTGGCATGTAGAAGTTTACGCCTTTTTCTTTTGCAAGTTGCATAAATTCTTTAGCTAGTTCGATTTTGTCGTTTTCACATAGAGATAGACCAATTTCATGACCTAAAGCTTTAACAAATGTGTAAGCAAGTCCGCCACCGATGATTAAGTTATCTACTTTGTCTAATAGATGACGAATTACACCGATTTTATCTTTTACTTTCGCACCACCGATGATAGCTGTGAATGGGCGTTCTGGGTTAGAAAGTGCTTTACCTAATACATCTAACTCTTTTTCCATTAATAAACCAGATACTGCTGGTAGGTAGTCTGCGATTCCTGCTGTAGAAGCGTGAGCACGGTGAGCTGCACCGAATGCATCGTTTACGAAGATATCAGCAAGAGCTGCAAATTCTTTCGCAAGTTCTGCATCGTTCTTTTCTTCGCCCGCATAGAAACGTACGTTTTCAAGAACTAATACGTCGCCTTCGTTCATTGCTGCAACCATTTCTTGTGCAACTGGTCCGAATGCTTCGTCCGCTTTTTTAACATCTTTACCAAGAAGCTCGCCTAAACGTGCTGCTACTGGAGTAAGACGTAATTCTTCTACTGCTTGACCTTTTGGACGGCCTAAATGACTTGCTAAAATTACTTTCGCACCTTGCTCTATTAAATATTGAATTGTAGGAAGAGCTGCACGGATACGAGTTTCATCTGTAATTTTGCCTTCTTTCATAGGTACGTTGAAATCAACGCGGCAAAATACACGCTTACCTTTTAAATCTACGTCACGAATTGATTTTTTGTTCATTGGATTTCCCTCCGACTACTAGTTAGGATTGACAAAACCCATTCAAAAGCTTAACACATTTGCTTCTAAAACGAAAGAAGAGAGAGAGGGAACAAACCCTCTCCCTCGTTTTGTCATTGATTGCTTATATACTTAAGAATTAAAGACCTTTAGAAGTCATGTATGCAGCTAGGTCTACTACGCGGTTAGAGTAACCAGTTTCGTTATCGTACCAAGAAAGTACTTTAACCATGTTACCTTCCATTACCATTGTAGATAATGCATCGATTGTAGAAGAAGCTGTACATCCGTTATAGTCGATAGATACTAATGGCTCTTCGCTGTATCCAAGGATACCTTTTAATTCGCCTTCAGAAGCTGCTTTGAATGCTGCGTTTACATCTTCAACTGTTACTTCTTTGTCAAGTTCAACAACTAAGTCAACAAGAGAAACGTTAGCAGTTGGAACACGTACAGCGCCGCCGTTTAATTTACCTTTAAGTTCTGGTAATACTAATGCTACAGCTTTAGCAGCACCAGTAGATGTTGGGATCATGTTTTCAGCTGCTGCACGAGCACGACGTAAATCTTTGTGTGGTAAGTCTAAGATTTGTTGGTCGTTAGTGTAAGAGTGAATTGTTGTCATCATTCCGCGTTTTACGCCGAATTTTTCGTTTAATACTTTAGCGAATGGAGCTAGACAGTTTGTAGTACAAGAAGCATTAGATACTACGTTGTGGTTAGCTGCATCGTATTGTTCGTGGTTAACACCCATAACTACAGTGATATCTTCGTCAGAAGCTGGAGCTGAGATGATAACTTTCTTAACTGATCCACCTAAGTGTTTCTCAGCGTCTGATTTTTTAGTGAAACGGCCAGTAGATTCTACTACTACTTCTACTCCGTAGTCGCTCCATGGTAATTGAGCTGGGTCACGCTCAGCGATAACTTTAATTTCTTTACCGTTAACAACGATGCTGTTTTCGTTAGCAGATACTTCTGCATTTAAAGTTCCGTGAACTGTATCATATTTTAAAAGGTGAGCTAATGTTTTAGCATCTGTTAAGTCGTTGATTGCTACTACTTCTACCTCAGAGTTGTTAAGAGCTGCGCGGAATACGTTACGTCCGATACGTCCAAATCCATTAATACCAATTTTAGTCATTTAAATTTCCTCCTTGGGGGATTATATTAAAGGGTAATACCCTTTGTTAATTGTTTTGCTGCACCTTCATCTGTAATTAGAATTGAAGTGTGCCCTTGCTTTATTACAGCCTGTATTGCTTTTGCTTTTGAAGAACCTCCAGCGACTGCGACAACGTGAGATACATGTTGTAAATCTTCAAGTTGCATACCAACTGTTCTTACTTTATGAACAACATTTCCTTGTTCATTAAAGTAGTAACCGAAAGCTTCGCCAACTGCTTCGCTTGCCTGAATCTTTAACCAATCTGCTTCTGAAGTATTTCTGCGACGTGCCATTGTTAACGCATCACCAATTCCATGAATGACGATATTGGAAGATCGAATCAACTCAAGAACTTCTTTCACGGAGGGCTCTGTTACAATAGACGCATATGCTTCGCTACTAACGTGATCTGGAACATACAATAAGCGATAATTACTCATCGTATTTTGTGCCATTTTGGCGCAAATGGTATTGGCTTCTAACTCGACACCTTCTCCAATTCCACCACGTGCTGGGACAAATAGCATATGTAAATCTTTGCAATCAAGTTGCATCATGTCCGCAGCAGCAGCTAGCGTAGTTCCTCCAGCCACAGCAACGATATTATTCACTGTCAGACGGTCTTTTATACAAGTCACACAAGCACGGCCCATCTCCAGTTTGACCCAAGGTGATTCATCACTATCACCAGGGACAACGAAAACTTCATCCAAGTCTAATGTTTCCTTAAGTTGTTTTTCTAAAACCTTTAACCCGGAAATTTCTTTCATAAAGTCTTCCAAAGCAAGAACTAAAGCTGTTCCTTCTTCTGTCAAAGTCATTCCAGAAGAAGCGACGTGAACTAAGTTTTGTTCTTTCAAAACTTGAACTTCACTTCGCAATACTCGTTCTGTCATACCGAGACTTGCAGATAAGTTTCTTCTTCCAATCGGCTGCATAAGCCTAATGTACTGAAGCACTTGCATTCTCGTTTGCATAACAGGTAGCAGATCAGGTAATAATTTTTTTGTGTTCTGAATCCATGAGCGCATATCTTTTCTCCTCACTGCATCGGTTCATTTTCCTTCATGGTCACTTTATGTCCCGTAGTGACATTTTGCGTCCCACTTAGGTTAAAAAAATAATCCCTGCTACGTGTATTATTGTAACAGGAGACAGAAACTTATTCAACTCTTAACTGCATTGTTTATATAGTTTATTATGACACCTTTGTGAATGTTACCATATTCTACTTGTCTTCCGCCTATTTCTACAACAGGAATCATTAGATGGTATTTCTCTAAAAGGTCATTATCTTCATATATATCTATTTCCTCAATTTGAAAAGAATATTCATATTGTACTTCTTTTAAAACTTGTTTCGCCTTCACGCAAAGACCACAATCTTTTTTTGTATATAGTACAACCTTCATCTTCTTCACCTATCCAATTGTTTTTCTTAGAGACGAAGCAGGAATATGCATTTGTTCTCTATACTTCGCAACCGTTCTTCGAGAAATAACTATTTCATGCTCTTCTTCTAATAATTTTGAAATCTTTTGATCCGAAAGTGGCTTTTTCTTATTTTCTGCTCCAACAAGCGTTTGAATGAATTGTTTCACACGCTTTGTAGAAACCGCCTCATCTTCCGTCGTAGAAATAGAATTACTAAAGAACGATTTCATCTCAAATAAACCGTGCGGCGTTTGCACATATTTATTACGCGTTGCACGACTAATTGTAGACTCATGCACACCTAACTCTTCCGCCACCTCTTTTAAAGCAAGTGGTTTTAAATACTCTGGACCTCCCCAGAAGAAATCATGCTGTTTTTCCATAATAATATTCATCACTTGTAAGAGTGTTTGTTTTCTCTGTTTCAAACTGCGCATAATCCATTGCACATGCTGATACTTCTCCGATACGTAAGAAGCCACTTCACTTTCACTATTATTTAGTAACGCACTATACTCAGAGTGAATTTCAATTCTTGGCATATTTCTCTCATTCATCTGTAAAACGAGATGATCGCCATCTTTTTTTACCGCCATATCAGGCACGATATAAAGTGGTTTATCAGAAGAAAATGCAAGACCTGGTTTCGGCTGCAATGATGTAATACAGTTCACCGCATCCTGTAATTCCTCGTTGGTACACTTCAACACTTGAACGAGCTTTCGCCAATCTTTCTTAACGAAATAATTAAAATGATCATCTATAATTTCTTCCGCTAACCCATTCCTTCTTTGTAAGCGCTTCAATTGTATTGATAGACATTCCTGAATATTACGCGCACCTACCCCTGCTGGCTCTAACGATTGAACAAGCTCCACGGAACAGTCCACTACATCAATTGGCGCAGAAAGAAGCTCTGATAACTCTTCATTTGTTTCTTGTAAATAGCCATTTCCATCCATGTTCATAATAATGAAAGAAGCTGCTTTTCGCTCTTCTTCATCTATTTTATAATACTGTAGTTGATTTAATAAATGTTGCTGAATCGTTGTAGAATCCACACTGTAGATTTCCATTTGATTCTCGACTTGTTTGCGGGTACTTTTACTTGTGTTAGAGCTCTTTTTCTTCTCCCTCTCAAAACCACCTAACTCAATAAGGGGATTCTCTAACGATTGCTCATACAAAAACTCCGATAATTCTTGTACATTATACTGGAGCATTGTAATCGCTTGCCTTAACTCTTGTGTCATTGCCAAACGTAAGCTTTGTTCTTGTAAAAGACTTGCCTTCAAACTAATCTCCCCCTTGTTTCTATTGTACAATAAGTTTGGTAAAAGGAGAATCCTCACGCAGACACCCATTCCAAAATATTATTAATTTATATGTATTAATGAGATTTAGATCTTACAACCGAAATTTGAATAATATTGAAAGAAAATAATAACGCATAAAAATTATTACCACATACTAATAGTAAATCTTATTATCAGATATAACAAGCGATAATAAAAAAAGGTCTGAACTTATACTTGTAAGTTCAGACCTTTTTTACAATGGCGAGTACATATCGAATATTACACGTTTCTTCACCATTGTCGCATTTTCATTTGATAGATTAATTCCGTTCGTATCCTCTACGAGTACCACACGCACCAAATTCACAGCGTTGCGATTTGCTATAAAGATACTTTCTTGTTTATCTGCTTTGTGTAATTTTCGAATTGTGACTTGGATTACCTCTGAGTTATTTTTCCAGGGTCTATTCTTACAAGTGAACAACATTTATGACATGTACTTTTTACTTAACTGCAATAAATACCTAGCGATGCCGTTATCTTATAAACTTCATTGAAATTTTCACCTTCCATGAAGACCTCCATGATTTCAGGTATTCCTTTTGCATACGCAACTAACATTTCGAATGCATCATCTTTCGTTATCTTGTGACGAGTCACACTACTGTTGTGATGTTCCATCGTTACATAATAGACCTTTTCTCCGCACTCCTCTTCTTCAATACATGTAAGAAACGATTTTATTTCAAATAGCTTGCGAGAACCTTTTTTCATTCTTCTTCTCCTTCATAACGGTCAAGAAAGTCCGATAATGCCAACGAAAGATGATCACTTTTATTAAACTTCAGCTTACTGGCAAAGACGGCTAGCCTGTCCCTATTGCTTTGTGAATCACTACTATCTTACGTGTCATATTTTCGTTCAGCAACTTAACAATACGCTTGTGCAATATATCTCGTTACAATTTCTTTTAGTGCTAAAATCTGTTCTGATTTGAATTGCATTTCACTCTTTAATTCTTTTCATAACGAAAAACCCCCTATACACGATTATTTCTAATCACATACAAGGGGTTTCTTTAGATTTACTATTAATTTTCAACACGTTCTTCACGCTATTATGTGCTATTTACTCAATACTTTTAAATAGAATAGAACACATCACAACAACAATACATAACGCGCCCAGAGGGATTCGAACCCCCGGCAGACGTGGTACCGGAAACCACCGCTCTATCCGACTGAGCTATGGGCGCATGATTATTACGATAATATCAACGGTTTGCCTCCGTCTTCTTCCGACTTGTTCTTACCGAAAGTTAAACGTAGGATACGAACACCAACACGTAGACGTTCGCTTCTTTACATATGGATATTATATCCTGACGCTAACCTAATACGCAAGCATAAAAACCTCTTCTACACTAGCTTTAGCGCGCAGTTTTCCTTCTTTCGTTCCCCCTTAATCTACTTAAATCGAAATAGAACGCATATAGTCTATAAAAAAAAGACAGGCGAAGTGATGCCCGCCCATCTCCGCACTATTTTATATATTTTGATCGCAGGCTAAATATATCTTCCCCTTCACGAATGCCTGCCGATCCCTTCCTCACATTTTTTACGACAGTCCAATTCGGGTTAGTTTCATCACCGATGTTCTGTACTGTAAAGTTGCCGTCACCATATTCTCGGTGACCTTCTGCCAATTTCTCCGTTAAATCATTCTCTTTTGATCTCACCATCTTTGCGCCATCTCCCTTTTTATACAACTCTCTTAAACTGTCCAACCGATTACACGTCCAGTCAATTGGAGATCCTCGTTTTCCGCTTCGATTAATTTTAACACACTGTCGGGGGTAAGTTCCGATAACGGCTGCCCAATCGCATTAGAAACGTTATTTTCTTTGATAGTAGAAACTCGGCGAGAATTGGGTAAAAGACAATTCGCTGGGCTGCGTCAGGACTTCGCGAGAGATCAACCCCCTGATTCAAAAATCACAAATACTATCTCTAAAGGACTCCTGCGACGGCTCAGCGGGGTGGCTTGGAGGGTTCGGAAAATTTTCGTTTGGGTTGGCTTGTGGTGAATAGTGTATTCATTTTGATGAATGACGAATACAACATAAATGACTTTTGTTACTTTCGACTTTCTCTTCTAAACGTTGATTTAAAAGAATTCGCAAGACTTTCGATGAACAAAACAATTCGTAAATGTTTTATGCATTAAAAGAAACGTTGATTTAATAACGTTCTTCTTTCGTGAATGACTTCGATTGAACGAATAAGATAATGAAGATATTATTTTTTTAAAACTGAAAACATCCTTTTTTTTACTATACAAGAAAATTTTATTTTAAATTGAAAATAACTACAATAATAGAAATATATATATTTTATCGATATGTTTTTTGTGAATAACCAGAAATTTAACCTCATGTAATTTTCAGTTACTTTTTAATCTTCAACAGGTAACATACCTACATCATGAATTACATATCATCCTCTTCCATCTTATAAAGCGCCACTATAACAAAGAATTCATTGACGCTTGAATCAAAGCTTCAACTTCAAAAACCTAAATTTTCCAATCATAAATTCACCCAAACCCACAAATTATAATCTTTGAATTGATATTCCAAAGGGGGCTTCATTCAATGACTGTAATTACAAAACTAAAGCAAACTGTTTCTGGATTAAAAAGTGCACAAGCTAGCTTAGAGGGATTCGCTCTTGATACGGATAACCAACAAGCTAAGCAACTTTTCCAAACAGCTGCGCAACAAACACAAACAATTATCGATTCTTTAAACCCGCGTGTTGAAGAAGTCCAGCAAGAAGAACCACAATACACACAGCAATAACCAAAAGTGCCATTTCATCTAATGGTACACAATTTGAGAAAAAGGATGATATGCAATCATCCTTTTTCTCTCACATTACATACTGCAATAGAAATGGAATGATTATAATGCGAAAACTTGGAATCATAACCGCGTTATTTATGCTCCTATTCGGTTCACTTACCGGATGTGATAATAGCCCGTTAGATAAAAAAGTAAAGAAAGAAGAAGCTAAGCGGGCAGATGAGAAAAAGGGCCCTAAATTAACAAAAATGAGTACAGAATCCTTTAATCAATCTATATCGCAAGACGCTAAGAAAAAAGCTCTTGCTATGGAGGGAATTATAGAAGCTACCGCAGTTAATACAAATTTAGATCTTTACATAGCCGTTAAACCTGAACATCACGAAAGATTTGGTTTAAAACCTTTACGAAGTAAATTAAAAAAGAAGCTAAGTGATGAAAACCCTACTTTCGATATTCGTGTAAGTACAGACAAAAAGATTTTTATGCTCATAGAAGAACTTGAAAACAAAATTAAGAACAAGAAAATAAGCAAGGATGGCATTAAAGATCAATTGAAACTCATTCAATCAGAAATGGGATCTAATATTTAAGTTTTCTAAAAGAGAAGGAAGGATTCAAATGTCTAGTAAAGATAAAAATTTAACACCTGTGCAACAAGAATATAAAAAATTCGAACAACAGCGCGAACCGAAGCGCCCCGTTTTAAAAAATTGTATGAAAGCTTTTTTCGTCGGGGGATTAATTTGTCTAATAGGCCAACTGATTTCCACCTTTTATATTACGTACTTTGATTTCACTGAAAGATCTGCCGGGAACCCTACCGTTGCAACTCTTATTTTTATCTCCATGCTACTGACGGGATTTGGCGTCTACGATCGCCTTGGGCAATTTGCTGGTGCTGGTACCGCCGTTCCCGTTACTGGATTTGGTAACTCTGTTATTGCCGCATGTATTGAACACCGTACAGAAGGATTCGTTCTCGGCGTTGGTGGTAACATGTTTAAACTAGCAGGATCGGTCATCTTATTTGGCGTATTTTCCGCTTTCGTCATCGCTCTTATTAAAACAATTCTCTTTCAATGGGGAGGGCTGTAAATGTTACAAGGACACCGAACATGGGTATTCGAAAACAAACCAGTTATCATCTCAACAGGTGTAGTCGGTGGCCCATTTGAGGCAAATGGAAAAATTCCTGAAGACTTCGATACCCTGCATGAAGATTTATGGCTCGGACAAGATTCTTACGAAAAGGCGCATAAAATTTTATTTGAAGAAGCTTGTAGCCGCGCTACCGAAAAGGCAAAGCTCCGTAAAGACGATATTCAATTCGTACTCGCAGGGGATTTAATTAACCAAATAACTCCAACGAGCTTTGCATGCCGCACACTCGGAACACCTTATCTCGGTTTATTCGGCGCCTGTTCTACCTCTATGGAAGGCTTAGCACTCGGTGCAAGTATCGTAAATGCAAAAGGTGCAAAGTATTTATTAACTGGGGCATCAAGTCATAACGCTGCGGTAGAAAAACAATTCCGCTATCCAACTGAATATGGTGGTCAAAAACCTCCTACGGCTCAGTGGACAGTGACCGGTGCAGGCGCGGCTATTTTAAGCGACACTGGATATGGTCCACAAGTAACATCGGCCACCATTGGACGAGTTATTGATATGGGACTAACAGATCCTTTTAATATGGGTGGTGCGATGGCCCCAGCTGCTGTCGATACGATTGAAGCTCATTTACGCGAACGACAAATTGACGCCTCTTATTACGACTTAATCGTAACAGGTGACCTTGGACATGTCGGTCGCGAAATCGCTTACGACCTACTACATAAACATGGAACAAAGGTAAAGAGCGAGCAATTTCAAGATTGCGGAATCATCATTTATAGAGAAGGTCAACCTGTCATAGCTGGTGGAAGTGGTCCAGGCTGTTCAGCAACAGTCGTATACGGACATTTATTAAACCGAATGAAAAGAGGAGAATTCAAAAAAATACTTGTCGTTGCGACAGGCGCTTTACTATCTCCACTTACATTCCAACAAGAAGAAACGATTCCGTGTATCGCTCACGCTGTTTCGATTGAATTTGGAGGTGCAACGCAATGATTTTTTTCTGGGCTTTCGTCATTGGTGGACTCATATGCGTAATCGGACAGCTTATGTTTGATGTCGGCAAACTAACCCCCGCTCATACGATGGCAACACTCGTTGTTGCTGGAGCTATATTAGATGGATTCAATCTGTATGAACCATTAATCGACTTTGCAGGCGCTGGCGCAACTGTACCTATTACAAGTTTCGGTAATGCCCTCGTTCATGGCGCGATGGAGGAAGCAGCCAAACATGGCATCGTCGGCGTTATTACCGGCATGTTTAAAGTAACGAGTGCTGGTGTATCAGCTGCCATTATTTTCGGCTTCATTGGAGCATTGCTATTCAAACCGAAAGGATAAGGTGTTCGTATGACAGTTATCGCTAGCGTTAAAACCTGCCTTGCCAGTGTAAGGGGCGCTCAAGCAAGTTTAAGCTCCCTTTCACTAAATTCACAGGACGCGGAATCAAAACGTGTATTTCATGAATGTATGTTAGAAATGGACAGCATCATCACCGATTTACAGAATAGAGTTTCAGTATTAGAACGTGAGGAACCTCAATATAAAGGGTTTTAAGTAGACTGGAGGAAATGACTATGTCTCACCTGCCGGAATGGACACTTGTCATTCTTCGCTCTGTATTCATATTAATTATTTTATTCGCTATTACGAAATGGTTAGGAAAAAGACAAATCTCTCAGCTCTCCTTTTTTGAATACATAGCCGGAATGACAATCGGTGACATCGCTGCCCAAGTATCTACAGGGCTTGATTCAAAATTTTTCCACGGCGTCTTTGCGATACTCATTTTCGCTGTGGTACCTTTTTTCACAGGAATCCTCTCTTTAAAGAACAAAACAGCTCGAGATTTTTTTGAAGGAAAATCTACCGTATTAATAAAAGATGGCAAAATACTTGAAGATAACTTAAAGAAAGAAAAGTATACAAGTGATGAATTACTTGAGCTTCTCAGAGGAAAAAATGCGTTCAGCGTAGCTGATGTTGAATTTGCTATACTAGAACCGAGCGGTGAATTAAATGTATTATTAAAGAAAGATCGCCAACCACTTACAGCAAAAGATATCAGCTTAAAAGTGCCAAACGAAAAAGAACCGCAAACTGTTATTATGGATGGAAATGTACTAGATGAACCTCTTTCTGCTAGCGGACATAATCGCGCTTGGTTACATTCTGAGCTAGAAAAACTCGGTGTTGTCATTGAAAATGTCTTTCTTGGTCAAGTTGATTCATACGGACAACTTACTATCGACATCTATAATGATAAACTCCAAATGCCTTCTCCTCAAAACAAGCCTTTATTATTTGCATCCTTAAAGAAATGCAATGCTGATCTTGAATTATTCTCTTTAGAAACGAAATCAAAATCAGCGAGTGATATGTATAGTAAAAACGCAAAA
This sequence comes from Bacillus sp. RC51, assembly GCF_044908115.1. Taxonomy (NCBI): domain Bacteria; kingdom Bacillati; phylum Bacillota; class Bacilli; order Caryophanales; family Bacillaceae; genus Bacillus; species Bacillus sp. RC51. The sequence continues at coordinate 164,324 of NZ_JBIYCW010000003.1, read as the reverse complement.
CAAATCGAGAAAATCTTAAATAAAGTAACCTATCTGTTAAAAGAATAAAAAATGAAAGAACGCTTCTATACAAAAGGCGTTCTTTTGCCTTTTCCACACCATTAATCACGTTTAAATTTATGTAATTCGGTTATGATGTTGAAGATACATAAGCAGGGAATTTTAAAAACATAGCGAATAAATCATGATACAACTACATATTTTTTGATTTAAAGTGGTTTCGTTTGACCTTCATTGACCATAATTGTATTATAAGACTAAGAAAGCTTTTAAAGGAGGAAATAACAGATGAATTTAATTCCTACAGTAATTGAACAAACAAATCGTGGAGAACGCGCTTACGATATTTACTCTCGACTATTAAAGGATCGCATCATTATGCTTGGTAGCGCAATTGATGACAACGTAGCAAACTCAATCGTTTCCCAGCTTTTATTCTTGGAATCTCAAGATCCAGAAAAAGATATTCACATTTACATCAACAGCCCTGGTGGTTCTATCACAGCTGGTATGGCAATTTACGATACAATGCAGTTTATTAAACCACAAGTATCAACAATCTGTATCGGTATGGCTGCATCTATGGGTGCATTCTTACTTGCAGCAGGTGAAAAAGGAAAACGTTACGCACTTCCAAACAGTGAAGTTATGATTCACCAACCACTTGGCGGAGCACAAGGTCAAGCGACTGAAATCGAAATCGCTGCAAAACGTATCCTATTCTTACGTGAAAAATTAAACCAAATTCTTGCTGACCGCACAGGTCAACCACTTGAAGTTCTACAACGCGACACAGACCGCGACAACTTCATGACAGCAGAAAGAGCTCTAGAATACGGCTTAATCGATAAGATCTTTACAAATCGTTAATACACTTAAAAGTGGAGGCGGCTCGTTTAGAACAGGAGGAAGTTGGAACCCCTGATTCCGAGGCGCCTTTTGCCTCGAATGAAGGGGTGAAACGACCGACTGTTCTAGCCGCCTGGATACATCTAAAAGCAGAAGCGGCTCGTTCAGAATGAGAGGGGGATGGAGCTTCTGACAAAGAGGTGCTTTTTACCTCGACGGAAGAAGCGAAGCCACCAACCATTCTAGCCGCTGGAGCTGGATACACTTAAAAGCAGAAGCGGCTCGTTCAGAATCGCAGGGCGTTGGAGCCCCTGATTCCGAGGCGCTTTTTGCCTCGAATGAAGGGGCGAAACGACCGGAGATTCTAGCCGCTGGAGCTAGATACAACTAAAAGCGGAAGCGCCCTTCAACAGGGCGCTTTTTTTATTATGTACAAGGGTATCACATACCCCACCTAGTATCTAATCCAATATATCAGCGATTTTTCAATTTTATCGACCACAACTCAAATTATATCGACGTTTCGACACAACATATCGATTTACCGACAATTCTCGACAAACACGTGCACCCTACATACCCCCACCACTCACCTCAACTCACCGCACCCCACAAACAGAAAAATAAAAAAAGCTATCGCACATTCGCGATAACCCTTTATTGTACATATGCAGTTAATGCTTCCAAAGCCTCTTCTGCATCTGAACCTTCTGTTGTGATTGTAATCATGCTACCAGTTCCGATCGCTAAGCTCATAATCCCCATTATGCTCTTTGCATTCACTGTCTTTCCATCTTTCTCGATGAAGATATCCGCATGAAAGCGATTTGCCTCTTGTACAAACAACGCAGCCGGACGTGCTTGTAAGCCGTTTTTTAATGCCACTTTAACCAGTTTTTGAACCACAGCTCCATTTCCCCTTTAACCTTTTATTTTTTTGCTACTGTTTCCCCCGCGCGTAATTTCTCTGCAATTTCATCGATTTTACGCAAACGATGATTAATACCCGATTTACTAATTTTCCCCCCGGATACCATCTCACCTAACTCTTTCAATGTTACATCTTGATAATCTCTTCGTAACTGTGCAATTTCTCTTAATTTATCTGGCAAAATATCAAGCCCAACCGTCTCATCAATATAGCGGATGTTCTCAATTTGCCTTAGCGCTGCACCAATTGTTTTATTTAAATTAGCTGTTTCGCAGTTAACTAAACGATTTACTGAATTACGCATATCACGAACAATTCGAATATCTTCAAATCTTAAAAGTGCATTATGAGCACCTATAATATTTAAAAACTCTGTAATTTTTTCAGCTTCTTTCAAATACGTAATGTACCCTTTTCTTCTTTCCAACGTCTTACTATTTAAATCAAATCCGTTCATCAGTTCACATATAGAATCATTATGTTCCTTATATAACGAAAAGATCTCTAAATGATAAGATGATGTTTCTGGGTTATTTACTGAACCACCTGCTAAAAATGCACCGCGTAAATACGATCGTTTACAACATTTCTTCTCGATTAATTCCTGCGATATATTTCGAATAAACGAAAAGTCATCTCGAACAATGTGAAGATCTGCTAATATTTCGCGAGACTTCTCAACAAGCCGCACGATATATACATTATTTTTCTTCAATCGCATTTTTTTACGAACAAGTAATTCTACCGTCACATCATATCCTTTTTTCAAAAGCGTATAAATCCTTCTTGCAATTGCTGCATTTTCCGTTTGAATATCGATAGATAGGCGACGGTTTGAAAAAGAAAGCGATCCGTTCATTCGAAGCAACGCCGATAATTCCGATTTCTCACAGCATTCCTTCATTTCAAGGTTGGTCAACTCTTTCTTTGTTTCTGATGCAAATGACACAGTCAACACCTCCTTATACTATTACTTTGGAACAAAAATCTTGTCCTATATGAATGAGGAGCGTTACCTCAAACGAGGCAACGCACATTTATAACAATGAATATAAAATAGAAGCTAACTTTAATGTATCATGCCTTACAACACGCTCATCATATTTCGCTAATCTATCTTGAATGATTTCGATATTATGTTCAGCAAAACGATTTGTATCCAGTGCAACTGGTTCCGACATCTCTTCCTCATATAACTTACGTAATTCATGAGGAATATCACGATTATTTACAATCGCAGTGTCGATAAATGGTTTACCTAAATGATCATGTAACGCCTGCACATGATCAAACGCAGTATAACCCTTCGTTTCGCCCGCTTGCGTCATAACATTACATACATATACCTTCTTCGCTTTTGCAGCAAGAACAGCGTCTCCAATTTTGTTAACAACTAAATTCGGTAATATACTTGTGTACAGACTTCCTGGACCGAAAACAAGCAAATCAGCTCGTTTAATTTCCGTCAACGTTTCACATAACGGTTCTACATCTTCTGGAGTTAAAAAGACACGATTAATCTTCTTCCCGAAATGAGGAATCTTTGATTCACCTGTTACAATTTCTCCATCTTCTAATTCTGCATGAAGTACCGCACTTTGATTCGCTGCTGGTAATACACGTCCTCTGACATTTAATACTTTACTCGTTTCCGTAATCGCGTGGTAAAAGTCTCCTGTAATCGAAGTCATACCTGCCAACAATAAATTTCCTAACGCATGCCCTTTCAGTCCGTCTCCAGTTGTAAAACGGTGCTGAAATAAAGCCTCCACTAATGGTTCTACATCCGATAACGCAACAAGTACGTTACGAATATCACCTGGAGGTGGAATTTCTAGCTCATCACGTAGTCTACCTGAACTGCCTCCATCGTCGGCTACTGTTACAACTGCTGTAATATCAACAGGATATTGTTTTAATCCCCTTAATAAAACAGAAAGTCCAGTTCCACCTCCCATGATAACAATTTTAGGTTTTCTCTCTTTTTTCATCCCCTAATGGCCCTTTCTCTTCTCCACATCACGATGAGATACATGAACGCTATACTCTGGTTTCAAATGTTTCCCAAGGTACTCTGTAAGCGTAACAGAACGATGTTGCCCACCCGTACATCCAATCGCAATTACAAGTTGACTCTTACCTTCTCTTTTATAATGAGGCAGCATGAAAGTGATAAGATCCGTCAATTTCTCTAAAAACTTATGTGTTTCATTAAATTTCAACACATACGACGAAACTTCTTCATCCAGTCCTGTTAATGGCTTCATATGTGGAATATAATATGGATTTGGTAAAAAACGAACATCAAATACTAAATCAGCATCAATTGGAATTCCGTACTTAAATCCAAATGACATAACATTTACACGAAATGCTTGCTCAGTTTCTGTTGAGAATAAGTGAACAATTTTTTCTCGTAGTTCTTTCGGTTTCAAATCAGATGTATCAAGCACAATATTCGCTCGTGCCTTCATATCAGTTAAGAGACCACGCTCAGCTTCAATTCCCTTTAACGGCAAGCCAGTTGGCGCAAGTGGATGCGAACGTCTCGTTTCTTTATAACGAGTTACAAGTGTGCTATCTTTCGCATCTAAAAATAAAATATGAGGAATAATCCATGTACGTTCTGATAAATCATCAAGCGCTCCCCATAAATATTCAAAAAACTCTCGGCCACGTAAATCAATACCGAGTGCCACTTTATTCATTTTTCCTTTTGAATCTGCCATAAGTTCAATAAACTTCGGCAATAACATCGGTGGTAAATTATCTACACAAAAATATCCTAAATCTTCGAAACTTTGTAACGCTACCGTCTTTCCAGCTCCAGACATCCCTGTAATAATTACCATTTTTATATCATTATTCTCTGTCATCGTATCCTCTCCTTGCAGGTTTAACTCGGATCTAATCGATATGAAAGCAACTCAAAATCTGGGGTATATACAAATGTACCGTAGATTATACCATTCCCTTTAATTAAATAATCAATAATGTGATAATCTCCTGGTGCCATTGCTAAATCATCAATTTTATCAAATGTATGCCAACCAATGATGCCTTCTTCGCTCTCTAATTTGTTTTCTCCTGCAAAATCTGTTGCTAAAAAGGAGAACATCATCCATTCAGAAACAACTTTATCACCTTCCTGGATGACAAAAGTGAAGACCCCTTTTAATGCTGGATTCTTTAAATAAATACCTGTTTCTTCACGATACTCGCGAACAACGGAATCTCTTACTGTCTCACCACGCTCCATTTTCCCGCCCGGTGCAACCCACCAATTTCGGCGAGGTTTTTGGAGTAAGAGTACTTCATTATCTCTAATTAACACACAGTTTGTCACTCTTTGCATGTTTCTTCACCTCAGCTACTTGCAGCAAAATTTCTCACTGCATACTCATTTCATTATACTATCAAAAACAGTTTGCTACAACGAAGGTGCCAGTCCCCTTTCGCTAAGCAATTGTAAAAATTCTTTCTATAACAAGCAATCAAAATACCTTACTTCCCATGAATAGCACATAAAAATCCCCTTAACGATTTTTATCGTTAAGGGGATTAAAACACTTATTTCTTACCGAAATAAGTAACAACCGCAAATCCTAAAATAAAAGTAATAATTGAACTTACAATTGAAATTCCACCAGTCGGAATGCCAGGGAACACAATGACAATCGACCCGATAACGAGCCCAATAATTGCCGCAAATGTCATACTTTTATAACGATCTAACAAATAACTAATTCCTTTACTACTTACAACAAATCCGGCCATCACTCCGGCACCGATAACCACGATTAACGGTAAATTGAGTGTAGTTAAAGCGTTAATTGCTGTCGGATAAACACCAATAATTAATAAAATAAACGATCCACTAATTCCAGGAAGAAGCATAGCCATACTAGCCATCCATCCTGCGAAAAATAAACCAATTGCATTTAAAATTGTTAACGTCGTAATCGGATCAGCTGCCTTATCTGGTTTAAAGAATGCTGTTATTGCAACAAGAATTGCTGCAATTATTAATAAGGCAATATGACTACCTTTAAACGTTGCCTTTGCATCAGCTTCTCTCATTAACATCGGTAATATACTAATAATTAAACCGAGGAAGAAAAATTGAGTCGGTTCATAATGATTTGCTAATAAATATTTAATAACATGACTTAACGTTAGAAAAGCTGCCGCTACACCAGCTGCAAGTGGGATTAAAAACGCTAAATGTTTTTTCCATTCACGACTAAAGAATCCGCTAATTGCTGCGAGCAATTGTTCATAAATCCCCAACACAACAGCGATTGTTCCGCCGCTCACACCAGGAATTAAATCACTAACGCCCATACAAAATCCACGATATATATTACGCCATTCCATACTGAATAAATTCCTCATTTCTTATAGTGATTTTTCCCGTAAATTCTAGTATAACAATAAGAAACACTATATTCTTAATTATTTTTGACAAAAGTTTGACATTTGAACAAAAAAAAGAAAGCCACCTATCGGTAGCTTTCTTCCAAAAAGGAAAAAACACCCTTATTTTTCTGTTACAGTCTTTAGTTCCTCTACTAACTCTTCTATATAATGCTGTGCACTCTGCGCTGCAATACTACCATCGCCTGTTGCCGTTACAATTTGACGAAGCATTTTTTCACGAACATCACCAGCTGCGAAAATACCAGGAACTTTCGTTTCCATACGCTCGTTCGTTTCAACATAACCATTTTCATTTGTAATACCTAGCTCAACAAACGGTTTTGATAATGGTAACATACCGATGTATATGAAAACGCCGTCAGTTTTAACTTCTTGCTCTTCTCCGCTGTTTACATCTATAAGTGTTACGCTTCCTACTTTACCATTTGCATCGTTAATTTCTTTTATAGTGTGATTCCAAATGAAATCTACTTTCTCATTTTGGAAAGCACGATCTTGTAAAATTTTCTGTGCACGAAGAGTGTCACGACGGTGAACGATCGTTACTTTTGATGCGAAGCGTGTTAAGAATACACCCTCTTCAACAGCAGAATCTCCGCCGCCAATAACAACAAGTTCTTTCCCTTTAAAGAATGCACCATCACATACTGCACAATATGATACACCCCGGCCGCCAAGTTCTGTTTCACCTGGCACACCAATTTTTTTATACTCTGCACCGCTTGCAACGATAATTGCACGTGCTTTATATTCTTTTTTACCAGCAATAATTGTTTTGTACTCTTTACCATCGATGATTGCTTTCACATCACCGTATGCATATTCAGCACCAAATTTCTTCGCATGCTCAAACATTTTATTTGATAAGTCTGGTCCTAAAATAGACTCATAACCTGGATAGTTCTCTACATCTTCTGTATTTGCCATTTGTCCACCTGGGATACCACGCTCAAGCATCAGTGTGCTTAAATTCGCACGAGATGTATATACCGCAGCTGTCATACCAGCTGGTCCTGCACCAATAATAATGACATCATAAATTTTTTCTTCTGACACACTATTCACTCCCATTCATTCATACACATTAAGTTACCCTCATTATACTGTTAGCATCATTTTTTTCCCAATGATTTGCCTACCCTACGTGTGCGTGCGCTTAACAGCCTGCACATACTTTCGTACAGTCGCTACAGATACATTATATACATCACCAAGCTCTGCCTGTGTCATCTTATTTCTTTGTTCGCCGCGCACAATGTATTCAATTGCCGCTGACCAACCGTACACATTTGTAAAGGTCGCTCCAGATGTATATAAACGTATGAACGTGCAAAACCAAAAATTTAAACACTCTTCGATTAATTCATCGTCTTTTTTCGTATAATTGTATAATGCATCCGCGATTCGTACGCACTGTTCAAATTGCTGTAAATCAGCTGGGATACTTTTATGACTATTAAGTAAAAAGAAATATTTTGCAAGTTGCGATACGATTGGAACACCATTTTTCGCTTGCGTTACATCAAAGAAGAATCCAACCTTCTCTGGTGTTGACAATTCATTCATTAAATATAAAGCTAGCATTTTCTCTTCTAGTGTCGTACTTTGCTGAAATGATTTTCGTAGCTCTTCAAATAAAAGATTTTGTCCTTCATCTGCTAAATTCAGTGCATTCCACGGTTCTTTTCCTTTTTTATCAGGATGCAATTCTACAACATGTTGCCACATTTTTTCAGCTACTTGCTGTTCCTTCACCATATACGCAGAGTATGCAAACCAGTAATAAAAACTGACATCTCCTTCATAACCTTGACGCTTTAATACTTTGAACCATTTATATGCAGGTTCAAAATGACCAATTGTTGCAAGCGTTGTTCCAAGTTTCAAACGATGCTCAAATGAAATTGGATATACCGAAACTAACTGCCCCGCTAATGACTCTACTTGCTTATGCTCTCCAATTGAATATAGAAAAATAAGCGTATTACAAAGCGCATGCATATTACCAGGATTTTTCTCTAAAATCATTTCTGTTAACTTAAGCGCTTGATCTACATTACCTGATTGAAAATGTGCAATCGCTAAATTATTATGTCCTGACCAAAATTCTGGATATTCTTTCGTAACAACTTCTAGTGTAGCAATCGCCTCTTCTAATTGTCCGTTACGAATGTAGCGGTTCGCTTCTTCTTGCATAACAATTAGCTCATCTTCATCCTCAATCTCTTCCGCACCCATTGCATCTTCTTCCATAATCTCAAGCAATTCTAATGTATCTTTTACAAATTCCTTCTCTTCCGCAACTTCTAAATATCGCTCTGCATACTTCTTCGCCTGTTGAAACAAGCCCATATATGCATAATTATTTGAAATAAAATAATAGCATTGCTCAAGTTCAGGATTGGATCTAACAAGCTTTAGAAATATCTGATTCGACTCTTGATATTCACCAGATTCAGATAATGCTATTGCTAGTTGGCATAAAATAAACGGCTCCTTTTCGCTTTGTGCTGCTCTTCGAAAATATTTAATTGCATCTTGCAATTTTTGCCCTTTATAAGCCCTCATCCCTTTTTTATAAAAGAAGTCCGCTAACTGATTAAAAGAGATAACTTGTCCGTTCTCCTTATATATTCTTTGATTTTTCCCCATATATCCTCCAGTTTTTTGTTTTCTTCGTTCACACATTCTTCTATCTATAAGTATAAACGATTCCGTAAAAAACAAAACAGTATATTATACTCAATTATTTCCTTTTTATTCATAAAAACAGAAGGGAAATGTTACATTTTTAACATCAACCTTCTCTAGTGGCCATTTCCTCTTTCGTATAAATAATACGCATCGGATTTCCGCCTACGAAAGCGCCGCCTGGTACATCTTTATGGACAAGTGTGCCTGCAGAAACGATAGCTCCATCTCCAATTGTCACACCTGGTAAAATTGTCGTATTCGCTCCAATCATAACTTCATTCCCTATGACGATTTCTCCGAGTCGATACTCACGAATTAAATATTCATGCGCTAAAAGCGTTGTATTATAGCCGATAATTGAATTGTCTCCCACAGTAATCTTTTCTGGAAACATAATATCTGGCATTACCATAAGTGCAAACGACGTTTTCTTTCCTACTTCCATCCGTAAAAACGTGCGATATAACCAATTCTTTACGGATAAAAATGGCGTGTAACGTGCGATTTGGATGATAATAAAGTTTTTCATTACCTTCCAAAAAGAAACTGTTTTATACACATTCCACAATGAATTTTCTCCTGAAACAGGATAGCGCGTTGTCCGTCGCACTGAACTCTCTCCTCTACTTATATAAAGTGACACTTTAACCGGCAGGAATCTTACTACCCGTTAATGCGGGACAAAATCGGTAGTAAATCACTCATTTTATCTAGCACATAATCTGGTTTATACGCTTCTAAATACGCTCTACCTTTCAATGTCCATGAAACCGCTACTGTTTTCGTACCTGCATTTTGTCCACCGACGATATCATGATGATTATCACCAACCATCAATGTTTCTTCTGGCTTTGCATCTAATAATTCGAGTGCTTTTTGAAGTGGTTCTGGATGTGGTTTCACATGTTCCACATCATCAATCGTCACGACAACATCAAAAAACTGATCAAGTTTCGAAAGCTTTAATCCCATTTCAACCGTCTGTCTCGCTTTCGTTGTAACGATGCCGATCTTATAACCTTGCTTCTTCAATTCTTGAACCGTTTCATATACAGTTTCATACTCTTCCACTAATTCATCATGATGCTCATGATTAAATTGACGATAACATGTAATCATCTCTTCAACCTTACTTGCATCAATCTTACTAAAAGTATCATGCAAAGATGGACCGATAAATGGCAATACATCTTCACGCTTATACTGATTAGAATAATAGTGATTTAACGTATGTAAAAAAGAAGAGATAATAAGTTCATTTGTATTAATTAACGTTCCATCTAAATCAAATAACACTGTATTTATTTTCATCGTCCTTAATCCTTTCATTACCTGAATATGAAAGAAGCAGCATCTTATATAAGATGCTACTTTTCTCTAATTTTCTAAATATCTTTTATCAGCTTGCCCCATTTTTCGTCTCACAATAATGAAAATGATAGAAATAACAACAATTCCAATAGACATTACTTGTGCAATACGAAGTGGTCCTAACATTAAACTATCTGTACGCAAACCTTCTACGAAGAAGCGTCCCACTGAATACCAAATTAAATATGTGAAGAATAATTCACCACGGCGTAAATTCACTTTTCGTAACGCGAGTAGTAAAATAACACCCGCAAAGTTCCATAATGATTCATATAAAAACGTTGGGTGATAATACACACCATCAATGTACATTTGATTAATAATGAAATCTGGTAAATGAAGACCTTCTAAAAACTGTCTCGTTACTTCATCACCATGCGCCTCTTGGTTCATAAAGTTTCCCCATCGGCCAATTGCTTGTCCTAGTAAAATACTCGGCGCAGCAATATCCGCTAACTTCCAGAATGAAAGCCCGCGTCGTTTCGCAAAAAGGATTCCTGTAATAACAGCCCCGATTAAACCACCATGAATCGCCAAACCACCTTGACGAATATTAATAATTTGACTCGGATTTTGCGAATAATATTCCCATTCAAAAATGACATAATACATTCTCGCAAAAAGAATGGCAATTGGTACTGCGATTAATACAAGGTCGATAAATGTATCTTTGTGAATACCAAGCCTTTCTCCCTCGCGGGTTGCTAGCCAAAGACCTAATAGCACACCTGTACCGATAATAACCCCATACCAATAAACAGGGAACGGCCCAAGTTGGACTGCTATACGGTCAAGCTGTGGTACAGAACCTAACAGCATATATATGACCTCCCTCTCCAGAGTCTACTCTTGATTTCCTAACTCAATCGCACTCATTAATCGTTCAGAGAACTGTTGTGCCGCATTGACTCCCATACGTTTTAATCTGAAGTTCATCGCTGCTACTTCAATAATAACAGCCAAGTTTCGACCAGGACGAACTGGAAGTGTAATCTTCGTAAGTTCTGTATCAATAATCTTCATCTTCTCTTCATCAAGACCTAAGCGATCATAATTTTTCTTTTGATCCCAAATTTCAAGATTAATAACAAGTGTAATACGTTTATAATTTCGTACTGCCCCTGCACCGAATAACGTCATTACGTTAATGATACCTAGACCACGAATTTCTAATAAGTGCTCAATTAAATCAGGTGAGCTCCCTACTAATGTATCTTCATCTTCTTGACGAATTTCTACGCTATCATCCGCAACAAGGCGGTGACCACGCTTTACAAGTTCAAGCGCTGTCTCACTTTTCCCGACACCACTTTGACCTGTAATTAAAACACCAACACCATAAATATCTACTAACACACCATGAACAGCTGTTGTTGGCGCTAACTTACCTTCTAAATAGTTTGTTAAACGACTTGATAATCTCGTCGTCGTTTGAGCAGAACGTAATAAAGGCACGCCTGATTCACGTGATGCTTGTAATAACTCATCCGGTACATCTTGATTACGAGTTACAATAATACAAGGCGTCTCCTCAGTACAAAGCGCTTTCATTCTCTCTTGCTTTTGCTCTGTCGTTAACGTATCAAAGAACGTAAGCTCCGTTTTCCCAAGAAGCTGCACGCGATCAGCTGGATAATATGTAAAAAATCCTGCCATTTCAATTCCAGGTCGCGATAAATCACTCGTATCAATCGGACGATGAATCCCTTCTTCACCACTTACTAACTCCAATTGGAATTGTTCAATTAAATCTTTTGTCCTTACTTTCGGCATATGTATAAACCTCCACTCCGCTGCGGGTTCAGTCTCATTTGATGTAAAATTCCATTCTATCGGATATTGTACCATTTTTTTCTGGAAACAAGAAACTCGGTTTCTAATAAATAGAAAAAAACATTTCATATGAATCATGAAATGTTTTTCTTTTTGTCATTTTCTCTTTTTTTCATGTAATGGTTCAACAATTACTTTTTCAATTATCATATTAAAAATAGAAATACAAATTGCCGCAACAATCGCTACACCAAATCCAGATATATTAAAGGCGTCCCCTAATAACGAATCCGTCATCTTTAACGTAATTGCATTAATAACAATTAAGAAGAAACCGAAAGTTACAAGAGTAATCGGTAGCGTAATTAAAATTAAAAGCGGCTTTACAAATACGTTTAAAATCGCCAATATAATACTCGCAATAATTGCAGTTTGTATATTTGCTATGTAAAATGCGTCTGGTGCAACCCCTTTTAAAAGTCCGGATACAGCTATTAACACAACGCTATTTACAAGAAGTGATACAATCCATCTCATTTCCTTACACATCCTTTTAACATATATATTTCATCATACGCTAATAGATAATAAACGCAAGTAACATACATACACTTATATCAACTTATTCTATCCTTCATGCTTGTATACCTATTAACATTTCCTTGCGAAATACGGGCCACACCATCTATGTTCATGAGTTTTCGCAAAGGTCCAAGTGAAATCTTTATCTACAATATAGATATCGCCTTTATACGCATCGTCTGTCTCGCTTAATATATCATCCATACGTAATAAACTCGCATCCTTTATTAGCAGTACTTCGTCACAATGTTGAAAGAAGATGTAACACTCCTTTTTCATTTCATTATGAAACATATTCTCCGCTTCTTTACCTTCTAAACACTTTTTCTTTTCATAACTGAATATGTGCCACAAGTAACCACAGCTATATTTATCCCCATATAAATGAATCTCTTCTTTCTCTTCATAACTCAAATGATTCGCAAAGTTATCCTCCCAGCGCTTTCTAAAGTATACACCCCAATTTTGAAATTCCCTTACCTTCGTATTTTTCTTTCTCAATACCTCTATAAACTCCATTTTCTCCCCCTATGAAATAAAAACCGAGTGTAATTCCCACTCGGCTTTCATTAACAACTTATTGTGATAACTCTACTTCTTTTATTTTCTCTTTCATTCTTGCTTTATCACGATTTAAAATCTCTTTTAAATACTTACCTGTATAAGAGCGCTCTTCTTTCACTACTTGCTCTGGCGTTCCGGAAGCAACGATTTGTCCGCCTTTGTCTCCGCCTTCTGGTCCAAGGTCAATAATATAATCAGCTGTTTTAATAACATCTAAATTATGCTCAATTACAAGTACCGTCTCACCACTCTCAACAAGACGTTGCAACACTTCTAGAAGGCGTGCAATATCATGTGCATGTAAGCCAGTCGTTGGCTCATCTAAAATGTATAACGTACGCCCTGTAGAACGACGATGTAATTCAGAAGCTAATTTCACACGCTGCGCCTCACCACCTGATAACGTCGTAGCTGGTTGTCCTAATTTCATATAACCAAGCCCTACATCTACAAGCGTTTGAAGTTTACGCTTAATTTTCGGGATATTAGCAAAGAACTCTACCCCATCTTCAATTGTCATCCCTAACACTTCAGAAATATTCTTATCTTTATATTTCACTTCTAACGTTTCACGGTTGTAACGTTTACCGTGACAAACTTCACACGGAACATACACGTCTGGTAAGAAATGCATTTCGATTTTAATAATTCCATCACCACGGCACGCTTCACAACGGCCGCCTTTTACGTTAAAGCTGAAACGTCCTTTTTGATACCCACGTACTTTCGCTTCATTCGTGTGCGCAAATACATCACGAATATCATCAAATACGCCAGTGTATGTCGCCGGATTTGAACGTGGTGTACGCCCGATTGGTGATTGATCAATATCAATCACTTTATCTAACTGCTCAAGACCTTTAATTTCTTTATGAGCCCCTGGCTTTGCTTTCGCTTTATATAGCTTTTGAGCTAATGATTTGTATAGTACTTCATTAATTATCGTACTTTTTCCAGAGCCAGATACGCCTGTTACTGCTACAAATGTTCCTAAAGGGAATGACATTTTCGCATTCTTTAAGTTATTTTCTTTCGCGCCGACAATCTCCACTTTACGTCCGTCACCTTTACGTCTTTCAAGTGGTACCGGAATAAACTCTTTACCGCTTAAATATTTCCCAGTTAATGAATTCTCGTCTTGCATAACTTCAGCTGGTGTACCTGCTGATACAACTTGACCACCATGAATACCTGCACCAGGTCCGATATCAAGTAAATAATCAGCAGCCATCATCGTATCTTCATCATGCTCAACAACAATTAACGTATTTCCTAAATCACGCATTTCCTGCAATGTACGAATAAGACGATCATTATCACGCTGATGCAAACCGATAGAAGGCTCATCAAGAATGTAAAGTACGCCAGTAAGGCGAGAACCAATTTGTGTCGCTAAACGAATACGCTGCGCCTCACCACCTGATAAAGTTCCTGCGGCACGACTTAACGTTAAATAATCTAAACCGACGTTCACTAAGAACCCAACACGTTCCTGAATTTCTCTTAAAATTAAATGAGCAATTTTTTGTTGTTTCTCCGTTAACTCAACAGTTGAGAAGAACTCCTGTACTTCTTGAACAGAATATTTCGTTACATCGGCAATCGTTTTATCACCAACGAAAACAGCTAAACTCTCAGGCTTTAAGCGTCCACCTTTACACTTCGGACAAGCTTGCTCTGCCATATATTTCTCCATTTGCTCGCGAATATAATCAGAACTCGTCTCACGATAACGACGCTCAATATTCGGGATAACACCTTCAAATAAAATCTCATTTTCCTTTACTTGACCAAATTCATTCACATAGCGGAAATAAAGCTTCTCTTCTCCGCTTCCGTACAGCACTTTATCAAATAAATCCTTCGGTATATCTTTCACCGGCATATCCATATCGATGCCGTAATGATTACACACAGATTTTAATAATTGCGGGTAATATTGTGAACTTGTCGGTTCCCAAGGAGCAATCGCATGTTCATTTAATGATACATCCCAGTTCGGAATAACAAGTTCTAAATCTACCTCTAACTTCGATCCAAGTCCATCACAAGAAGGACACGCGCCGAACGGACTATTAAACGAGAACATACGCGGCTCTAATTCTCCGATTGAAAAACCACAATGTGGACAAGCATGATGTTCACTAAATAGAAGTTCTTCCTCTCCCATTACATCGATTAAAACTCGGCCCCCGCCAAGCTTTAAAGCACTTTCTAGTGAATCTGCAAGTCGGCTTGCAATTCCTTCTTTCACAACAATACGGTCAATAACAACTTCAATTGAATGCTTCTTATTTTTTTCTAAAGTAATCTCTTCCGATACATCCAGCATCTCTCCATCAACGCGCACACGAACATAACCTTGCTTCTTAATATCTTCTAATACTTTCGCATGCGCACCTTTACGCCCTGACACGATAGGCGCTAGCACTTGCAACTTCGTACGTTCAGGATATTCAAGAACACGGTCTACCATCTGTTCCACTGTTTGTGATGTAATTTCAATTCCATGATTCGGACAAATCGGCGTACCAATTCGTGCGAATAATAAACGTAAATAATCATAAATCTCCGTTACCGTTCCAACCGTTGAACGAGGATTACGACTCGTCGTTTTTTGATCAATTGAAATCGCTGGAGATAAACCTTCAATCATATCAACATCCGGCTTATCCATTTGCCCTAAAAACTGGCGCGCATACGCAGATAAAGATTCCACGTATCTACGCTGTCCTTCTGCATAAATCGTATCGAATGCTAACGATGATTTCCCCGAACCAGACAATCCCGTCACAACAACAAGCTGATTTCTCGGAATGGTTACGTCAATATTTTTTAAATTATGCGCTCTAGCACCTTTTACAACAATAAAATCTTTACTCACTCTTTTCACCCTTCCGCTTTTAATTCTAATAGTAAATCTCTTAATTCAGCTGCACGCTCGAAATCTAATGCCTTTGCTGCTTCTTTCATCTCTGCTTCCATCTTCGCAATTGTATTTTCACGTTCTTTTTTCGTCATCTTCTTAGCTGGTGTTGCTTCATATATTTCCATATCCTCAGCTGCTGTTGTCGCACGAATAACGTCACGTACTCCTTTTTGAATCGTTTTCGGCGTAATACCATGCTTTTCATTGTAAGCTTCTTGTATACTACGACGACGCTGTGTTTCTTCAATTGCAATTCCCATTGATCTCGTTATGCGATCTGCGTACATAATAACGCGGCCGTTTGCATTACGCGCCGCACGACCAATTGTTTGAATTAATGAACGCTCTGAACGTAGGAACCCTTCCTTATCAGCATCTAAAATAGCTACAAGTGATACTTCTGGAATATCTAATCCTTCTCGTAATAAGTTAATACCGACAAGTACATCAAACTTACCAAGGCGAAGATCACGGATAATTTCAATACGCTCCAATGTTTTAATTTCAGAGTGAAGATAATTCACTTTAATTCCTACATCTTTTAAATAGTCCGTTAAATCCTCTGACATTTTCTTCGTTAAAGTCGTAATTAATACACGTTCATTTTTCGCAATCCGGTCATGGATTTCTCCTAATAAATCATCTATTTGTCCTTCAATTGGTCGTATATCAATTGGTGGATCTAAAAGCCCTGTTGGACGAATAATTTGTTCTATTGCTTTCGGTGACTGCTCTAACTCGTACGGTCCTGGCGTTGCCGAAACGTAAATAACTTGATTCGTTTTCTCTTCAAACTCATCAAACGTGAGCGGTCTATTATCTAAAGCTGATGGCAGACGGAATCCATGATCAACAAGCACTTGCTTACGTGCTTGGTCCCCGTTATACATCGCCCTTACTTGCGGAACCGATACGTGCGACTCATCCATAACGATTAAGAAATCCTCTGGAAAATAATCTAAAAGCGTATACGGCGTTGAACCTGCTGGACGAAGTGTTAAATGACGGGAATAGTTTTCAATCCCTGAACAAAAGCCCATCTCTCGCATCATTTCTAAATCATAACGCGTTCGCTGTTCTATGCGCTGCGCCTCTAACAACTTACCGTTATCATTTAATTCTTTTAAACGCTCTTCTAATTCTTTTTCGATATTTTCAATAGCGACCTTCAGCTTTTCTTCACGTGTAACGAAGTGAGATGCCGGGAAGATTGCTACATGATCACGTTCTGCTAATACTTCACCCGTTAATGCATTTACTTCTCGAATACGATCTATTTCATCCCCAAAAAATTCAATTCGAATACAATGCTCATCAAGTGATGCGGGGAAGATTTCAACTACATCTCCGCGCACACGGAATGTACCACGCTTAAAATCAATATCATTACGTCCATACTGTACATCAACAAGTTCACGAAGCAATTGATTGCGGTCCTTTTCCATACCAACTCGAAGCGAAACAACTAACTCGCGGTATTCTTCCGGAGAACCTAAACCGTATATGCACGAAACACTCGCAACGATAATAACATCATCTCTTTCAAATAAAGAAGACGTTGCCGAGTGGCGTAATTTATCAATTTCATCGTTAATTTGCGCATCTTTTTCAATAAACGTATCCGTATGTGGTACGTACGCTTCTGGCTGATAATAATCGTAATAACTAACAAAATACTCCACAGAATTGTTAGGAAAGAAATCTTTCAGCTCACTATATAACTGTCCTGCTAACGTTTTATTATGAGCCATTACAAGTGTTGGCTTCTGCACTTCTTTAATGACATTTGAAATCGTAAATGTCTTACCCGTTCCTGTCGCTCCAAGCAACACTTGCTTTTTCTTTCCACTATTAATTCCCTCTACAAGCTTCTCTATCGCTCCCGGCTGATCACCTTGCGGGGAATACTCTGAGATAATTTCAAATGGATGTTCCAACTAAAAACCGACCTCCTCATAAAAATCTGTATTATTATTTTACCACGAATGCCCATAAAAAACCTAAAAAAAACGAACAGATATTCGGTAAAGTTTTCGACAAGTTATATATAGAAAAAGGAAGGAATAAATACTTCCTTCCTCTACTAACTCTATTTTTTAAGTACATATAATAAGTCATATCCATTGCGCCCATTTTCATTCGTACAATCTATTAACCTATATGAAGTTTCTGATTCACGTTGCTCTTTAACAATCCTTTTACAACTATCTTTATGTAACCCTTTATGGTCACCAGCAAATTGATCTTGCCTATTATCTAACACATAAAGTATATCTTTCTCACTATGCTCTAACGTTTGAAAAATCGGGTCACCTTCATGTGTATACTGTACAATTCTTATTTTATCAACTTCCCCTTGTTCCACATTCCAAACGAACTTCTCGAATTTATCTAGATTAGAAATTTCCGCCCCCTTTGCAACGACATCATTCTTCTTATCAATTGCACTGTTAGGTTGTGAACATGCTACTAAACTAAAGAGAAATAAGCATATAAAACCTGTTCTTTTTCCTATCGTTATCCTCTCCTATACAAACTATTGGTATACTAGAAAAAAGCTACTTTCCTCTATGAAAGTAGCTTCTTATTTCCTTTCTCCTTCTTCGGAAAAATAACATATGAAAATGAAATCGCAGTATCCGCTAAAAGAATAATAGCCCACACTTGGCTTACACGACTTGCTGCTTTATTTAAAACGATTCCTGACTCTAACCAATTCCCCCACTGTTCTACTGGAATAAGCCCATACATGAAGAAAAAGAATATATGAACAGCAATAAACAAAATAAGATGTAAAATCCAATTTTTTATTTCCTGCTTCGCATGCGCCATCCCTGTTACTTCAAGTGGTTCTTCGATAATAGGCGCCGGTTCATTCCGCCACTTCGCAACTAATTTTTGTACATATATATCTAATTTCTTCAAATCCTTTTTCCCATAAAAAACTGCATATAATAAAATGATTACCGTAATGATTTGAAAATTAGAGAACTTCCCTGTTTGATAGTAGTCCACTACTCCTAAAGTTAAAATAAACACTTCATTTACAAGTAGCACAATCCCCATAATAAAACTTGCCTTTTTCAAGCGAAATCCATACCTTAGTAAAAAGAATCCGATAGCTGATAACCAAAATACAATCTCTGCCCCAATTAAAAAATACCAACGATATTCTGCAAGTATACTCATTTATCCCTCTCCCTTTCGTCATATATACGAAAAGCCTCATCCATATATAATAGAAGCTCTTCTTCAATTGGATACATACTCATTTTCTGTGAATCTTCTTTTGACTTTCTTACTTCCCACAATTTATCTAAAAATGCTTCATCACCATTTGCCATCTCTAAACACTTCTGCATTAATTTCTTTGTTGCGCCTTGTACCTCATCACATGATGCTTCCTTACCGTCTTTCATAAAGTTACGTAGTTGCTTTAATAAATTTACCCATTCTAAAACATTCGGGTCTTCTTCACTCATGTTCGGCAAATTATGAAGCAACTTTTGTTCTCCCTTAGAAAAAACTTCATTTTGAAACATCTCACGTATTCGCGGAGACTGTTTCGAAAGCTGAATGAGTTCAAACATAACTTTCCAATCCAGTTCTCCTTCCACATCTACCGAATAAACAACAGCTTGTAAAACACGCTCCATTCGATTGAATTTCTTTTGTTCTTCCTGTACAAACCGAAGTTGTTTTTCAAGAGAATCCTTTAAGTTAAGCTCACCTTTTACTAACATATTCGCAGCCTCTTTTAATGAAAAACCCATTTCTTTTAAAAATAAAATTTGCTGCAAACGAACAACATCTCTCTCGCTATATAACCGATGTCCTCCATCAGTTTTCCCACTCGGCTTTAATAAATCAATTTGATCATAATAACGTAACGTCCTTACTGTAACCCCTGTTTCCCTCGTTAGTTCTTGAATTGAAATCAACTCCATCACCTCTTCTCCTTCATTATAAAAGGTGACGTAACGTAACTTTCAAGTAGTTTGTAAAAAAAATACAAAAAGCTATTTATACCTTTTGTATAAACAGCTTTTATGGAAATAACCCCTTTTGTATAGCACGCCCACAAAATAAAATAATTGCCCCTACAACAACACTTGTTGCTGTTTTATGATAATGCGCTAAAATTAATAAATAGTATGATAAACCTACAGCACCAATCATAATACATACACTTGGCACTGGATTACGAGAGAAGTTTTGTATTCCCCAAAACAAAGCAAAAATAGCCGTAGCGACACATAATACCGCTAATCCCATCCCGTTTCCCCTTTATATATCTATTTACTGGTCTTTGTCGCTAATACACTTGTTGATGCCATGCTAATTAAAAAACCTAAAATAACTATATGTAATAATTCATTTACATCCAAGGTTTGTCTATCTAAGTACTTATTTACAGAAAGATACGCGATAAAAAACAAAAAGAAACCTACCATACAAGCCGTAAAGTATTGCTGCATTTTTTTCATGATTCTCTCATCTAATGCAGGTACACCTTCTTCTTTCCATCGCTTTCGCTCCTTATACTCAGACACAGCGTATAAACTAATAAGGGCTACATTTGAAATCAATATCGCTCCCCACGAAATATTTAAAATGACTAAACTTGTATTTAAAATAAGCCCCGCTAAAGATAAGCTTCCTATAAACCTCATAACTTCTTGCTTATTCATGTATTACCAGCCTCTTTCTTATTTCTATACTTCCACTTCGGCCAATAATTCACAAAGAAATAAACAAACTGTCCTAATACAAATAAAACAAATGGCATGCCCGCATTTCCATAAACAATTAAATTATACAAACTCCATACCGCTAAACTCATTGTTAAAAACAACCCTAAATATTTAAACGCTTTATCCGACTGAAATCTCTCAAACTCATCTTGCATTTTCATTCCTCCTATCGTTATGCCCGTTTTCCCGCCATTACTCCTATGATGAGACTACCCGCAAATAAGGAACTACATATCATAAATATTTCTTGCACTGGTATAACAGCTCTGCCTATTGCTTTACTCGCAACAATATAAACAATAAGCAATAAAAACGCGCATACAAATGAAACATTTACATACCTTTTTATGTTTTCATTTACTCGCTCATCTATATCTGGAAGTTCTTCTTTTTTGTACTTACGCTTTTTGTAATACACACACTATCAAAAATGCAATTGCTAAAATGTTACTCACTACGATTGATAAAATTGGTATAGCCGGATTCATAATATGAACTACAATGTCTCCCAAAAACAATCCAAAAGTCACACCGGTAAATAATTTTTTAGTATCGTTCATTTTTTCTCCCCTTACTCTAGCGTAAATATTTCCTCCACCTTCATCCCAAAATATTTGGCGATTTTTAAGGATAACTCTAGACTCGGGTTATAATGATGGTTTTCAATCGCCACAATTGTCTGCCGCGTCACTTGCATCGCCTTTGCCATTTCAACTTGCGTTATATGATTTTGCTTTCTTAACTCTTTTATTGTATTTTTTACACCCATAGGCTCCACCTTCGAAAGTAAAGATATCTTTACTTTAATTATAAATATTTTCCAATTGTAAGTAAAGATATCTTTACAAAAAAAGGTAAAAAAAGAGACATCTATAAGATGCCTCTTTGCTACTACATAAATCCTAATGCATATACAAGAACGTACCCAAGAACAGATAAGCAAACCGAGCCAATCAATCCTGCCACGAATGCCCTACTTCCTAATTTGCGGAACGTTTTAAACTCTACATTTAAACCGAGTCCTGCCATTGCCATTGCAATAAGCATGTACGCAATGACTACAATATATCCAGCAACAACTTCTGGGATAATCCCAATCGAATGCACTGCACTCATCGCTAAAAATCCAAAGATGAACCATGGAATTGGAAGGTCGCGCCACGATCTTTTTTCCTCGCCATCTTCACTCTTACCAAACCATAATCCAATTAAAATTGCTACTGGCACAAGCATCGCAACGCGCGTTAATTTCACAATAACCGCGATGTCTACAGCCGTGCTACCTCCTGGCGCTGCAGCCGCGATAACGTGAGCGATTTCGTGCAATGTCGCACCTGAAAACACCCCGTAACCGTACGGTGAGAAGCCAAGCACTGGGTATAATAGCGTATAAATAAGTGTAAATATTGTACCTAAAATTGCAATAATCGCTGCCCCAACTGCCGTTTCTTCATCTTTCGCTTTCACTTGCGGTGCAATCGCGACAACTGCGGCCGCACCACAAATCGCCGTCCCGCATGCTGTTAAAATCCCAAGTTTCTTTTCTACTTTAAATACTTTCGTTAGTCCATATACAACGAAAATTGTAAATGTAATAACAACCGCTGCGATGACCAATACTTTCGGCCCCGCCTTCGCAATATCTACAAGATTTAACCGCATTCCAAGTAAAATGATCCCAAAGCGAAGCAACTTCTTACTCGCAAAGTTCGTTCCCACTATCGCTTCTTGAGGAATCCCGATTGCCGCGCGCCAAACCATCCCGATTAGAATAGCGATTACTAATTGTCCCATAATATTTAAAAATGGAAGCTCTGCTAAATATTTCGCGGCGATTGCGATTAATAACGTAATCCCAATACCTTGCGAAAATCCAAAGCCCTTCTTCTTTTGTATAACAAGTGTTTGTTCCACTTTGTACCACCCCAATAATCGTATTGGAACATGCATGTTCTTTCTAGTTACATTATAAGAGAATTTTAATAATAAGTTTAATATCAATATTGAATCCCTATCATCAGAAATACTTATGATAAAATAAAAGCAAAAATAAAGGGGCCTAACAAATGAACGTAGACATTTTAAAGATCTTTGTTACTGTCGTTGAGCAAAAACATTTTTCGCGTGCTGCGGAACTATTAAACCTCTCACAACCTGGCGTTAGTATGCACATTCGCAACCTGGAAAATGAATTTGGGACTACACTTATTCAGCGGTCCCCAAAGCACGTCCAAGTTACGGAAGCTGGAAACATATTATACATACACGCAAAGCAAATGCTTTCACTTTATGAAGATGCAAAACAAGAAATTAACGAGCTGCATAACGTCGTAACAGGAACACTTCGCATCGGCGCTAGCTTTACAATTGGCGAATACTTACTTCCAAAAATACTTGCGCGCTTTGCCAATGAAAATGCACACGTCGAAGTTCATACATTTATCTCCAATACGGAAGAAGTTTTGCAAAGCCTCCGCTCTAATCAAATTGATATCGGCTTAGTGGAAGGCCAAGTCGTATACGCTGACGTAGATGTTGAAACTTTTATGCAAGATGAAATGAAACTCGTCGTCCCGCCAAACCACCCATTGCTCCATATCAAGGGAATTAACGAAAATGCATTGCAAGACCAAGTCTGGGTATTAAGGGAGAGCGGCTCTGGCACACGTGCCTATAGCGATCGCTTTATACACCAACATCATTTAAAAATGAAACGCTTCTTTACATTTAGCAGTATTCAAAGCGTGAAGGAAGCCGTTGCAGCCGGTCTTGGCATCGCTATCCTTTCAGATTGGACTGTTCGAAAAGAACTATTAGCAAAAGAACTATTCCACATCCCTGTTCCGAACGAAGAGCTAATCCGTCCATTCTCCATCGTGCGCGGCAAATATTTTATCCCGTCTAAAGCTATTCAAGTCTTTTTAAAACACGTAGATTCTTTTGCGAAAAAACAGAGTTGACCTTCACATTAGTGTGAAGGTTTACAATACATGTAAAAGGAGTGAAACGCATTGCGAATTGGAGAGTTATCAAAAGAAACTGGGGTTAGCGAAAGGGCACTAAGACATTATGAAGAGAAGGGATTACTCCCTTCGAAACGCCTAGCAAATGGCTACCGTGATTTTGATGAAAGTGCAATCGAAAAAGTAGAGCTGATTCAAATGTACTTGCAAATCGGCTTAAATTTAGAAGAAACAGAACGAATGCTACGTTGCCTCGAAATCGAGCCACATCTTTACGAAAATCCGTGTAGTAGTATCCTTGCACTTTACGAAGACAAACTTGATGAGGTAACGAAGCAAATCACATTACTTTCCAACATTCAAACGAATTTGCAAAAACACGTTTCACTCCTAAAACAAGCAAAAGAAAAGGGATGATTACATGTTTGTTATACATGGCAGTTCAAGACAAAACGGAAATACGGAAGCTTTAACACATATGGTGATTGATGGGATTGAAACAGAACAAATTTACTTGCGTGATCATATTGTCCATCCAATCATAGATCAGCGCCATGATGTAGAAGGATTTCAACCTGTAAATGATGACTACGGGCAGTTAACCAAACGCATGCTAGAGCACGACACGATTATCTTCGCTACACCGCTATACTGGTACGGAATGAGCGGCCACATGAAGAACTTCGTTGATCGCTGGTCACAAAGCTTGCGTGATACATCTCTTCATTTCAAAGAAAAAATGAAAGGCAAAAAAATGTACGTTGTCATCGTTGGCGGAGACAGTCCAAAACTGAAAGCATTGCCGCTTATCGCCCAGTTTCAATATATCTTTGATTTTGTTGGCTCATCATTTGAAGGGTATATTATTGGGGATGCGAATGGACTAGATGAAATCAAGAACGATGCTGAGGCGCTAGCAAAAGCACAATTGTATAATAATAAATTCAAAAATAGCAACCAGAAATAAGTTTGACAAATCCATTTGTATGCGCATACAATAAAAATAATATTATGAAAGGAAGGTACTTTGACCAATGAAGTTCTAATTCTCTTATTTATTTCATCCATCACAAATAGTGAACAAAAATGATGAAAACTAGCAGAGGATTAGTCTGTCCATTTGTCGATACTTTCTTTCGATACGATCATGTAAAAAATCGTTTATTTATGTACGATTTTTACATTGAAGGGCGACATTTATCCTCTCTAGTGAAACTAGGGAGGTTTTTTTATGACTATTTTAATCGCACGTAATATCGAAAAGAGCTTTGGTGATCGCACCATATTTACGTTACCATCACTAGAAATTCAAGCAAACGATCGTATAGGAATTGTCGGAGTCAACGGAGCTGGAAAGTCTACGTTATTACAAATATTAAGTAAAGAAATAGAAGCTGACAAAGGCACAGTAACTCATCATAGTTCTATCGCCATCATTCCACAGCTTAGCGAGGGGATACCGGAAACCGCTTCTTCCCTCGCTAAGGGCAAATGGAATATTTCAAACGTCGCAAATTCAATGAGCGGCGGTGAACGAATGCGCCTAAAGATCGCCCATGCCCTCGAACAAGATGCAGGCAGAATATGATCAATATATACAAGAAAAAAATCGGTTAGAACAGTCAATTTCCCAAAGAAAGCAACGTGCTTCTAGCATGACAAAAATCCCAACACGGTTCAGTTCATCTGAATCTAAACTTTATAAGTGCAGCGGGGCTCATGGGCAAGAAAATGTTAGCAAAGTAGCGAAAGCACTAGAAACACGCCTTGAAAAGTTGGAACAGAAAGAAAAACCGAAAGACTTTTCTCAAGCTCAGTTTGACGTACAATACCACACACCAATTCATAGTAAAGCAGTTGTTCAGTTTAATAAAACAACGAAGAAAATAGGGGATCGCACATTATTTAAAAATATGAATGGAACAATTGTCCCTGGGGCAAAGCTTGCTATTTTAGGGGAAAACGGAAGCGGAAAAACAACTTTGTTCAAAATGCTTCTCACGAACGAGCGTGGCATTCAGCTTTCGAAAAGTTGTAAAATTGGATACTTTGAACAAACATTAGCTATTTTAAAAACAGATAAAACAATTTTAGAAAACGTTCTAGAAGAAACAAACTATACAGAATCGTTCGTTCGAACAATACTTGCACGGCTCCTATTCCGCCGTGAAGATGTTCATAAACCTGTGCACATCTTAAGTGGTGGAGAACGCATGAAGGTTGCACTCGCAAAAGTATTTTTAGGAAACTATAATATGCTTCTGCTCGACGAACCGACAAACTATTTAGACTTGGCAACGCAAGAAGAATTAGAAAGCATGTTACAGGAGTATCCTGGTACAATACTTTTCATTAGCCATGACCGTGCCTTTATTCGTTCTGTTGCAAACCATATTCTACAAGTAGATGAGAGCGAACCAAGAATATTCCACGGCAATTACGAGCAATACACAAAAAGAACCACCCAAGCTTCTGTAAACGTTACTGAACAAGAATTATTACGATTACAAACAAAATTAACAGAAATCATCAGCCGGATTTCTATTCCAAATCAGCATGATGACATCACATTTCTCGAACAAGAATACGAAAAATTATTAGTTCGAATTCGGCATTGTAAAGAAGCGCTCTAATGTCTTCCCCATATATCGACGGGACCTTCCACATTTCCCAAGAAATATCGAGGCTTCGACATAGAATATCACCCTACCTATCATGTTAGACACAATAACAACAAAAAGCCGTGCACCAGCACGGCTTTTCACTTTATCCCGCTATTTGTGGGCAGTAAGACTCCCACCTCAAAATTCGGCTTGAGCAAAGAAATTAGGTGGGAGTCGGGCTGCCCGTAAACGCCCGATTGGTGAGGGCTAATAATCAGTGGGGATGAACCCCCCACTGATTAAAGTTTCACTTTATATACGGACAGCAGTCCCACTCACCGCAACCATTAGCATTCCTTCGCGAACTACTTCGTAGTCCACGTCGATACCAACAATGGCGTTCGCATTTTTTTGTCTTGCGAGAGTTTTCATCTCTTCCATTGCAATGTCGCGCGCTTCTTTTAATTTACTTTCGTAGGCGCCTGCGCGACCACCGACAACGTCACGGACAGAAGCGAAAAGGTCACGCACGATATTCGCACCCATGATTGCTTCGCCATTAACGATATCGATATACTCAATAATTTCTTTCCCTTGAATTGTAGAAGTTGTTGTTACAATCATGCTTTATAGCCTCCCATGTAAGATTTTCACTTACTTATGGTGCACTAATTCAGAAGAAATTATATTTACGAACTAAACTGCGCCTCATACAATCGGCTGTAACCCTCGCCTCGTTCGATTAGTTCCTCATGTGAACCTTGTTCTGCAATACCGTCTTTATTTACAACGACGATGCGATCTGCATTTTTAATAGTTGCAAGCCTGTGAGCGATAACTAATGTTGTACGGCCGACAGATAGTTCTGCAAGTGATTTTTGGATAGCAAGTTCTGTCTCTGTATCTAGCGCAGAAGTTGCTTCATCTAAAATTAAAATTGGCGGGTTCTTCAAGAACATACGTGCAATCGCTAAGCGCTGCTTTTGTCCTCCTGAAAGTTTCACACCACGCTCACCGATAACTGTATCTAAACCGTCTGGTTGCGAGTAAATTAAGTCCTCTAGCTGAGCACGTTTTACCGCCTGCCAAATTTCAGATTCTGAAGCTTTTAAGTTTCCGTAAGCGATATTTTCACGAATTGTTCCTGAGAATAAGAAAACATCTTGCTGTACAATTCCGATTTGCTTACGAAGTGACGATAACGTCATCTCTTTGGTGTCAATGCCATCAATTTGAATTGATCCAGATGAGTGTTCATAAAAACGAGGTAATAAACTACATAGTGTTGTTTTCCCTGCCCCTGATGGTCCAACGAAAGCAACTGTTTCACCTGCATGTATTTTCAAACTAATATCGTTTAAAATCGGCTCTTTATTTTCATATCCGAACGTGATGTTATTGTATTGAATATCGCCGTGTACATGTTTAACTTCTATTGCATCTTTAGAATCTACAATATCCGGCTCTGTTTCCAGAAGTTCTACATACCTTTTAAAACCAGCGATTCCTTTCGGATAACTTTCAATAACCGCATTAATTTTTTCAATTGGGCGGAAGAAAATATTCGTTAATAAAACGAATCCAATAAATCCACCGTACGTTAATTCACCTTGCAGAACAAACCATGTACCACATATTAATACAAAGAGTGTTACAAGACGCATCAACATATAACTAATCGATGAATTTAACGCCATAATTTTATACGCCATTAATTTTGTTGTACGGAAACGAGCATTATTTACAGCAAATTGCTCTTTCTCAAACTTTTCATTTCCGAATGCTTGTACAACGCGGATACCACCTACATTGTTCTCGATACATGCATTGAAATCAGCAACGTCTGAGAATAAACGTCTAAACGTACCTGTCATTTTTTTATTGAAGTAAAGTGCCAACCATAATAAGAACGGGATTACGAAGAATGTTAGAAGTGCTAACTTCCAGTTAATCATCATCATAAATGAAAATGCTCCAACTAAAGTCATAATGGCAATGAATAAATCTTCTGGTCCATGGTGAGCAATTTCCCCAATTTCCATTAAATCGTTTGTAAGACGTGAAATTAAATGACCTGTTTTATTATTATCAAAAAATCTGAATGATAGCTTTTGAATGTGATCAAATAATTTCTGCCTCATATCTGTTTCAATGTTAACCCCAAGCATATGTCCCCAATATGTAACGACATATTGCAAACCTGCATTTAACACATAAACTACGAACAAGCCGAAACAAGCCCATAAAATAAGCGTCCAGTTTTGTCCTGGTAATAACTTATCAATAAATTGATTTACGATAAGCGGGAAACCAAGTTCGAGTAAACCTGCGATAACTGCACAGGAAAAATCGAGTACGAATAAACCTTTGTACGGTTTATAGTAAGAAAAAAATTTACGTAGCATATCTTTCCTCCCTTTTCCAAATTAAAAGACTCTCTAAATGATAACCATTATCAAATAATTATTCAAGTTATCCGTCTATGAAACTAAAAAAACCTTCATCTATATTTGATGAAGGTTTCCATTTTATTTTATATAGCTTCCGAATCCCACTCGTGCTCTTGCTGAACAAATACAACACCTAATTCATGATGTCCTCCGGCGTATAATGCCGTTTGAGCAAGGCGAAGCTCTCCATTTGTATCTACTACTTCTAATTTACAAAACGCTCCTGTCGTCTTCGTTTGAAGCGCGTCATAAAACTCTTCGGTACTTCTTGGAATGATTCCATTTACTTTCGTAATAACTTCTCCAGGCTTTAAATTCATCTCTGCCCCAATTGTATTAGGAATTGTATCTAACACAACAAGTCCATCATTACGTGCGGCAAAGTATGCTGGTCTTTTCTCGTCTGCAATTTTCTCTTGCATCGAGATTGTAAAGCGTCCAAGCATTGCGACTCCCATCGCGATAATTGCGAATACGTGCCACCAGTAACTTGCGATACCTAAAACGAGTACGAGCCCCGCTAAACCATAGACACGTCTTCCTGTAAATAATAAAGCTTCCGTCGGCTCATAACTTCTAACCTTTCTCATAAATCCAATTAAAAATGGAACGAGGAATAAAGAGTATGTAGTCGAACCTATTGAAACGACAGGCCACCAAGAAATAAATCCTGTCACCGCGTCTCCTGGTATAAGAATAAATACTGGTACAAGCCATAAACGATTGGATTCATGTAGTCCAATTCGTAGCCCACGCTTACCTTTATTAATTTTTGGCGTAGAATAACGAACTGCATTTTTAGAGATTAATAAACCCTCTACAACGAGCATAACGCCTAGTAAAATAGCAAGGGATACAATCGTACCCTCCTCACCTTCTCCAAGCTGTAAGAAGGAAACTGGCATCTTAGACGATAACAACACGAGTGCAATCGCGATTCCGAAAGTATAAGCCACAGATAAATATCGATACATAGCAGTTAATCCGAATAATAACGTCCAAAGTAAAATTGCCCATAAACTCGCTTTTGAAACAACAAGCCCCAGCCCAATCGTAATAATAGATACGATTAATCCGTACCCAATACCTGCAAATAGAGTTGTTCGTAGTTCAAACCAAATATCATATACTTTAAAAGAAAAATCTTTTCGTTCTCGTAATATACGTAAGTATCCAACGAAGATACTACTAATTAAAAATACATAGACAGCAGGGTGTAAGAAAAAACGTCCAACTGCTCGTAGTATTTCAAAAATCCATGCCTCCACGAATTCATTCACCACCATTTATATCATTCTTTCTTTTTATTTTATCATATTTAACACATAAAAAAATACAGGCATCCAAGTGCCTGTATTCTTTCTTATTTCGCTATTAATTTCAATGCCGTCTGTAATTGTAAATCGTTTTCTCCAGAACGGATTTTTTCAATAATTTTATTTTGAATTACTTCAGCTGTCTTTTTATCAAGTTGCCCTGT
The DNA here is from genome assembly GCF_044908115.1 of Bacillus sp. RC51. Classification (NCBI taxonomy): domain Bacteria; kingdom Bacillati; phylum Bacillota; class Bacilli; order Caryophanales; family Bacillaceae; genus Bacillus; species Bacillus sp. RC51. Next base: position 133,941 of record NZ_JBIYCW010000003.1, on the reverse strand, counting down.
TGCTTCCATCTCATTCGCATTTTGGAATGCTTTTAGTGCTGATTCTGTCTCTTTGCTAAAGTATCCATCTTCACGTCCTGGTACATATCCTAAGCTCTTAAGCATTTCTTGCGCGTGTTTTACTTGTACATCATTTGAATTGTATGAAAGTGTCTTTTCAATTTGAATTGGTGTCGCATGATAATAATCTGGTTGCTTCACTTCTACAGTTGGCGCGATTCCTTTTTTATGAATCCAATTGCCATCTGGTGTTAACCATTTAAACATTGTTAATTTAATATTGCTGCCATCTTTAAATGGAACAGCCTGTTGAACAGTACCTTTACCAAACGTTTTTTCACCAATTAAATCGTATCCTTCTCCTTCTTTTAGCGCACCAGCTAAAATCTCTGAAGCAGAAGCACTTCCGTTATCAATTAATACTGAAATTGGATATGGCTTTCTCTCTTTCAGTTCCGTAGAGAATTTCTTCTTCTCACCATTTCGCTGTTCTACTTGTAGCATTGGCTTTTTATCTGTCATGATGTCTCCTAGTATATCTTCTACACTATTTAAATAACCGCCAGGATTACCACGCACGTCAATAACTAAGCCTTTTATGTTTTTCTTCTCTAGCTCTTTTAACTGATCCTTAAATTCTTTCGCAGTATTTTCAGCGAAAGAAGTAATTTGCATATAACCGATATCTTTTCCGCTATCTTGCTTTACGGAACTAAATACAGTGAAAATCGGAATCTTTTCACGCTTAATTTTAAATTCTATCGGATCAGCCACTCCTGCGCGCTTAATTTCAATTGCAACAGTCGTTCCTTTTTTACCACGAATTTTTAATACTGCTTCTTCACGTGATAAATCTTTCACACTATTTCCATCTACAGATAAAATTTGGTCATTCGGTTTAATTCCTATCTTTTCTGCTGGTGAACCTTTAATTGGCGATACGATAATAAGCTTACCGTCCGTCTTGTTCACTTCAGCTCCAATCCCTTCAAGTTCAGGATCCAGTGACTGACTAAACTGTTTTGCCGTTTCTTTATCCATATACGTGGAATAAGGGTCCTTCAGCGTAGACAACATTCCCTGTATCGCACCTTCGACTAATTTGTCGTCTTTCACGTCTTCCACATAACGTGAATCAATTAGTGCATACGCCTCATTAATCTTTACTAAATTTCCTTGCGCTGTGCCAGCATTACCATTCGATACTGTTTGTGTTACATACGCTGGGTTTATCCCAAACCAGTACATACCACCAAACATCCCGCCAGCACCAATTAAAAATGCAACAACCATTCCAATAATTGCAACTCTACGTTTCAATGCGGAATTCCCCTTTCCAGAACACACAGGTGGTGTAGCAAAAGGCATCACACGATGTGTGATGCCTTTACCTATTTCTACTATATGATAAGCTTGTACGAATTATGTTTGCAACTTTTTATACTTTTAAGAAGCGACGAATTGACATTACACTTCCCCACATACCGATTAATGCACCGATTAACATTAATAAACCAGCTAATTGGAATACGAATGGGTTGTATGGTAGAAGCTCGAAAATTGTTCCGCCAAGTTTTTCATTAAACACACCTTGCAACGAATTATACATAACTAAAATTAGGCCAATTGGAATAATTGATCCTAATACTCCTAGGAATAATCCCTCTAACAAGAACGGCCAACGAATAAACCAGTTTGTTGCACCAACAAGTTTCATAATTTCAATCTCAGTACTACGAGCATAAATTGTAATTTTAATTGTGTTAGAGATTAAGAACATCGCTGTGAATAGAAGACCCGCAATTAACGCAATCCCGATGTTACGACCAGTTTTTACAGTATCAAATAATTTTTCAACTTGACCTTTACCGTATTGAACATTACTTACAAACTGCATTTTCTCAATCTTTTTCGCAATTGTTGCCGTATCTGTTGGTTCTTTCGCCTTTACAACAAATACGTTTTTCAGTGGGTTATCTTGCTCAAATAACTCGAACGTTTTTCCACTATCGCCTAAGCTTTTAATTAAACGTTTCAACTCTTCTTCTTTAGAAGAATATTTAATAGAATCTACTTTCGCAATTTTACTCATATCTTCTTCTAATTTCTTTTGATCAGCCTCTTTTGCTGCTGGATCAACATGCACACGAATTTCTACATCTTGCTCTACTTTCGTCGCAAAATGGTTCATATTCATAATCGCTGTCAAAAAGACACCTACAAGTAATAATGTAACTGTTACTGCACTTACAGAAGCAAATGTCATCCATCCGTTACGGGATAGATTTTTCACACCTTCTCGCAAATGTCGACTAAGGGTTTTAGCCTTCATATCCGTATCCTCCCTCAATCTCGTCTCGAACAATTCTTCCGCCTTCAATTGCAATTACACGATGACGAATTGTATTTACGATATCTGCGTTATGTGTCGCCATAACAATCGTTGTACCACGCTCATTAATACGTTTAAAAATCTTCATAATATCAAGAGCTGTTTCAATATCTAAGTTACCTGTTGGCTCATCGGCAATTACAACCTTTGGCTTATTTACAATCGCTCTTGCAATCGCCACACGTTGTTGCTCTCCGCCCGAAAGCTCATTTGGAAGTGCATCGGCACGCTCTTCAAGACCAACAAGACCTAACACTTCTGTAACGCGCTCACGAATCGCTTCCTTCTCTTCTTCAATTACTTCTAAAGCAAACGCAACATTCTCATATACCGTTAATTTAGGTAGCAATTTAAAATCTTGGAAAATTACGCCTAATTGACGACGGAAATACGGAACATCTCTTTCTGCTAATGTTTCAATTACAAGTCCATTTACATTAATTGATCCTGTAGATGGCTTCTCTTCACGATACATCATTTTAATAAATGTAGATTTTCCGGCTCCACTCGGTCCAACTACGTATACGAATTCACCTTGTTTAATGTTAACTGTGAGACCAGCAATGGCTTTCATACCATTTGGGTACTCCTTATAAACATTCGTCATTTTTATCATTATTTATCACCCAATACTTAATGATTTTTTTCGAAATACTTTTCTGTACATTTGAAAATAAAAGAACAACCTTTATTTTCGCTCGACCATTCTTGTTGAAGGTAGCTTCCATACATGCTCTTTATTAGCAACGCTACTCTATGTAATATATTTCATCAAAATTCTACAAACCCCATTGTAACATCAATCGGTTTCCAATTCGGATACAGTTTTGTTACAGTTCTGTTACATCCCAAGAAAAGGTAAACGAGCTCATGTAATTACTTAACCCGAAGCACTTTTCGGTCAAGTTATACAATCAGCTCGTTTATTAATTACGTTTCTTATTTATGCTCCGCTAACCATTCAGCTACTTTTTTTGCGTCTTCACCTTGAATAAGTCCAGGTGACATTGAGCCGCGACCTTTTTTAATAATTTCTTCGATATCTGCAGCGTCATACTTACTGCCTACTTTTCTTAAATCAGGTCCAGTTGCTCCTGATAAATCTTTAGCATGACAACCTATGCAACTTTTTTGGTAAATTTGCTCTGCGCTATCTGTGCTTGCAGATTGTTTTGATGGTTTACTCTCTTCTTTATTTCCACATGCTCCTAAAGCAAAAACGACTGATGTCCCCAGCGTAATAGCCAACAATTTCTTTTTCACTTCTATCGCTCCCCATTGTTGATATTCTTTTCATTCATAACTAGGCAATAGTTTTCATAACACATTCAATATTCATTATAAGCATTATCTTTATATAGAAAAACTAAGGTGTATTTCATATTTTTTACAAATATAGTGAGAAGCCTAATGAAATAAGCTTTCATAAATTGTTTCAATTCTGTGAACACCTTAGAAAGTTCTATAAAGAGCCTTTTTCTCCAATCAAAACTGAGAAATTCTATATAAAGTCCTACTCTATTACCACTTTGTTTTACTATTCTCTACCTTTTACAAAACAATATACAGCATTGTATTCTACATATAATCTCATCAAAAAGAGAAGTTGTCGTTTCCAACTTCTCTTCCTCTTTATTTCATCAATATAAATAAGATAAGCCTCTTTATATCCTCTTGGACCTCAACATGTGCCAACAATTCTGTTGGCTTTTTCTCTTATTAAATACGAGAACGTAAATACGCATCAATAAACGGATTAATTTCTCCATCCATAACTGCTTGTACGTTACCAACTTCTGTATTTGTACGATGGTCTTTCACAAGAGAATACGGGTGGAATACGTAAGAACGGATTTGGCTTCCCCATCCAATTTCTTTTTGCTCTCCGCGAATCTCATCTAATTGTGCTTGTTGTTCTTCTAATTTCTTTTGATATAATTTCGCTTTTAGCATTTTCATCGCATGCTCACGGTTTTTAATTTGAGAACGCTCTGACTGACATGTTACAACCGTGTTTGTTGGTAGATGAGTTATACGAACTGCTGAATCTGTCGTATTAACGTGCTGTCCACCTGCACCACTTGCACGATACGTATCTATTTTCAAATCTTCTGTACGCACTTCAATTTCAACTTCATCATTGAATTCAGGTACAACTTCACAAGATACGAACGATGTATGACGACGACCTGAAGAATCGAACGGTGAAATACGTACAAGACGATGTACACCTTTCTCCGCTTTCAAGTAACCGTAAGCGTTATGACCTTTAATTAATAATGTAACACTCTTAATACCAGCTTCATCGCCCGGTAAGTAGTCAACCGTTTCTACTTTAAACCTACGTTTTTCAGCCCAGCGCGTGTACATACGTAATAACATCGAACCCCAGTCTTGTGACTCTGTTCCACCTGCACCTGGGTGTAATTCTAAAATAGCGTTATTTTTATCATAAGGATCGCTTAATAGTAACTGCAGCTCGTACTCATTCATTTCTTGAATTAAAGTTTTCACTTCAGATTCTAGTTCCTCATGTAAATCTTCATCATACTCTTCTTTAAGTAAGTCATGCGTCATTTCTAAGTTTTCGAACGTCTCATCTAACTGACGGAACCTTCCAACCATATCTTTCAGCGCATTCGCTTCATTAATTACAGCTTGTGCGCCTTGTTGGTCATCCCAAAATCCTGCGCCCATCATCGTTTCTTCTAATTCTGCAATTTGTTTTTCCTTAGTAGGAAGGTCAAAGAGACCCCCTAAAAGCCGCTAATCTCTTAGCCATTTTTTCTAATTCTTGCCTAATTTCTACTAATTCCATTTCCTTCACCTCTATGTAATTGCTGTTACTTTCATATGAAAACAAGGGAAACTCTCTCCGCTTATTACGGAGAGAGTTTAATCCTTTTCATTATACATTTTTGATGTAAAAATTTGCAAAGCAGTCTAAACTACAGTTTCTTATTACTGCCCAATGCCACAACAGTTTTTATATTTCTTGCCACTACCACATTTACATAAATCGTTGCGTCCCATTTGGTCACCTTTTACAACCGGTTTTTTCTTCGCGTCTTCGCCATCGCTTGATGGATGAACAGCTTCACCTTGAACAACTTCTTGACGCTCTAAGTTTTGCTCAATTTCAGCTTTCATAATGTAACGAGAGATTTCCTCTTCAATAGAAGCGATCATCGACTCGAACATTGCGAATCCTTCCATTTGGTATTCACGAAGTGGATCGATTTGTCCGTAAGCACGTAAATGAATACCTTCACGAAGATGATCCATTGCATCGATATGATCTGTCCATTTCGTATCTACAACACGGAATACAACAACCTTTTCGAATTCACGCGTCTGCTCTTCAGGTAGAAGCTTCTCTCTTTCATTATAACGCTCTAACAATTTCGCGATAATTGATTCGCTCATTTCTTCTGGAGCAAGGCGACGTAACTCTTCTTCTTTTACATCTCCTTCTTCAAGAAGGTTTGTATTTAAGTAATCGACAAGACCTTTAATGCTCCAATCTTCTTCGATTTCTTCTTGCGTATGAAGTGCAACAGCACGTTCTATCGTAGATTTCATCATACCTTCAATAATACTGCGTAAGTTCTCTGAATCCATTACTTCTTGACGCTGTTTATAAATTACTTCACGTTGTTGACGAAGTACATCGTCGTATTGCAATAGTTGCTTACGTGCATCATAGTTATTTCCTTCCACACGTTTTTGTGCAGATTCTACAGCACGAGAAACCATTTTACTTTCGATTGGCTGTGAATCATCCATACCAAGACGATCCATCATCGCTTTCATATTGTCAGAACCGAAGCGGCGCATTAGTTCATCTTCCATTGATAAGTAGAACTGTGTTACACCAGGGTCCCCTTGACGACCAGAACGACCACGTAACTGATTATCAATACGACGGCTTTCGTGACGCTCTGTACCGATAACTGCTAGACCGACGTTTCTAATATCGTCGCCTAACTTAATATCCGTACCACGACCAGCCATATTCGTCGCAATTGTTACAGCGCCTTTCATACCAGCTTCTGCAATGATATCTGCTTCACGCGCATGGTTTTTTGCATTTAAGATATTATGACGTACACCTTTACGTGTTAACATTTTTGAAATAAGCTCTGACGTTTCAATTGCAACTGTACCAACAAGAATAGGTTGCCCTTGCTTATGACGATTTACAATATCCTCAACAACTGCATTGAATTTACCTTCCATTGATTTGAAGATTAAATCAGCACGATCATCACGAATAATATCTTTATTCGTTGGAATTACGATAACATTCATATTGTAAATACTACGGAATTCTTCTTCTTCCGTTTTCGCTGTACCAGTCATACCAGATAATTTTTCGTACATACGGAAGTAGTTTTGGAACGTAATTGTTGCAAGCGTCATACTTTCATTTTGAATTTCTACGCCTTCTTTTGCTTCAATAGCTTGATGTAAACCTTCGCTATAACGACGACCTTTCATAAGACGGCCAGTGAATTGGTCTACGATTACGATTTCGCCTTCTTGTACAACATAATCTGTATCAAGGTGCATAACAACATGTGCACGAAGCGCCTGATTAATATGGTGAAGAAGTGCTACATGTTTTAAATCGAATAAGTTATCGATATGGAAAGCTTTCTCAGCTTTCGTAATACCATCTTCTGTTAACATTACATTTTTCGTTTTCACATCAAATGAATATTCTTTTTCATTTTCTAATGTACGAACGAATGCATTTGCAAACATGTATAGCTCTGCTGATTTTTGAGCTTGTCCCGAAATAATAAGCGGCGTACGTGCTTCATCGACTAAAATAGAATCGACTTCATCGATGATAGCAAAATTAAGTGGACGCTGAACGCACTGCTCTCTATATAACACCATGTTGTCACGTAAGTAATCGAACCCAAGCTCGTTATTTGTGCTATAAGTAATATCAGCAGCATAAGCAGCTTGTTTCTCTTCACGTGACATACTATTTAAGTTAATCCCTACAGTTAAGCCAAGGAACTCATGAAGTTGTCCCATTTCGCTCGCATCACGTTGCGCTAAGTATTCATTGACTGTAACAACGTGAACGCCTTTTCCTGTTAATGCGTTTAAATATACAGGTAAAGTAGATGTTAACGTTTTACCTTCACCTGTTTTCATCTCAGAGATATTTCCTTCATGTAAGGCGATACCACCCATTAGCTGTACGCCATATGGACGCATTCCAAGAACACGATTCGCTGCTTCACGAACAACCGCAAAAGCTTCAGGAAGTAGATCATCTACTGTCTCACCTTTTGTCAGACGTTCTTTAAATTCAATCGTCTTTCCTTTTAATTGTTCATCAGTTAGCGGCTTAATAGATGATTCTAATGCATCAATTTGCTCCACTGTCTTCTGCATACGTTTAATTTGGCGTTGGTTGACATCAAATACCTTTTTTAAAATACCGATCATAGGAAATACGCTCCTCTTTTATTAAAATAAAACTTCCGATTGCTTTCTTTTTCTCTTTACAATCAGTCGTTATAAAAATCAAATTTATGTTATGCCAATTTTTCTCCTAATTAAAAAACTAAAATGTATAAACCTAATGATAATTGTAACACTTGTCTTATAACTATGACAACAATCGTCCAAATGTCGAGCCATAGATTCAGAAAAAGTTTTTATTTTATTTTATTTTTTCCAACAAACTACTATCTCTTCGTTACAAATTTTGTATTAAATCTAAGTAGTATTCTTTCAAGTTCTCTTTTAAAGAAGATGGCTCAATTATTTTTATAGTTTTACCAAAACTAGCTAGATATGAAATGATAAAGTTGATTTCAGCAGGCTCATAAGTTCCTATTAAATATGTATCTTCACATTCTTCCCATAATTTCATCGAAGGATATTGTTGTTGCTTGAATATCTCTATCCCCCTCGCAGTAATTGAGCATTTAAATTGAATAGCTTGTTCAGTTGCCTTCCAAAGACTATGTGCGTTATGTATATTTATATTTTCCAAATCCAGACTATCCTGAGCATCTACCATTTCTAACGACCTAATACGATCACAGCGAAACACTCGATAAGTCGCTTTATCTAAATCGTAAGCCTGACAATACCAATAACCTTTCATTGCATAAATCGAAATCGGCTGAATACGGCGCATTGTCGTTTGTTTCGGCGTTACATAATTTATAGTTAAAGCCCTATTTTGAACAGCAGCTAACAAAATCTCTTCTAGATAACCACATTCATGTGCTTGTTCCAAATGAAAAAAGGATACTCTTTTTTGCAAGTTTTCAATTTGCTCACGCTGTTTTGACGAAACACTATCTAAAAATTTCTGATTAATGGAACGAAACGAGATTTGAAAAGGAATACTTACAAAACTACTTAGTGCCTGCATTGCAAAATAAAGTGCAAAAACTTCATGATTTGTAAATGAAATCGGTGGTAATGTCATCGTTTTTATTAAACGATACCCTCCATACCGACCATACTCTGCAAAAAGAGGTACACCCATTTCCTCTAATGATGCAATATCACGTAAAGCTGTCCTTTTTGAAATTTGAAATTCATCCATTAAATCTTTCAATGTGAATATTTGTTTTTGATTAATAAAACGTAGCATCTGATTTAAACGCTCAACTTTTTTCATAAACTCTCCCTATAGGTGCCACATATTGGCACCTTATATTTGTATAGTAATAAGTGTAAACATATATGAAGGAGGCAATACAATGAACTTTGAAGTAATCCCTTTTTTATCATTAAATGGGCAAGGTGCTAAAGCAATTGCATTTTACGAACAGTATTTAGACGCAAAAGTTTTATTTAAAAAGAATTATAAAGAAATGAAAGAAATAGATCCGAATTTCACGTATAAAGAAAGCCAGGAACATTATATTACCCATTCCGTTTTACAAATTGGCACTAATAAAATTATGATTGCAGAACAGGCAGTGGATTCCACACGCCCTTGGCAATTAAGTAATAGCTCATCATTATGCATTCAATCTAAAGATTTCCAAACCATTGAAGCACTCTATCACAATCTAATTCAACATGATGAGGTTTATATTTTAACACCTTTTGAAAAAAACTCCTTCAGCCCTGGTTACGCCATTGTGCGAGATCCTTTTGGAATAGTAATACAATTGACCGTTACAAAACATGACTTCTAAATTTCATTACGAATAAGCCATTTAAATTCATATCAATATTACAAGATAGGAAGGCAAAAACATATAAAAAAGCGCAGCCATTTCGGCTGCGCTTTTGAATGATTATTTAGTTTCGATTAAACCATATTTCCCATCTTTACGGCCATATACAACATTAGTTTCATTTGTATCAGCATTTGTGAAGACGAAGAAACTATGTCCTAGCATATCCATTTGCAAGATCGCTTCTTCAACGTCCATCGGTTTTAAATCGAATCGTTTTGTACGTACAAGTTCTAATTCATCCTCTTCTACCGCATCCAGAACAGCTACTGCTTCTGGAAGGATAAAGTTAGTTTTCACAGAACCTTTCTCACGTAATTTACGGTTTACTTTTGTTTTATGTTTACGAATTTGTCGCTCAATTTTATCAACTACTAAATCAATCGCAGCGTACATATCGCTATTTGTTTCTTCTGCACGAAGTAATAAATCTGTAAATGGAATTGTTACCTCGATACGTTGCTTGTCAGAGTATACTTTTAAATTAACCTTAATCTCTGGGAATGTATCAAAATAACGCTCTAATTTACTTAGTTTTTTCTCTACATATTCCTTTAATGCTGGAGTTACTTCAATATTTTCACCACGAATGTTGAATTTCATAGATGAATTCCTCCTTTCAAGCCTATGTACTATAATTTCGACATTGGCTTAAAAACTCCTTCTAATTTTTTTGAAAAATTAGTGGAATTGCGATTTTTTTATCGTTTTTTGTTGAAATGAAAAGATGCATCGTTTCTATCTTTATTTTATCCTATTAACATCATGAATAACGAATGTAACTGTGGACAATTAGTTACAGAAAAGAAACAACTTTTTGACAACTTACCCACAACAAAAAAGCCCTTGTTACGAGCAAGAGCTTTCGCCATCTATATAATGCTGTTAAAAATACAGCTCTATCTTTTCCAAAAACTTAATTTTTACAGTTTCACAACATTAGCCGCTTGTGGCCCACGTGCTCCATCAACAATATCAAACTCCACTTGTTGACCTTCTTCTAACGACTTATACCCATCTTGTTGAATAGCAGAAAAATGAACAAACACATCGTCACCATCCTCACGCTCAATAAACCCAAATCCCTTTTCTGCATTGAACCATTTTACTCGTCCTTGCATGTTCATTCCATTCCCTTCACTCTTAAAATCAGGGCATTCGCCCCATATTCTGACTATAGCGAATGACAAGACTGTAAGTCAAAGAAGACCTGTCGTCTTTTTATTACCCCTTTCGACATTCACATATTAACCTCTACAAAGCGTCAAACAAGAAACCTCTCTCGCTCCTCGATCATACAAAAGGCTTCCAATTTGCCTAACAGTAATTCCTGTCGTATACACATCATCCACGATTAAAACATGTTGCTCATGAAACATCTCTTCTCCCTGAAAATAAAAAGGATTAACTCCCGATATCCTTTCTTTACGCTTCTTCTTACTTTGTTTTTCTGTTTCTATTCTTCTTAATGATGTACAAAACATTTTGATAGGCAAACAAGAAGCTAGTAACTCCGCTTGATTAAAACCACGCTCGTATTCTCGCTCTTCACTAAGAGGAACAGGAATGGCAACTGAAACATTCGCAAAATATTTTTGAAAAAGACTTCGAAAAGGCTGATGAAAAATATGCACTAATTCAGCATCTCCTCGAAATTTAAACTGTGCTAATATTTCTTTCATCGCTTCATCATACACATACAACGAACGATTTATGAGAGGCGGAAACCCCTGCTCGTTCGTCCACCTTATGCAGTCCATACAAATATCCCCGTTTTTATATTCAGCTGGTACAAGTTCTAAAGGCCGACCACACTCCTTGCAAATATCTCCTATAATATAGGAAAGTTTTTGTTCACATCTATCACATATATACTTTTTATGAAGCTTAACAAAAAAAGTGTACCAACTAATCGCATATGAAATATACTCATCACAAAGTAGACAATGCATCAATCTATCAATCCTTGTTCTTTAGCATTCTTATTCATACTTTGAATATGTTTTTTCGCACGCACCATCGCCTCTGTCTTTCCATAATGAAAATAGATAACATCTCCATGCGGTTCATCAGAGCTTCTACCAGCACGCCCTGCAATTTGAACGAGAGCACTTTCTGAAAATATTTCTTCCTCAGCTCCTAAAACTGCAACTTGTAAATTTTTCACAGTTACTCCTCGTTCCAAAATCGTCGTTGTAACTAATAAAGGGATTTCTCCTTTTCTGAAAGCTGCTACCTTCTCTTTTCTCGCCGAATCTTCTGCATGCACACCGTCAATTTGATTGTTTAATGATTTTAATAACTGGCTAATTTCTTCTACATATCGCACATGAGGAACAAATAGAAAAATGGGGTATCCTTTCGATAAGTACAGATTTAACCATTGTAATAAAGCACGAGGAATTTTTTTACGTATAAGACCCTTTTTCCAATTTCCGCACCACCGAAATATCGGAACTGGCAATGGATGACGATGGTATCGCCCTGAAATAATAACCCCTTTTTGCTTACCACTTCGCAACTTACGCTTCCACTTTTCATCTGGAGTTGCAGTTAAATAAATACGTGCTGCCTTCTCTTTCATCGCTTCGTTTACTGCATACTGCAACATCTTATCTGCATGATACGGAAAAGCATCTATCTCATCTACAATCATGACATGGAACGCCCTATAATAACGTAACAATTGATGTGTAGTTGCAACGATTAACGCTGCATCTTTTTCTCGGTCTAAACTCCCTCCATATAAAGCAGCTACATTTATATTTGGAAACACTTCTTGTAATCTTGGTGCTAATTCAAGTACAACGTCCGTTCTCGGCGTTGCAATACAAACCCTTTCTCCCTTTTGTAGTGCCTCTGCAATTCCGCGAAACAACATTTCTGTTTTTCCAGCCCCGCATACCGCCCAAATAAAAAATGATTCTTTCTGCTTAACAGCGTCAACGACACTTTGCGCAGCTAACTCCTGACCGTCAGACAAAATGCCTTCCCACTGTAACGGATTCAAATAACTTTCTCCGCTTATTTCAGCAATCCCGCGAACAAGTACAGTACATTCACTTACCCTGCCCATCGTTATACATTTCCGGCAATACGTACATACTTCATTGCACCTTTTACATAGCAATGATACAAATAGTCGCTGCTCTATATTTCCGCAGCGCTGACACATATATTTTGAAGACTTCTTAATTACCCCTTGTACACAAACGACGTCTCGATTCCTTTTCAGATGATCCAATTTATTCTGCAAATCTGAAGAGAGTTCTTCTAACAGTAACTGTCTACCAGCTAACATCATCAATAGCCACCTCCAGCACTACTATAAATCCTTCTCTTTATCTCGTAAAAACTCAAAAAAGCCGATAACCTACTTATAAAATAGTAAGCTATCGACTTTATACACGTTTTTTATTCAGTTATAAACCCTAGAATCTACCGTATCCTAAGAAATGTTTTTGGTTGTAGCTACTGCTTAAGCTAGCGTAAGCAATCCCTTTATCACCTGCATGAATCATCTGGTCGTTACCAACGTAAATACCGATGTGAGATGGACCGTCTTTATAAGTATTTTGGAAGAATACTAAATCTCCCGGCTGCGGGCTACTTACTTTCGAAACTGAATTCCAATATCCATTAACATCTTGACGTCCTACACCAAATACGTAAGAAATGAATCCACTACAGTCAAAACCACCGTTTGATGGAGATGCACTTGCCCAAACATATGGCATACCTAAGTATTGTTGCGCTTTACCAATTACGCTAGGAGCCGGAGTTGGACCTGGTACTGGCTCTGGTTTTTTGTTTTCTTGTTTAGGTGTCTCTTTTTTAGGCTCTTCTTTTTTAGGTTCTTCTTTTTGAGCTTGTCCAGCATTGTTTGCTGGTGCAGCTTGTTCTGCAGGCGCTTGCGCTGGTGCAGCTTGTTGAGCTTGTGCTTCTTTAGCAGCTTGTTCTGCTTGTTTTTGAGCAGCAGCTTCTTGTGCCGCTTTTGCTTGCGCTTCTTCTTCCGCAATACGTTGTAATTGCAGTGCTTGTTTCTCAAGATCTTTCAATTGACCTTCCGTACTTGTCATTGTAGTTACAACTGTATCCATTTTACCGCTTAAATCGTTTACTGCTGTTGCTTTTTTCTCTTTTTCAACGTCAAGTTCTTTCTTAGCAGTTTCAATTTGAGCTTGTGCTTCTTTTAATTCTTTTTGTTTTTCTTTTACTGTCTCAACATCTTTTTTCACGTTCGTTTGATCTTCTTGTTGTGTTTTCATGATATCTTCGTCAGATTCCATAATTTTAGACACAGAAGCTAAACGATCAACTAAATCTGCAACGTTTTTAGAGTTTACAAGAACTTCTGTTACAATGTTCGTATTTGGCTGTTCTTGTAGTGCAACTAAACGTTTTCTTAATAACTCTTCACGTTTTGCAATCTTTGTTTGTAGTTCTGCAATATCTTTATTTTTATTTTCGATTAATTGCTCAGTATCAGAAACTTTTTTTGTTGTTTCATCAAGTTTTGAAGCGTTCTCTTGAACAGACTTATCCAAACCTTGGATTGTTTTGTTTAAGTCATTCATTTGTTTTTGTAATTCATCACGTTCTTGTTGTTGTTTATGTAAAGTATCATTTTGTGTGTTAATTTGTGATTTCACGTCAGAAATTTTATCTTCTGCAAATACATTTGGTGTTAGCCCAGAAAACATTAACCCTGCAACTAATGCGCAAGATGCCATTTTTAGCTTTTTCATTTTATTTTTTACACCGCTTTCTTTTTTCATTTTCCGTATATAACCTATTAAAATTTATACCATAATTCGGGAGTTTTTTTGCTAATGTTACGGTTTTGTAAAATAAATGTAATATTACATTTATCTCTATAGCAAAGTATATCTAAATTTGTATATATATGTAGAATTTCAAGAGCCTTACACCGTTTTTTATAGGATTGAAAAAAAACGTAAGGGAACCCCTTACGTTTTGAAAATACTACAATATGAATGAAATAGAAACGTTACTTCATCCATTTTTCAGCCCAATTTTGGACCTCATCCATAACACTTTCCAACGCTTTCCCTTTATCAGTTACACCGTACTCGATTCTAACTGGTACTTCTGGATAAACATTACGAACTACAATACCTTCGCCTTCTAATTCCTTTAAACGTTCTGACAACATACGATCGCTCATATTCGGTATAATATCTGCGATTTCTCTGAAACGTTTCGGCTCTTCGAGCAAAGATTTAATAATTAAGCCAGTCCATTTCTTACTAAGCATTGTAAAAGCTGACTCAAACTTTGGACATAAACAAGAATTATGCTCCATATGTTTCACCTCTCTTCTATTATAATATAGTTTCTTGTAAAAAGTAAGTAATAAAACTTTCCTCATTATTTAATTTTACATACATTTTACCATTTCCAAATATTAACTTGTCAAATCCCCGTAAAATACCCGTAAAAAAACCCTCTTCAAGTAAGAGAGCTTTTATATCTTTATCACTTCGTATACCAACCTAAACCAAGCGCACCTTCACCTAAATGCGTCCCAATTACAGCTCCGAAATAACTCGTACGAATTGTAACATGAGGGTATATCACTTCTAATTCTTGTTTCCATTCATTAGCTTCCTCTTCACGATTCGCATGAATAATAACAGCTTCCATAGGCACACCTTTATTTGCCTGCTCATCAAAGATTTCAACGATACGCTTTAACGCTTTTTTACGCGTACGAATTTTTTCGAATGGAATAATTACTTTATCTCTAAAGTATAATACTGGTTTTACTTGTAACAAACTACCAATGAAAGCTTGTGCACTATTTAATCTTCCACCACGTTGTAAATGATGTAAATCATCCACTACAAAATAAGCATCCATCGTTTGCTTCATTTCATCAAAGCGAGCGATAATCTCTTCTGGGGCTTTCCCTTCACTTACTAATTTCGCCCCTTCACGCACGTAAAACCCTTGTACTTCACAACTAATTTCAGAGTCGTACGTATATACATCAATACCATCTACCATCTGTCCAGCTGCCGTTGCTGTTTGATATGTACCACTAATTCCACTGGAAAGGTGAATGCTAATAACTGCATCATATTCTTTAGATAACTCTTCATATAACTCTAAAAACTTTCCAATTGCTGGCTGCGAAGTTTTCGGAAGTTCTTCTTGTTCACGTACTTTTATATAAAAATCATTTGCTGAAACTTCAGCCTCTTCTTGATAAGATTCCGTTCCAAACACAACGTTTAATGGAATCATATATATATTGAGTTCGTCACGAATATGCTTCGGTATATATGCTGTACTATCGGTAACAATAGCTGTTTTCATTTTCGTACCTGCCTTATAAAAAATTTTTATCCCCTAATTTTACACGAAAACTAGAAAAGGTGCATCCATACATAAAAATGCCGGCTAGAAACTACAATCACTCGCTCGACAAATTACAACAAAAAGATAAAATACTCACCAAAAATTTCAACATATTTGTAAAAAATGTTTGAATATAAAAACGCTCGCTTTTAAAATGTAAAGTACTAGTTATTTTGAAAGATAGGGGCGTATACCATTGTTATTACAATATTTAACAATAAAAGGCTATGGAGAGCACGAAATTGTGATTCAAAAATCAAGATTCATTTGCTATGTAAATCGCGCCACAACGGAAGAGGAAGCTCAAGCATTTATACAAAAAATAAAAAAACAGCATTGGAATGCAACACATAATTGTTCCGCATATTTAATCGGTGAACAAGATCAAATTCAAAAGGCAAACGATGACGGCGAACCGAGCGGCACAGCTGGTGTACCTATGTTAGAAGTATTAAAAAAGCGAGGTCTAAAGGATACTGTCGTTGTCGTCACGCGCTATTTTGGTGGCATTAAACTTGGTGCTGGTGGATTAATTCGCGCATATGGAAAATGTACAAGTGAAGGACTTAATCACGTAGGTGTTGTTGAGCGAAAACTAATGCGCGTTATGGAAACAGAAATTGATTACACATTGCTTGGCAAAGTTGAAAATGAATTACGTAATTCAGAATATAACATTAAAGATATACGTTATCTAGAAAACGTCACATTCGATACGTATGTAGAAGAAAATCGAAAACAAACATATACAGATTGGATGATTGAATTAACAAACGGGAAGTGTACAATTAAAGAAGGAGATATGTTGTACTTAGAACAAGGTGTTATCTAAGAATAGCTAACGTCTCGCCTTTAAAGATTAATGTAGTGAATTAATTCCCTACAAATGAACTAAGGAGATTATATATGGAAGAACGTTATAATCATCTCCAAAATAGCAGAATAAAAAAGAAACGTAGAAGAAAGTTTTTCTTCTTTCTTATTTTCGCATTTTTATTTGGTAGCGTAGGACTTTATATGTTAAATTCCTACTCTTCTCTCATGGGGATGTACAGTGGATTTAGCCGTGAAAAATCTAAATTACGAGCAGCAGATGTGGAAATCACAAAAAAACCTTTCACAATACTCATTATGGGTATTGAAGATTATGCAACTGACGGTCAAAACGGTCGAACAGATTCACTTATGTTCGCGACAGTTAATCCAAACTCAAAAAAGGTTTCACTTATGAGTATCCCGCGCGATTCTCGTGTTAAGATTGTTGGCAAAAATAAAGAAGACAAAATTAACGCTGCTCATGCTTACGGTGGAGAAAAAATGACAGTCGACACCGTCGAAGAGTTTTTAAAAGTTCCTGTTGATCATTATATTAAAATTGATTTCCAAGGATTTAAAGGTATCGTTGATGCTGTTGACGGTATTACCGTTGATGTCCCCTTCGATTTTTGGGAACGCTCTGACGTGGATTACTATAAAAAAATCCAATTTAAACAAGGTCAACAGAACTTAAATGGTGAAGAAGCACTCGCATACGTCCGTATGCGAAAGCAAGATCCTAACGGTGATTATGGTAGAGCTGCTAGACAAAGACAAGTACTGGCTGCTGTTGCCCAAAAGCTAAACTCTGCTTCTACCGTATTTAAAATTAAAGATTTAACAAAGGTAGTTGGAAAATATATAAAAACCGATATTCCTATTTCAGACGGACTTGCTCTTTACAATAAAATCTCTGGATTCGACCCTTCTACAATACAAACGTTAAAACTTGAAGGAGAAGACAGAAAAATTGGCGGTATTTATTACTTCCTTCCAGATCCAATCAGTGTAGAGACTGTACGTAACGAAATTGAAAAGGAAATAGGAGAAAAAGCAAAAGTTCCAACAGAGACTACGAAAAATGAGAATACAAATTCCGATTCAAATTCTAACTCCAGCGCAAAAGCAAAGAAGGAGCCGAGTGAGAACAAAACACCACCACCTCCTCCCCCTTCTACAAATGCTCATGCAGAGTGGATTATGAGAAATCAGCAATAATAAAAAAGAGCCAAATCAAATACGATTTGGCTCTTTTTTCATTTCCCACGATTGGTGCGAGCTAATAATCAGTGGGATAAACACCCCATTGATTAAAGTTTCACTTTACTTCTTAAAGTGTTGTAAAATCGCTTCTACAATACGCTCAGACGCACGGCCATCACCGTAAGGGTTAGATGCTTTCGTCATCTTATCATGAGCTTCTTTATCAGATAACAACTCATCAGCAAGACCAAAGATTGTCTCTTCATCTGTTCCTGCTAATTTCAACGTACCTGCTTCGATACCTTCTGGGCGTTCCGTCGTATCACGAAGGACAAGGACTGGCACACCTAGTGATGGTGCTTCCTCTTGTACACCACCAGAATCAGTTAACATTAAGTATGAACGAGCTGCAACGTTATGGAAATCAATTACATCTAACGGCTCAATTAAATGAATACGGCTATGCTCGCCTAAAATATCATTCGCTATTTCGCGAACAACAGGATTCATATGAACAGGGTATACAACTTGTACATCTTCGTGCTTATCAACAAGACGCTTAATTGCACGGAACATATTGCGCATTGGTTCTCCTAAATTTTCACGACGGTGTGCTGTCATAAGTACAAGACGATCATTTCCAAGTTTCTCTAACACCGAATGGCTATAAGTTTCTTTTACAGTTGTCTTCAGTGCATCGATCGCTGTATTTCCTGTTACGAAAATGCGTGACTCATCTTTATTTTCTTTTTGTAAGTTCGTTGCTGATTTTGTTGTAGGTGAGAAATGAAGATCCGCCATTACACCTGTTAGTTGGCGATTCATCTCTTCTGGATATGGAGAATACTTATCCCATGTACGAAGTCCTGCTTCAACATGTCCTACTGGAATTTGATTATAGAAAGCAGCTAAGCTTGCAATAAATGTCGTCGTTGTATCACCATGCACAAGTACGATATCAGGCTTCGCTTCTTTCATTACTTTATCTAAACCTTCTAAACCACGTGTTGTAATATCGATTAACGTTTGACGATCTTTCATGATATTCAAATCGAAATCTGGCGTAATTCCAAAGATATTTAATACTTGATCTAACATTTGACGGTGTTGTGCTGTTACAGTCACAATTGATTCAATCTTTTCTGGATGCTTTTGCAACTCTAATACAAGAGGTGCCATTTTAATTGCTTCTGGTCGTGTCCCGAAAATTGTCATTACTTTTAAACGTTCAGTCATTTCATTGCCTCTTTTCTTTCACTAGTTAAAACTTCTATTATCGCATATAAAAATATGCATGTGAAAATACAGTTTTTAACGCGCCTGAGAAACATTACTATTACAGACGTCTTTTCGCCCAACTGAGTAATAATCTAATCCATGCTTCTCGGCATCCTCATTAGTATAACAATTTCTCCCATCAAATAGAATAGGTTCCCTCATAAGCTGTGCATACTTTTCTAGCGGATAATTTCGAATTGATTCCCATTCTGTTACGATAAAAGCTGCATGCGCCTCTCTAATCGATTCATCTATACACTCAGCGTATCGTATCGTATTTCCAAATAAACTTCTTACATTTTGAATAGCTTGCGGGTCATATAAAACCACATCCGCACCTATATTAATTAATTCCTCTATTATAATGAGAGATGGCGCTTCCCTAATATCGTCAGTATTCGGTTTGAATGCTGCACCAAGAACCGCAATTCGCTTCTTCTTCATATCTATAATTTTCTTCGCTTTTTCAACTAACAACAACTGTTGTTTATTATTCACTTCAATGACTGCTTTCAACAAGCGAAAATCATGAGAAACATTCCCTGCAATTTGCACAAGTGCTTTCGTATCTTTTGGAAAACAAGATCCTCCATATCCGATGCCTGCATTTAAAAAAGATGCACCAATTCTCTTATCCATCCCCATCCCTGTAGCTACATCTACTATATCTGCACCCACTTGCTCACATATATTAGAAATTTCATTAATAAAACTAATCTTCGTAGCTAAAAAAGCATTAGATGCATATTTAATCATCTCAGCACTTCGAATATCTGTAATATACGTTTGTAAGCTTAATTTGCTGTACAAATTCTCTACTTTCCTTGCAGCTTCTTCACTACATGCTCCAATTACGATACGATCACCCTGAAAAAAATCATAAATACCAGAACCTTCTCTTAAAAACTCTGGATTCGATACAATATATAATTCATGTCTACCTTGTAGTTTATCCTCAATCCATTCTCTCATTACATCATTTGTCCCTACAGGAACCGTACTTTTCGTAACAACAATAATATCGTTATTCACATATGTTCCAATATCATCACAAGCGCTACGAATATACGTTAAATCTGCTGTTCCATCTAATAAAGATGGCGTTCCAACTGCAATAAATATAAACTCTACATCATTAAATGCCGCTGATTTACTTGCTGTAAAAGTTAAATGATTATTCTCGTATGCTTCATTTATTAATTCATTTAATCCACATTCATAAATAGGTAACTCGCCTTGTTTAATCCGTTCAATTTTCCCACTATTTATATCGAAACATGTGACTGAATGTCCCAATCTCGCCAATCCTACTCCTGTAATCAATCCAACATATCCGGTACCTATTATCGTAATTTTCATTTTCTTTTCGCACAGGAATATACATAAGAAAATATACGAATACATAGAACTCCCCTGTGCTTCCCCCTCTCACACTAAGAATGAGAAAACTCTTTCACTTCTTTATTATATGAATCGTTTTTTTATTATTTTTTAAGATTTTGTAAAGTTAAATGATGCAATATATACAAAATGTAAATTCCCACAATTTAACACGGAACTTACTCATTTTACGTGCAACACTTATAATACTGAAACAAAAGTCATCGCTATATGAGAGGAGAGTACAATGTCATATTACAAGCCACAATATGAAATCAACCTTCTCAAAGGACACAACATTCCATATCCAATTGTCATATATTCTATTCACTCCCCTTTACAGTCAAAAGAAAAAAAGATTGAATTCTAATCTTTTTGTGATACCATATGTTATGAGCCTGTAAACAAACATCATAATTTTCAGATAAATACGATTGAAAAAATTACGTTAAACTATAAAGGGTGGGGTATTAATGGACTCACAAGTGATTTATGCCATTTTGGCATCTTTCATCACTGTACTCGTCGTTACTCCTTTAGTTATTAAATTAGCTTTCAAAATAGGAGCAACAGACAAGCCAAATGCGCGTAAAGTACACCAAAAAATTATGCCTCGTCTTGGCGGGTTAGCAATTTTCATCGGTGTAGCCGTAGGATTTGTTGTCGGTGGATTGTACGAACAAAGAATGTTATCGATAACTTTAGGTGCTATCATCATTGTTATCATCGGGATTTTAGATGATATGTACGAACTATCTGCGAGGGTAAAATTCGGTGGACAACTATTAGTTGCCATCATGATTGTAAAAAGTGGATTATTAGTGCAAGTATTATATATTCCAATTCTTGGAGATACTGAACTCGGATGGCTTGCTTATCCAATTACTGTATTTTGGATTGTAGGTATTACAAATGCCATCAACTTAATTGATGGATTAGATGGATTATCCGCAGGGATTTCATCTATCGTACTTGCAACGCTAGCATACATGGCCTTCACTAGCCCATGGGGTACTGGAGCAGCTATTATATTACCTCTAGCACTGATTACATTAGCAAGTACAATTGGATTTTTATTCTACAACTTCCATCCAGCAAAAATTTTCATGGGAGATACAGGAGCACTATTTTTAGGATACTGTATTTCTGTTATATCGTTACTTGGATTATACAAAAGCGTAACGTTATTCAGTTTTATCGTTCCAATCATTATTTTAGGTGTACCTATATTTGATACGACATTTGCAATTATCCGCCGTATCGTAAATAAAAAGCCTATTTCAGCACCTGATAAATCGCATTTACATCACCGTTTGCTTGCAATGGGATTCTCTCATCGTAAAACGGTACTAATTATTTACGCATTGGGTATTTTCTTTAGTGTAAATGCAATTATTTTCAGTAGTGCAACATTATGGTTATCCATTATTCTTCTTTTCATTTTAATCTTCTTTACAGAAATCATTGCTGAAGTAATCGGTCTTGTACACGAACGTTACAAACCAATTATTTCCTTCTATAAAAAAGTGAAAAAACGCGAAGACTAATTGTAGTATAGCCTTTACTATTATGAAATATTCAAATAGCATCCTCTTTTCATAAGAGGATGCTATTTTTTATTTTTTAATCCTTATTCCCCATTTCCAAAATATAGATTGTTTGAGAGTGCCTCTATTGGAGAAAGATATACGTATAACGAAAAAAGTATCAAATTTTCATTTTTACATCTTGATTGTCAAACTGAGGGTGAATGTTATGATCAAGCGATTACTTCAATGTATAATTTTATTTTTAACTATTACTATGTACGCATCATCGAATACAAAAGCAACTACAGACATTCAAGTAAAAGATTACCAAAGTACTCAAACTACCTCTCCTACAACAAAAATTGCGTACTTAACATTTGATGACGGACCAAATAAATACACACCACAAATTTTAAATATTTTAAAAGAGAAGAACGGAAAAGCAACTTTCTTCGTTATTGGCGGAAAGGTGCCACATTATAAAAAAACGATGGAGCGATTGATTAAAGATGGACATTATATCGGTCTCCATAGTATGTCGCATGATGTAAAACGTCTTTATACTGGCGATCCATCTGTTTTAATTGCAGAAATGGAGCAAACCCAAAGCATTGTCCAGCAAGTTACACATTTAAATACACATCTCGTTCGGGTCCCATACGGTAGCATGCCTTACTTAAAAAAGAATTACCGTGACGCACTCGTATCGGCCCAGTATAAAATGTGGGATTGGACAATTGATACATATGACTGGAAAAGCTATGATAATCCTTCCGCAATACTAGAAAGAGTACGAAATCAAAGCGATGAACAAGTAGAGGTTATTTTAATGCATGATTCTAGTGTCACAGTGCAAATACTCCCAAAAGTAATTGATTATTTACACTCACAAGGATATAAACTACTTCCCTACAATCCATCTTCACATCTCGAAGTGAATTTTTGGAAAGACACAAGATTGTAACAGCTTTAGTGCCTATGTACTAAAGCTGTTTTACCCCGCGTTAACGGGCAATTGGTGAAGGCTAATAATCAGTGGGAATGAACAAAAACCCCACTGATTAAAGTTTCACTTTATTTTTCTCTTCCCACACTTCTCATTTTTGTGTAAAATTTTAAATAGTGATGAAGTTTCGAGGTGAATAGAAATGAAACGAATAGATCTCATTTTTAACGCAATACAAAAAGGGAATTATACAGAAGGTATAACAGCATCAGAAATCGCTACGCTTCTACAGTTAGACCGTGCAAATGTTAGTAGCGATTTAAACAAGCTTGTGAAAGATAATCGTTTATTAAAAACGAGTACACGCCCTGTCCGTTTTTATATAGAAACGAACTCTTCATTGGAAACGCATTCAACAAAGGGCACTTCATTAGATACATTTGCTATTGAAAATACAAGCCTAAAAATTGCAATTGAAAAAGCAAAAGCTTCTATTCTCTATCCTCCAAACGGTATGCATACTTTATTACTTGGAGAAACAGGTGTCGGAAAATCGATGTTCGCTTCTTTAATGCACGAATACGCAATTGAAGTGGAACAACTTCCAAAAGATGCACCTTTTATCGTCTTTAACTGTGCTGATTATGCAAACAATCCACAACTACTACTTGGACAGTTATTTGGGATAAAAAAAGGAGCTTACACAGGTGCCAGTGATCAAAAAGGGTTAATTGAAAAAGCACATGAAGGAATCCTCTTCTTAGATGAAGTACATCGCCTTCCTCCAGAAGGACAAGAGATGCTCTTCACATTTATTGATCGCGGAGTATACCGCCGCCTTGGAGAAACGGAAAATGAACGTAAGGCACGAGTGTTGATTATTACTGCAACAACCGAAGAACCGAATTCATTTTTATTAAAAACATTTACAAGACGTATTCCGATGACCGTTACGCTTCCACCACTTCGTGAGCGAACACATAAAGAACGGTTTGCTTTACTACAGCTATTTTTCACAAATGAAGCAATTCGTCTAAGGAAAGAGATTCATGTTAGTCCAAATACAATGCGTGCTTTCGTCTTTTACAATTGTCCAAATAACATCGGCCAATTGAAAACGGACGTACAAATTGCCTGTGCGAAAGCTTATTCTGATTTCGTAACAAAAAAACGTGATTCTGTCTGTGTTTCAAGTACAGATTTACCTTGGTATATGAAAGAAGGATTATTTATTGAAAGAAAGAGCCGTCATCTATATCAAATACCAAATGAAACATTTGTATTTACAGGTGATGAAGGTTGGAGTAAACATACAATAAAACCCGAAGGAAGTCGCTCTTCTATTTACGATTATATTGATTATAAATATGAAGAACTTCAAGCACGCGGCATTGAAGAGGAAGAATTAGAATTACTAATAGAAAATGATATTCAAAGCTTTTTCGTCCAATACTTTAACCAAATATCTAAAAAAACAAGTCATGAAAATGTTTTTAAAATTGTGGATCGTAATATCGTTTCCGTATGTGAAAAAATTGCGGAACTAGCTGAAAAATATTTATCTAAAACTTTCGATGAAAAAGTATTTCTCGCTTTAAGTTTACATGTACAGACAACTCTACAACGTTTACAGGGCGGGAAACAAATTCACCACCCACAATTAAATCAAATTCGTACGAAATATAAAGAAGCTTTTTCCGTAGCTATGCAATGTATTCAGCTATTAGAAGAAGAATTACAAATAACAATACCTATTGATGAAGCTGGCTTTTTAACAATGTTCTTCGTTGTTGATCCAATTCCTGCCTCACAAACAGAAGTAAAAGTATTAATATTAGCACACGGTAATGGTATCGCAACAGAAATGGCAAACGTTGCAAACGAACTTCTCGGTATTGATGAAGTAACTGGTATCGATATGCCCTTGCATGAATCACCAAAAGACTTCCTAGAGCGTGTTAAAGTGTATATGAAAACACTTCAAAATGTAAACGGGCTTCTCTTACTTGTTGATATGGGGTCTCTCGCTTATATTGGTGATATATTAGAAACTGAATTCAAAATCCCTGTACGTGTTCTTTCCATGACGAGTACACCACACGCACTAGAAGCAGCTCGAAAAGCTCAGCTTGGCTATTCATTAGATGCACTATACGAAACAGTGAAGAACTTAACGCCGTTCTATTTAAACGTACAGGAAGAAAAGAAAAAGCCACTATCGCCAATGAAATCCGTGATTTTAACAGCTTGTTTAACCGGCGAAGGAAGTGCTTTAGCAATTCAAAAAATGTTAGAGAACTATTTACGCTTTGATAAAGACTTAATTGAAATTATTCCGATTAGCATCGTTCATGAAAAAGATTTAACGAAAATGATCGAGAACATAAAAAAAGAGCGTAATATCATTTGTATCGTCACGAATTTCGATATGCAAATACCTTGCTTAACATATCATTTCCAAGACATTGTGAACTACACAGCTATTCAACCAATTCAAGAATTGATTACGTATGAAGAAACATATGCAAAAATGGCTGATATTCTTGAACAACAAATGCAGCGTAACGATGGAGCATTACTTATTAAAACAATTCGTTATGCGTTAAATACAATTCAAGAATTGATTTCTTTACAGCTAACTCCCGACAGTTTAATGGGTGTGATTTTGCATATGAGCTGCATGGTTGACCGTCTTCAAAAAGGCGAAAGTCTCCTCCCTCATCCTGATAAAGAGAAACGAAGACAAGATGAGTACTGGATGTATATGAAAGTGAAAAAAGCATTGCAACCTATTGAAAATACATTTGAAATACAAATCCCAGATGACGAAGTATTTTATATAATGGACTTCTTCATTAAAAACCAGCCTGTAAAAAATTAAACTAGGCAGTTTTTTAAATATATCGACCGTAACGCGGATTATATCAGCGATTTTTTAAATATATCGGCGTAACCCGGATTATATCAGCGATTTTTTAAATATATCGGCGTAACCCGGATTATATCAGCGATTTTCAAAATATATCGATTTACTGACAATAATCGCTAAAATTTGCACCTTATAGCAGAAAAGACTGTTCCAAAATGTTTTTTGGACAGCCTTTTCTCTTACTTCTTTACTTCCCTTATTCTCCCCCTTATTTCTCCCTTTTTATTAGATTTCGTATTAACATTTACATATACATTTGCTTGCATTATCTCTTGAAACAAGCTGTCAAATGCTCTCCCCTGTAAAGGCCCTTCAAAATCCTCTACTCTAGCTACACCAGTAACGACTCCTTCATTCACACTAATTCCTTGCTCTAACGGACCAAACAAACTTAAAATAACTGGACCAATTTGATTCGCTTTTCCTAAATGAATTTGGCATGACGTGATTTTTTTTATATTTTTTAATATGACCCGATATTGCAACTTCTTTAAATCTTCACTAAAAATGAGCTCTGTTACACCGTAAGCTTCTGTATTTACAGGAGGTACTTCCCTCTTCCCTGTTAACCTAGCAAAGAAATGTGTTGTCATACGGGCATTCTCCTCATATAAATTTCCCAGCACTACTTCTACTACTTTATGGTTTAGACATAATCATTTATGACTTTTTCAAATTTTAATTACGAAGAAAAGATTCACACAATATTTACATTAAAATCGTTTCTTTTGCTTTACTCCCTCTTGTATAATGCACTTAGAAAAACAGTCTAGGAGGAAATTTTGAAAAATAATAACTACTCTTTCCAATCATTAATAGAGATTTTTCTCGTATCATTTAAATTAGGACTTACTTCATTTGGTGGTCCCGTCGCCCATCTTGGTTATTTTCATCATGAATACGTGCAAAAAAGAAAATGGATGGATGAACGAAGTTACGGAGACTTAGTAGCACTATGTCAATTCCTTCCTGGCCCTGCTAGCAGCCAAGTCGGGATGGGAGTTGGCTTATTGCGCGGCGGATTATTAGGAGCCATTATTTCATGGATCGGATTCACTCTCCCATCTGTGCTCGTTTTAGTTTTCTTCGCTTCATTTCTTAACCAATTCGAGCTTGGAAGTACTGGCTGGATTCACGGGATGAAACTTGTAGCGGTCGCAATTGTCGCTCATGCAATATGGGGAATGGCTCAAAAGTTAACACCAGACCGAAACCGTGCAACAATCGCAATTGCAACTGCCGCAATCGCCCTATTATGGCCAAGTAGCTGGACACAAGTAATTCTCATTATAGTAGCTGGTTTCATCGGTTGGTTTTTATATCGCGATCAACCAGTTAGCCAAGCTCATAAAATAAACGTACCTATTTCAAAGATGGTAGCCATATCTTGTCTCGTCTTATTCTTCGGACTATTAATACTGTTACCGATGTTACGACCATACTCTTATTTCATCTCTTTATTTGACAGCTTCTATCGCTCTGGTGCACTTGTATTTGGCGGAGGGCACGTCGTACTTCCTCTTCTTGAAAGTGAGTTTGTACAAAACGGGATGATGACAAAAGAACAATTTCTTGCTGGATACGGATTAACACAAGCAGTGCCAGGGCCACTATTTACATTCGCTTCTTATATAGGAGCAGTGCTAAATGGAACCGCCGGAGCAGTTGTTGCAACGATCGCTATCTTTCTTCCCGCCTTCCTGCTCGTTGTTGGCGTTTTACCATTTTGGGACAGTGTAAGGAGAGTATCTTACATACAAGGTGCACTACTTGGAGTAAACGCAGCCGTTGTCGGCATTTTACTTGCAGCTTTTTATGATCCAATTTGGACGAGTACAATTATGAATTCTGTAGATTTCGTTTTTGCTTCTCTTCTATTTTGCTTACTCGCTTTTTGGAAAACACCACCTTGGGTTATCGTTATAATCGGGGCCTTCGGTGGATATGTTCTATCCATTTTGTAAGCACAAAAAACGACGGCCCCATTTAGCCGTCGTTTTTTCTATTAAAACTTCACAAGCTCCATTCCCTCAGGCAACTCACTCTCCGTTAAAATACGCAACTCTTTCACGCGATCCATTACGTAAGAAGAACGCTTCACAAGCTCTGGGTCAATATAAGCTGGATGCACCATAATTTCTACCGTTTGCTCGTCCTGCACTCTTTCCTTTAACTTCACAAAGTAATCTTCCGTCACACCGTCAGCGTAAAAGTCACTGTAAAATACATCTGAAAATGGGTGCACCGCTCGCTCTTCCTCACAACGACGAATTGGAACATTGTATTTACTTGCTAATCTCTCAAGAACGTCGTGTAAAAGCGGTAATCCATGCACGTGATGATGGCTATCTAAATGAGTTGGTGTTAATCCGTAAGATAAAAACTTCTCAATTTGAGCAGTCCATTCTTTTTCTACCTCTTCTGGATTTATATTTCCTTCCCATACAACACTTTGTTTATGAAACAATCCATCGCTACTTACAAGTGATGGAACGTCTTTAAGAAGCGGTTCTCCTGCCGTTAATACGAGATGAACTCCTATCCCTAACGTTTTATACTCTTTCGCTAAGCGTACGGCATGCTCTGTCCCTGGCATATTCATCATCATCGTCGTTGAATTTACAATCCCGTTTTTATGTCCATCAATAATTCCGTAATTTGTACCTTCCGTAAGACCGAAATCATCTGCATTTACAATTAGTTTAATCATCGCAATACCTCCTACTAGAATTAAAAAAAGCGGGCTAAACAGCGCCGCTTTTTATTTCTCTATCTTCTTAAAGAATTGTGGAAGATGTTCTTTATGTGCTTCCAACATTTCATCTAAAATTTGTTTTGCAACTTTATCTGATGGTACAAGTGGGTTAATTGTCATAGCAAGCAGCGCTTTATGATAATCCCCTGTAACAGCAGCTTCAATTGTTGTGCGCTCAAATGATTTAATTTGCTGTACTAAACCGCGAACTGGTACCGGAAGATCTCCAACCGCAATTGGTTTTGGACCTTCTTTCGTAATAATACAGTTCACTTCAACAGCCGAATCATGTGGCAAGCTTGCAATTGTTCCGTTGTTTCGTGTATTAACAGGCTGGATATCACCTTTATTATTGTAAATAGACGTAATTAAGCTACATGCTGCGTCACTATAATAAGCTCCGCCGCGCTTTTCTAATTGTGGTGGCTTAATATCTAAATTCGGGTCTTTATATAGCTCGAATAAATCATCTTCTAATTGTTTTACTACTTCTGCACGTGTACCTTTTTCAATCGAAGCTGCTTTCTCTTCTTCCAACATTTCACGTGTTTTATAGTAGTAACGATGATATGGACACGGAATTGCACGAAGACCGCGAATAAAGTCTGGCTCCCAGTTAAGCGCAGCAATGTTTTCCATCGTAATTTGCTTTTCTGGATCTGTTACAAGTTCTAATACACGATCCATTACGCTTACGCCATCCAAGTATACATCTAATCCGTATACCATGTGATTTAAGCCTGCGAAATCAACGTGTACCCGGCTTGCATCTACTTCAAGTAATCTCGCAAGACCCATACGAATTCCAATTGGAACGTTACACAGACCAACTACTCTTTGAATGTTTGTATAACGAAGGACAGCTTCTGTTACCATACCAGCCGGATTCGCAAAGTTAATTAACCATGCATTCGGACAAAGTTCCTCCATGTCCTTACAAATATCTAAAATAACAGGAATCGTTCTCAGCGCTTTGAACAAACCACCAGGACCATTCGTTTCCTGACCAATTACATCATATTTTAATGGAATTGCTTCATCTTTTGCACGTGCTTCTAACAAACCAACGCGAAGCTGCGTTGTTACGAAGTCAGCATCTTTTAATGCCTCACGGCGATCAAGTGTTAAATGAATATCAATTGGTAAACCTGATTTTTTCACCATACGTTTCGCTAAGTCACCAACGATTTCTAACTTCTCTTTTCCTGCCTCAATATCTACTAACCAAATTTCACCAACAGGAAGCTCGTCATAACGTTTAATAAACCCTTCAATTAACTCTGGTGTATAACTAGAGCCACCGCCGATTGTAGCAATTTTAATTCCAGTCATGCTTTATTCCCCTTTCGCTTCTAGCTTTTTATAAAGGTCAATAAATTCTGCTGCTAATTCTTTTACCGTAATAGAATTCATTAAATGATCTTGCGCATGAATTAAAAGAACACTAATCTCTGTTTTTTCTCCTCTTGCTTCTGATTGTATGAGCTCTGTTTGGAAATGATGCGCTTCATTAATCGCTTCTTTCGCCTTTACCATCGCTTCATCAGCCTCTACCATTTTCCCCTGTTTGGCAAATTGAAGTGCCTCCATTGCAAAGCTTCGTGCATTACCACTATTTAAAATTAATTGGAATGGAATTTGTTCTGCTGTAGTCATCATAATTACCGCCCTCTCTATTATGGTTCAACCGATTTAAATACCCCTTCAGTTTGAACATGTCTATTAAATTATTATTTTATTAATGATAGTTTGGTGTTCTTGTAGATGGGTTTCATCTTTTTGAACATGATATAAAGGTGATTGTTCTCACAGATAATGTTACCTGTGAGAACAATTACTATGTTACATAGGTACAGAGTTGTTATTTCCTTGTGCTGCTGCTTTTTCAGTACGAACAACAGAACGGTCAGATAATACAACGAATGGATAGTAGATTACCATCGCAATTACAAAGTTGAATAACTGTAGAATTGCACCTGAAAGATGTCCACCTGTTACAAGATAACCACTAATAATTGGTGGTGTTGCCCATGGAATCATCACAACTGTTTTTGGTACCCAACCAATAGATAGAGCTGTATAAGAAGTAATTACTAATACAATTGGTGTTAGGATAAACGGTAAGAATAAAATTGGATTTAAAATAATTGGTGTACCAAAGATTACTGGTTCGTTAATATTGAATGCACCTGGTCCAATTGATAAGCGAGATACACCGCGTAATTGTGCACTTTTCGCTACAAGTAATACGACCACTAAGAACGCTAATGTTGCACCAGAACCACCAAGATATACAAAAGTATCAAAGAATGGTTTTGTAATAATGTTTGGAACATCAAATGCAGATGTACCACCTTTGAATAACGTCATATTTTTCTCTAATGCCGGTAAGTATAATGGCTCAATAATACCACCAACGATATTTGGCCCATGTAAACCGAAGAACCAAAGAAGATGAACAAGGAGTACAATGACAATTGCACTTGGTAATGTCCCTGCTAAACTTTGCAGTGGTGATTGAATCGTGTTAAAGATAAATTCATGAACACTTGTACCAGCTAATTTCACTGCTAATTGAATACCTGCAACTACTGTTAAGATAACAAATGCTGGAACTATAGCTGCGAAAGATCTTAAAACTGCTGGTGGTACTCCATCAGGCATTTTAAAAGTAATGTTTCTTTGTACAAAGAAACGGAATACCTCAGTAACAAGGAGTGCCACGATAATTGCTACAAATAGCCCTTGTGCCCCTGTCCAAGCTAAGTTCAATCCGCCTTCTTTCGGTGTTGTTGGCGTAAGAATAATTAACGCACCAAATGAAATAATACCTGCTGACAAACCATCAACGCCGTAAGATTTTGCTAAGTTATAACTTGTTGTAAATGCTATGATTAGTGCTAGAATTGCGAAAGAACCAGTCCACATTCCACCGCCAACTTGTTTCCACGTTTCACCAAACAAACCTTTCATGAACTCTTGGAAAGCTTCAGACGGAAAACCATTAATTAGTGATGCCAATGCACCAACTAAAATAAGTGGCATAACTGCAATAAATCCATCACGGATCGCAGCTAAGTGACGTTGCGATCCGATTTTACCAGCGACAGGAACAATATACTTCTCCATAAATGCAATAAATTTTTGCATTTCGCTTCCCCCCTAATTATTTTTTAAGTGTTAATGCGTGATCTAAAACTGCTTCTCCATTCATCATGCCGTAGTGCATTGAGTTAATAACATCGACTCCAACATTTTTCTCATCGGCAAGCGTTTTCATTGTAGAAAGCATGTAACGAACTTGTGGTCCTAGTAATAATACATCTGCTTGATCGATATTGTTTTTTACTGCATCCCCAGATACAGCCCAAATTTTACCTTCTAGACCACGAGCTTTTGCAGCCGCTTCCATTTTTGTAACTAGTAAACTTGTAGACATCCCTGCTGAACAACATAATAAAATATTCATTTATAAATCCCCCTTGTGTAGTATAAAAATTTTATGTTTTATTTATTTTTCTTTACGCTATTTATTAATGCAATTAGCGTGCCAACTTTTCAAAACGCCTAAAATCAGCGTTTTTTCGAGTGATTTCTTTGTGTGTTACCGCTTTCAATCAGTGTGTCCCAAAAAAAACACACAGTGTGTTATAAAACACCTCACTTTTAACACATAACTGTATGAAAATAGATTAGTGTTTAGTTGTCTAGTTGTGTTTAAACAAAAAAAACACTAAATTATTTTTTAACACATAAAAAAACCTTGCATATGCAAGGTTCATTTATCATCTTCTAATTTCCTATATAATTCTACAAACTCACTCGCCAATTCCTTCACCGTAATTGCATTCATTAAATGATCTTGCGCATGCACCATCAGAAGGGTAACTTCGGTTTTTTCCCCGGCAGCCTCTTTCTGTATGAGCTCTGTTTGTAAGCGATGCGCCTCTTGCAATTCATTTAAAGCTTCTTGTAGTTTAGCTTCCGCTTCCTTAAATTCACCGCGCTTCGCACAATCAATTGCTTCCATTGAACAACTTCTCGCATTTCCTCCATGCAAGATTAAATGAAAAGCTTTCGTCTCTATCGTATCCATGTTATTTCTTTACTCCCCCTTTTCTTCCGCTACTTTTTGTTTATCCCATATTTTTAAGAATGGCAAATAAATAAAGAATGCAATCGCAAAGTTAACGAGCTGCAAAACAACTCCTGAAATTTTCCCACCTGATCCTAAATATCCACTAAAAAGAATAGGTGTAGTCCAAGTTACAGCAGCTCCGCTCGGACGTCCAACCCATCCCCATTCCATTGCAAAATAAGAAACAACCGTTAACACGACTGGAACCAGTATAAATGGAATAAGTAAAAGTGGATTCATTACAATCGGCATTCCGAAAGTCACCATTTCATTAATATTAAAAATACCAGGTGCAATCGACAATCGTCCTAAACTTTTTAATTGCTGACTTCGTGCAAATAATAACATTCCGACAACTAAAGCAAGTGTTGCACCAGATCCACCCATATAAATCCATAGGTCAAAAAACTGTGCTGTAATTGTATTCGGTACGTCTTGCCCAGCCTGAAAAGCAATTCGATTTTGATCCATTAACGATAACCAAATTGGGCTCATTACACCACCTACAATTGTAGCCCCATGAATTCCGCATGCCCAAAGGACATGAACGAGAATAACCGCTATAACAGCTCCCCAAAGACTAGCACCAAGTACACTAAGTGGTTCTTGCAGCAACTTCCCTACAACATTATGAATGCTACCGAAAGTCGTGTGTTCAAAGATTAATCTAATAATCCAAACAACTGTCACAACAATAAATCCTGGAATAAGTGCTGCAAATGAACGTGTTACTGCTGGTGGAACTGTCTCAGGCATCTTTATAATCATCTTTTTCTGTACAACAAATCGATAAAGTTCAGTAGATATAATTGCAATAATCATCGCTACAAATAAACCTTGGCTTCCCATTAATGCCGCTGGAATTACTCCATCTACCAGTATACTTTCTTTCGTACCCGGAACGATATATGCAACTTGAAATGGAGTTGCAAGCAAGAAGGTTACAAGCGATAATGCACCAGATGCTAAAGCATCTACTTTATAATACTCACCAAGTCTGTAAGCGATTCCAAAAACAGCTATTAAAGCCATTATATTAAAAGTTGCACTAACTGGATACCCTAATGCTACGTTCCAATTTTTCCCGAACAAACTCGCCATGAATTCATTATACCCGGGGATTGGTAATGTACTAAGAATAAGAAAAACTGATCCTATAATTAAGAAAGGCATCGTCAATACAAGTCCATCACGAATTGCTAGCAAATGCCTCTGCTCTGCAACCTTCCCTGCCACTGGCATCACATATTTCTCTAAAAACTTTATCATCTATCCCACTCTCCTCATGGTTTCATGGACAAAGCTGCTTGTAAGATAGCCTCTCCATTACAAAGTCCGTAATGGACGGATTGAATGACATCAACAGGTATTCCCTTCTCCTTACATAATTCCTTCATTTTCGGTAATAAATAACGTACTTGCGGTCCAAGTAAAAGTACATCTGCAGTATCAATATGATTTCGCACTTCTGAACCTGATACTGCCCAAATCTTTACCTCTATCCCTCTTGCCTCTGCTGCTTTCTCCATTTTTGTAACAATCAAACTGGAAGACATTCCCGCTGCACAGCAAAGTAAAATATTCATCTCGCTCCCCTCCCCCTTTTTCCAAACCTAAGTTATGGTGTAGCCCTTGCCACTACTAGGTTACAAATATATATGTCTAGATTTCTAACTGTATGCCGAGCTTAAAAACAAAAATTTCTCGGTTTTCACGCTATTCCATCTATCCGTATTTTCCTAGTAAAGAAGTCTCTAACTCGCTATAATGATTCAGTATGATTTTTTATAATCGATAGGAGGGTATATTTATGAAGGCATATCGCTTTCCGCTTATTTTATTATCTTCTATCCTAATTGGTGGTTTCATTGGTTATTTCATGGGTGCCGATGCAGTTGCTTTAAAGCCGCTTGGTGACATTTTCTTAAACTTAATGTTTACGATTGTTGTACCTTTAGTATTCTTTAGCATCGCGTCATCTATTGCTAATATGGATGGATTAAAACGTTTCGGTAAAATTATGTCTAGTATGGCTGGAACTTTCTTATTTACAAGTATTTTAGCTGCTATTTTTATGATTATTATCGTGAAAGTATTCCCGCCAGCACAAGGTGTTGTATTAGAACTAACGCAGCCTGATAAAGCTGAAAAAGCAGTTAGTGTTGCTGATCAAATTGTTGGTATCATAACAGTATCAGACTTTTCAAAGTTACTATCTCGCGAGAACATGCTAGCTCTTATTTTCTTCTCTATCTTAATGGGGGTTGCAACTTCAGCAGTTGGTGAAAAAGGGAAACCATTCGCTACATTCCTACAAGCTGGTGCAGAAATTTCAATGAAAGTTGTATCTTTCATTATGTACTACGCTCCAATCGGACTAGCTGCCTACTTCGCAGCATTAGTTGGTGAATTCGGACCACAACTTCTTGGAACTTACTTCCGAGCAGCAATGGTATACTATCCAGCTTCTCTTATTTACTTCTTCGTATTCTTTACATTCTATGCGTACCTTGCAGGTCGCAAACAAGGTGTACAAGTATTTTGGAAGAACATGGTCTCTCCTACAGTTACATCACTTGCAACTTGTAGTAGTGCCGCAAGTATTCCCTCGAACTTAGAAGCAACGAAGAAAATGGGTATTTCTTCTGACGTTCGTGAAACAGTTGTCCTTCTTGGATCTACACTTCATAAAGATGGATCTGTTTTAGGCGGGGTATTAAAAATTGCTTTCTTATTCGGTATTTTCAACATGGAATTCGAAGGACCGAAAACATTAGCAATTGCACTTGTTGTTTCTCTATTAGTAGGAACAGTAATGGGTGCTATTCCGGGCGGGGGTATGATTGGTGAAATGTTAATCGTTTCTCTATATGGATTCCCACCAGAAGCATTGCCAATTATCGCAGCAATTAGTACAATCATCGATCCTCCTGCAACAGTGTTAAACGTAACAGGAGATAATGCTTGTGCCGTAATGACAGCTCGTCTTGTAGAAGGTAAAAACTGGATCAAAAATAAATTTGCTTAATATATAGAAAGAGGATGCTCGTTTGGAGCATCCTCTTTTTGTCGTTATTTGTTAGTGAATCGACATTTTGGAAGTTACCATAGATATATTAGCAAAACCGTTAATATAATCCCATCCCGCCACAAATTTGTTATAATCTTCACAAATATTCCACACCTTTCATCCTTTCTCCGTACTATAATCATGTATGGAAAAGGAGATGGACATAATGGTACAAAGTGCACCAGAATTCAAAGTTTTGCAAAGCATTGCATTTCTTGCTGTCGTTTTGCAAAGTTCCTTATTATATACAATGAATCAAGGAAATGTCTTACTCGAGCAATCCCTCATTATGGGCATGCTATTTAATCTTGCAAAATTTTCAGCACCTGCATTCATATTTATCGTCGGCTTCCATTTAATTCGGCAATATACGAAGAAACTCGTTTATACAGAGTATATTTATGAAAAATCCACACATTTACTCATCCCTTATTTCTTTTGGTCTATTCTTTATCTATTAACAACAAACGATGTCATTACACTACAAGGCGGAATAAAAAGTTTATTACTCGGAACAGCTGCACCTCATCTTTGGTACGTTATTATGATGTTCCAAATTCACTTATTGTTCCCTTTACTATGCACACTATTTTATTGGTTTCAAAAACGAACAGAAAATAAAAAAGACATATATAAATATATGACCATTTTCGCTTGTCTATATTTTTTCTTAATGTGGTACTCTTCTCACTACATTTTTAATGGAGAGAAACTGACTAGTTCAACCATTTTACATTATACAGATCGTTCCTTCTTCTTCTACTCATTCTATTTCGTCATGGGAGGAATAGCTGCTGTATCATTAAAAACTTGGCGTATATTTGTCATGAAACATATTCCGCTTATCACAATACTATTTTTCATCTTATTTTTATTCATCAATTATGAGTTATTTAGTTTTTACGGCGCCAATTCTATTCATTTAACGGTTTCTACTTATTTAAAACCGTCCATGTTTTTATATATTGTTTGTGAAATTATGATACTGTACGTGTTATCTATTACAATTGTACAGCGACGTGGTTTCTTATATAAAGCTTTACGTTTTATCGGGAATTACACGTATGGCGCTTATTTAGCTCATTTTTTCTTCTTACAACTATGTACAAAATTTCTTTCTTTATTTACATTGCAAGAAAACACAATATTATATAGCCTATTATTATTTATACTAACGGCCACATTCTCTATTTTAGCAATGGTCATTGGCAGCATACTACCATTTCATACGTGGATTACAGGACCTTCCCCTACGACAAATATGAAATGGGCGAAGATTGTACTTCGGAAAAATCACGAAAAGGTATTCAAACCATATATTTGATATAATAGTATTTCATATAAGAAAAGAAAGTAGGACACACCTATGATTAATCAAATTGGACAAATTATGTTATATGTAAATAACCAAGATGAATCAGTACAATTTTGGACAGAAACAGTAGGATTCCAAATTATTGCGGAAGAGAATAACGGACAAGGGTTTCGCTGGATTGAAATTGCGCCGGCAAAAGAAGCCGGAACAAGCATCGTCCTTCACGATAAAGCGTTAATTGCGAAGATGCAACCTGAATTAAACTTAAATACACCTTCACTTATGTTCTTCTCTAATAACTTAGATCAACTGTATAAAGATCTTTCTGAGAAAAACGTTACAGTTGGACAAGTTGTAGATTTACCTACTGGTAGAGCATTCAACTTTGCTGATAATGAAAATAATTACTTTGCGGTAATGGAAAAGAAATAAGAAAAAGCTATCCGAAAAGGTCGTAATAAAACCTTTTATCCGGATAACTTCTTTATATTATGAAACTTGCTCTGCATTCGTTTCCTTATGCTGTATATGACTCGTAACCCATGTGATTCCACCAGCAACAACGAGATAGCATAACAATATTAAAATTTGCATTCGTAATTGCGACCAATCTCCTAAAGAGATAACATCTTGTAATCCTCTAAGAGAATGGGACATTGGGAGAAATTGTCCAATTTTGCTAAGAACAGCTATATTTAATTCTCCTGGGAAAGTACCCCCGCTCGTCGCTAATTGCAGGACGAGAAGCGTTACTGCTAAGAACTTTCCAACAAGACCAAATACCGTTACTAACATAAGAATAAATGTCATGAACGTAAAGGAAATAATAATACTTGATAAAACAAAGAGTGGCACACTTGCAACTTCTAATTTCATAACTCCTAGCACAGCCACATCCACAAGTAATGCTTGAATAAGTCCAATTAAATATACCAATCCTAGTTTATTAATAAAATGTACTGTTCCGCTTACCTTCATATTTTGTCTACGGCCAAGAGGTAAAATATTCGATGCCATAATTCCGCCAACATAAAATGCCAGTGATAAAAAGTATGGTGCAATACCTGAACCGTAGTTAGGCACATCAGAAACTGTCGACTTCACTAATTGAACCGGCTCTGAGAACATCGTATTGCGTGCATCATCATTGCGAACATCCGCTATCTTCTCTGCGCCCTCTCCCAATTTCGTAGAAAGTTCTTTCGCACCATCGTCAAGTTTAACAAGTCCGTTCGTTAACTTATCAGCACCATGATTCAGCTCTGTTCCGCCACTCGCAAGGTGATTTACACCTTCTTGTAATGATGTAAATCCATTTCCCCACTTCGTAAATCCATCAGCTAAATTCGAAGTACCATCTGCTATCTTTTTCGTTCCAGCGGTAGCTTCGTTTAACTTAACTCCGAATGTATTCATGCCTTCCTCAATCTTATGCTGACCATCAGTAAGCTTCCGCGCACCTTGTGTCAATTGTTGTTGGCTATTATTTAAAGTGTTTGTTGCTTTAGCTAATCCGTTAGAAGTAGCAATGATCTTTTGAAAAGCAGGATCTTGCTGTGCTTCTGGATGACTTTTCACGTACTCTTCTAATTGTTGTTTT
This sequence comes from Bacillus sp. RC51, assembly GCF_044908115.1. NCBI lineage: Bacteria > Bacillati > Bacillota > Bacilli > Caryophanales > Bacillaceae > Bacillus > Bacillus sp. RC51. The sequence goes on along the minus strand of NZ_JBIYCW010000003.1, from coordinate 94,977 downwards.
ACACTATTTGCTGCATTGTCCGCTTTCACTTGCCCTTCAGCAAGTTTCTCACTTCCGTTCACCCATTCATTTGTACCAGCACTTAATTCACTAACTCCTGATTGTAAAGTTTTTTCACCTTGCGCTAGTAACTCCATACCACTATGAAGTGATGTCGCTCCTTGACTAAGCTCATTTGCACCGCCACTTAAGGCAGATTGGCTAGAAGCAAGTTTTTCACTTCCCTCTTTCACTTTTGATGTCCCGTCACTTAAACGATGAATACCATCTGCAAGCTGATTTGCCCCATTTTTTGCATCCGTCGTTCCTTCATATAACTTCTCAGCACCATTACTTGCATCACTCAACCCTTGTGCCAAATCTTGAAACTTTGAAAAGACACCTTCTGTATAAGATTTCGTAATACTATTTGAGATTTTTGTTTTCATATTTTCAACAGCTGTCGTTCCAATTTGAGCTGCTACAAAGTTTTTCCCTGGATTTACTTTGTACTGCAGCCTCGCCGGCTCTGGTTTCTCATCCATTAGTGTACTTACCTTTTTAGAGAACTCCTCCGGAATCGTAACCACCATATAATACTTATCTTCTTTTAGCCCTTCATCAGCATCTTTTTCTGATACGAAATGAAACGCCAATTCCTTATTCTCTTTTAAATTTTTAACAAAATCGTCTCCAGCCTGGATTGTTTTTTCATCCATCACAGCACCCTTATCTAAATTAACAACTGCGACAGGTAATTTATCTAATTTTCCGTACGGATCCCAATATCCAGCTAAGAAGAATCCTGAATAAATTAAAGGAACGATTAATAAAAAAATTAAAGCGATACGTCCATGTTTATGGTTCCACATCGCCTTCCAATCTTTAAATATAAGTTGAATTCCCTTCATGAAACATACTCCTTCTCCTAATTTAACACCCTTCGAATGGTTTAACAGATTTACTATACACGTCACTTTCCATACTGTATAATACATCTTTAATTATCAATTCATTCCTTTTGGTCTATAGAAAGGAGATTCGAAGTGGAACTTCTTCAATTAAAATACTTTCAGACAGTCGCACGACTAGAACATATGACAAAAGCAGCTGAAGAATTGCATATCGCGCAGCCTTCACTCAGTAAAACAATCGCTAGACTAGAAAAGGACTTAGGCGTCCCCTTATTTGATCGCCAAGGTCGACAGATTACATTAAACTCTTTCGGCAAAGTATTTTTAAAACGAGTAGAACGCATTTTTCATGAATTAAGTGAAGGGGAACGTGAAATTAAAGATTTAGCTGAATTACAACAAGGCTCTATTACGCTTGCAGTTTCTATTCCAAGAATATTACCCGAGCTACTCGGTTCTTTTTTACTAGAACACCCTAACGTTCGATTCCAACAATTTCTCGCATCTACTCCTTCTATGAAGCGGCAACTAGATAATATGGAAATTGATTTTTGTATCTCCTCTGTACCAATTGAAGGCGAGGAAATGGTTTGGGAACCACTTATCACAGAAGAAATTTTCTTAGCTGTTCCTTCAGGACATCGGTTATCAAACCGCGAAAGTATCTATTTGCATGAAGTAAAAGACGAATCGTTTATTAGTATGAACACCGGTTACGGATTTCGGCACTTAACAGATGAATTTTGTAAAAAAGCTGGTTTCACTCCACATATCGCTTTTGAAGTAGATGAACCAACCGTGATTAGCGATCTCATTAAGCAAGGTCTTGGCATCGCCTTTGTCCCAAGTTTAACTTTATTAAAAAACTCTACTTTAGCATCAAATAAGTTACGTATCATTGAACCTAATTGCGAACGAACTATCGGCTTAAGTTGGTCGAAGAAGCGCTATTTATCAAACACCGCCCAGCAATTTCGTGAATTCGTGATTGATTACTTCTCCAATATTAGGGCGTAAAATTATATCGCTTTACAAACAAATAACGACACAAATAGAAGGTACCATCCCCATAGGGTGGCACCTTCTATTTTTTACTCTTATCCAATTCCATTTCCGCTAAAAGCGGCAATACGTTATCGAAAATATGTGTATTATTATTCTCACCTGTTACATATCCACCATAATATCTACTAAATACATTATCATTTCGAAATGTAGTCATCCGCTCATACAATTCCTTCGCAAACTTTGTATCACCTGTTTGTAGTACGTACAAAATTGTTAATCCGTAAGATGCTGGTGATTCATAGTTCACAGCTTGTTTTCCCGTTTCTAAGTTATAACGACCATATAACTTTTCGTCTTCGCGAAATTTCTTCTTTATAAATTCCAAATAAGCATCTGATGAAAGACCGCCTAAACTACGATGATAAGCAACGTATGATTGATCAATAAGATTCACTTCTTTATCGTACGTAAATGTCCCATCATCTTTATACTCTTTCGGGAATGCCCAGCCCTGCCTTGGATAATCCGCTAAAAACTGAACAACTTCCTGATACTGCTGTGCAGAAATTTTTCCATACTTTTTCATATAAGAGAATGCATGCGGATTTATGTAAGATGTTGTTGCAAAGTTATTTTGTTTTCCTGTATCTGCATCGTAATAATCAACGTAATAATCACCTTTTTTATTATAACGAAGTACAGAATCACTCAATTGATCTGCAAGGTTTTTATAGCGATCTTCCTTGTACATTTCATAAGCACGATATAATTGTTCTATAATACGAAGATCATCGATAAGTGCATTAGTAGCTGACTGCATTTCTCCCTTTTCAGAGATTTTCCATATAACGATGCGATCCTTGTGTACAAAGTTATTTTGAATAACCTTCACTTGTTCATCAAATAAAGCTTGATCATCTTTATCAAGTGTATATTGTAGCCATAACCCTGCAGATTCTGATAAAGCTTCACGGCCCTTCGCTTCACCCTTACCTGCCTTTGTATCCTCTAAGCGATACGTTGCAAGTGTCCCATTTTCATTCACCATATGTCGTAAAATAAAATGCTCGGTACGATTTCCTTGTAAAGCTGACCAAAATACAACTCCACCTAAAGCGATTAAGAGAATAACCCCAATCCCTATATATAAACGTTTTCGCAAGCTTTTCACCTCCTTTTAAGGCTAACCTTAATTTTACCAGAACATACGCAAATATAAAAAAGACAATCCTTTAGATTGTCTCTCTCACCTTATCCTTCGCAAGCCTCTTTAGAAGGTCTATATAGCGATTCCACAAGTCGATCATATTCACGACGCGTAATTTCTTTATTATACAACTTTAATAATAAATCTCTATGCTCTCTTGAAAATGCCATCTTTTTAATGACTTCAGGATACATAAAACACCCTCTCCATTTCACATAAACTTCTTCATCCTGGAAACAGAACTTACGTTCGCATAAAAGATTATAAAAGATTCAGCCCTAAAAAACAAATAAAATATTACCAAATATCAATTTCTTTTTCTTTAGAATATTTAAACATTAAATTATCGTACTCATTTTTTAAATACATATATATTTTTGGTAGTTTTTTGAATAAATTTTCCAATTAAATCAGAAAATAATGGCAAAAAGAAGAGGAGTATACATATGGATACCGTAACATTAGCAAGGGCATTTTTTGGTTCTTCATTAGCATTCCACATTATCTTTGCAACGCTTGGAGTCGGGCTTTCTTTAATGATTTTTATAAGTGAAATACTCTATCACTGGAAGAAAGATTCCGACTATGCCATTATGGCAAAAAGATGGACAAAGGCTTTTGCTATCCTTCTCGGTGTAGCAATTCCAACTGGAACAATTGTTGGTGTACAAATTTCACTTCTTTGGCCTGGTTTCGCCAAAATTGTTGGGCAAGTTATTTCCGTTCCGTTTCAAATTGAGATTTTCGCCTTCTTTTTAGAGGCTTTATTCATGTCTATTTACGTATATGCGGCTGATAAACTGCCTCCAGTTATGAGATTAATCTCGCTATTTTTCGTTATGATTGGCGCCACTGCATCTGCCGTGCTTATTACATCGGCAAACACATGGATGAATACACCTGCGGGCTTTTCAATGAATCCAGATGGCTCAGTTTTTAACGTTGATCCGTGGAAAGCTTTCTTTAATCCGAGCTTTGGCACAAGTGCATTCCACGTCGTTATTACGGCCTATACAACTGGAGCAGCTGTTATCGCTTCTATCGCTGGATTTAAATTATTAAAGAAAAATTTAAGCGCTCGTGAAATTGCTTACCATAAAAAAGGATTACTGCTCGGGCTTGTCGTTACATTTATCACAGGTGCTACGATGTGGCTTTCAGGACACGAATCTGCTATTGCCTTACATAAACATTCACCTGAAAAACTAGCATCTGCTGAAGCTTTGTTTGAAACGACATCACACGCGCCTTTATCGATTGGCGGGGTTGTGGACCCTAACACACTTGAACTAAACTATGCCCTTGAAATTCCGAACATGCTTAGCTTATTAGTGGGACTAGACCCTAACACCGTTGTAAAAGGTCTAAAGGAATTCCCACAAGAAACATGGCCACCATTTTACACACATACACTGTTCAACTTAATGGTTGGCACCGCTGCCTTTACCTTTGCAGTTGCAGCTATTGCCCTCTTATATTGGTACTTTGTTTACCGAAAAAAAGGAGTAGAGTTACCGAAGTGGCTTCTTTGGGGAGCTGCCGCCTGTGGACCCGTTATGTTGCTCGGTATTGAATTCGGATGGATTTTTAGTTGTAGTGGTCGTCAGCCATGGACAATTTATGGCATGCAACGCACGGTAGATGCTTCTACGCGCGCTGATTTCGTCGGTCCTTTATTTGTTTTATTCATCATTTTATATATCGGACTCGGTATTTTAACAGTCTTTGTACTACGGACATTCTTTAAGAAACATCCATTAAAGAATGATTTACATCACGAAGGAGGCGATTCTCGTGCATGAGGAAAGCATTGCAATCATCATCTTATGGGCTCTTATTTTCGTATATAGCATACTAGGTTCTATTGATTTTGGAGCTGGTTTTTGGGGCATGGTATACGCTAAACACCCGACACTTGCTGCCAAGCTTGCTAATCGGTACTTATCACCAACTTGGGAAGTAACAAATACGTTTCTTGTCTTTGTCGTCGTTGCTTTTCTCGGTTTCTTCCCAAAAGCGGCCTTTACCCTTGCAACCGTTATGTTTGTACCAGTTATGTTAATTTTAGTACTCGTTGCGATTCGTAGTACTTTTATGGTATTTGCTTACTCCCTGCCAAAATACCAACACCTTCTTCGGATTATTTCAGGTATTACTGGGCTCTTAATCCCAGCTCTATTAATTACCGTTCTGCCAGTTACAGAAGGTGCCTATATTACGATGTCTGAAGGAAAAGAAGTGCTCCTTTACGGAAAACTTCTTTCTAGTCCCGTTATTTATTGTTATATGCTCTTCGGACTAACTTCGGAACTATTTCTATCATCTCTCTTTCTTGCTGATTTTGCTAGGGAACAAGGTTCTGAAGATACGTACCGAATTTATAGAAGAAATGCCATCATACTTGGTCCTGCAACGCTCGTGACTGCTATTATCGCTCTCGTTGTAATGGACCCTGAAACACACTGGCTTATGCAAGGACTCATAAAGCAATTCCCATGGTTTACAGTCTCTATCATTTTATTTGTTATCGGATACTCTTCCCTTTGGTGGACAAATAAGAAATATGGCACACTAGGCTTTCCTCGCATTGCAGTTTTAGCTGTCGTCGCTCAATATGCATTTGCAAGCTACGCTTACGGCGTCGCCCATTTACCTTATATTATTTACCCGGACGTAACTGTATTTACAAGCTTTACGACGGTCGAAACATTCTATGCACTTCTTATTCTTTACGCAATCGGGATTGCAATTTTACTACCAGGATTTATTTTCTTCTGGAATTTATTCTTAAAAGATCGAACATTTTTAAAGGAAAAATAGTAAATGAGGGGCATTCACACATTGAATGCCCCTCATTTATTAGACTCCTCTCCTAATAGTTATTACACTACTACTTATACTTGCCTTATTGCTCAAAATACACATATTCACTAGATTCAGGTAGATGCCTAGTTCTTCTTATTTTCTTTTGAATATAATGCTATATAAACTTGAGACAAGCTACATTTGTTCAAGGGAAAATAGAAAGGTAGGTTAAATATGAGCATTGAAATATGGATTACTATTATTGTATTCTTCTTAACGATGATTGTTATCTTTTGGCGCCCTCGTGGTATAAATGAGGCGTGGCCGGCAGCAGTCGGCGCCGGCATTATCCTCATTACTGGACTTGTATCAAAACCAGACGTCATAGACATTATAAGTAAAATTGGAGGCGCCTCCATAACAATATTAGCGACCATCGTTATGGCAGTTATATTAGAAAGCTTCGGCTTCTTCCACTGGTCCGCAGCAAAACTCGCAAATTTAGCGAAAGGTTCCGGACACCGCCTATACTGGTACATTCAATTACTATGTTTTCTTATGACTCTTTTATTTAATAATGACGGTAGTATTTTAATTACAACTCCAATTTTAATCCTTCTTCTGAAAAATCTTCAATTAAAACCTCATCAACAAATCCCTTATTTATTAAGTGGCGCTCTAATTGCCACTGCATCTAGTGCACCAATCGGTGTAAGTAATATCGTAAACTTAATCGCATTAAACATCGTCCATATGACTCTTTATATGCATACTGCTATGATGTTTGTACCTGCAACACTAGGACTACTGTTTATGTCATGGCTTATGTATACAGTTTTAAAGAAAAAGCTACCAGAAAGATTACCTGTTTCTTCATATGATATTGAAGAAATTTTCTTCACGAAAAACTTCCATCCGTTAAAAGGACAAAATTCTGTTAATACGAAACAAAAACGTACGAAATTCATGTTAAAAGTATTAGGCTTCGTCTTCCTTATGCGCTGTCTTCTATTCGTTGCATCCTTCTTATCGATTCCAATCGAAATTGTTGCCGTACTCGGTTCACTCGTTCTTCTCATCTGGAGATGGTACTACTTACGAACAAACCCAGTCGATATTTTGAAAAAGACACCGTGGCACATTTTAATTTTCGCCTTCTCTATGTACGTAATTATTTACGGGCTTCATAACGCAGGATTAACAGCGGCGCTTGTCCATTGGCTCGAACCAGTTGTAAGTCAGCATCTACTCTATGCCAGCTTTGCAATGGGCGGACTCGTTTCCCTCCTCTCTAACGTCTTCAATAACCACCCTGCACTTATGATTGGTACAATCACATTAACAGAAATGGGACTAGATCCAGTCACATTAAAAACGATCTACCTCGCAAATATCATCGGTAGTGACATCGGTTCACTATTATTACCAATCGGTACACTAGCTTCCCTCATTTGGATGTATATCTTAAGACAAAACAAAATTAAAGTGAAATGGAAAGATTATTTAAGCGTATCTCTCATCGTAATCCCACTCACAACAGTCGTCACATTATTCCTCTTATACTACTGGATACAATTATTCTTCGCCTTATAGACGACAGAAGCCCCCTTTGCTACCGTCTTAGCAAAGGGGGCTTCTTCTATATTTAAGTTAGGTACAGTGTGATCAATCAAGTAAAGAGGTGTGACGTGTTATTGATATAAGTGACTACCAGTTTCTTTGAATTCTACCGCTTTCTCTTTCATTCCTTTTTCAATTGCTTCTGTCGTTTCTAAGTCATTTTCTTTCGCATATTCACGAATATCATGTGAAATTCTCATACTACAAAACTTTGGGCCACACATTGAACAGAAATGCGCTGTTTTCGCCCCTTCTGCTGGCAACGTTTCATCATGGTACTCCATCGCGCGTTCAGGATCTAAAGATAAATTAAATTGGTCGCGCCAACGGAATTCAAATCGTGCTTTTGAAAGTGCATCATCACGCTGATGAGCCGTTTTATGCCCTTTCGCAAGATCGGCTGCATGCGCAGCGATTTTGTACGTAATAACCCCTTCGCGAACATCATCTTTGTTCGGTAAACCTAAATGTTCTTTCGGTGTTACATAACAAAGCATCGCCGTTCCAAACCAGCCGATCATCGCAGCACCAATCGCTGAAGTAATATGATCATAACCTGGTGCAATATCTGTCGTTAACGGCCCAAGTGTATAGAACGGCGCACCCTGACAAATATCAAGTTCTTTCTCCATATTTTCTTTAATTAAATGCATCGGTACATGCCCAGGTCCTTCAATCATAACTTGCACATCATGTTTCCAAGCGATTTTTGTTAATTCACCAAGTGTTTCAAGCTCAGAAAACTGCGCTTCGTCATTTGCATCTGCAATAGAACCTGGACGTAATCCATCTCCAAGAGAGAACGAAACATCGTACTGCTTCATAATTTCACAAATCTCTTCAAAGTGAGTATATAGGAAGTTTTCTTTATGATGGAATAAACACCACTGCGCCATAATCGAACCACCGCGCGAAACAATACCTGTCATACGCTTTGCAGTAATTGGAATGTAACGAAGTAATACACCAGCGTGAATCGTGAAGTAATCAACGCCTTGCTCCGCCTGCTCAATTAACGTATCACGATACACTTCCCACGTTAAATCCTCTGCAATTCCGTTTACCTTTTCAAGCGCTTGATAAATTGGCACAGTTCCAACTGGTACCGGAGCATTACGAATAATCCACTCACGTGTTGTATGAATGTTTTTACCTGTAGATAAATCCATAATCGTATCTGCACCCCAGCGAGTCGCCCACGTCATCTTCTCTACTTCTTCTGCAATAGAAGACGATACAGCAGAGTTTCCGATATTTGCATTTACCTTTACGTGAAAATTACGTCCAATTATCATCGGTTCCGCTTCAGGATGGTTAATGTTCGCCGGCAAAATCGCACGACCTTCTGCAATCTCCTTACGAACAAATTCAGGTTCTACCCCTTCACGAATCGCAACATATTCCATCTCAGACGTAATAATGCCATTACGCGCATAATGCATTTGCGAAACATTTGCACCTTGCTTCGCTCTAAGCGGCTTACGATCCATTTGCGGGAAAACAGGTATATGTTTTGAAGCCACTTTCACACCGTCATCCTCAGGTTTAATTTCGCGTCCTTCATAAGCTTCCACATCACCACGCCCCAAGGTCCAAGAGTGGCGCGGCGCATGCAACCCTTTTTCCAGCTCCACTTTATACTCTGGATCTGTATAAGGTCCACTCGTATCATACACACGGATTGGCGGATTTTGAACACCGTTCGTATCGCTTTGTTCAATCTCGCGCATTGGTACTTTCATACCTTCACGTGTTCCATCCACATACACTTTCTTACTTCCTGGTAAACTCGATTTCAATTCAATTTGCTCAGCTGAAACAGACTGTTTCATAACCTTTGTTGCCCCCCTGTTCGTGACAAGGACGAGATATGGCCAGCGCATGCCAAAATAAAAAGAGCCAGGTCCATAAAAGAATAAGGACCTGGCTCATAAAGACATAATTATGTAAAGCCGTTAACTTCCCTACGCTGGTACGAGCCAGATCAGGTCCAAAGGGTTAAGAAGTTCACACGCTTCTCTCTCAGCCTACGCATACGTTAGGCACCCCTAGTTTATCACTGATTTAATTTTCAATACTTTCCCATCATACACTATAATCTGAAAAATGCAAAGTTTATTTCTTTTGTTGTTTACGGGATCATCCAAGTTAAATAATAAGCCTGCACATACGTCATAATCCCAACAATAGTAACGAAGAATAAACTATGCTTCAATGTAAAGCGGAACAAATCTGACTCTTTCCCAGCAAGTCCAACTGCCGCACAAGCAATCGCAATTGATTGCGGAGAAATCATTTTACCTGTTACACCGCCCGTTGTATTTGCTGCAACGAGAAGTACTTCAGATACACCGACTTGCTGCGCTGTAATTGCTTGTAAATTCGAGAACAGTGCGTTCGCTGACGTATCTGATCCTGTTAAGAATACGCCAATCCATCCTAAGAATGGTGAGAAGAACGGGAATAATCCGCCAGTTCCTGCAAGTGCTAACGCTAATGTAGAAGATAGACCAGAATAGTTTGCGATAAATGCGAATCCTAATACGAATCCAATAGATAGAATTGGCATTTTTAGTTCATTTAACGTTGCTTTAAATGTTGCTACTGCATCTTTTGCACTCATTTTCAAAATAAAGATAGAAATGATACAAGCAATTAAAATTGCTGTTCCAGTCGCTGATAAAATATCTAATTTCAAGATTGCTTCATAAGGTGTTGGTTTATTTACAATAGGCTCTGCTTTCATTACTAAATTGTGCAAGCTTGGAACTTCAAATTTAAATACGAGACTTTCTAAAGCGCCGCCCGGGGCGAATAACGCTTTAAAGAAACTCTGGCTCCAGATGACTACCATCACAGTCAAAATAATGAACGGAGACCACGCTTTTACTACTTTTCCTACCGTTAGTTTCGGCATAGATGTCGTTGTCGTCGCCGCGGCTACTTCACTATTCGCTTGCTTAGTTTGATAAATTTCTTTCGGCTGCCAAACTTTTAAGAATAGCGATAAACTTACTAAACTTACAAGCGCTGACGTAATATCCGGAAGTTCTGGTCCTAAAAACGTCGCTGTAATAAACTGTGTAATTGCAAATGAACTACCCGCTACAAATAAAGCAGGCCACGTTTGTTTTACTCCTTTAAAGCCATCCATTAAAAATACGATAAAGAACGGAACAAATAAAGATAAGAACGGTAATTGATGCCCAGCCATTTGTCCAATTTTATGCGGATCAATGCCTGTTACTTGTCCAGCAACTGTAATCGGAATCCCCATCGCTCCGAACGCTACTGGTGCAGTATTTGCGATTAAACAAAGACCTGCTGCATATAAAGGATTTAGCCCAAGGCCTGCCAGAAGCGCTGCCGTAATCGCTACTGGTGCACCAAATCCTGCTGCCCCTTCCAAAAATGCTCCAAATGAAAATCCGATTAAAATAACGAGTAAACGATGATCATTCGTAATGGATAATACAGATGCACGAATGACATCAAATTGACCTGTTTTCACAGAAATTTTATATAAAAATACTGACATAATGATAATCCACGCAATTGGCCATAATCCGTATAAGAAACCGTATCCGGTCGCTGCCATTGCCATTGTGAATGGCATTTTATACGCAAATAACGCCACCAAAATCGTTAATACAACTGTAATAAATCCTGCCACATACCCCTTCATGCGGAAAACTGCTAAAGCTAAGAAAAAAAAGATGATTGGAATAAGTGCGACTGCTGCCGAAATCCAAATGTTACCGAACGGATCGTAAACTTGTGTCCATGTGTTCATTGTTCTCTCCCCCTAAAGAATCCCCTTTTAAATAGATATAACCTTATCAATAGACTATCAGGTCATCATACCTTTAAGTCCAAAAAAATATAAAACGTTTAAGAAAACGTTTTCAATAATTTTATCACAACAATTTTCATTTAAAAAGATTTTTTTGAAAATTTTATCATTTAAATAGAAAATCTTACAAAAGCGTCACGTTCTTGTAATGTTAATCGATAGGAAGCTCGCCAAATTTCCTGCATAATAAAAGTATAACAACGGACATTATTTATGAGGTGATATATATGAACGGAAACAAAATATTAGCAGCTTTATCATACTTTAGTGTATTATTTGCGCCCATCTTATTCCCTATTATCGTGTGGATTGTGGGCGACTCTGAAACGAAACCACATGCAAAACGTGCTCTATGGACACATATCATTCCAAGCATCGCCACATTTATTGGATTAGTTATTTTAGGAATTATGGGTATCGGATCGGATCTGATCAATCAGACGTAACACTTGGAATCGGAGCAATGATTGTCTTATGCATTTGCGGAATCATTAGCTTATACTACTTCATTTGGAATATTGTAAAAGGGATTAAGGTACTGAAAGCTTAGTTTTAAACAAACATTTGTTTAAAAAGAAACTGTCCAAAAATTGATGTCGCATGATGGTAAATAAAATTTTATCGGCGATTCGACAAGGAATATCGACTTAACTACAAAATACGACAAGAGTAACCTACCTATTAATAAGAAAGAAACCGTCCCAAAATACCTTTTGGGACGGTTTCTTTATCTTCTGCGTTTCTTCTTTTTTCTCATCATTTTCTTTCGGCGCGTATTCGCTTTATCCGCTATAATGTGGAGCGTACTTGCCACAACAATCCCCATTACAAACGTTACAATTTCAACCTCGTGTTCCTTCGCAATTTCTATTAAATTTCCGCCGAATGCGATTATATTTAATAGGAATAAAAACGGAGAAAACACGATTAACATGTATGCAATACGAATAATATCACCAATTATAATCGTATGTGTGAAGAAGGAACGATGGGGCATTACGCTCCTATATGGATACCAAAAAATACGGAGGAATCCCCATTTATTATACGCATTACTGTACGTATCTAAATCCGGTGTTAAAAATGAAGTACCTACTAAAAAGCCAATTGCAAAAGTTAATAAAAAATCAAAACTTGTTAATCCATACGAAAAGAGCATAAACAAAACAATCGGAAGGGATATTAAGTTTATTTTCGTATGCGTTCTTCCTGATGGCATAATGCACTTCCTCGCTTACGTTCGCCCTGTCATCCTATGACAGTTCTCACCTATTGATCTAATTTTTGATCGATAAATGATGTGTCTATATCCGAACCAAACCATTCTGCCAACTTCACTCGCGACTTATCTTTCACTTCTTCATTTACGTATATCGATGCTTGTAATAGTGCGGCCATTAACGCACCTAAATCATCCGTATAACCGACTCCAGCAATGAAATCTGGAATGGCATCAATCGGTGCAATGAAATAAGCAAGTGCTCCGATTACAATAATTTTCACTCGTTTTGGAACATCCGGTCTTTGCAAAACGTAAAACAACAATAAACTCGCATAGATTACCGACTGCCCTGCCTGCTTCGCAACATGTTTTATTTTCTTCCAAAACGCTTCAACTGAAAATTTTTGTTTCATTCAAAAGCCTCCCTATTTTCAAAAGAAATAAGCTACAATATGTTATGTTATCAGTAAAAGTTCATCAAAATTACACATAATCTATCAATGAAATTTCATTGTAACAAACAAAACCAAAAAGAACAAGTGTTCGTTAATTTTTTCATATTTTCCTTCATATAATAGTTTTCTAGACAACCACTTAAAGATTTCTATTCCATATTTCTCAACCAAAAAACTTTCAATTCCGCTTAACATTCTTTTCTATTTTTGTTATATTTTCTAGTTGACGGGCATATAAACGAATGTTAAAGTTTTCTCTGGTAGAGACAAATCACATACAAAAAATGTAAATTGTTATAGTGTTTCTCAGAAATGAATTTTGTTGTATAATACAGAAATGACGTTATGCTTATGAGCAGCACAAGAAACCAAAAAGGGTATGCATAGTTAAAGTCGTATATGGGTGAATATAGAAACTCTAATTATGGCCAAGAAAACTATGTATTTTTTATTTTAGCATTTTTCGCTCCAAAATCGACCAAGCCTGATAGAGAAAGGGTGGAAATGAATGAAAGAAACCATGAAATCACAATTTCAAAATGTGCGTTTCACTTTATTCGTAGCTTTGGCCGTATGGCTAAAATCCTACATCATTACACGCACTAGCTTCGATTTAAAACTTGAATCTTTCATGCAAGAATTCATTTTATTCATTAGTCCATTAGCAGCATCATTACTGTTTGTGGGTCTTGCATTATTTGCAAAAGGGAAAAAACGTAACTATATAGCACTAGGAATTAACTTTATCTTAACGTTCATTCTTGTTGGTAACGTAATGTTCTACGGATTCTACAATGACTTCGTTACTTTACCAGTACTAGGACAAACGTCTAATTTCGGAAGTTTAGGTTCCAGTGTGAAAGAATTATTTAACTTCAAAATCATCCTTGCATTTGCGGATATTATCGTATTCTTCGTTCTATTGAAGAAGAAGAAAGATTTTGCACCGACAGAGCGTGTAGCACGTCCGATGCGTTCCCTATACTTCGTGTCAACAGTTGCTATTTTCTGCGTAAACCTAGGATTTGCAGAAGCTGAGCGTCCAGAACTATTAACACGTTCATTCGACCGCGTTATGCTTGTTAAAAACTTAGGATTATATGTACACCAAGCATACGATCTTGGCCTACAAGCAAAATCAAGTTCACAAAAAGCGTTTGCTGATAGTAGTAAATTACAAGAAGCAGAAAACTATGTGAAAACAACACAAAGTAAACCAGATCCAAATATGTATGGTACTGCAAAAGGGAAAAACGTAATTGTTGTCTCTCTTGAATCATTACAAACATTCTTAATTGGTGCGCAAGTTAATGGACAAGAAGTTACACCATTCCTAAACCAATTTGCGAAAGAAAGTTATTACTTCGATAACTTCTTCCATCAAACTGGGCAAGGTAAAACATCTGATGCTGAATTCTTAGTAGATACTTCGTTATATCCACTAGACCGTGGTGCTGTATTCTTCACACACGGTAACAACGAATATACAGCAACTCCAGAAATTTTGCGTGAGCAAGGGTATCACACATCAGTATTCCATGCAAACAACGCAACATTCTGGAACCGTAATATTATGTATCCGGCACTTGGTTATGATCGTTACTACAACGAACTTGACTACAAGATTACGCCAGAAACAAAATTAAACTGGGGACTAAAGGATATCGAATACTTCGATCAGTCTATCGATATGTTAAAACAAGTGAAGCAGCCGTTCTATACTCGCTTCCTTACTTTAACAAACCATTACCCATTCACTTATGATGACAGTACGAAATTAATCGACGAGTACAATTCTGGTGATGGAGTATTTGACCGCTATATGGTAACAGCTCGCTACTTAGACGAAGCAATGAAGCACTTTATTGAGCGTCTAAAAGCTGAAGGTATTTACGACAACTCTGTTATCGTATTCTACGGTGACCATTATGGTATTTCTGAGAATCATAACCGTGCAATGGCACAGTTCTTAGGAAAAGAAGAAATCACTACATTTGACCATATGAACTTACAAAAAACACCGATGTTTATTCACGTTCCAGGTCAAAAAGAGGGTAAAACAATTTCAAAACCAACTGGTGAAATTGACATTAAACCAACAATTCTAAACCTACTTGGTGTAGATTCTTCGAATCAAATCCAATTCGGTCATGATGTATTCTCACCAGACAATAAAGGATTCGTTGTTCTTCGTGACGGTAGCTTCATTACAGATAAGTACATGTACACAAACAGTACATTCTACGATCGTAACACAGGTGAAGTTGTACAATTACCGAAAGAAGAAGCTCAACCACTTATTGATCGTGCACAAAATGAATTGCACATGTCTGACAAAATCATTGAAGGCGACTTACTTCGCTTCTCTGAAAGCAATAAGATCAAAACTGGTGAAGTAAAAACGGTTATTAAAGAAGAAAAGAAGAGCGCTGAGTAACCTCAGCCTCTTTTTTATTTTCCTCTCTACACATTCTTCTATACATTAACTTTAAAATTACATAACCTTCACCTAATATTTACACCACATTAACGAAACATCTTTATAATAAAATATGTAAACAAGGTTCTACATATTTCTTATCTCTCATCTTCAATAAGATCCCTTAAAGAAATATGTTCATCATTTGTTTTCAACTTTCTTATAATTGTCTTTCCAAGTGTTTTGTTTGCATTAATGAAACCTTTAAAGACGATGTCCCTATGAAAGATAGCTACCCTCCTTTTGCAACATTCCATACGAATGTTGCTTTTTTTTTTCAAAAAGCAGGATTCTTATTTCTCATTTCCGAATTTGTATATACAAAATGCTATAAAGTGAAACTTTCATCAGTGGGGGTTTTGTTCATCCCACACTGATTATTCGCCCTCACCAATCGGGCATTTACGGGTAGTTAATGCGGGATAAATCACCATTACTTCTCTGTGATTTACAAATACATATACGTCATATGTATAGAATTGCTTACATAAAAATTACTATAGTGATTTTTATTCATGTACTAACGAAAGGATGGGACGAAAATTGGCATACGAAAGATTTGTACTATGGAATGATGCAGTTATTGATACAACAAAACATCGCGCGTACATAGAACTTGAAGAAAGAGGTTTACAATTTGGCGATGGCGTCTATGAAGTTATTCGCCTTTATAACGGAAACTTTCACTTATTAGACCCACATTTAACAAGATTATATCGCTCCCTTGAAGAAATAGAATTATCACTTCCTTTCTCAAAAGCCGAACTCATCATCTTACTCTACAAATTAATTGAAAACAATAATTTCCACGAAGACGGAACAATTTACTTACAAGTATCTCGTGGTGTACAAGCTCGAGCACATGCATTTTCATATGACACATCTCCGACAATCTATGCTTATATTTCAAAAAAAGAAAGACCATCTTTATGGATTGAATACGGTGTACGTGCTATATCAGAACCTGATACACGCTGGCTCCGCTGTGATATTAAATCGCTAAATTTATTACCAAATGTATTAGCTTATACGAAAGCTGAACGCAAAGGTTGTAAAGAAGCACTTCTCGTACGAAATGGTATTGTAACTGAAGGTAGCCACTCTAACTTCTTTCTCATAAAAAACGGAACACTGTATACGCATCCAGCCAATCACCTTATTTTAAACGGCATTATTCGTCAGTACGTCCTTTCTTTAGCTAACACTCTTCAACTTCCTGTAAAGGAAGAGCTTTTCAGCGTTCGCGATGTTTATCAAGCAGATGAATGCTTCTTTACGGGAACGACTATTGAAATTTTACCGATGACCCATCTCGATGGAACTGCGATTCAAGATGGTCAAGTTGGCCCTATCACCAAATTACTACAAAGGTCATTTTCTCAAAGCCTTTTAAAATCCAACAGCACATCTTCCTAAATACGAATAATCTTCTCATTTTCCACATCAAATATATGTATTTAAATGGAAATCAAGGTGCAGATTTATACCTTGATTTTTTTTTGTAACCTTTTTGTCATATTCAGATTACCACATAAGTCTTGACAGTAATCGACATGCTCTTTAGAATTTTTAACAGTTGGTAAATATTTCTTCACTACATTACAGACAGAAAGGAATCGAAAAATTATGAAAAAATACCTTGCCGGTCTTGCGGCAGTGTCTGTAGCAGGAGGAGCAGCTCCTACACTTGATAGTGTTCAAGCTGCCCCTGAACAAAATACACAAAAAGCTGCTACACAAACTGTCCAAGCTTCCGCATCAAACAATTCATCATATACGGTGAATGCTAGCGTACTACACGTTCGTGCAGGATCAAGTACTTCTCACGACGTCATCTCTCGCGTTTATAATGGTCAATCATTAAACGTAATTGGAGAAGAAAATGGTTGGTTCAAAATTAACGTTAATGGACAAACTGGTTTTGTTAGTGGCGAGTTTGTATCAAAAAACGGAGCAACGAATAACAATGTAAGCACAGGTGGAAACAATAAAGTTACTGCTGATGTATTACGTGTACGTACAGCTCCTAACACTTCTAGTTCTGTTTCAGGACGTGTATATGAAGGACAAACATTAAACGTAATTGGTCAAGAAAATGGTTGGGTGAAAATCAACCATAATGGGCAAGTAGGTTATGTAAGTAGCGAATTTGTATCAGGCGCTTCTTCAAATACAGGTTCTACAAACAATAATAACAATCAAACAAATGTACAACCAGCAAGCGGAAACTACACAGTAAATGTATCTTCTCTTCGCGTTCGTACAGGTCCTAGCACTTCTCATCCAACTGTAGGTTCTGTTAAACAAGGACAAGTTGTACAAGTTGTAGGCGAAGTTCAAGATTGGTTCAAAATCAATTACGCAGGACAAACTGCTTACTTAAGCAAGGACTACGTAACAAAAGGCGGTTCTAACGAAAACGTCACTCAAGGTAACAACCAAGAGCAAAATAATAATGGAACTGTTCAAACTGGCGGTACTTACGTTGTTAACGCAACATCTCTACGTGTTCGTACAGGCCCTGCTGCTTACCATAGTGTAATTGGCGGCGTGTTAAATGGTACAACATTAAACGTAGTTGGATCTGAAAACGGCTGGTTTAAAGTAAACTACCAAGGAAAAACAGGCTATGTTAGTAGCGAATTTGTAAAATTCGTTAAAGGTGGCACTGCTACTCCTGAACAACCGAAACAACCTGATCAAGGTGCAATTGGTGACTACTACATTAATGCTTCTGCACTAAATGTACGTAGCGGCGAAGGTACAAATTATAGAATCATAGGCGCACTTCCACAAGGACAGAAGGTTCAAGTAATCTCTGAAAACTCTGGATGGAGCAAAATTAACT
The DNA here is from genome assembly GCF_044908115.1 of Bacillus sp. RC51. Classification (NCBI taxonomy): domain Bacteria; kingdom Bacillati; phylum Bacillota; class Bacilli; order Caryophanales; family Bacillaceae; genus Bacillus; species Bacillus sp. RC51. The sequence continues at coordinate 76,587 of NZ_JBIYCW010000003.1, read as the reverse complement.
ACAACGGTCAAACTGGTTACATCGGAACACGTTTCCTATCTAAAACACCAGTTGGTGGCGCAGTAGATAATAAGCCTAACGACAACCAAAATAACAATCAAAATAATAACAACAATAATAATACTAATAATAGCGGTGACAGTTCTTCTCTACTTGCATACGCGAAATCTATGCAAGGCGTACCATACGTTTGGGGCGGTACTTCTGCTAATGGTGTTGACTGCAGTGGTTACATCTACCACGTATTTAAGAAATTTGGTCATAACATTAGCCGCCAAAGTGTTGCTGGATATTGGAGCAGCTTGCCACAAACTTCAAGTCCACAACCTGGAGACTTGATTTATTTCAAAGATACTTATAAAGCAGGTCCTTCTCACATGGGTATCTACCTTGGCGGGGGATCATTCATCCAATCCGGAGATAAAGGTGTAGCAATCGCTTCATTAAACAACTCTTATTGGAAAAGCCATTTCTTAGGGTATACGAAAGCACCTTAAGTTATAGTTTCAGAGCCTTCTAGTTTACTAGAAGGCTCTTTTTAAAAGACTCAACATAGTAATCCCCTTTCATTCTCTCTACGAAAAAATTATGCGTTCATTCTCCTATTTCATACACTATATTCTATTGAAATTGCCCAAAACGTTATCATAATGAATATATTTCAACAAAAAACATAACCTATTTCATGTCTATTCATTTTATATGTGTTTTTTCAAAGAATTTTCTTTTTATTTAAACTTTTCGTTAGACGTTTGACCTCCGATGTCCATTATGATAAGTTACTTAAGATGTTATATTCGCAAAAGTATAGACAACTGGTTTATACACTTTTTTACTATGAGGAAGGAGCATACACTGCATGAATGTTTTATGGGGAATTGGCGGCGTGATTGGAGTATTAGCAATTGCTTTCTTACTATCTTCTAACCGCAAAGCTATTAATTGGCGCACAATTTTAATCGCGCTAGCATTACAAATGACATTTTCATTTATCGTATTGCGATGGGATGCTGGAAAAGCAGGCTTAAAAGTTGCTGCTGATGGCGTTCAAGGATTAATTAATTTTTCTTACGAGGGAATTAGGTTCGTTGCTGGGGATTTAGTCAACGCAAAAGGCCCTTGGGGATTTGTTTTCGTTATTCAAGCACTACTTCCAATTGTATTTATTAGTTCATTAGTTGCAATCTTATATTACTTAGGTATTATGCAGAAATTTGTTAGTATCGTTGGTGGTGCATTAAGTAAACTTCTTGGAACTTCTAAGGCAGAAAGCTTAAATGCAGTAACAACTGTATTTTTAGGACAAACAGAAGCACCAATTTTAATTAAACCATACTTAGCACGTTTAACTAACAGTGAATTCTTCACTATTATGGTAAGTGGTATGACAGCTGTTGCCGGATCAGTTCTTGTCGGATATGCAGCAATGGGAATTCCATTAGAACATTTATTAGCAGCAGCAATTATGGCAGCTCCATCAAGTTTATTAATTGCAAAACTAATTATGCCAGAAACAGAAAAAGTAGATAATAATGTTCAACTTTCAACAGAGCGTGAAGACGCAAACGTTATCGATGCAGCTGCACGCGGTGCATCTGAAGGTATACAACTTGTTATTAACGTAGCTGCAATGCTAATGGCCTTCATTGCATTAATCGCTTTATTAAATGGCTTATTAGGATGGGTTGGTTCTTGGTTCGATATTAAACTTAGCCTTGATTTAATCTTCGGTTACTTATTATCACCATTTGCAATCTTAATCGGGGTTTCTCCAGGTGAAGCTATCCAAGCAGCAAGCTTTATCGGTCAAAAACTTGCAATCAACGAATTCGTTGCATACGCAAACTTAGGACCACACATGGCAGAGTTCTCTGCAAAAACAAATATGATTTTAACATTTGCAATCTGTGGTTTTGCAAACTTCTCTTCTATCGCAATTCAATTAGGTGTAACAGGAACGTTAGCTCCTACTCGCCGTAAACAAATTGCACAATTAGGGATTAAAGCAGTTATCGCTGGTACACTAGCGAACTTCTTAAACGCAGCAGTCGCAGGTATGATGTTCCTATAAACTCATGTAAAGTCTCCTCTTTTAAAGAGGAGGCTTTTTTATATAACATAAATATAATTTTCGTATATATTAAATACTTTATGTATAGATGTATAGACGCTATGTTACAATAATTAGTATGTCTGTTTATTTTTTCTTATAAAAGAGGGATACTACTTGATGTATCTCGCCCCAAACAACTTCCAGCTACATGGTCATTTCTTAATAATTGTGCATACTACAAATATCCAGCACGAATTATTTTTAAGGAGGAAAGTTTCGTGAAAGATAAGTCCTATAAAGTCCTCTCTATGTGGATTTTACAAATTTTATTTTATTTTACTACTGTACATGTGACGAAATATGAGCACGCGCTCATTTTTACAATTATATATGTCATCATAAATGTACTATTCTTATTTTTACCTGATAAAACAGCATTTATTTTCTTCATACTGGGAACAATCATTTCAGTATTCTATTTATTTTATCAAGCGTGGCTTCACTTATGGAGTACATCAGATCAATGGGAATATATTATTACCCACTTCCTGATGGCAGCTAACTTCTTCATTGTTTATATTTCAACCCATCTATTAAAAAAGGTTATCCTTAAAAATAAAGAGTTAACTGAACGGGTAAGAGTGCTTGAGCAATACATTGGAGAATCAAAATTATTAACAAGACAAGAATTCGAAAGACGACAAGCTTTATTAACAACTGCGATGAATCGTCGTAATGAAACAGGCATTATCATTTTCTTTGATTTCACTTCCTTTAGTAAATATACGAAAGAAAGTGTCATGGATCGTGTAGCTTCATTATTAGTTGATACAGTCAGAGCTGACTTTGACCTTGCTGCTGAATATGACAGCAACACATTAGTTATTTTATTACAAAATACAAATGAAGCCGGTGCTGACATTGTAATGAACCGTCTACATCCAAAAATGGCACAATGGCTTGCTGCTGAAGCAATTCAAGATATTAAAATAAAACGAGAACAAATCAATGCAAAGGGACATATCACATTATGATGACACTCGTTATGCTTCTTTTATTTATTTTGTTTTGTGTACTTGTTTTCTGGATTAGCATCACATTTTCAATTAAATATGTATTGATTTTTACGGCCTTTCTATTCTCTGCTTTACTCGTTTATTACTCTTTCTTAACAATTGCGGGTTTAATTCATCGAAATAGTAAACGAAAAGATCGTACGCTAGAACATTATCCAAGTGTAGATATTTTAATACCTGCCCATAATGAAGGGGTTGTTATTAAAGATACATTAGAAGCAATGGCAAAGATTGAATACCCAGGCAAACTAAACGTTTATTTATTAAACGATAACTCTCAAGATGAAACACCTGAAATTGGAGATGATTTCGACAAAGCTTATGCTCATATTCATCACATTCGTGTACCACCTGGCGAACCGAAAGGAAAATCGCGTGTATTAAACTACGGCCTTAGCATTTCGGATGGTGAATATTTCTGTGTTTACGATGCAGATAATCAACCTGAACCACATGCACTGCGAATGCTCGTAGAACATGCTGAAACAACAAAGGATGCCGTTGGAGCAGTTGGACACGTTCGTACAGTAAATGAGAAAAGAAACTGGCTTACACGAATGATTTCATTAGAATTTCAGATTTTCCAGCTCCTTATGCAATCTGGACGCTGGCTATTATTCCAAACAGGTTCACTAACCGGAACAAACATGCTTCTTCGTCGTTCCGCATTAGAGGAACTTGGCGGCTATGATCCTTATGCAATTGCAGAGGATGCCGAATTAACATTAAGAATTACCCAAAAGGGCTATCTCTTACCAATCGTCCCGGAATCGATTACATGGGAACAAGAACCTGAACATTTAAAAATCCTTATAAAACAGCGGACACGTTGGCTTCAAGGAAACTTATACATTTTAGAAAAAATGTTTTCTTCGTTAAGCTTCTTTAAAGGAAAACTTCTCGTCCATTCCTTACAACAAGTTTTAGTGTATGTCGTATTTTGGCTATTCCTAATCATTTCAAACGTTTGGTTTGTAATTGGACTGCTCGGCATATTCCAAATTCAATATAGCATTCCATTACTATTTATGTGGTATGTCGCATATATTACATATGTTTCTCAATTATTTAGTGCCCAGAGCGTCGAACGAACCTTTACACCGACCAACATTTTCATAAGCGTCATTATGTACTTTACGTACGCACAGCTCTTTACGTATTTGTTTATTCGCAGTCTCATTCTTTACTTACGTGCAAAGAGCAAGAAACAAGTAATTGGTTGGGATAAAACAGTACGATTTAAAAAAGAAAAATAGATTTCATTAAAAAATAAGCACAGAGCGCCGTATGCTCTGTGCTTATTTTTTACCGTAATACTATATATATCAGACAATACCCCTTAGCTGAAAGTTATTTCACGTCCATCCCCCAACGAACGATCGACCTTCATTTATATACGAAAAAGTGATTGCTATTTTTGTAGAACCAATTGCTTCTCTTGATGCTCTTTACGAGTCTCAGTCTTTGGTTCCGTGCTTTCTTGGGCATTTCGATGTGCCACACGTTTCAAACAAATATGCTTCCACTTTCTTTCGTAACGTTTCATTATTCTAGTTGTCCCCCTTGAATGCGCTTTAAAACTATTTGAAATCGCTTACAGGAAATAATATAGCACATATACATAAAAGTGACAACACATTTCCGACATATTTTTGTCAAAAATATGAATATAATGTGCAAAATATCGGATAATGTCGAACTATATCGATTTTTCTTTTTAAATTAACGATATCTATAGTATTCCGCAACAAAGTAATGCTTTTCCTACAATAGTATAAAACAGTGAAAAAGGACTGCCGAATGTCGGCAGTCCTAATACTATTTATATATACAGAATTTTTTTCTTCTATTATTAATGTTGTTTCATACGTCCTTCTTTTTGCAACTCTTTAAATAGTGCTGCAATCATAAAGAAAATAACAAATACGAACGGGAAGGCCGCAATAATCGACGCAGTTTGCAGCGCCTCTAATCCTCCGACATACAATAAGATCGAAGCTAACGCCGCTAGAACAATACCCCAAACCATTTTAATACGATTTGGTGGGTTTAAGCTACCATGTGTCGTTAACATCGCTAGAACAAACGTAGCAGAGTCTGCCGATGTAATAAAGAATGTTGAAATAAGTAAAATGGCTAACACACATAAAGCTGGTCCCATACTACCCATTTGGTCTAACATAGCAAACAACCCTACTTCTGTGCCCATTTCTTTAATTTGTCCATATATATTTGCACCATCAAATAGCTCCATGTGAATACCTGTTCCTCCGAAAACAGAGAACCAAAGCGCACCAATTACTGTTGGTACGAGTAACACACCAACAACAAATTCACGAATTGTACGCCCGCGTGACACACGAGCAATAAACGTACCTACGAATGGTGACCATGCAATCCACCATGCCCAGTAGAAAATTGTCCATGACTGAATCCATTGATTTCCGCCTTCATTTAATGGACTTAAACGGAAACTCATACTCGGCAATTCTTGAATGTATGAACCGATTGTTGAAGTGAAATAATTCATAATAAAGTTTGTTGGACCTGCAAATAATACAATTATCATAAGTGCAAACGCTAAAATAATATTCGCATTACTTAAATATTTAATTCCTTTATCGAGTCCCGTTTGCGCAGATAGCATATAAAGAACAGTTACAATTCCGATGATTACTAGCTGCGTTGGTAATGAGTTTGGAATGGATGTTAAATAACTAACACCACCCGCAATTTGCTTTGCCCCAAGTCCTAATGATGTCGCCACACCAAATACTGTCGCAAATACAGCTAGAACATCAAACATATGGGCAATACGGCCATGTTCACCGCCTTTAAATAGCGGACCGACCGCCGCACTAATTGTACTTGCTCTTCCTTTTCTAAATGTAAAATACGCAATACATAATGCTACAAGTGCATATAATCCCCACGGATGTAATCCCCAATGGAAAAATGAGAAACGAAGTGCAAGGCGTGCACTCTCTTCAGTCGCACTCTCTCCAAACGGAGGTGTGTATAAATGGTTCATCGGTTCTGCGACACCCCAGAAAACCAAACCGATTCCCATACCGGCACTAAATAACATAGCAAACCATGTCATATAACTATAATCAGGTTCATCATCATCTTTACCTAAACGAATCGAACCGTACTTAGAAACAATTAAGAAAATAGCAATTCCTAAGAAAATAGAAACGGAAATAATATAGAACCATCCAAACTTACTAACTAACGCAGCTTGAATTACAGTCGTTACATTTCCTAAGCTACCTTTTCCAATAATAGATTCGGGAATAATCCCCCAAAGTGTAAATGCAATACATAATGTTAATGAGACAATAAATGTTTTCGTCAGTTTCCTCATCAAATCCCCCTTCGTATGTTTCATTTCTTGTAAAAATCATAAATTCCGATATGTTAAATCGGATAGAAAACCATAGTTTTTTGTGGTGATTTTCTTTCGGCTTTCTCAAGTTTGCCTTCACCAATTAGAGTTCTTATGGACAGCCTTACCTTCCGTACAACCTTTCCACTCTGCAAGAGCTACAAGATTGGAATACTACTGTCAAATTGTGTGAGAAAAATGCGGATGGGAAGAGATTTTCCCAAAAAAGGATGTGTTACAGTTTTAAAAAAGGGCAGATTTATTCTTTACAACCCTTTCTTCTTGTAACAATTATGCGGTTTTTTGCTAGTATATAGCGCGTGTTTATAACTTCACAAACGAGATGTTTATGTTTATATAACTATATTACCCATAAAACGGTAAAATACTCAAGGAATGTAACTGTATAGTAATCATTATGTAACACCCTTGTAATATTTTTATTTACGCCGAAAAAAATACGTTGTATTAAATATTTTGAATATAGCTAGAAACCTACTAATTATATGGAATGAAAAACGCTTTCCTCTCATTCTAGTTATATTACAAAGTGTTAACGACTTATTACGAATGGTTTGTAATTGTGTGTTTTCCCAAAATCCGAAAAAATCTGTTGCTATAATGAGGACACGAAAACAAACGCAATGGAGGCTATCATGAAAAAATTAATTGGAATAGCAACAGCAGCAGTTTTTGGTCTTGGGATTTTCACCGCATCTGCTAATGCAGAAACTGTTGTAACAACAGACGTACTAAACGTACGAGAAAACCCTACTACTGAATCAAAAGTTGTCGGTAAATTACAGAATGGTCATAAATTAGATGTTCTAAATACAGAAAACGGATGGTCACAAATCAAATTAGATGGTAAAGACGCATTCGTAAGTGCAGAGTTTACAAAGAACTCTTACTACGTAACAGCTAACGTATTAAATGTACGTGCTGAAGCGAACACAAACTCAGAAATTCTTGGAACGCTTAAGAAAGACGATATGATCGAAACAACGAACCAAGTACAAAATGAGTGGTTACAATTTGAATATAACGGGAAAACGGCTTATGTTCATGTTCCTTTCTTAACAGGTACAGCACCTGTTATCGAGAAACAAGAAACGCCTGCTCCTGCTAAAGCTGCAGCACCAGCTAAGGCTCAAGCACCTGCACCAGTAAAAACAGCTGCTAAGCCTGCTGTGAAAGCTGCTGAAACTAGCGAACCTTCTAATGGTCGTGAGTTAACAGTTGTAGCTACAGCATATACAGCTCATCCGAGCGAAAACGGTGGCACATACGGCGGCCGTGTATTAACTGCAATGGGTCATGACCTAACAGCGAACCCAAACATGAAAATGATCGCTGTTGACCCGAAAGTAATCCCATTAGGATCTAAAGTATGGGTAGAAGGTTATGGAGAAGCAATCGCTGGTGATACTGGCGGTGCAATTAAAGGTAACCGTATCGACATTCTACTTGGATCAGATAGCGCTGCTAACAAATGGGGACGCAAAACTGTTAAAGTGAAAATTTTAAAATAACCAATGACTGCTAAGTTACAGCCGGTTCTCTTTATTGAGAGCTGGCTTTTATTTTTTATATAATACATATAAGGAGGTGACGTCCATGAATTTACAAGCTAAGGTAGACTGGGTCGGTACACCAAAACCGTACATATATAAAGATGATATAACATATGATGCTATCGCAATTGACTTCTCACTCGCAAGTGATGACAATCGCTATAAATTAATTGTGCTCAAGTCTGAAGAAAATACACATTACAAACTCGTACAATACGGAATAAAACCAGGCTCTCAAAAGCCATTCCCTATTGATATTCCATTCGAGCAAGAAATGCTACCGCTCATAAAGCAAATATTAAATGATCCATATGTAGAAGCGATATTAAAGGAAGCCCGCTTCTAATTGCAAAAAAGGATATCACCTAGTAGGATTTTCCAACTAGGTGATATCCTTTTTACTTTCCCTTCATGAACACGAGTAGAGAAAATTATATCAACGGTTCAACATGGAATATCGATTTACCGACAAAGATTGACAATAACGGCAAGCTACCTAAAGAAAGAGGCTGTTCAAAATTGAACAGCCTCTTTCTTATATTAACGAGTCGGACCAGATACTTCCTCTGATTTCAGCGTATTATTCGCTCCAAGAGAATGGTACAATATCTTTCCATTTCCATTAACAGTAACGATATGGTCATTATTAAAGCTCTTGAATTTTACAGAGCCGTCACCGTAACGAATATGATATTCTTCATATGTCGTTACTTTATATTTCGTTGCACTTTGACGTTCTACATTGCGGATATTCATTGTCAATAAATCTTCTGTAATTCCTTTTTTGTGTAGATATTGTAAGTAATCACGGTCTTCCTTATACGATTTCCCGCTCTTATCATAATTATTTTCAATTAAACTAAAATCGTTTAATGCAATTGCACGCACGTTATTATAAATATGATTTTGTACAAAATCTCCAACCGCTGAACTAGAAGCTTCTTTTGGGAACTTTAAGTAATATGTACTTTGATCTCCAACTTTAATACTTTCAGATTTCATCACACCAAATTCAGCGTTTTTCTCCAAATGTACTTCTACCGTTTCATCCGTCGGTACAGGACCAAGTTTATAACTTCCGTAATTTAACTTTCCGCGTTTCTTGCCATTAACAAATACAGTTGCATCATTTTCATCAGACGAAATGGTTACATAATTTCCTTCAAGTGATAAATTCACTTCTACTGTCCCATTCTTTTCATCTGCTAAATCCACTTCTTTTTCTGTCTCTAATTCAGCAAGTTCCGTCTTCGCCTTTGCCTTTACAACATAAGCACCCGGGAAGTATGGACCTAATTCTTTCGAAGTTTTATCACTAGAAAGCTCTGTTTCTTTTTTATCATTCACATATATTTCAGCATTCTTTGCAGTTGTGCTAACATTCATGTAATACGATTTCATGCTGAACTTATACTTCGGATACAAGAACCATTCTTTCCCGTCTTCTATAATTTTCCCATCTTTAAAAGATGCTTTATCACTTGCTAACTTTTGATCTACTGTCTCTCTTTGCAAATATGATAACAGTTCTTTATTATAAGAAGGATTCTCTTTTAAATAACGGATATACGCCTTAATATCTTCTGTCTTAACCTTTAAGGTTGGATCGTCTACTTTCAAAATCTCATCGATTGCATTCACATCTTTATTTTGGAATGCTTCAATCATTGCATTTACTTGCTTTTCCTTCGAGAACTTGCTCGCACCGAATTTATATGCGCCAAACAAAATAGCAAAAACAATGACAAAACCTATAAGTAAAAACATGTTTTTCTTACTTTTCACTGGCTTTGTTTCTCTCCGCATTTCTGAATGAGAAGAAGCTGTTTGATCAGCAATTTCTTCTACTTTACTTCCGCAATCAGGACAAAAGTTCAAATGATCCGCAACTTGTTTATTGCATGTTCCACAAAACTTCAAGTATTTCTCCCCCTTATTTTTTTACTAATTTCATACCCACGAATGTTAATACGTAAGAAATAAGAAAACTACCTACTATTAAATATAGCGTGTTACTTTGAATAGATAATATCGGTCCAGAAATTCCAGCGAACTCCTTCATAATTTCCTTACTTCCTGAAGCTGTAATATGAATTTTTGCTAATCCATTTACACAAAGCATCATCACAGTATAAACAGCGCTAAACACTGCTATAGTTACGTACATATTTCGCATACGATATTGAGCCAATTTCATTCCAGCCCTAACTAGTAGAATACATGGTAGAAAAATTAATAATCCCCACCAATGTAAATATGAATTAAAATCATCAATATCTTTTATACGATCAGCACTAGCACCATTAGCGATTTCCAGGTCTTTTAAAGACGTACCCTGTATTGATATGCCTGACATATACGATACATGCAGCGGCCCTTTTTCGACTGAATATCTATGCATTTCTCTCTCCATATTCCCCCACTCAATTTCAGTTGGAGAAAGGTGGGCCATATTCCACATGAAAGGTGTTGCTTCTAAAGAAAGTAATACTTTATACGCCTTCTCTGGAAAATCAATTGGACCCATTGATTTTGAACTACTAAATAAAATCGTAATAAGCATAATACCAAATGTAATAAGTAGTCCTTTCAAAACAGTCACTATACTATAATAAATAGACGTTACATACGGGACAAACTGACTAGTAGAAGAAAGCATACGATGCGGTCCTGCTTCAATACTCATACCAATAAAGCTGAATAATAGGCCAAATATAATACCAAACAATAAACTAACAACATGAGAATATACAACATCAATAGTCATCGTTTGATAGAAATAAGAAATAGATGTAGAAGAACTTGCCATAAAGCTTACAATACATAAGAAAATACCGTATATCATGCCAATTACACATGATGTCATGAACTTCTCTCGCCAACTAATTGAAGGTTTTTTTCTTTCAACAAAAAATCCACTTCCACCTAATATAAGTGCCGGAATAGTTACCAAGATGAATAACGGGATATGAAGAAGGAATGACATCGTGTATGCCCCGCTCCCGCTAATTTCAATACCTATTAAATGACACATTAAAATTAATGGTGCTATACCAATAAATGATTGATTAATGGTAGTCATATTCAACATACCATCCGTATTTCTAACCGCTGTCTCCACTACATCATTTATAGCAGAATCTATTATTAAACTGCCAATGAAGCCTGCAATGAACATGCATACAATTGCAAAAGCACCACCGAATAATCCTTTTTTCAGCATACTTCCTGATGCATTTACATGTAATTGCGCTCCTGCATTTGGTAACTTTATGTTCGATTCTTTTTGGGCGACTCCTAATAAAGAATCACCGCATTTCTCACAATATGTAGCATATTCTTTACTTTCCTGTCCACATGTTCGGCAATACTTCGAAGATTGCGGGACTAACATAACATGGCTATCTATACTATCCGTACTTGAGCCGTCATGTGTACAATAGTTTACTGCCTCAGGCTGTTCTAAACCGCAAATTTTACAATACATGTTCCTCACTCCTTACTTTGCTTCATACCACATGCGGGACAGAATGTAGCTTCCGTTGCAATTTGTTCACCACATGAAGAACATGCTTCTTTTTCAATATTTTTTGATTGAAGGAGTAACTCATTTTCTTTACCGCACTGCCCGCAAAATTTATCATTTAATGATAATGGACCACCGCAACTACACTGTCCTTTTTGTTCTTGTCTCTGTAAATTAGAAATTTGTCTGCGCGTGTTATAAATAGCAACATCAAGCTCTTGCACTGGTGCTACAATAGCTTTCAACAAATCTACTCGAACTTCATCATCACGAAGTTGCATATACACCGTTTGACCAAGTTCAAGTAAAATTTCAGTTTTTTCTTGTAACTTCTCTTGTGTAATCTTCTTTAATTGCGCCATTTCCTGTGCTACTTGCAACTTCATCTTGCCTTGCTCAATTCCCTCTTGCAACTTATTCATGCCATTACCAAACTTCGATTGTAAATCTGACAAACAAATTCTCTCCTTTTAATTACATGGTAATATACAAAATTAACATTATATATATTACCATGATTTTCTAATTGTGTAATTAGAATTTCATTTTTTCTGTTTTGAGCATTTTTTGTTTATAATGGTAAAGGAAAGAAATCTGTGTACGGAGGAATATTATGCTGCAAGACTCAATTACGAAAGATGAAATTATGATGATTGCGAATGAGTTCGTTCAAGGGCTTGATCCACAGCAAGTTGCTGATCAAGAGCATGTCGCTACAGCTCGGCAACTATATCGTAGTGGTGTTGTCTATAACGTTGACTTTGATGGCTATACGCTATCCGGAACTGTAAATGCTGAAGGCAGTGTATATAGCGTTCACATCCCGATTCGTAATGTCACTGAAAGCTATTGCGATTGCTTCGCGCCAACGCAATGTCAGCATATGCTTGCTGTGTTACTATCTGCAGCTTCTAGTTTTGGGCAAGTAGGAGATGTATTAACTTTATTCAAAAATAATACAAAACCTTCTCTTCCTCCTATTCGAACTGCACGACAAGTATTGCAATCATCAGCTTTTGAAGAAATGGATTATAAAAGTTGGCAAACATACTTTGAAAATGAATATGAATCATTTAAAAAAGAACAAGCGCGGCTCACTTATAAACAAATGTATTTTCTTATGAGTCTTTTTACAGACTTCTATACAAAATTAGAACGGAAAGCTCCGCGCATCGTTGCTATTCATGAATTATTTAAGTTGCACGCGGCACTTTATTGCTTTCAAAAATTATTAGAAGAAATTCAAGAATTTGAAGCAAACAAACTATATTCTTATCACCAACCAGTTAACGTCGTTCGCCTATTCGTTGATAAAGTTGAATCTACCGTTAGGGACCTAAAAACAGAGGCGATTCCAGAAGAATCCAAACCGATTTTAGAAGAAACAGCGCGGCTCATACATGAATCATTCTTCTCTACCGATGCCTATACACAAGAGCGATTCTTCATTTATCGTCACGTATGGGGTGAACTGTTACGAACAGAAGAGCAGCTACAAGAAGAAAAGAAACGAATTGATACTAAAATCAATCCACTTTCCAAAGCATTAGCATCTTCTCATCTGCTCTTTTTAAACGGTGAAGATGTATCGGCAATGGAATTACTGGAAAAACAGCCTTCTTCTGTTGTGAGCCTTTACTTCTATTGGTTAGAAGAATTATTAAGTGCGATGGAGTGGGACCGCGCTAAAGATTGGCTTTCCTTTACTTATAAACAAGTAAAAGAAACGATAACGGAACAAGAGAATACCGTCTTCATACAAGATATCGTTCGATTATTTGTGATGATGTATGAGACATATGCAACGCATACGAATGAACAAGCGGGATTAGAAATGATTTTACAAGAACTATTACCGTATAGTTTCACAAATTATGAACAATATGTACTTGCGAAGAAACAATACCATGCATGGACGGAACTTCAGCTCTTATATGGATTCGAAGTAATCGAACTTTTGAAAGAACCATTGAAAGATATTGAAAAAGAAGCACCCGAAGCAGCACTTCCTCTCTATCACCATGCCGCAATGGAAGCAATTGAAGAGCGAAATCGCAAATCATATAAACGTGCCGTTCGTTACTTAAAGAAATTACGTATGCTTTATAAACGACTGAAGCGAACTGATGAATGGGATGCTTTCATTATTCATATCGCTAACTTACATTCACGTCTGCGTGCACTACAAGAGGAATTACGGAGAGGAAAATTAATCGATGATCATACAAACTGAAGTAACAATTAGGCTCCAGCACGTTAGTCAAGGTTGGTTCCTTTGGGGAGAAGATGATAGCGGTACTCTCTTATCCGTAGCAACTTGGAAAAAAAATGCGTTCGCATGGCACTCTACTTCTTTCTACGGGACGTTTTTAAAAGAAGCAACGTACGAGGGCAAACAAGGCGTTATGTTAACGAATGCCCAGGCATTTGAATACATCGCAAATAAACCGATGAATTCATTTGCAAATATGCAAATGAACGGTCCTATTACGGCACTTACAAAGGACGCAAGTGAATTATGGGACGCTTTCGTCAGCGGCAGCTTCGCACCTGACATGAAGCATTGGTCTCAGCAGCCATCTTGGAAAGTTCAGAATACCTCAATTGAAGATGACATGTTAGCATCTCTTTTCTCTGCCGCTGTGAACGAAAGTATTTTGCAAGATGCTCGCTCAAATGACGGATGGGAAGATGCAAAGAGACTATATGAACATTACGACTTTACGAAAAGGCAATTGGAAGCAGCACTACATGAAGAAGATTGGCTTCGAAAAATTGGTTACATTGAAGATGACCTTCCATTTACAGTCGGCTTAAGACTACAAGAACCGCAAGAAGAACTTGAAATGTGGAAGCTTGAAACAATCGTTACACCAAAACGTGGTGCGCATCGCATATATGTATATGAAAGTATCGATTCCTTGCCAAAACGATGGCACGATTACGAAGAACGTATCCTTGAAACACAAGAAGGATTCAGTAAGCTCGTACCGTGGCTAAAAGAGGACGACAAGTTCCGAGAAGAACTCTTTGAAACGGAAGCTTGGAACTTCTTAACCGAAGCAAGTAATGAATTACTGGCAGCAGGTATTACAATTTTACTACCATCATGGTGGCAAAATTTAAAAGCAACAAAACCGAGGTTGCGTGTACAGCTGAAGCAAAGTACAGCACAAACACAGTCTTTCTTCGGCATGAATACGCTCGTTAATTTCGACTGGCGCATTTCAACGGACGGAATTGATTTATCAGAAAGCGAATTTTTCGAACTCGTTGAACAAAACAAACGTCTTTTTAATTTAAATGGTCAATGGATGAGACTTGATCCTGCCTTTATTGAAGAAGTAAAAAAACTAATGCACCGTGCCGATAAATATGGACTTGAAATGAAAGATGTGTTGCAGCAACATTTATCTAATACGGCAGAAACAGAAATTGTAGAAGACGATAGTCCGTTTACCGATATTGAAATCGAGCTAGATGGATATTACGAAGAGCTTTTCCAAAAACTTCTGCACATTGGAGATATTCCAAAAGTAGATGTACCATCTTCACTACAAGCAACACTCCGCCCGTATCAACAACACGGTGTTGAGTGGTTGCTATACTTACGAAAGCTTGGATTTGGAGCGTTATTAGCCGATGATATGGGACTCGGAAAAAGTATTCAAACGATAACTTACTTACTATACGCTAAAGAAAACAATCTCCAAACAGGTCCTGCATTAATTGTGGCACCAACATCAGTCCTTGGAAATTGGCAAAAAGAATTTGAGCGTTTCGCACCAAGCTTACGTGTTCAGTTACACTATGGAAGTAACCGATCTAAGGATGAGTCATTTAAAGATTTTCTTCAATCAGCAGATGTTATATTAACTTCTTATGCATTAGCTCAGCTTGATGAAGAAGAACTTAGTACGTTATGCTGGGACGCCGTTATTTTAGACGAAGCACAAAATATAAAAAACCCACATACGAAACAGTCGAAAGCAGTAAGAAACCTACAAGCAAATCACAAAATTGCTTTAACCGGTACACCGATGGAAAACCGACTTGCTGAGCTTTGGTCTATTTTCGACTTTATCAATCATGGGTATCTCGGAAGCTTAGGACAATTCCAGCGCCGCTTCGTCACACCGATTGAAAAGGACCGCGATGAAGGAAAAATCCAGCAAGTTCAGCGGTTTATCTCGCCGTTTTTACTGCGTCGTACGAAGAAAGATCAAACGGTCGCATTAAACTTACCAGATAAACAAGAACAGAAAGCTTATTGTCCACTAACTGGCGAACAAGCTTCCTTATATGAACAACTTGTTCAAGATACATTACAAAATGTAGAAGGATTAAGCGGAATTGAAAGACGCGGATTTATATTACTAATGCTGAACAAGCTAAAACAAATTTGTAATCACCCAGCCCTTTATTTGAAAGAAGAAGAACCACAAAATATCGTCGAGCGCTCTATGAAAACAAAAACGGTAATGGAGCTCATCGAAAATATAAAAGACCAAAATGAAAGTTGCTTAATCTTCACTCAGTACATTGGCATGGGGAACATGCTAAAAAGTATGTTAGAAGAAACATTTGGTCAGCGCGTCCTCTTCTTAAACGGGAGCGTACCGAAGAAAGAGCGTGACAAGATGATTGAGCAGTTCCAAAATGGAACGTATGACATCTTCATCTTATCGTTAAAGGCCGGCGGAACAGGATTAAACTTAACTGCCGCCAACCATGTCATTCACTATGACCGTTGGTGGAATCCAGCTGTAGAAAACCAAGCAACAGACCGTGCTTATCGCATCGGTCAAAAACGCTTCGTTCACGTTCATAAGCTTATTACAACGGGAACACTTGAAGAGAAGATTGATGAAATGTTAGAACGAAAACAATCATTAAACAACGCCGTCATTACAAGCGATAGTTGGATGACCGAACTATCAACCGACGAACTAAAAGAATTACTTGGCGTATAAGGTGGATAAATGAAAAAGGAGCAAATCTCTAACTGAGATTAGCTCCTTTTTCTATGCCAAAACCAATTGCTTATTATAATTCCTGTTAACCCGCCGCACGTATCAAGCAATGAATCTTGCCACATCGGTGTACGGTCTCCTGTAAACCATTGATGAATTTCATCAAATGTTGCATACCCCGCAACGAAAAGGAGGGCGTATGCAAAGCACCTTTTTCTCGAATAACCCGATCGATGAAAAGCATAATACGTCAATGAACCGAGCATAAAGAACACCATAAAATGAGCACCTTTACGAAGGAAAAACTCAACAAATCCACCTACACCTTTATTTGCGATACTAACAGGCGTACCTCCGCCATAATCGATAGATACCCATGAAAAATGCTCTTTCACAAACTCAACATTTACATATTGCTCAATATCCGAGCGCATATCCTGTTTTTTATATGGCTGTGCTGAAGAATAGAAAATAAGCCCCATCCATAGTAATACAGGAATCCAAAATAACCATTTACGATTCATTCTCCCGAAAACCCCTCTCTTAGTCTTTTAAGAGTACCAAAAAAAAGAAAAAATTTCACGCCAAAACATGACATTTACACCCTATTTATAAAGTGAAAGGGGGTGATAAACATGGCAGTTGAAACAATCGTAATGGATTTAACTTTACGCCTTGTATTAAACGGAGGATTAGACAAAAACGGTAAAACAGTTTTTAAGAACAAGCAATTCAAACGTGTAAAAACAAATGCAGATTTAGGAAAAGTACATGAAGTAGCACGTGCTCTTGCTTCACTACAACAATCATCACTTCACGCTGTACAACTTGTAAGCACGTCAGATCTTTCTAATCTATAATTAAAAGGAGGGAATAAAACATGCAAGTACTAGAGTTAGTTTTCGTGAAAGAAGATGGGAAAACAGTTGCCCTTTCTATCGATAATCCCATTACACCAGTAAATGAACTAGTCGTAAATCAAGTAATGGATACCATTCTTGCTTCATCTGTATTTTCATCAATTAGTGAAAATACTCGTAAAAAAGGGGCTCGCCTCATAGAAAAAAACGTATCTGAAGTTCAAATCACTCCGTAAATCAAAAAGACGAATCTGCATTATTTTGCAGATTCGTCTTTTTTCTTCGGCATTTCAATTGGAATAAAGATGTTTGAAAAACCAACACAAACATACTTATAATTCTCTCCGCCTAAATCAAACTCTGTCGTATATGTTGAGAAGAAAATATAATCATTTCGCTTTGTATAATGCTCAATTAATAATCCAACTTGTGGTTCAACATACTTATTTGCCAATTTTTTTCCCGCCGATGCTAAGTCGCCAAGTATACCCTCTTTGTTTTCTTTCTCAACCTCTTCTAGCTTCTTACTCACATCATTACGCTTCATAAATTGTTTTGCTGCCCAATCCGTATATTCTCCCTTACCCGGATTACTGTTTGCTAAATAAACTAAGAGAACAACAGCTAGAGCCATAATAATATACTTTTTCTTCATGCTATATCACCGCCTACTCTTTTCTATTTTCATATATATGTACAAGCGATGCAAATTAGAAAGACTATCATCTATTGATTGTAAACGAACCGTAAAAATTTACAATACGAAACAAAAGATTAATAATAATTTTACATAATTCGTATATAATTATATTCAGAATAAAAATTTTTATAAGGGAGGATTTTAGAATCATGGATAATGAGAATGATATTTTTATTTCTAGTTCTACAATGATGCTCGAACCTTGCAAACACCCTTATTACCGGACAAAAATTATCGGCAGTAGCGGAAACCCTCTGTACTCTTGCCAAACAGCTATCCAACTCATAAAGAAATCTTGTCTAACACATGTTCATTCTACTTATCAAGGTAGACGTCATGCAGTCCAAATAAACTTTAAGCTCAAACAAAATGTTCCAATTCCGATTAATCACAAAGAATATATTTGCGTTTTCCCTACAGAATCTCCTTCTTCTCCAAACTGCATTTGGTTGTTCTATAACCATATAGAGGAGATAGAGTTTCCCCAAAAAACTAACAAAGCAAACATTCATTTTTTTAACGGAACTACCATAACAATACAAATAGGCTCTCATAAGTTACAGCAACAATTTTTGAAAGCTGGACATATATTATCCCGAATGAACATAAAAGATTCACTACACTTAAAAAACCCCTTGCCACATTTACTGCCTTAAAGTAAATAGAATGGAACGCAATATTTCCTTTGCCTTCCATTCTACTTATTATTCTTATCCCCTTACACTATCTCTCATTTTCTCAAGTGCTTGTCGATATACCCATCTCACTTGATAGTACGTCATCCCCATTTCAGAAGCTATCTCCCCCATATTTTTCCCTGTAAAAAATCGCTCTGAAATGATATGCTTCTCCCTCTCATCTAACACACTCATAAAGTCCTTCGCCCTCGTTCCAGCATCGTCACACTCAAATCGTTCCTCATACTCGTCCGTGCATACATAGCGCTCTTGCACTACACATTCTTTCTTCAACCTCTCCAATATATAACCCCGTACCGTTACAACAGCATAAGCAGGGAAACTACCTTTCTCCTCCTCATACCTTTCATAAGCATGCCAAAGACCAATTAAACCACATTGATAATACTCTTCATAATCTTGGTAAATATTTAACCTCTTTATTTGATTTACAATCATACCTTCATACAAAACAACCGTATCTGAAAAAGTCGCTGGCTTCACACAGTGCCCGTTTCTAAAAGGTATACCTCTTTAGTATTCCGCGGTACCTCTACAATATAAAATGAGAAAGGAAATTTCATTGTGGGTAATTTCAAATACTGCTGCTGGAATTTGAAATTACACTAGGCAGTATTTGAAATTCTAATAGGGGTATTTGAAATAGGGGTAAAAATAAAAAAGATGGCTCTAGGATGAGCCATCTTTTCAAAATAACATATTACTTACCAAAGCCAGAGAACATACCGCCTAACATACTAAATCCAATTGTAAGGATAAAGAATATAGAAATTAAAATTATTGCCTGTTTTTTACTTAAACCGGCAACGATATGCAAGCCTAAACCAGTTAAGATCAAGCTCCAAATGTTAAACACTTCAAACGCAGAACCAATACCATAAGCAATCGTTCCCTGATCAAATAAAGGCGCTAAACTTGTATATTTATCAGTACCAGTTCCACCAAGAATAAAACCTAGCACTGCATTTAGAATACCACCAAGATAATAAACAATATTTGCATATAAGTAAATAGATAATATCTTCATATACGGTGTATCATTACTCATGAACATCATAATAACCTTATAAAATCCAGCTACAATAAACAAACCAACAATTGTTCCAAGGAAACCAAAAATCGCTCCCCCTCCAAGAGTAAACCCTTTAACCATACCTGCTGAATCGCCCTTAAGCTCTTTTGCCAACTCCGGAGTATTAACTAACGCTAAATAAGCCACTACCGCTGCCGTGATTGTCCCAAGTATAGCAAACAGGAAAAATGCCCCCCAAACCGGACTTTTCGTTTTCATTCTCTCAAACTGCACACCTGGAGAAGTAATCATTCCAAATAATGACGGCTTCTTCGCACCTTCATCTTGCATATTAATATTCGCTTCCATTATAACGCCTCCCTCTATTTATATAACCCGTTCTAACGGGCGGTTCACATCCTCATTTAGAGGCTACGAACCGCCCACTAGAACGGTAATGTGTATTAGAGAGTTTTCTCTCTAATACACTAGTAAATTACTCATAACGCAGTGCTTCAATTGGATCTAATTTCGCAGCTTTGTTCGCTGGAATTAATCCGAAAATAATACCTAGTGTCATAGAGAACAATACGCCCCCAACGACAACTTCCCATGAAACGAGCGGTGGCCACTTCGCAAATGTGGAAACGATATATGCCCCGCCATACCCAAGACCGATTCCGATTAAACCACCTAGAAGCGTTAACATAACGGCTTCAATTAAAAACTGTAATAAAATTTTACTACGTGTTGCTCCAAGCGCTTTACGCACTCCGATTTCACGCGTACGCTCCGTTACAGATACGAGCATGATGTTCATAACGCCAATACCACCAACGACTAATGAAATACCAGCGATACCACCGATGATCATCGTCATGATATTAGTAACTTTAGAAACATTTTCTTGGAACTCTTTTAAATTCACCAGTTCATATTTACCTGGAATTTCACTTGGCTTACGACTATTTAATACATCAACAGCTTGTTTCCCTGCTGATTCTAAATTGTCTACATTTTTAGATTGAATTGCTATACTTTGAATCTCATCTGTTCCGTATAAAACAGGCCATAAAGTAAGGGGAATTAACGCTTCTTCCATTTCAAATCCCATAAACTCATTATCAGATGTATACACACCAATAATTTGCATTGGCTGCCCCTTCATCTCAATAATTTGTCCAACTGGGTTTACGTCCTTAAATAACGTCTCTTCTGTTTTTGTACTAATCATCACAACGTTATTTGCATGAGAAATATCGGATTCATTTAAAGTACGTCCCTTTACGACCTTTACTTTATTAACCGCAAAATATTCATTATCAAGACCAATAACATTTAGATTTGCTTTTTTATCATTTACATCAAGTACCTCTGAATTCTGGTTTGTCGTAATAACATGTGAAACATCTTTCACTTGTTTTACTTCCAAAATATCCTCTTCAGTTAACTTCGGTATTTGAAATCCACCTATAGCAAACTCATCATTAATATCTGGTTTAAACTGAATTGGCATAAGGTTATTACCACCAGAACCTGCGAATTTCGACTTCAGCATCGCTTCCCCGCCTTGCCCAATCGCAACGACAGTAATAATAGAACCAACACCAATAATAATACCGAGCATCGTAAGAGCTGAACGCAGTTTATGAGCTAAAATAGAAGATAGGGCAATTTTTATACTATCTAGTAAACTCATACTGCACACCTTCTATCTTCTGTAATTTTCCCATCTCGCAGTACAATACGGCGGGAAGAATACGCCGCTACCTCTTCTTCATGCGTAACCATAACAATCGTCGTACCTTCTGCATTTAGCTTCGTGAAAATATCCATAACTTGTGCACCAGACTTCGTATCAAGCGCACCTGTCGGCTCATCGGCCATAATGAACGTTGGATTATTTGCAATCGATCTTGCGATAGCTACACGTTGCTTCTGTCCACCTGATAATTCACTAGGTAAATGGTCTACTCTATCTGATAATCCAACTTTTCCAAGCGCTTCAAGAGCTCTTTGACGACGCTCTGCTTTCTTCACTCCACCGTAGATGAGCGGAAGTTCAACGTTTTCCACTGCGGAAAGACGCGGCAGCAAATTAAAGTGCTGGAATACAAAACCGATATATTCATTACGAATTAAAGCTAGTTTTGACTCGTCTGCTGTTAAGATATTCACATCATTCAACATATATTCACCTTCTGTTGGACGATCTAAACAACCGATAATATTCATAAGCGTTGATTTACCAGAACCAGACGGTCCCATAATAGAAACGAACTCACCGCTTTGAATTGTTAAACTAATACCATGTAAAATCGGCACTGCCAATTTTCCTTGATAATATGTTTTAGCAATATTATTTAACGTAATCATTTCTCTTTCACTTCCATTCCGTCATACACGTCGTCGGAAGGATTTTTAACCACCTTTTGCCCCACTGTTGCGCCTTCAACAATCTCTGTCCAGTCTCCATCAGTAGAACCTTTTTTCACATTTTGTTTACGAAGCTTTCCTTTCTCTTCAATATAAACAAATGCATCTTCGCCTTTTTCTACAATGCTCTTACTTGGAACAGCAATCATCGTCTTATTCTCTAAATTTACTTGCAGAGAAACGTGATAACCTGGAGATAAACCATCTTGGCTATCAAGACTTGCTTTATATGTATATTGAGACATATTTTGAGTTCCCTCACCAGCAGCTTGAGCCATCTCTGCACTCGTTGGGAATTCACTTACTTCCGTAATCTTACCTGTCCACTTTTTCTTATTATTTGCTTTCGCAGTTACAGTGAACGTTTGATCTTTTTGAATTTGTGACTTTTGAAGCTCTGTTAAAGTCCCTTGAACTTGGAACGGGTCTTTAGAAGCAACTTGTAAAAATGCTTTCCCTTGACCACCTAACGCTTGAGATGAACTTTGTGCCGCATCTTTGTCTAACTTTTGTACAACACCAGTGAAATTACTATAAATCGTAAGTTCTTTCTGTTTTTTACTTAACTCTTCTTTTTGTAACTTCCCTTTTTCTTTCTCAAGGTCAGTTGTCTTTTGTGCCATTTCTAACTCACTTAATTTCTCTTCCATTGGGTCTGTTACTTCTTTCCCAGCCCCGCTATCTTTCGCCTTCTTAATTTCTTTCTTCAATGAATCAATCGTCTTTTTCCCTTGATCATAACGCATATCCGCCATCTTCTGATCAAGCTCAGCTTGCTTCATTTGCAGATTAATTTCTTCATTATCATAAGAGAATAATTTCGTTCCCTTTTCTACCTCTTGTCCTTCTTTCACTTCAATATCTTTCACTTTTCCTTTAGTCGGATCCGCATAGAAACTTTCAATATTTCCTGGCTTCACTTGACCAGAAATTAATTTCGTATTATTAAGCTTACGCTCTGTCACTTTCTCAAAACTTACAGCATCTGTCTTCGCCGTACCTTTCTTCTTACCTTGCATAACAAAAATATTAACTGCTGCAACAATAACAATTAGTGCAATAACTCCGATGATAATCCATTTCTTCTTCTTGTTTGGAGTACGAACCGTATTTGGTAACATATTCTCTCTCCTTTTATATCTTAATAGTTTAATAGATATTTAATTGTATAAAACTTTCGGAAAATTGCATCCCCACTTACATTGTTACACTCATTTTACAAAGTTTTACACAATCATTTATATTGTAACAAAAATACCAATGATTAGAAATATGACATTCTATCTTTTAAGATAGTTTTAAGGAAAAGAAAAATCCAATTTAAATTAGTTTTTTTGTATTTAGATGATACATTTTCATCTTACACAACATCAATTTCATGCTCCGTCCTTTACTAAAGAACTTCCTACTAATTTGAATTATTAAACTAAATCCCCCAATTACATCGCCCTCATTTTTGTCATATATATTTGACATTTTATTTATCCAAGTGTAAAGTGTCATATATATATGACACTTTAGTACACGAAGCCTACAAATATTAATAGGAGGTTTATATTTGAATAACGTTAAAAACTATCGGAAATCTGAAGGCCTGTCTCAGTTAGAATTAGCTAAAAAAGTTAATGTGGCTAGACAGACAATAAACTTAATTGAAAACAATAAATATAATCCTTCTTTAGCTTTATGTATCGAATTAGCAAAAGCGTTAAAAACAGATTTAAACAACCTATTTTGGGAGGGAGATTAAATGATGAAAATTGAATGGAAAGAAAAAGTTTATAATAATTTTATTGGAACAATTAGTGAAAGAGATGAGTATCAAAAACAAGAAATCAATAAAGAATTAGCTATAGCTGGAATTGGTTTATGGTGGTTAAATATGTTCGTAATGCTTATTATGCTACTCGTCGATACTATGAACCATACAATATCTATAGGTACTATATTTATTTTTCTTATTAATATGATTTACGCTAATTATTTAATCTTTAAATTGAAAAAAAAGGGCCTAAATGATACTGAGTGTGCAACAGAAGAAGAGTATTTAAAACATAAAAAGACATTAAAAAAAGCTGGCTTAAAAGCAGGTGCACTTTGGGGATTCCAAATGTTTGTATTTATGACTTATATCCTTCCTTATTTAGGTTCAGAAGAAATCTCTGTCTCTTTATTTGATGTTGTACTTTGGGGCTGGGCTGGGGCTTTTTTTGGTCTATCCATGTATGTAATTACTTTATTAAATCTAAAAAAATTATATTAAGTAACTAGCCCCTCAGTAACTGAAAGTACTATTTAATATATAAGCGATTTACACATAAAACTTTAATTTTACATATGGTCGTCCTTTCGATTATAAAAAAAGCGATCCAAAATAATGATTGGATCGCTTCCCCGAATAAACTATTACGCCACTTTAGGACCTTTTCTCTCATGCCCACGTTGAACGATAAATAAGAATACTGTTGATAAAATACCGCCTGCTAATAGTAAGATGAAGCAGCCATCCCAGCCAGAACGGTCAACAATAACACCAATTGCTGCGTTTGCTACAAGACTTCCGCCTACATAACCGAACAGACCACACATACCAACTGTTGTACCTACTGCAAATTTCGGTACTAATTCCATCGCACTTAAACCGATTAAGAACTGTGGTACGTAAATTAAACATCCGATAATAGAAACTGCAATACTTACAACAAGTACGCTAGATGCTTGCCAATATACAACCGTACCAACAACAACCCCGGCCATACTCATAATACATAATGGCATACGTTTTCCTTTAAATAACTTATCACTTAAAAGACCAACGATTAATGAGCTTGGAATTGCCATACCTTCAAAAATCGCGTATGCAGCATGCGCTTCTGCTTTTGAAAAACCTTTAACTGTTGTTAAATAAAGCGGAACCCAGTTAATAACACCGAAACGAATTAAGTAAACAAATGCATTCGCAATACATAAATACCAAACGAACTTATTTGTCACTACATATTTCATTAAAATTTCTTTTGGTGACATCTTATTAGCATTATCTGCTTTTTCAAGATTTTCATAGTCATTACGATACTCATCAATTGGAGGAAGACCTTCAGATTCTGGTGTATCCTTCGCATTAATCCAAACAAGAACTGAAATTATCATTGCGATAATCGCTGGGAAAATAAACACTCCGCCTTGCCAATGACTTTCACCGAAAATACCTACACCGATTCCGACAAGGGGCGGCACTAGCATTCCACCAACGTTATGTGAAATATTCCAAATACCTGTTTTCGTACCACGTTCTTTCTTCGAGAACCATTTCGTCATAACGATACTACAAGGTGGTGCTCCCATACCTTGTACAATACCATTTAAGACAAGTAATGTAACAATCATCCCAAATGAAGATGCAAAACCGAAACAAATATTTACAAGCCCTGATAAGAATAATCCGACTGCGATAAAGCGCTGGGCGAAAGCTTTATCCGATAAATTCCCCATAAAGAACTTACTGAACCCATAAACAATTGCCATTACTGAACCTAGCAATCCAATTTCAGCTGTACTAAAACCATATTCTTGTACTAAATACGTACTTGATAACGTAAAGTTACTGCGCACTAAATAATAAGCAGCATACCCAACTGAAATTCCCATTAGCACACGAATACGTAATAATTTGTATACCCTGTCAATCATATCCGCCGGCAATCTCTCAATTGCAGGTGCTGGCTTAAGCCATTTAAACATATTCTTTCGTCTCCTTTTCTCACTGCTGAGAGAGACGCTGTCTATTCCATATCTCGATTATTCCACTATTTGATATATTTTTGTTCGTCCTTCTAACCGGCTGACCTTCTATCTCTTTCTGATTCTTCGCAAACATCGTTGGTACGCCAAACGAAACTTTTTCTAAAATGTGCCCCGCTTCTTCTGATAAACAATAATCAATAAATAAGTCCGCAATAATACCACTCGGTGCACGCTTCAGTTTCGAAATCGCATTAACAGATAATCCTGTTTGCTCAGGTTCATTACTTACAATAGGAAAGCCTTGTTTCTGAAGCATTCTCTGATCGCCCGCAAAATTGATGCCTATCATATATTCACCGCTCGCAACCAGTTCTGCTGGCATATAACCATTCACCGTCACTTCACCAACTTGCCTTGCAAGATTCTTAACATACTCTTTCGCTTCTTCTTCACCTAAAGTATCAATAAGTGATTGAAACAAAGTATATGCTGTGCCGGAAACATTTGGATCAGGCATTGCAATCTTACCCGTATATACCGGATCTAATAAATCTTGCCACCTTGATGGATATGGAAGACCGAGCGGCGCTATTTCTTCATTCCACCGCTCTTTATTAATCGCGATTGCCAGTTTCTCCACTTCATAACCGTACCAATAACCATCTTTATCTTTAACAGTCTTTGAAATACGATTCGCATGCTGGGTCGTAACAGGAATAGAAAGGTTCTTTTGCTTCATCATTTGATGCGCATCTACTGTACCGCCAATAATAATATCCGCCTTCGGATTTCCAGCTTCCTCTTCTACTCTCCGAAGAAGTTCTTCTGTCGATAGACGAATAAATTCATATGTACACCCGCGTTGTTTACAAAATGACGAAAGCAAAGCTTCACCAACTTCCTCGCGGGCCGCCACATACGCAACAAGATGACGATCATTCAAAATAGGGAGACCACTTTTATTATATTTAATAGAGGTTGTATCTCGAGAGCAACTAGACATCGCTCCTCCGATTATTAGCAAAAAGAAGAAAAAGGCTATCTTTCTCATGACACACTCTCCTTTACAAATAACTCTGCTAGGGAGCCCTTCATATACATGACATTCCCGTTATTATCACCGAGATATTGCACAACAAAGTAAGATGGATACACAGAAATAGTTAGAATATCTTCACGCTCATTCTTTATACGCTTACCTGTTTTATAAGCAGTAACATAAGCAATCGGATCCTTCTGCGATTGTAATAATTTCTGAATTTCTCCGTAATCTGTAATTTGCTTTGCGTATCGAATAGAATCAAATATTTGCGTAAGATCTATAGTACGTATTACATCCCCTTGCCTCACTACAACTTCCTTTGCCTCCGCAAAGAAATTACTAATGCGCTCTGGTGTATAATACAGACTTAACAAATACGTTTGAAATGCTGAGATCATCGGATCCGTGCCATTCTTTCCGTATACATTAGCCTCGTACTGGAACAAGTCACCTACTGCAAAAGTACGTTTATGTCCATTCAAGTACGTTACTTCTCCAGTAAATACTTGTTCTTGATTCCTCGCTTCTCTCGGTTCTATTCGAATTCGGTCAAAGAATGAAACAATCGTATGCAAACGAACTTCATCCGTTACAACAATTTCTCCCCACTTCTCATGCCTTACTTTCACTTCAGTAGGAAGGGATTCATTCACTCTTTGTAAAACGGCTTGTTTGTCATCCACAATTGTGATTCGATTATATATTTGCTTCTCAATAACATAAAACAAAATAAGAGAAACGATCATACAAAAGACAAACATAAGAATTTGAAATGATAGCCTTTTCATTTCTGCCTACCTCCAAGATAAAAAAACGTTGTTTCGAAAATACCGCATAATTGTTTCATAAATGTATCATTTAACCGCTTTCAAGTTTTTTATGTCTTCCATCCGTCTCGGAAGTAAAAATGTAATACATATTGTAGTTCCCATTTCTTCACTACTCTCAATTCGCATACTTCCGCCTTGCTTCTTCATAATCTCCTGACAAATGTATAAGCCATAGCCATTCCCGTAACTTGAAGGAAGCACCTTACCTTCCGGAGACTCATTCCATTCTGCAAGCACACCTTCATCCATACCAATACCATCATCATGAACAAAAACTTTCGCTTCCTGCTCATTTATAATTACATTCATACGAACTTGCGTAGCATCACTATATTTAATCGCATTATCAAGCACATTCAAGAAAATTTGCTTCGTCTTATCAAAATCCGCAACGACGTGTACTTCTGTTAACTCATTCATAACTTCAATTTCAAACTGCTGCAACCTGAGTTTCACAATCGAAATTGCTTCCTCTGCCAACTCCTTTATATTCACAACTGTAGGAGACACTTCAAACGTACTCTTCCCGTACTTGGAAGACTTAAGTAATTCCTCTACAAGTGATAATAGACGCTCACTTTCTACAGCCACATAACGAAGACTCTCCTGCACATCCTCCTTCGATTGTAACTTCGGAATTAAATCTACATAACCGATAATTGCCGTAAGCGGTGTTTTCAGCTCATGCGTAATGCGGTCCAAGAAATCTTTCTGTTTCTCTTTCTCTTCCTTCAGCTGCTTAATATGCAGTTCAATCCCATCAGCCATCGCATTAAAGGACGCTGAAAGCTGCGCAATTTCCACATACTCATTTAGCTCAATCTTACTTTCATAATCTCCGTTCGCAAGCCGATATGCCATTTGCCTTAACTGATCAATTGGCTTATGAAGAGACTTCGCCAAACGAATCGCAAAGAAAATACCAGCAGCTACTAAACAAAGAGACGTCATTAAAAACGTCCAACTTACATTTGTTAAAACTTCCTTCTCATCCGTTAACTCATTTATAAAACGAATACTTCCAATGACATCGTTTCCATAATAAACCGGACTTGAAAACAAAAGAATTGGAGCTGGGTCTCCCTCCTCGAAAACATAAGATTTCTTTCCCTTCAAAGAACTCTCAATGTCAATATTTCGATGAAGTAATGCTCCTTTTTGAGTATCTGCAACAACATCCCCATTCTTCCCAATCATCTGCACCCGGACATCCATTCGCTTCGCTAAATACGAAGCAATTAAAAGCGAATTAGGACCTAACGTCTCTACTTCTGCTTCCTTCTCTAAATAATTCATCGTATAAATTTGCGCTTCCACACTTAACTTCTCTAAGGAATCTGCCGCATTATGATACACATTCTTCTCCAGTGCAATATAAACAACCGCATACAAAAGAACAAGAATTGGAATCAACAATCCAACTATCCCGAACACCATATTTCGTTTTAAAGACAT
This sequence comes from Bacillus sp. RC51, assembly GCF_044908115.1. Taxonomy (NCBI): domain Bacteria; kingdom Bacillati; phylum Bacillota; class Bacilli; order Caryophanales; family Bacillaceae; genus Bacillus; species Bacillus sp. RC51. The sequence continues at coordinate 47,220 of NZ_JBIYCW010000003.1, read as the reverse complement.
ATCATCACCTTTTAGCAATCAAGCTTATACCCAACACCATAAATTGTCTTAATATACTCTCCGCTCGCACCGAGCTTCTTTCGCAGTCTCTGCACCATAATATCAACCGCTCTCGTATTTCCGATATACTCAAACCCCCATACCTTCTCGAGTAACTCATCCCTCATAAATACACGCTGCGGATTCGAAACAAACAACTGACATAAATTAAACTCTCGGTACGTTAACTGAATCTCCTGTCCACTCACATGAACCTTTCGTTCCTTAGGACAAATCACTAACTCACCTGCGCGAATTACTTCATGACTTACAGTTGCCTCCTCCTTCTTCACACGCCGTGCCATATTCTTCACCCGAAGAATAAGCTCCGCATAATTAAAAGGCTTCGTCACATAATCATCAGCTCCAAGCTGAAGACCAAGTAACTTATCATTCATCTGACTCTTCGCCGTCAGCATAAGCACCGGAATATCACGCTCCTTCTCTCTGAAGAAACGTAACAACTCATACCCATCCGTATCAGGAAGCATCACATCTAAAATAAGTACATCCGGCTGCTCATTCCATCTCTCTAAAGCTTCTCTCCCATCAGCCGCCGTCAATACTTCATACCCTTCCATCTCTAACTGCATCCGAATCAAATTACGAATACTCGATTCATCATCTACTACAAGTATTTTCATCATTCTCCTCCTCTCGTCCTGTATTATAGTACAGTTTAGTATAGCAAAAATAAGACAAAAAAAGAGAGGGTATTGTCGAACATACGTTGAACGACGATACCCTCTCTTTAATCAATTCATTATTTAGCTACAAAATAATCCGTTACATATTGTGCCCAAACTTCATGCCCTTTAGCACTTGGGAAACCGAACTCTGTTTGTAAGTACGGTAAAATTGCTTTCGTTGTTGCATCAGGCCATGCTCCCCAATGATCAATATATGTATAATTATTTTGCGTCGCAAATTGTTTTAATGCTTCAATCGCTTTTGGATAATTCTTCGCACCATACACTGGATTTGATGGTTGAATCATAATCGTAGCACCTTTTGCACTAGTAGAAAGTGCTTGCACAAACTTCTGTGTACTCGCTACAGAATTTCCATTACCAGTTTTTCCGTTGTCGGTAATAAATGGTGGTTCAAATAAAATTACATCTGGATTTTCTTTCGCAATCTCTTTATCGCGTTTATTCGCGATTAATTCCTCTGTACTTTCACCCTTATATTCCTTTACCGTCACATTCCATAAACCTTTACCGTAAGAAGCCTCTAAATTAGCAGTGAACTTAGCTACCCAAGCATCTTTTTCAGATGAAGAAGCTTCATCACCAACAATAACAAGGTTCATTGCCTTTTTATCCGCAGCAGCTTTCTTTAACTTCTCTTTCACTGCATCTGGCAAGTTCTTTGCGTACGCTTCATTAAAAGATGGCTTTGCATCTTGCTTTTTCTCTTCTTTTTTCTCTTCTTTCTTCGCTCCGCTATCTTTTACTTCAGCCTTTGTTTTCGTTACTTCACTCGTTTGTCCTGTTGCATTCGCAATCTTTTTATTCCAATACAATTTACCGCTCACAATCGAAGCAACAAACAATACAAAAATAAATAGGACAAGAACTGCTTTCTTATTCATCGATTCACCTCATCTATTAATCTCACAATATATAATACTAATATAAACCTACGCAAAAATAAACCCAACTCCTTCCAAAGGAGTTGGGTTCAATAAACATTACTTCGTTAATTCAAGATGCGCTTTTAACTTGTTCGTTATATCTTGTTTTGCTGCATCTGGAACATAGTAGTACCAAATACCATCAGCGGCTTTATGACCGTCACCTGGGATTTGAATTTCTTCACTGTTCTCCATACAATCTTTATAGTTCTTTTGAATATCAAACATTTGATCTTGTGTTAAACTTGTTTTAACGTTTTTCTCAATTGCTTTTAGTACGTCACCATAGCTCGCTAAAGAAGATACACTTGCACCTTTTTTAATTACTGCCTGGATAACTTGACGTTGACGCATTTGACGACCGAAGTCACCGCGTGGATCTTCGTAACGCATACGAGTATACTTTAATGCTGTTTCACCATTTAAATGGATATTACCTTTAGCAAAATGTTGATCCCTTGATGTAAACTCCAAATCGTTATTTACATCAACACCACCAACAGCATCTACAATATCTCTAAATCCAGCCATATTTACTTCAATGTAATGATCGACTGGTACATTAAGAAAATTCTCTACTGTTTTTACAGCCATATCAATGCCACCAAAAGCATAGGCATGGTTGATCTTATCTTTTTTACCTTTACCTACAATCTCCGTATAAGAGTCTCGTGGGATACTTGTAATTTTCATAGATTTTGTTTTTGGGTTTAAGGTAAATAACATAAGTGAATCGGATCTACCTGTTCCATTATCCTCTTGATCTACACCCATCAATAAAATAGATATAGGTTTATTATCCGCAATGTCTACCTTCTTATCTCGTTTGTCAGACTTATCACGATCCAAAGGCTTATGCACTGTATTTAATGTATTAGATACATTAGAGTAAATAGTATATGCATATACACCACCAGCAACAACAAGAACACCAATGATACCTAGAATCCAAAATAGAATCTTTTTCTTCATCGTTTTTCCTTCTTTCAAGTAACAAATTAAATAACTTTATTTTTATCAGGTATTATTCCATATAAAACTATACAGATTTACAAATCATTTGTAAATCACTAATTCCCCCACTATCTTACAAATTCTTAAGAAAATCTTTTAACGCTTTTTTCCAATCTTGGAACGATTCAAATCCATTTTGTTCAATCATCCCTTTATCTAGCACCGAATATTTAGGGCGTGCAGCAGGCCTTGGAAAATCTTCTGTCGTTAGCGGATTAACCATTATTTCAATATTAGATTGTTCAAATATCTCTTTTGCAAACTCATACCACGAACACACCCCTGAATTAGAACCATGGTATATCCCATATTTATTAGTTTGTACAAGGTTAATAATAAATCTCGCTAAGTCAGTTGTATAAGTTGGTGAACCCACTTGGTCATGAACAATCCCTAATTCTTTCTTCTCCTCTGCCAAACGTAGCATCGTCTTCACGAAATTATTACCATATAAACCAAATACCCAAGAAGTCCTAACAATATAATTTTTTGAACAATACTCTTGTGTATACTGTTCTCCAACCAATTTCGATTTACCGTATACAGTCTGAGGATTAGTTTGATCATCCGCTTTATATGGTTCATTTTTTGTTCCATCAAAAACGTAATCAGTACTTACATAACAAAACTTTGCCCCCACTGCTTCGGCAGCTTTCGCTAAATATTTCGTTCCTTCGGCATTGACATTAAAAGCAGCTTCTTCATCGCTTTCCGCTTGATCTACTTGTGTATATGCTGCCGTGTGAATAATAATATCCGGCTGAATTAATAATACTTTTTCGCTTACTTGTTTTTCATCTGTAATATTTAACTCTTCTCTGCCGAGCCCAAAGACTTCCCATGTCTGTTCTTCTAATAAATTTACTACATCCTGCCCTAACTGTCCTTTAGCTCCTGTTACCAATACTTTCATATTTTATACCTCTAATCTATTATCATATTGATTCTTGAAGTATTCTTGGTATTCTCCAGAAATAATATTTTTCCACCAATCTTGATTTTCTAAATACCATTTAATAGTTTGTTCAATGCCTGTATCAAAGTTATACTTTGGTGACCAACCTAATTCTTCACGAAGTTTTGTCGCATCAATTGCGTAACGACGATCATGACCTGGGCGATCTGTAACATACTTAATTAGAGATTCTGGTTTATCCAATGCTTTTAAGATTGTTTTTACGATTTCAATGTTTGTACGTTCATTATTTCCGCCAACATTGTACACTTCACCATTTTTTCCTTTATGAAGTACTAAATCGATTGCCTGACAATGATCTTCCACATGTAACCAATCACGTACATTTAAACCATCTCCATATACAGGTAATTGCTTATCATTCAACGCGTTAATAATCATTAGAGGAATTAACTTCTCTGGGAAGTGGAAAGGTCCGTAATTATTTGAACAACGCGTAATATTTACAGGCAATCCAAACGTTTCATGATAGGCGCGAACTAATAGGTCTGCACCAGCTTTACTTGAACTATATGGGCTATTTGATGCTAAGGGTGTTTCTTCCGTAAAGTAACCAGTTTCGCCTAAAGTTCCGTATACCTCATCTGTTGAAACTTGTAAGTATTTTTTTACTTCTGCATTTTTAGCAGCATCTAGTAATACTTGTGTACCTTGAATATTCGTTTGAATAAAGATATCAGGATTTGTAATACTTCTATCAACATGCGATTCTGCTGCAAAGTTTAATACATAATCAAACTTTTCCTCTTTAAATAATTGATTAATAAACTGACGATCTGCTATATCACCTTTGACAAATTTATAATTAGATAATCCCTCAATATCTTTTAGATTTTCTAAATTACCTGCATATGTTAACGCATCTAAGTTTACAATATTGTATTCAGGATACTTCTTCACCATATATCGAACAAAGTTACTTCCAATAAACCCTGCGCCACCTGTTACTAATAACTTCATGTTATTCCTCCTTATTTCTCGTACACAAAATTAATATTTGCTTCTTTTAATATTGGATGTTTAGTATCCTTTTCTGAAAGAATCGGTTCACTTACCGGCCAATCGATTCCTAATGCTGGGTCATTCCATAGAATACCTGCATCATGATCAGGAGAATAGTATTCATCTACTTTATACGCCACTGTTGAATTCGGTACTAATGTACAAAATCCATGCGCAAATCCTTTTGGCACAACTAATTGGCGCTTATTATGTTCACTTAAAATAACACCAATCCATTGACCATATGTAGGTGAGCCTTTACGAATATCAACAGCTACATCATAAATAGCACCTGTAATACAGCGTACTATCTTTGTCTGTGCTTTAGGATTTAACTGAAAATGTAATCCACGTAATGTTCCGGCTGGTACTGATAAAGATTGATTATCCTGAATGAATTCATACTCCAAACCAAGTTTATCAAAAACATCTTTATTATAACTTTCCATAAAATATCCACGATGATCTCCAAATACTTTAGGCTCTAAAATAACTACATCCGGAATCTTAGTTTCAACAATATTCATTATACGTACTCCCTTATTGATAAATTGGTTGTTTTTGTTTACTTTGTTCTGCCAATCGAATTAAATATTGACCGTATTGATTTTTTTTCATCGGCTCCGCTAAGTCTAATAGCTGCTCACGTGTAATATATCCTTTTCTAAAGGCTATTTCCTCTAAACAAGCTACTTTTAAACTTTGACGTTTTTCAATTGTTTCAATAAATTGAGATGCCTCTAGTAAGGACTCGTGCGTACCAGAGTCTAACCAAGAGAAGCCACGTCCAAGAATTTCAACATGCAACTCTTGTAATTGTAAATAAACCTTATTTATATCCGTAATTTCCAATTCACCACGAGATGATGGTTTAATATTCTTTGCAATCTCTATAACACGATTATCATAGAAATATAAACCTGTTACAGCATAATGTGATTTTGGATTTTGAGGTTTCTCTTCAATAGAAATAGCCTTTCCATCTTCATCAAACTCCACAACTCCAAAACGTTCTGGATCATTTACATAATATCCAAAGACAGTTGCCCCTTCTTGACGTTCTACGGCGTTTTGTAATAATTTCGTTAAACCATGTCCATAGAATAAATTATCACCAAGAACAAGAGCTACAGAGTCATTACCAATAAACTCTTCTCCAATAATGAATGCCTGAGCTAAACCATCTGGTGAAGGCTGCACAGCATATTCAAGCTTTATCCCGAACTGTGAACCATCTCCCAGTAACTCTTTAAAACGCGGTGTATCCTGTGGTGTAGAGATAATTAAAATTTCTTGAATACCAGCAAGCATTAATACTGATAATGGATAATAAATCATTGGCTTATCATATACAGGTAACAATTGTTTTGATACCGCTTGTGTAAGTGGATATAAGCGTGTTCCACTACCTCCAGCTAGAATAATACCTTTCATAAATTACTCGCACTCCTTTATATATATCATAGAAATAGGGAATAAATCTGTCTAGATTCATCCCCCTTCTAATTTTTGTTATGACTTTAAAAATAAAGATTCATAATCATTTACAATTTTCTCCCATGAGTATTCATGGATAATTCTACCTTTCGCCTTACTACTCAATTCATTAATTTGTTCTGGTGAATATCGCTCAACTTCATGAATTAAGTTAGCTAAAGAGCCACCTTCTTTAGAGAAATAAACAGCTCCTTCTTCCCCAACCTCTTTATTAAACACCACATCTAGAAGCATATTTAATTTTGTAGAAGCCAATGCTTCTAATAATGATGGATTCGTTCCACCTACTTCATGCCCATGGAAATATGCAAATGCATTTTCACGAACTTTCTTCAATAATTCTTGATCATATACAGTTCCAACAAACTTAACACGAGGATCCTTATCAAAATTCGTCGTTGCCAATAAATCTTGATAAAATTGATTTTGTTCAACGTTAGAAATAATTACAAAATCTTTCTTAGAATCTGATTTCATAAATTCACGAACCATTAGTTCATAATTATTCTCTGGAACAAAACGACCAACCACTAAGTAATATTCATTAGCATTTACATCGTGTTTCTTATACCATTCATTTAACTTCATATCATCGTCTTTTAAGGATGATGATGCAACATCCGCACCATAAGCAATAAACGTTGTCTTTGGTTCATATTTTTTATAATCAGTTTTAATGTAAGATTCGATACCTTTAGAATCACATACTAATAAATCTGCATGTTTAACCATTAGCTTCTCAGATACTTTCCAATATGTTCTGATAGCAGGACTCCATTTACTTCTCTTCCACTCATGACCATCTGGATTTACAAATACTTTGACACCCATTTTCTCTAGCTTCCCTTTATAAAAGGAAAAGAATGGTCCAATACGGCATGCTAGTACATATACAATACAGTCTGTTAGATTATTCTTTTTGATATAGCGAATACATTCTTTTAAACTAAATATATCGTATGCTACTGCTTTTGCACTACCAATTTCAGGTGTTTTCACATTAAAACATCTTGCGTTATTATGCTTAAACTCATCATTATCATTAGCTAGACAAGATACGTGATATTGAATATCTTTACTTTGTTTTCGAGCTGTTAAGTATTCTACAAATGTTTCGAATCCACCATATTTTGCGGGAATTCCTTTAGATCCGATGATAAATACATGTTTCATAATTTATGTATCTCCTAATTTAGGTATATTTAAATATTATATTTTTTAAGGACTTTTTGATATCCTTCTAATGTTCTTTCTGCAGTTTTTTCCCATGTATAGTTTTCTAAAATATATTCTCTAAAATCTGTTTTATATTGATAGGCATAAGCCCTTTCAATTGCTTCTTTTATACTTTCAATATCGTTGGGAGCACAATAAAATGCATAATCCTTAAAATAATCTTTTGTTGTTCCTCTATCACTCACTACTACATTACATCCCATACTAGCAGCCTCTAAACTAACAAGTCCAGGTGTCTCGAACCAACTTACTAAAACATGCACCTTACATTTTTTATATAATTGATACAGCATATCATTAGATATTGAATCAATATATTTATAGTTGGGGTTTTCTTCTATTTTTTTCATGACATTGGTACCATAACCTTGATGACTAGGTGCAACTTTTCCAACAAAAAGAACTTTGTAATCTGTACACTCTAATGCTCGAATTAAATTTTCTTGGTTTTTTCTTGTTTCAATTCTTCCCACACATAAGATATAATCTCTAAACTCATCAAATTCTGTAACATCCTCTTCCAAAGCACTTAAAACTTTTTCTCTATCGATTGCGTTCGGTACCACCGTATATTTTTCAGTTTTGAAATTTAATACTTGCTCTATTTGTTCCATCTCTAACCTTGAATTAGGCAAAAACCAATCAGAAGCCTTTAATATTTCCCTCTGCATAGCATTAAAACTATGCGTCATCAGATATCTAGTTCCCTTATTTCTTTCATTTTTAAACACATATTTATAAATTGCTTTAAGGGATTCAATTTGATTTACGGATAAAAGGCTACTTATCAAGCCTCTAATTCCAGTTTGTCCAATCTTTTCAAATTCATGTGATGGCCAATAGACAGTAGATAGTATTATTGGTTTATTTTGTTTTTTTGCATTCATTATCTGAATATACGTTTCCTGTACCCTTGTTAGATTAAATAAATGTACTAAATCATAGTCAGTTAAATCAGGTTCTAATTCTACACTCACATCTACCGAAATTCCCTTTTTTTCAAGGTACTCTTTTGTTTTTAACAACTGGATAGTATCGCCACCAGAACTTGTAAATAAATTAATTCTAGATTGCATTAGTATTTTCATAAATAGATTATTTCCTTTCAATTAAAGCTTAGGAAACCTATTAGTAATCTAACCGCTTTTAGGAATTATTTTACTTTCCATAAATAATTCCCTTAAGTAGCTATGTGGCTTCTTACCTGACTCTAAAAACATACTTTTAACTACTATGATTATAATTGAACTCTACTAATATTTTATTCGCAGTCTTGTATACCATTTTATGCTTTTTGAATATATTTATAGTCGAAAGTAAATGCCTCATCTAATAGCCTAAACTAAATGAATTTTAATATTAATTAGGTGGTTTATTTTTAAATTAAATATATATTTTAAACTTCAATTTCCTTTAATAAACTCTCCTATATATTCAGAAATTGCCTCTACTTGTTTTTCTCTAGAATAGTCTAGACGATCTGAAAAATTATATTCTGTTTCTACTATCTTAAACAATTTTTGACTAATATTCTTTTGGTTGTGTTTAGCACACTCTCCATATCTCGAATCTATGAATGAAATCAATTCTGAATCCTCAGTTACTGCTAATATCGGTTTGCAAGCACCTATATACTCAAAAGTCTTACCCGGGATTGCAAAATCACTACCTTTTTTATGCGTAATGATGACCGAGATATCACAGCTTTTTAAATAATCAATAGCTTCCTTATGTGGTACAGATCCAATAATATTTACTGTTACCCCTTCACTAAGATCCACTTGATTAATATCCTCTAAAGCTTCTTGATCTAGAACTCCAACAACATTAAAAACAACTCTGATACCGGTAGTTTGATAAAAATCTTCTAACCCTAATAAAAATTCCTTAACATTTCTCCCCTTATAAATAGAGCCCACATGAGCCAGTACCAAAGTTCCATTGTTAGCTAGACACGACCTATATATACTATCTTGAAATATTTCATGTTCATAACCATTTCTAATAACAACCATATTACTATTTGGCTGAAGCTCTTTATAGTGTTTATAGATACCTTTGGATAAAGCTATAATACCATCAGCATACTTTAGCATTATTTTTTCTGCTTTTCTATATATATATGTTGGATTACCCGTTCCAATATTGTGGTCTATAATATCTCTTACTTCAACAATTGCTGGAATATCTGGATACTTTTCCTTAACATATTCCAAAATATACAGCCCATATACATCTGGTACGGTAACCATAATGCAATCTATACCATTTTCTCGAAGACAGTTGTCGATGTTTTGGAAGAATGCTATATTTTTCTTTCGGAAATTATAGCGACTGTATTTATAAGTTCGCCAAAGCGGCATAATAAAACTATTCCTTATCATTTTTTCAAAAAAACTTCTCTTTTTTTGCACATCATTAATACTTTGAGTAAAGACCGTATTTGTAGTATGAAACTTATAATTTTCAGAAACAAACCTGCTTTCAAAACTTCCAAAAGCACTATCATTACATACTATAATTTTAAATCTATCTATAAAGTACTTCATCATTCCTTCATATCTAACAGAAGCAACAACTGGTTGTCCTTCAATATAATCAGATATCATTAAAATATTTCTCATTAATAATCCTCTTCTCTAATATTAGCTATTTATCTACGATTAAATTTTTGTTACCTGAGATCCCCTGCATAATGAAAATTAGAAAGCAGAATTGTGCCAGTGAATCACTTCCTAAATTAGCTAGACCGTTATTCGAATTCACCATGGCAGATAATATCAGAAAATAAAATAGCATTTGAAAATCTTTATTTTTCAAAAATACATAGCAAGGGTAAATAAATATACAAATATAAATTAATATTGTGCATATTATTCCATAATCATAAGCGAGCATCACTATTGGGTATTCAAAGTTAAATATATTCCCTCTAAAACTCTGAGCCACTTCCCTAGAATATCCCGCTCCACCACCTAACAGATTTGGGAACTGATCAGGATTAGCTAACATCAAACTTAACAAACTATTCCTTCCAGAGGTAATATCCCCACTTACTATTCCTTCTAAAAAGCGTTGTTTTAAATTTTCCTGGAATAAGTCTGTATTATATAAAACACATAAAATACAAACTAAGAATAATAAGGCCATTAAGCCTTTTCTACTTTTAATATTAGAAAAAACCAGCACTACTAGACCTAAAATAATGGCAGTTTTACTGCCACTAAGTAATAACCCCAATATAGATATGAAAATAACTATATATTTATTCAAAATGGGCTTTGCCTTTATAGCGTAAACATTATTCAAAACTAAAAAGAACAAAAAATATTTAGCATTAGTTAAAGGATGGCCTAATATAGAGTAATATCTATATACTCCCCATGAACGTTCCATATAAATAAGCTCACTAATTTCGCTGTTTTTAAACCAAGTTCCTGCTAATTTCAATTGGATTAACCCATTGGTTAGGAAGTCTATTACCCCAAAAAACAATAATAATATGACTATTATATTGAACAGCCTTAAGAAATTTTTAAAATACAATATAGTTTCTTCTTTACTTATTGAAATAGCTACTAGAACAAAGGGAAATATAACACCAACAATTGTTAGTAAAATATAAGAAACAGAATAGTGCAGGCCAACTATTCCATTCACCAAAATAATAGAGGATATACAAAAAACTATATATAAAACCAAAGTATTATATAATTTACTTTTTATAGATTTATATATCAGAATAGTCATTAACAAGGCAAAGAGGAGGTTGATACTCGCCAATCCATCCCCTAGTATCCCCCTTATATTCTCTTTAATTAAAAACAAAGCTACACAAAATATTAACCCATAATTCAATACAAGTACTTTTTCTTTCGTCCTATAATCTAAGTGCATATTATAGATCTCCTAACTATTTATCACCTTTTGTTCAATTACCTCATACCTCCCTGCCATAATGGGGAGATTCACAATTGATTGTTTGCTATCAACCCTTTGTTTATTAGGAAGTAATATCTTAAAGTTTTGTTTATTTTCGAAGCGTAAAGTAATCATTTCATTCTCAGAAATTATATTACTGTCATAATCTATATAGAAATAATTTTTATCACTAATAATAGATTTTATTGCATCTCTTACACGCACATATTCCGCCAATTCAGTTCCTGTGCAATACCAAATATTTTTATTTTTCAAATAGCTAAATACAGTTTTCAAACTTTTTTCATCATCAAATATATTAGGTGTTTGAATTCTTCCATCATCTCTTGAAGGAGCAATGTGTTCTTGAATACTAATTACAAGATTATGCTCTATCAAATAATCTATTTCTTTTAATTTCTTTCTTACTAAGAAACACTTCAAGATTTTTTTTGCTATGCCTTTAAAAGTGGTTACATTACTATTCAAAACACTTGTTAACAAGGCACCATTAACTGTAGATGGTATATCCACAACTTTGCTTTCTCCAAATCTTTTTATGTCAAAATTAGTCTTTTTATCTTTATCTTTTCCTGTTATATGTGGAATAATTTCATCCTCAATCCCTCGATTCCAATATCTACACCACCATGTAAATCCTGTTTTATCTATACTCAAATCAGAAAATTCATTACTCGTATATCCACAGTACTTTCCACCATAAGGGTTCGTTCCTATAGCATCCTTATAAATTTCTTTTCCTTGTTCAACTACTTGAATTGCTTCCTCTAAATCACTAAATAGTTCCCATTCTTGTTTAAAATCTAAATTGGTCTCTCCAACTTCACCATGAGTAGTGCCATGATATGCGATTTCAAACCTAGAATTTTCATGAATTTCTCTAAAAAATTTTTTTGTTTCTTTATCGGCATTTATTTTTTGGGATACGGAAGGTAGTACTGGATTCTTTATCATTCCAACCCTAGTTCCTACTGGTACAAAAAATGTAACTTTCACCTCAGAAAATTCATTTAATATTACTTCATTTAAATAACGAAAAGATGAATTTTTTTCGTTCTTCCAAAATCCCCAATCTCCACCTAAAGCCAATTTTCCATTTCTGTCTATATCTATCCATACATTGGCTAAATCATCTATCATAAATAAAACAGGAGCATCTGCATTATTTAACCATTTTGCCACACTAATATTCATTTTCTAACCTCTTAGTAAAAACAAATTTGTATTTTTTTATTTTTAACACCTTATACCTAATAGTTTTCTGAAAATCAAATGATAAGTATGCCCTCTCAGAAGGAGTGTTCCCCTCATGAATTAGTACATTAGCTTTCATAAATCCCATTTCCCGTGCCTTATTTATTCTAGCTAGAATAGAATATTTATGGACACCTTTACCACGATGTTTTAAAAAGGTATAATCATCAAATAATACTACTATATCATTTGATAATTTTAACTTTTTTCCTAATCCTCCACTTTTCATTTCATCTTTCACCAAATGAAAATACCCACATATTTCCTGTTCATTATTGGTTATTACATAGCCAATTTCATTCTGACTATGTAATAATCTATTTAATAAAATTTCATACTTTTCTTGATCTATTTCATCACCATACTGATACTTTAATTTCAATAAAATATCGGTATTCATTTCCTTTAAAGAGTACATCAAGTCTTTAGGCATTGGATAATGCTCAATATTTAAAGAATACATATTAATTATCGAAAACAATCTCTGATAAATTTTACTATATATTGATTTCTTCATTTTTCATCACCCATTAACAATAAACTACCTCTATTTTTTTTTATATAACATCGTATTTAAAAATACTTTTATCTCTTGCACATTAGTAAATCTAAATGCAATCAGTAATATTATATAAACCGCACATAATATAACGTTCCAGAAAAATTCAACATATAAATTTTCTAAAGAAGAAATAAAATAATAATAAACACCATATAACAGAACATATACTGCAAAGTATTTATATGGATAGAAAATACCTAAACCTAAACTATAATATTTTTCACTAAAATAATAATAAAAAATATTAGCAATCATATAAGCAATAATAGTAGCTACTGCTGCTCCATTAATCCCCATGATAGGAATCAATACAATATTAAGAACGATATTTACAACTGCGCTTATTACTACTATCAATGAATTTGAAACCATTTTATTAGCAATATGTAGTCCTAAAGAATAAAATTGTCCAATCCCCCAAATGAAATACGATATTGCGATTAAAGGAATTATTTTATAAGCTTCTAAATATTCCTTAGTGGCCAAAATATTAACCCCTATTTTTCCAAAGATCGATAATCCAAACACACAAAAACAGCCTATTATATTATAAATATGAAACATTTTTTTTATTCTATCTTTTCCATCTACTTCTTTGTATGCCTTAAATTTAAAAGATGTAAATACTTGTGCAAATGGTGCTATAAAGACTGGGTTAATAAGCATACCTATTTTATAGGATATTGAATATATACCTACAGCTGAATAATTAATTAGACCTTTTATAAAAAAACGATCAATTAAATTCAATACCCATGCTGATATTTGCCCTAGTAACAATCCTCCACCATAATACAACATATCTTTCAGATATTTCATATGAATTTGTATTTTATAAGTTTTAAAATTACTGATAAATAATATTATAAAAACTATAAAGTTTGCTATTAAAATAGACTTTAGTGCTCCCATAATACCTTCTTGATTAATAGATATGAAATAAAACGCTAAACAAAAAGTTATTATCAAAATAGTAAGTTGAGTAACTGCTGCACGAAATGCCTTAAACTCCATTTCATAAAAACTAACATAAATTGATATTAGGCAAGTCAATAATGAACTTACTACAATAATTCTTATATAATCAACTGCTATTTGCTCACCATTAAATATATATTGACTAATAGTTGGACTTATAAAATAAACAAACCCAAATATGATGCTACCCCATAAAAATGAAAAATTTAAGGCTGTGTTCCTTAATACATGTTTATTTTCTATTTCATAATAAAATCTCTTTAATCCAGAATATACCCCAATTGTAATCGCTAATCCCAGCAGTTGTTGAATGGTATTCAATAATTCATATTTACCATACTCCATTTGTGATAGATTATTTGTATACAAAGGAATAAGTAACATATTAATAACCTGTGTCAAAATAGAAAAAATAAAATACACTGCACCACTTGAGGCAAGCTTCTTACTATCACTTTTCATATTATTCACTTTTCCTTAAATTAATTTCTTCTTAATCTTTGCTATTTTATTAATGTAATGAGCCTTCTTACTATTAGGATTCCACATAGATAATGAGTAAGTAGTTAAATACGTATTTGTCCATTCAAATTTCCAAGGATATCCCCCAGCTCCCCAATCAATTGTATACTGTAACTTATTATCGAAGAGATAATTAATAATTTCATACATACGTACTTTACTTAAATTATAATTTACATACTTAGGATGATATCCAGTATTCCAAAAATGTAATTTATCATGATATCTATAACACGTATTATAAGTTATAATCTCTCCTTCATTTGAATACAAAACAAAAGTGAGAACATTCTCGTTATTTTTGAATAATTGATGTAAAAATTCTTTCTTTTTAGGATCATCAAATAAACTTTCTCTTTCTGCTCTTCCCTTTTGTTGATTTAAGAATTCTTGCTCTAATTGGTGGATTTCAACTATTTCTTTGAATATGTTTCTATCATATTTATTATTAATTACTTCAAATGTATATCCTATTTCCTTTTTTAATTTATTGACAAACTTATTTGTTTTAGCTGGCACGTTATTTTTTTTAAACTCATCAAACCCTTCAAAATCCTGTAATTTAATATTAGGGTTTTGCACCAAAAATTGGGTGTGTTTATTATATTTTCCGTTTTTCATCAGATGCCAAAACAACAATGTTTCTTCCGAAATATGCGTAAGTTCCAATTTATCCCACAAACTAGAATTTTGTTCAATTCCTAAAAAGATTTCCTTAATAATCTTCCCTTCATTCCCCTGTTCCCTATTAATAATAAAGTTTAACGAATCTCCTCGACCTAGGAAAGACAGTTTCCAATAGTGAAAGATTTTCTTACTTATTCTCTCAAGCATTAATGGCGCGATTCCGACTAACGAATTATTATGGTATACACAAACTATAAATAATTTAAGATTTATATTTACCTTATTAGTTTCCCACCATGTATAATTAAACTGGAAAGTACTATAATAGGATATGGTACTATCTTTAGACTCCATTAATTCCCATTCTTCTTTGATGTTATAAAATTCTTCTTTAGTACTAATAATCTTGTACTCCATGTTCTCCTCCTTTTTAATTCATTTTTTAATTATTTATCGATAACCTCTTTATAAATCGAAATTAGCTCATTTGAATAATCTTTAACCTCTATCTCTCTTATTCTTTCTACATACAAGGGATAGTTATGAATAACCTTATTTACCGTTTGATGTAAATCTATATTATTGCGAGATTCAAATAATATTGTTCCATGCGGTCTGTTACATACATCACTTGCTATCGAAGGAACATTGTAATAAATTGCTTCAGCAATAGATATTCCTAAACCATCGGTATTAGTGGGTCTAATAAATAAATTACTTTTTTGTAAAATGGGATATAGTTCTGTATTTTCTACCTCATAAAACATAAAACTATCTTCTAAATCTAGTTCACGTATTTTCTTTCGAAGCTCTGTATAATACTCACGTTCTTCTTCAGTCTGACTTTCCTTATCTAATAATGCAAATAACAATCGAGCCCTTACACCCTGCCCTTTCAACTTATGCATTAAGTCAACCAGCATGTCTACACCATATAAATCTTCTCCTCTATAGAATCTGATACATCCATTAGCTGTGATCAGAAAAGAGGATTCCTCAATAAACTTATAAACATCTTTTGGTATTGCCATTATGTCTTCTGTATATTCTTTAGGATGAATATACCCTGGTATGGCAACCATATTTGAATGACTTACCCCTAACAAAACTAACTCATTGAGTAACGAATCATTTACACAAATAATTTTATCTATTTTCTTTAAGCTCATCTTAAGTAAGTACCGCATCAAAAAATTAGATGTTTTTAATTGATCCGATAAGCTTTCACCATGTATGGTTAAAATAATTTTCTTCCCTAAAATCTTATACATACCTAATAGTGTTCGAATTTTTATATCTATAGAATGGATATGTAAAAGATCTGTCTTAATAAATGGTATTTTAAACATAAAGGACCTGTATCTTGATATGGGGTAAATATTTTCCTGCTCATTTCCCCAGCCAATCTCATTATAAATACAACTTTCAATACCATTTTCCTCAAGGATTCTTTTTGTTCTTTTTATATGAATAGAAATCCCACCTACTGGAGGTGGGACTGAACCAACTATTGAAACTTTCACAAACAAAACGCTCCTTTGTATTTCTTCATAATAATATACTTAATCCATAAAGCTACTTTACATTAGAAATAATAAATCTATGTTTTTGATTCAAAGGGCGATCAATTTTCTTAACTATCTTTATATTAATCTGTATTTCATCATCAATAATTTTCATTAATTCACTAATAAACTGATTGCCTTCTTTATTTGTATATGCCTCAGTAGGTACAATTAAAACCTCAAGCCTATCATATGATGATTGTATCAACTGTAAATCTTTAAAGTTTTCAACATAGTCCATTGCAAACTCTAGTACTGTTGGTGAGTAACGCTTACGATTCTTCGTTATTAGGAAATCCCCTGATCTACCATCTATTTCTTGTACGCTAATATATGGTTTACCACATTTAGGCTCAAAAGTTTCCTCTGGCAAAGTAGCCATATCCGATGTTTTATAGCGAATTAGAGGGAATGCATAGTTATTAAAACCAGTTCCTACAATTTCTGCTATTCCTCCATTTTTTGAAATACAATTCCCATTTGACTCAATAAATTCCGCCACCCCATACTCAGGAATGACATGATACATTTTACAATCTGGACAATACTCCATTAAAACCAAACGCTCATTATGTCCATAATAATCTATCACTTGGGCAGAAAATGCTTTATGAATCTCCTCTCTCTGGAATCCATAAAGTTTTTCAGAAGAACAAAAAACAGTTTTAATCTGATTTACCCTATCAAATAAATTGTATTCATTTATATATTTTGCTAACAGATATACTATTGAAGGATACGCCTGAATAAAGGATGGCCTATATTTCTCAATAACCTTAATTATTTCTTCCATTTTATTGTCATCTAAGTGCTTTGTATTTACTACAATAAAATTCCGATTAGGATTATATCTATAAAGTTGCTCATCTTCATCATATCCCCTTAAAACTAAGCATAGATCCCTATTATATCCATACTTAGTCCATATGCGATTAAAAAATGCTATTTCCCTATTATCAGTTGTCTTTGTATTAAAGAAATGCATTGGACTAGAGGTAGTTCCACCTGTATGCATGGAATTCAATTTTTTAATATCAAAGTTTCTTGCAATAAACTTTTCTGCATTATCCTTCACTATTTGCTTATTAGTAAAAGGTAATTTATTCAAATCACTTATATCCTGTATATCTGCTACCTTAATACCATATTCATTATATGTTTCTTGATAGTATGGAACATTTTCATACGCATGTTTTATTAATAATTTCAGTTGCAAATTTTGAAATTCTTCAATTTTCTCCTTATTCCATTCCTGAGAGGATTCAAGAAACTTTACATACTCCTTATACTCACCGCTATCTTTTAAATTATTTGGGATTAAAGAAACTAAGTGCAGTAATGGTAATTTTAATGAATATGGTAATTTTTTAATAATTTTTCTCAAATAAATCACCTTCTTGATCTATAAAGCTAATAGTTGTTTTAACAGAGTCACCTATAACATCCACTATTATTTTTTTACTTTCTTCCTTGACACCGTAACGTTTAGATATATATACATCCTCTACCCTTATCGACACTTCCCCACAGAAGTCTAGAACAACGTTTACGTTATTTTTAAGAATACCTATAGTATTCCCTTGCTGTGTAATTATTGTGCCTGTGTTAACAATAAAATTCAATTTATAATCAGGGATTTCATTACCTAATAATTTATCATTAATAGACAATATATTCTCATCTAACTGAAAGTATCTATTATGAATTAAACCGCATTTATTTAAATACCCTTGATGTTGGGCTTCAAACGTATTACAAGTAAATTTTTTCACTTCTGAGAAGGTTTGTTCTTTCATATAAAACAAATTATAAACATCAAAATCATTTTGTTCATATCCAGGGATTTCTAGAGTATTATGCATACATGTACTTCTAAAAACATTCCTCATCTTATAATCACTCGTATACACATATGTACCTGGATCCACAAAAATATCTTCTCCATCTACATTTAATACAAAACTCAATTGGTCATTATGACTGTGAACTCCTTCCCCTCTAAAAGAAAGCTCCCCACACTTTATGCAACAAAAAGCCCGATCATTTCTTAATATATAGTAACCACCATCAGAAAATGCAACAGATTTTAATTCATTCCCCATTCGCACATCTTTCCAGTTACCTATGGTCCATAATGAATCTTCTTTATTAGACCCACCATAATATCTGAAATCATCTCTATCAAAAAATTCCCCTGCAATATTTAAAATATGTCTAAAGTCATCTTTTGCCTCATTCGAATATCTGGAAAGGATAAGCAATCTTCCGTCATCTGCATCCCCCATTAAAGGACTGCTGTCATTTGGTTTCACAATATGCATTATAAATCCGCACATTCTCTCTAAACGTTCAAGATACTTATTACTAAATTCAATATTATTTTTTTTACATAATATAGTTGGAATTAAAAACAACTCTGTAACTAATCTATGATAAGAAGTTGATGCTTCATAATTTGTCCCGTCACCATTTACCTGTACAAACATTTCTTTTTCTAACTCTTTAACTCCAAACTCTAACCAGAATGCAATCTTAGCTTTAATTTCACTAGCATCGCCTACAAAATCCTTAAAGTACATACCAATGAAAATTAAGCCTACAACATCTGATAAATAATGGTTTCCTGTATGTGTACTTGTATTTTCTAGGTTATTTGAAATAAAATCTCCATGTAAATATAAACTTTTATTAAACTCAATCCAAAACTCTTCTTGTATAGAATTAGATTTTGAGAAAAAATAATAACCAGTAATCCAATTCACAGCACGAATTGCAACATCCATAGCGCAAGTCCAATTTACAGACATTTCCACGGGGTTTTTCTTCATCCAGTCTAGTAGTTGCTCTTTAAATTCAATAGCATACTTTTCATCACCAGTAATCCAATACGCTTTCCCCAAAGTGGGAATATGTTGAAACCTAGAGAACTCCCACGGAAATTTAACATCTGCATTATTATTTAAATCTACCACTTTGATTTTTTTATAATATTGATTATCCCATTCAAAGTTAGTCTTAAAATCAATATTCCAAGGAAAACTATTCCTAAATTGAATATCCCCGGATCCAAGTAAGTTAAATATCCGTTCACAATTTTTTTCTGCGTCAAGTAGAATCTCATCTTCTACATTTAGGTATTTAAGTTGTTCAATATAATATTCTTTTTCCTCATTATTAAATAAAAAAGGAGTTTCACTAGAAAACCCCTCAAAATATTGATCTTCAACTCCTATTGGATTCAAGATTAATTTTTTTTCTTTCCAATTAAAATAGCATTTATTATACACTAATTTAGTCACTTTTTTAGTAATATCTTCAATTGACATAGCCCTAATTTTTCGAATTTTATATTCCAGATTAGACATATTCTATTTACTCCTATACACTTCACGCATTTTGAAATTATATACTATTATTTCAAAATCCCCCTTGTATCTATTATTATTTTCTCTTTTAATAAGTTATTATCTATGTCTCCAAAGACACTATGATCTACTAAAATAACAATAATATCCCCTTCATGAACACCTTGCTCTACATTAACCATCTGCACCTCATTATTTTGTAAGCCTGTAGGCAATTCATTCACATGAGGTTCTACTACACATATTTTCCCAATTTTTTGTTGTACTAATTGTTTTACTATTTCTACCGCTGGGCTCTCACGTAAGTCGTCAATATTAGCTTTAAAGGATAATCCCAAACAAGTAATTACTGGATTTTTAAATCGTTCCGCTTTTTCTTTTATTTTTTCAACCACATACATAGGCTTATAATCATTTACATTCCTTGCCGTATGAATAAGCTTCGCTTCCTCAGGAGCAGCATCCACAATAAACCATGGATCTACTGCAATACAATGTCCCCCTACACCTGGTCCAGGCTGTAAAATATTCACACGAGGGTGACGATTTGCTAAACGAATTAATTCCCAAACATTAATATTTAACTTATCACATATTAACGATAGCTCATTTGCAAAAGCAATATTTACATCACGGAATGAATTCTCTGTTAACTTTGCCATCTCTGCTGTTCTTGCATTTGTATCCAAAATTTTCCCTTTTACGAATTGTTTATAAAATTCTACCGTACGTTTTGTAGATTCCTTGTCTAACCCACCAATAATACGATCATTTTCTACTAATTCCTTTAAAATTTGCCCTGGTAATACACGTTCTGGACAATGAGCTACATAGATTCTTCCTTTCTCACTATGCATTTCTTCAGAGGTTGTTAAATCCAAACGTTCCTCTAAAATCCATTCTGCAACCTTTTCAGTTGTGCCAATTGGACTTGTAGATTCAAGAATAATAATATCCCCATTTTTTATAACAGGAGCAATTGTTTTCGCAGCAGCCTCTACATATGCTAAATCTGGTTTATGTCCATCTTTAAATGGCGTTGGCACTGCCAAAATAAAAATGTCTGCTTCTTCAGGCTGTAATGATGCCTTTAATTTCCCACTTTGCACCGCTGCTTTTACTAAAATATCTAAATCCGGTTCATAAATATGTACTTTTCCACTATTAATCATTTCAACCGCATTTTCATTTACATCAACACCATGTACTTGAAACCCTTTTGTCGCTAGTAAACTAGCAGTAGGTAAACCAATATAACCAAGTCCCATTACACAAATCTTTTTATCCATCTCTTTCAACCTCTTTCCGTAAATTAACTACTAAGATGCTCCATTAGATTTAATCATAATTTGAATTGTTTTAAATATAATTTTCAAATCATATATTATGCTTCGCTTATTTATATATTCTAAGTCTAATTCAACCATTTCTTTGAATCCAACACTATTTCTTTCGGTCACTTGCCAAAGTCCTGCACAGCCCGGTGTAACAAGTAGTCTTTGTTTATCGTATTGCGTATATTCCTTTACTTCTCGCAGAAGTGGTGGACGCGGCCCCACTAAACTCATTTCACCTTTTACCACATTCAATAACTGTGGTAACTCATCAATACTTGTTTTACGAATGAATTTACCGATTTTTGTAACACGAGGATCATCTTTCATTTTAAACATTGCACCAGATACTTCATTATGTTGTAATAAATCCTTCAACTTCTCTTCCGCATCAGTGACCA
Source organism: Bacillus sp. RC51 (assembly GCF_044908115.1). NCBI lineage: Bacteria > Bacillati > Bacillota > Bacilli > Caryophanales > Bacillaceae > Bacillus > Bacillus sp. RC51. Next base: position 25,270 of record NZ_JBIYCW010000003.1, on the reverse strand, counting down.
TAGAACGGAATTTATACATACCAAATTCTTGTTCATTTTTCCCCACTCGGGTTTGCTTGAATAAGATTGGACCTTTTGGATCTTCTAACTTAATGAGTAGTGCAACGATAAGAAAAACAGGTGAAAGGAAAATAAGACCACATAATGCCCCTACTACATCCATTAAGCGTTTCATAAATAAATACAACCATTTTTGATTTACCTTTTCAGCAGCAAGTAATTCTTGTTTCTTTACAGTTTCCCCCGATACTTTCATTAAGGCCACTGCTATCCCACCTCACTTTTTATACATGTACATTTTCTTTTTGTACAAGTTCATTCATATAACTCATCAATTCTTTTTTCAATTCTTCATTTTGAAGTGCCATTTCAATCGTCGTTTTAATAAATCCAAACTTTTCCCCAACATCATAACGAGTACCTTCAAAATCATAAGCAAACACACGTTGAATTTCATTTAATCGTTGAACCGCATCTGTCAACTGAATTTCTCCGCCTGCACCTGTTTGTTGATCCTCAAGGAACATAAAGATTTCTGGTGTTAATACATAACGACCCATAATCGCTAAATTAGATGGTGCTGTACCTTCTGCTGGTTTTTCAACAAATTGACGCACTTGATAGCTACGGCCATTCTGCTCAATCGGATCAATAATTCCATAACGTTGTGTTTCATTTTCTGGCACTGTTTGTACACCGATAACTGAAGACTGTGTTCCTTCATATTGATCCATCAATTGACGTAAACATGGTGTTTCTGCTTGAACAATATCATCACCAAGTAATACTGCAAATGGCTCGTTCCCAATAAATTTACGTGCACACCATACCGCATGCCCTAAACCTTTTGGTTCTTTTTGTCTTATGTAATGAATATTAATTTTTGAAGAAGCTTGCACTTTTTCAAGTACTTCGTGCTTTCCTTTTTCAAGTAGAGTTTGTTCTAACTCGAAAGAGTGATCAAAATGATCTTCAATTGCACGCTTTCCTTTTCCAGTAACAATAATAATATCTTCAATTCCTGATTCTATCGCTTCTTCTACTATGTATTGAATTGTTGGTTTATCAACGATTGGCAACATTTCTTTCGGCATTGCTTTCGTTGCTGGTAAAAACCTTGTCCCCAGTCCAGCCGCTGGGATAATTGCTTTTCTTACTTTTTTCAAATCTTGTCCCCCTAATAAGCATTGTTTTATCTATATGTAACAATAACAAAAACCCTACCTATAGAGTCATATTTATAACTCCATAGGTAGAGTTTCTATTAGAAATAAATTATGGGCATCTAACCCATCCTCACGCCACGCTCCCGACGACAAGCGTCTAAGGTAGGTTCGAAATTAAATTTCTACCCACAGCACAACCGAGTGCCCCCATTGATAATGGTTAGGAGACATCACCCAAACTCTTCAATTAAAAAATACCGAACAATTTTTTACGACGAATTTGTTCTGGATCTTCTTTATAAATTGCTTTCCCGCTAATTAATAAGTACGGATTTTCTTTTAAATCGCTCATAACGTTCATTCCGAATTCTTTTCCAATTAATTCGTAGCTTTCCGCTAAATGAAACCCTCTTGACGTTGTGTTATGTGCATCTGATGCGATCATATGTGTTAAATTATGTTCAACAAGTTGTAGTGAGAATTTTTTTATCTTTTTTCCGAACTTCCCTAAGAGACTTCCTGCTGTCACTTGTGTTAATGCGCCTTTACTTACAAGGTTATATAACTTATCTGGTCGTTCAATTAGTTCAGTATTGCGTTCCGGATGAACGATAATTGGAATCATTCCTTTAACACGTAATTCATATAATAGTTGTTCTGCATAGCGAGGTACGTGATTAGATGGGAACTCAATTAATATGTATTTATTCGTTTCGTTTAAAGTAACGATTTTACCAGCTTCATAGTCTTCTAATAAATCACCATATAACCTGACCTCTTGTCCTGGTAAAATTTTCAATGTAATTTCATTTTGTTGTAGTTCATCATTTAATTGTTTCACTTGATGAATAATAGAAGTGCGTTCATTTACATATTTTCCATTTTGATGATGTGGAGTTGCGACAATTGTATGAATTCCTTCTTGCACAGCCCTCTGTGCCATCGCTAAACTATCTGTTACTGTCTGTGCCCCGTCATCGATGCCCGGTAGAATATGACAATGCAAGTCGATCATTCTCTTCATCCTCTCCCTTTTAATTAGAACTTTTTTCCCTTACATACAATAATTGTCTTATATATAAGGGAAAAAAGGAGATATGTTTCTACCATATCTCACTTTTTTAATTAGTTTGCACCGTAGTAATAATATAGGCCATTCTCACGTTCACGGTCATTCAGAACAACACCTAACAATTTACCTTTGGCTGATTCTAATAACCCTTTTGCTTTTACCGCTGTTTCCTTTTCTGTCGATTCACTACGAACGACAAGAATAGACGCATCACATACATTTGCCATAATTTGCGCATCTGTTACAGCTAAAATTGGTGGTAAATCAATGATGACTAAATCGTACATACTATACGCTTGCGCAAGAAGTTCTTGCATTGATTTCGAACCTAACAATTCCGCTGGATTCGGCGGAATTGGGCCACACGCTAAAAAGTGTAAATTATCTACATTTGTCGTTTGTATACACTTCTCTAAACGTTGACTATGCGTTAATACATTCGTTAATCCAACAATATTGTCTACTTGGAACATTTGATGCATCGCTGGTTTACGCATATCTGCATCAATTAACAATACTTTCTTTCCTTGTTGGGCGAACACAACTGCCATATTCGCTGTTGTCGTTGTTTTCCCTTCACTCGGGTTTGCAGACGTTACCATTAACGAATGTAAATTCGTATCAACAGATGCAAACTCAATATTCGTTCGAATATTACGATATTGTTCTGAAATTGGTGATTTCGGTTGTTGATGAGCAATTAATTGACGACGTTGACGATGATTTTTTTTCTTTTGGAATAAACTTTTAAGAGCCAATTGTTTGTCCCCTCACTTTTCTTGATGATGGAGCATGTGATTTCACGTTTGCCGTTTCTTCATCCATACGAGCTACAATACCTAACACTGGTAAGCCAAGTAAGTTTTCTACATCTTCTTCTTTTTTCACTGTGTTATCTAAGTATTCTAGTAGGAATGCAAGACCGACTGAAGCGATTAAACCAACAACGAAAGCAATTGCTACATTTAACATCGGACGTGGTTTAATCGGAGATAGATTTTCTGCAACTTCTGCTTTTGAAAGTACAGTTACGCTATCAACGCTCATAATTTTCGCAATTTCACCTTTAAATACTTCTGCAGTTGTGTTAGCAATATCACGAGCTAGTTTCGGATCTTTGTCCTCAGCCGTAACAGAAATAACCTGTGAATCTTTTTCATTTGCAACATTAATCTTTCCAGTTAAATCTTGTGCTGTCGTATTTAAATTTAATTTTTCATTCACTTGATCTAAGATTACTGGACTTTTAATAATGACCTTATATGTATTCGTTAATTGAATATTTGTTTGAATTTCACCAGCTTGAATCATTGCACCCTCTTGTTTTTTCTGATTCACAAGAATTTGCGTCGAAGATTGATAGATTGGTGTCATGAAGAAAAAGCTAATGATAGCACTTACAATAGCTGCACCAAAGGCGATTACGAGGATCATTGCTAAACGTTTTTTTAAGATATGAAATAACTCTTTTAGACTAATTGTTTCTTCCATAAGTTCCTCCAACTTTCTAAAATTTACACATAGGAAAAATTATAACATATAAATCTTACATTTTTTATTTTTAATAATTCAGTTCTATATTTGTTCACAAGAAACAAGTTTAATCTTACAAAATAATCTTAAATATGACAACACATTCCAATCATTTTCCAAAATTTTTATTTTATCATGTTTTTCATGCTGTGTAACTTGATAAAGAATTTCCAGAAAACAATAAAAAGCCAACAAAAATTTTGTTGGCTTTTTATATTTTAGTAATAACCATACTGCTCTTTTTCTTCCTTTTTATCGTTTAAAATGACACCGAGTATTTTGCCAGATGCTTTATCTAATATTTGTTTCGCTTTTACTATTTTATCTTTTTCTGTTTTTTCACTGCGCACGACAAGTACGATTCCATCACATTTGTTCGCAAGTATTTGGGCATCGGTAACCGCAAGAACTGGTGGTGTGTCTATTAAAACAATATCAAACATATTATATGCTTCTAGCAATGCCTCGTCCATCGCTCGATTTCCTAATAGTTCAGCTGGGTTTGGCGGAATTGGACCTGCCGCCATTAAATATACGTTCTCTACATCTGTTTTTTGAATGCATTGCATTAATTTCGCTTGTCCTGATAATAAGCTCGTTAATCCATTTGAATTATGAATTGCAAATAAGTTTTGTATCGTCGGCTTGCGTAAGTCAGCTCCGATTACTAAAACTTTCTTTCCTTGTTGACCGAAAACAACTGCTAAGTTTGCAATTGTCGTCGTCTTTCCGTCACCTGGATCTGCTGAAGTTACAATAAGAGAACGAATATGATTATCTACAGATGTAAATTCAATATTTGTACGAATGTTGCGGTATTGTTCTGTAATACGCGATTTAGGCTCTTTATGTGTAATTAATTGTTTTAATGGCTTTCTTTTCTTTCTCCCGAACATGTTCTAGTCTCCTTTTTTAAGTGCGACCTTTTCCCTCTATTTCTATATGCTCGATATACACGCCTATTTCATTCATGATCGATATATTACGCTTATTCTCCACTTATTTCCACTGTTAAATCCATCCATTGTCACCCATATCTAACCATAATCCATACCGTTCTATTTTGTCCCATATAAAGACCGTAACAATGTGACAATAGCTTCATTTCTTTTATACCTTTATTACTTATCTCAAAAACGAGATAAATGATAAAGTAATTATATGGTAATCCCAATTAATTTACAACTAACTTTCTGAATAGTTTGTATTTTTATATTGACATATATAGTAAATAAAAAAATCTTCTTGTATTTTTACAAGAAGATTTTTTTATTCTATCTATTCTTTTTTATCACCAATTGCAAATGTAATTTCAGCTTCGCATGCAACTTCACCATCTACTGTTGCTATTGCTTTTCCTTTTCCGATTGGACCACGTACGCGCGTCATTTCTACTTCTAAACGAAGTTGATCACCTGGGCGCACTTGTTTTTTGAAACGACAGTTGTCGATGCCTGCGAAGAAAGCAAGTCTCCCGCGGTTTTCTTCTTTCTTTAATACAGCAACTGCACCAACTTGCGCTAATGCTTCTACAATAAGTACACCAGGCATAACTGCATAGTCTGGGAAGTGCCCATTAAAGAACTCCTCGTTTGCAGATACATTTTTAATTCCAACCGCTCTTTTTCCTTCATCTACTTCTAATATTTTATCAACAAGTAAAAATGGATAGCGGTGAGGAATGATTTCTTTAATTTGTTCTATATTTAGCATATAACAATCGCCCCTTTTGTAATATTGGTCTTACCACTCAGACATATTGTTATTATCCCATTTTGTTTATTATTTGTCATTATAAAGTGAAACTTTAATCAATTCAGCTTTATATATAAAAAAATGCACACACTCTATTCCATTAAAATAGTTGCACTTCCCAGCAACTGACACGGAGGTAGAAAAGAGTGTATGCCCAAATTAGGGAAAGGCAATATGTATTTAAACATTCTTTGCCTTAATGTCGTATTCCGAATCATTATATTACATACGTTTTCAAATAAGAAAACATTAAATTTAACTATATATATGAATATATCGCCCTATTCCTTTATTTTTCTCTATTTTTCTTCCGTTTTCGTAAAAAACTAGAATTAAAAAAATAAAAAAAAAGAACTAAGGTTTTCCCTTAGCTCTTTTTCACTTTATTTCAATGCACGACGTGGTAATTTATCGATATTCTCTAACATAATACCTGTACCAATAGCAACACATTGCATTGGGTTTTCAGCGATTAATACTGGTACCTTTAATTCTTCTGCTAGAAGCATGTCGATACCGTGTAATAAAGCTCCACCGCCTGTTAAAATAACACCGCGGTCGATAATGTCCGCAGATAGTTCTGGTGGTGTGCGCTCTAGTACGCCTTTTGCAGCTTGTACAATGATAGCTGCGTCTTCTTTTAGTGCTTCTGTAATCTCTTCAGAGCATACTGTAATCGTACGTGGTAAACCTGTTACCATGTCACGTCCGCGAATTTCAAGCTCTTCACTACGTGCACCTGGGAATACTGTACCAACTTTAATTTTAATATTTTCTGAAGTACGTTCTCCAATTAATAGCTTATACTTACGTTTAACGTAGTTTAAGATTTCCATATCAAACTTATCGCCAGCCATTTTGATAGAGGAAGAGGTAACAATATCACCCATAGAAAGTACGGCAATATCTGTTGTACCTCCACCAATATCAACAACCATGTTTCCGCTTGGCTGGAAGATTTCCATACCAGCACCAACTGCGGCTACTTTTGGTTCTTCTTCTAAAAATACTGTTTTACCACCTGAACGTTCAGCAGCCTCACGAATTGCTTTTTGTTCTACAGATGTGATATTTGTTGGACAGCAAATTAAAATGCGAGGTTTTGAAAAGAAGCTCTTCACGTCCAATTTGTTAATGAAATACTTTAACATTGCTTCTGTAATTTCGAAATCTGCGATTACACCATCTTTAAGTGGACGAATTGCTACAATATTACCAGGTGTACGTCCCACCATACTTCTTGCTTCTTCACCTACTGCTAATACTTTTCCACTATTACGATCAATTGCCACAACAGATGGCTCATTTAATACAATACCCTTACCTTTAACATGAATTAATACGTTAGCCGTACCTAGGTCAATTCCGATATCTCGCGCAAACATTCCCGTCATTTCCTCCTCGATATTCAAAATCAGGTTACACCCGAATTCTTTTACACCTAATTTCTGATTTTATCATAAATTTAACAGAAACGTAATATTCGCAAAAAGAATTCTTCTGAAAAATATTACCGAATTCACAAGGAATGTTTGCTATTTTAGATTTATTGGCGCACAGGGTTTTCTGTATCTTCTTTTCGATACTTTTGCTTTGTTGCTTCTCCACCTCTTAAATGACGAATAGACTTATGATAATCAAGAATTTCTTTCACTTCATTTGCGAGCTCTGGATTAATTTCTGGCAAACGTTCTGTTAAATCTTTATGGACTGTACTCTTTGATACCCCAAACTCCTTTGCGATTACACGCACTGTCTTTCTTGTCTCCACGATATACTTGCCAATCTTGATAGTTCTCTCTTTGATGTAATCGTGCACACCACTCGCCTCCCTAAATTGGATGTGAGAAGTGTGAAATGAGACTCGCTGCATACGACTATGAAGTAAATGTGAGTGCTGTTTGTAAGCGTTAAACATTCTTGGATTTATAATGAAATGATTCACGATTTCTCACCTCAAACACTCTCTTTGCATTGGTTTATACCATTGTATTGCCCGCACTACTGATATATGCTACATGTTCACTATTTTTGCGGACTAAGTTAAGAAAAATTACGTTTTTTTGTGAGAAATACGTTAACGATGACAATTATGGCGAAAAAAAGTGACACCTCTTTATAAAAGGTGTCACTCTTCTCTTTCATATTCTTCTTCTAACAACTGATGGTGGGGAACTTCTTTCTTACCGGCAATATAATAATATAAAGCGAATAAAACAAACAATAAAATGATAGCAATCGACAGAACAGATAAAAATGACACAGCATCCCCTCCCTTTTGTAATATATATTCGAGAATCTCGTCATTTTTCCTTGTTATTGCAACTTTTTTCTCGAAATTGGTTATTTTTATATGAAAATAAAGTGAAACTTTAATCAGAGGGGGTTTTGTTCATCCCCCACTGATTATTAGTTGAACCAATCGGGCGTTTACGGGCAGTTGATCTCCCACCTAACTTCTTTGCTCCAGCTGAATTTTGAGGTGGGAGTCTTACTGCCCGTTAATGCGGGATAAAAAAATCAGCTCTCCCAATGAGAACTGATTTTTTCACTTTATTATTCTTGTGAAGAAGAACCGTTAGATGATTCTGTAGAACCATTCGTTGATTTTTCTTCTTTTTGAGATTTGTCATCTTGTTTGCCGTTCGTCTCTTTATCACTAGTCGAACCGCTTGTTGATTTCTCTTCTTTTTGAGATTTCTCATCTTGTTTGCCGTTCGTCTCTTTATCACTAGTCGAGCCGCTTGTTGATTTCTCTTCTTTTTGAGACTTATCTTCTGGTTTCGTGCTTGTCGACTTTTCTTCTTTTTGAGATTTGTCATCAGCTTTTTTACCAGAAGCATTTGTCGCCTTTGCAGCACCTGCATCAGCTTTAATTTCTGCTACTGATTTATTTAAATAACGCTCAGGGTTCACAGCCACATTGTCTTTACGTACTTCAAAGTGAACGTAAGAACCTGCATCTTTATTCATTGCATTTAGACCTGATTTTCCTAACACTTCACCTTGCGCGACTCTTGCACCTTTTTCTACTTTCACACTGCCTAAGCTTTGATAAGATGCTGCTACACCATTTCCACTATCTACTGTTACAACATAACCAAGAAGTGAATCTTTTTCAGCTTTCGTTACTGTACCACTTAAAGCAGCTGTAACATCGAATTCTTTTCCGTTTTTCGCAGCAATGTCAATTCCTTTATTCGGGGAATATGTGTTGTTATAAAAGACAAGTGCTTTTTCTTGTTCCGCCTCTGATGCTGCATCTTCATAGAATTTCTTCTGTACTACTACTTCTGCATTTGCTGCAGTTGGCATTTTCACTACTTCTGAAGATTTTGTTACTGGTACTGCCGGATCTTCCGTTTGTGTATACGGTGTTGCTTGATCTTGGTTCGGAGCTTTCTTTGGATTAGCTCCCTGGAACCATAGCGCAACCATTAAGATTACCGCTGCACAAGCAATGTATAGTGCCGGAAACACCCATCTTTTTTGAAATAAATGTACTACTTTTTGCGACTTTTTACTATTTCTTCCTCGCATTCCATCATCACCTCAGCAATCATTTTGAACAATATTCACTCATCCTATACAACCTATAACTAATTACTTTTCGACAAAATCTGTAAAAATATGTATAGGAATTGCAAAATTTCCGAGGAAATGATAGAAAAAGGAAAAAACTGAGCGTTTCAGCTCAGTTTTTTAGTCTAGTTGTTTCTTTTTATAAACGATAATACAAAGAATAATAGAAAGTACACACCAAATTATTATATTTATTAAATCACCACTAACAGTTGATAATCCCTTTCCGTTCATTAGCTTCGGCATTGCATCCGCAAGGTGTTTCGTTGGAAGAAAATCAATCATTTTTTTTACAAAATCATTTTTTAAAAAAACTCCTAATATTGGAGCTAGAAGGAAAATAAATAAGATTGGCATACCTACTACTGATGTTGATGCTGTTGTTTTAGCTATTAATCCAATCGCCGTACCTAACATAAGAAAGAAAAATATACTAATAAGTAAAAATAGCACTATTAATGGAATATTCCCCTTTACTACACCTAAAATTGCGAAGTTACTAAAACAAATTGCAAATGTAATAAGACCTGTTAATGCGCTTTTTCCTAGTAACACTTCTAACGATGATGCTGGTGATAACATCAGCACACGTAGCGTATGCTTTTCTTTTTCTTCTGCAATTAAAGCCGCTTGAACAAAGCTTCCTACCATTGTTAAAGCCATTAAAGTTACCATATTAGATATTTCATCTTTCGGCCCATCCATCTGTCCATAAACAAAAGCAAATATAATTGGAAGTATTGCCATTACAAGTACAGATGCATTTGCTTTAATATCCTGTAACTCTTTCCGAAAAATAGCTGAAAATCGTCTCATTGAAAATGTCATTATAATCCCCTCCCAGTAACTTCAATAAAGATATCGCCTAGCGTTGGTTCGTGTGAATGAATGGATAGTAATTCACCTTTTTTCATCCATTCTGAAATACGTTTTGCACCTAATTCGTCTTTTTGCACTACTTCTTTTTGTTTATCTTTTAACACAACTTGTATTTGATCTTTCGCGTATTGTAGGCGAAGGTTTTCTGGTGTATCAAGCGCTACAATTTCTCCGCCGCATAGAAAGGCGATGCGGTTACAAAGTGTTTCTGCTTCGTCCATATTGTGAGTCGTTAAGAAAATCGTCGTTCCCTCTTTATTTAAGTCTTTTAAGATTTTATGAATGTTTTGTACGTTTACTGGATCAAGTGCAGATGTTGGTTCGTCTAAGAAGAGGATATCTGGTTTATGAAGGATTGCTCTAGCTAATGTGACACGCTGCTTCATTCCTTTTGATAGCTTCTTTACTGGTGTTTTTTTATCATCTAATAGATTCACTTGCGCTAGTACTTCATCGATTCGTTCTTTTTTACAATCGTATAAGTCACAAAATAATAGTAAGTTATCATAAATGCTAAGTCTTTCGTATAAGCCGCTATTGTCTGTTAAAATACCGATTCGTTTGTAATCGATACTACTTGGCCCTGTAATGTCTTTCCCTAACACTCGTACTGTTCCAACGCTATGAAGCAATTGAGAAGTTAAAATCTTTACTGTTGTTGTTTTCCCAGATCCACTCGGTCCGAGGAATCCAAAGATTTCTCCTTGCTTCACCTCAATATTTACATTTCGAAGGGCCGTTTTTCCATCGAAACTTTTCATTACATCTTTCATTTCAATTGCCAATGTCATTTCGTCATCCCCTTTGTTTTTCTTTTTATAGATGAAAGTCGCTTTAGCGCTTTTCGTTTGTTTCGCTTTTCTTGACTCAATCATATGAAAAACAAAGGGTAGGCGCAGCAAAATACCAGTAAAAGGAGTATTTTTACTGTTGAATGAATCGTATTTTGAGCTTATCGGAGCATTTTTATAGCCCAATTACACCTTTTAACTCATCCATTCGTCCTTTTGAAAGCGGGATTGAACTTTTTCTTTCGTCATCCAAAATTAAACTAAAGCTATTACGTGTCCACGTAATCACTTCTCGTACTCTTTGTAAATTAACGAGGTACGAGCGATGACATCTGAAGAACCCGAATCCTGTTAATCTCACTTCTAGTTCACTTAATGTTAATGCACATACGAAATCACCTTCGCGCACATGAATATGTGTCACTCCATTTTGTGTTTCAATGAAATGGATCTCCATCGGATCCAGTAAAATGATTTTATCGTTCACTTTCGCTGGTATTCTTTCCAGTTTCATTTGCGGAATCATTTGAACTACCTTTTCTTCATCTACTTCTTCAACTTCTTCTTGCTCTATTTCTATCTTTTTCACACCATCATTGTTTAATATGTACACATCTTCTGTCAGCGAAAGGGCATCTGATAAAAAGGAGGACGTAATAAAGATTGCCTTTCCTTGCTCTTTCATTTTCATAATCGCTTTTCGAATAATGATCGTACTCTCTGTATCGACATTTTGCTCTGGCTCTTCTAAAATAACTAAATCCGGATTATGAATCATAACTCGTCCAAGATGAAGACGGCGTTTCTCTGAAAATGACAATTTTTCTATTTTAACGTTCAACTTGTCTAGGAGGCCGACATATTGTACTACTTCTTCCATACTCATGTTGGATTCATAAAGCCCTAATATAAACTTGAAGTACTCCTTCACCTTCAAACGATCATATGCTTCATCTTTCAAAAAACAAAAGCCAATGCGGGAATAATTCTTCTTTCCAATCGCTGTGCCTTCAAATAGTACATTCCCAGTTGAAGCTTCTTCTTCACCGATAATGATGCGGTGCAACACTTTAGCTGTATGGTTATTACACTGCAAAACAACACATTGCCCTTTTTCAACCTTCAGTTCAACTGCCGGTAACTGGTTCGTCTTCCCTAACTGTTTCAACTCCAATAACGCCATTCCGTCTCCCCCAAATGTTTTTATCCTATTATACCAAACAATTAATGGAAAATTATGATATTTTAAACAAAAAAGAAGTAGGTATCAGGAAACCCCTGACACCTACTTCTTCACCATCAACTTTCCTTCATAATCATTCATCGTCTTTATTTCAATACCTTTATAGTAATGAGCGACTATATCTGTATATTTCTTACCTTCCGCTGCCATGCCATTCGCTCCGTATTGGCTCATACCGACGCCGTGACCGAATCCTTTCGTCGTAACGGTGATGTTATCCCCTTCTTGTTTCCACGTAAAGTCTGAGGAGCGTAAATCTAACTTTTCACGAACTTGTTTTCCTGTTAATGTTTTCCCTTGGAACTCTACATCCTTTACTCGCTTTCCTTCCGTAAGGTCTTTAATATTACCAACCTTTCCGTTTGCTAGTACTTTCACACCGAGACGTTTTTGAAAATCATCTACTGTGAATTTTTGCTCACTCGTAAATTTTGGAGAGGCTTGATCCCACGGACTATCTACGCTTTTCAAGTACGGATAATCATTTCCCCAATAATCAGCTGCATTTTCTGTTCGTCCGTTACTCGTTGAGAAGAAGGATGCTGAAATTGGTTTTCCATCATACGTTAAAACTTGTCCTGCAGTTTTCGAAACGGCTTCCTCAATTTTCTTTAAATTACTTTCGTAGTTATTACCCCATTGTTTCTTCAATTCCTCTTTACTTTTGTACACTTGATCTTTCACCGTATCTGTCACGTCCGCATTGTTTTTCTTACCTCCGCTTAGCATACGCTGCACTACAAATGTTCTTGCTGCTAATGCCTGCGCCTTTAGCGCCTCTATTTCAAAGCTGGCATTCATCTCAGAAGCTACTACACCGGCCACATACTCCTCCATAGGCAATGTCTCTACCTTCTTCTGCTGATCACGATATACAGCAACTTGAACCGCTGTATCCACTTTCCCTGGAGCTGGTATACTTTCTATCGCTGAAGGAGTTTTAGAAGCTGCCTCTTCCCCTACTTTTGCTTTCGCAAACGGAATAACAAGAGCAGCAGGTACAATGATAACGAGCGCTATTAAGAGCGCTACTGTAATGAAAAGCGGCTTTGAAAATTTCATCCTATTCCCCCAATATAAAGTGAAACTTTAATCAGTGGGGGGTTTTGTTCATCCCCCACTGATTATTAGTTGAACCAATCGGGCATTTACGGGCAGCCCGACTCCCACTTAACTTCTTTGCTTCAGCCGAATTTTGAGGTGGGAGTTTTACTGACCGTTAATGCGGGATAAAGTTGGATTCCTTTCATTCTTATGGAAATACGGGATCTTTTAGAACATACTTGGGGGTATCGATATAAAGTGAAACTTTAATCAGTGGGGTTTTACTGACCGCAAATAGTGGAATAAAACAAAAATTTTCTAAATATTTTCACTGAGACGTGCATAAGTATAGAATTTATTGACTATAACAGTAATAACCCAAAAAAAATAGCCCCTATGTCAAAAGACATAGAGACTACTTCAATTAAGCGTGAAGATCAGAAACTTCTTGTTCTTTCACTTCTTCTACTTTTTCGTTTACACGTTCAATAGTTGCACCTAATGCAGCTAATTTCTTATGGAAGTCTACATAACCGCGGTCAAGATGTTTTAACTCTGTTACACGAGTATAACCTTCTGATACTAAACCAGCTAAGATTAATGCTGCTGCAGCACGTAAATCAGTTGCGCCAACTTCAGCTCCTTGCAAGCTACTTGGACCGTTCATAATTACAGAACGACCTTCGATTTTAATATCAGCATTCATACGACGGAATTCTTCAACGTGCATAAAGCGGTTTTCGAATACCGTTTCTGTAATCATACTTGTTCCATCAGCATGTAGTAATAATGCCATCATTTGTGATTGCATGTCTGTTGGGAAACCTGGATGAGGCATAGTTTTAATATCAACCGCTTTTAACTTATCTGGGCCGATAACACGTACACCTTCATTTTCCTCAATAATTTTAACACCCATTTCTTCCATTTTCGCTGTAATTGAGCGTAAATGTTCAGGCACAGCATTTTCAATTAAGATGTCTCCACCTGTAATTGCCGCTGCAACCATGAATGTTCCTGCTTCAATACGGTCAGGAATAATAGGGTGGTTTGCACCATATAATTTTTCAACGCCTTCAATACGAATCGTTCCAGTTCCAGCTCCGCGTACTTTCGCTCCCATTGCATTTAAGAAGTTAGCTAAGTCAACAATTTCTGGCTCTTTCGCTGCGTTTTCAAGGACTGTTGTCCCTTTTGCTAATGTAGCTGCCGACATAATGTTTTCTGTCGCGCCTACGCTTGGGAAGTCTAAATAAATTTTAGCTCCTTTTAGTTCGCCCTCTACGTGTGCCTCAACAAATCCGTTACCAACTTTTACTTTCGCTCCCATTGCTTCGAAGCCTTTTAAATGTTGGTCAATTGGACGTGAACCAATTGCACATCCACCAGGAAGTGCAATACGAGCACGACCGTTACGTGCTAATAATGGTCCCATTACTTGAACAGATGCACGCATCTTACGTACATACTCAAATGGTGCTTCAATGTTTAATTCTTTAGAAGAATCGATTGTTACTTGGTTATTTTCAAATACGACTTCAGCATTTAAATGACGTAATACCTCGTTAATTGTGTATACATCAGATAATACTGGTACTTCAGATAGTACATTCTTTCCGTCACTCGCTAATAGGGCTGCAGCGATTATAGGTAATACAGCATTTTTTGCGCCCTCAACACGCACTGTGCCGCTTAACCGCTTTCCGCCACGGACGATGATCTTTTCCAAATTATTCCCCTCCGTGTCCTTTTTTCAGTATCTATTCACTCAATACTCAGAAGTTATGATCGGTGTGCCAACCACAATTGTATCTTTGTTGTTTGTAGAACGTATTGCTATTTGCACATTTATTTTCTCTCTATTTGTTGAAAGAGCGTCATTCCACTTTTTATTATATGCGGAGACTGATACAAATGCTCTTTCTTCTATCTGTTCGATCGCTCTTGCTGAAAGATCTTTCAAAACCTGATTGGTTTTATTTTGCAAAACACCTTCAATCTTATCATTCAGTACACCTTGAACACAAGTGTAAATTATAGGTTTTTCACTAAAAATTTTATCCATGTTCTGAACGTACTTCGGGTCCCATTTCGCCCCGCTCACTTCAAAAATAATAAAAGTGTTTTCTTTAGTATTTTCCTTACTCCAAGTTACTACTATTCGTTCTTCATGTGAAGAAGATTTTTTATAGGATGTAGCCTTATATCCATCTGGAGATTGTTCTAATTCCCAACTTTCGATGTTTGCCTCTTCCTTCACATCGTTTAACAATTTTTGAAACGTATGTATATTAGAAATTGTTTTCGTTTCTCGCGCTAACCATGACCACCGCTCTACTTTTGCATCGTTCTTCTCTAAAGCTGCAATCATGCTCTCCATTTTCTGTTCATCGCTTATAGGTTTCATCTCTTTATATCCAACCAAAAATAAAACAACACTTACGATAACGATAAGAATGGCTTTAAACTTCAATTTCATCCCCTCCTATCCCCATTGTTAACGGAGATATGAGGTTCTATACACTTACTTTACTAAATACGTTAAACTCTTTGAATAGCCTAAATAATCAAGGAAAAAGTTACTTACAGATGTCCCAATTGCAATTGTAATTAGGATAAGTAATACTCTCGTCTGCATCACTTTTCCAGACTTCATTAAGCGCTCAATGTGAATACCTTGTAAGGCCCACCACGTAATGGTAATAAACAATAAATGCGAAACAATGGCAATCAGTGCTTGTTGCCCTAAAAGATGTGCCAAAAAATCGACCCCTTTTTTTGCTTGGCTACTACTTACGCAAAATGTAAAAAACGATACCATAAATAAGTAGGAGCCACACTTTTTCAAACGTAAATAAGCATCTTACATCGTAATTTTCTCTCGGAAAACATATACCTATAGACGTTTTCATTTGCTGTTACTCCAAAATAAAAAGCGTAGAGTACGGACTCTACACCTTTTATTTCCACTATTGTACCACGTTCCCCAAGAAGAAGAAATCCTTCATTAATGGAAAATGTTCATAAAAGAAATTGTAACCAATCATCGGCATAATCCCTAGTATTACAATTGAAATTGCGCAAAGACTCATGACAATCTTTATATTTAACGGTAATCGGAGCTTTTCTTCTGTCTCTCCCTTGCGGAAAAACATTTGCTGTAATATTCGGAAATAATATACGAATGAAATAACCGTCGTCCCCATCATAATAGAAGCTAATACGTAATGAGCAGGTTCAACATGGAGTGCCCCTAAAAAAATGTTAATTTTTCCGATGAAACCTGCTGTCCCCGGTATTCCAGCTAACGATAAAATAAAGACCGTCATCACTATAGCTGTAAAGGGGGATCGCTTATATAACCCTGTAAAAATCGTCATGTTTTCCTTATCATTTTGTAAGATTAATCCGTGGATGATTGCAAATGCTCCTATATTCATAAGCATATATGCAAGCATATAAAACCACATACTATCCATCGTAAACTGCGATAGCGCTACAAGAGGGACTAGCAAATACCCAGCATGCGCGATACCTGAATAGGCAAATAGACGTTTTACGTTATATTGCTTTAATGCTACTACGTTCCCAACAATCATTGTAATACTAGCTAGTACCGCAATGTATATACTCATACGCCCGTACAAAGATTGTGCGTCTCCTTGGATTGCCACACCTGCAAACACCATAAGAAACAAACGCGTAATGAGTAGAAAACCAGCAATTTTAGAAATCGTTCCGAGAAAAGCAGTGACAGGTGTAGCCGCTCCCTCATACACATCTGGTGCCCACATATGAAATGGCACTGTTGCAATTTTGAATGAGAGTCCAACGAGCAAAAGTAGAAATGCGAGGGCTAACAATAACTGAATGCCCCCGGCCAATCCTTGCGTAAATGCCTTTTGCATTTCCAATATGTTGGTCGACCCTGTAATACCGTATAAATAGCTCATTCCAAAGAGTGTAATTGCTGTTCCAATTCCTCCGTTAATGACATATTTCATTGCAGCCTCATTCGATGCGCGGTTTCTTTTTCGGATTCCTACTAAAATATAGGAAGAAAGCGAAAGCAACTCTAAACCAACGAACAATGTGATGAAATCAACGCTTGAAGCCATGAACATCGCTCCAAGAAGCGCCATTAAAAACAAATAATAATATTCTCCTTTATCTTGAATAGGCTCCTTCTTGTCATCGCTTATTGCCATACATAAAACGAGAGCTGCTCCGCCTAATAACAACGTTTTAAATCCTTTTGAAAATCCATCTAGTACAAACGATCCATTTAAAATATCTCCTGCCGGTTCGCTATATAGCGTCATTAATGACACTATCGCTAACAAGGTAGCGGCAATTGCACCAATCGCAACGTACCTATGGTTTAGCTTAAAAAACAAATCACATATGGAAAGAAGGATGGCTGCCCCGAGAATAATGAATTCTGGTACCATGAGATGCCATGATAAGCTAAGTAACGTGTTCATATCCATCCTACTTCACCCCCAATGTTTTCAATGTAGTTTGAAGTGGATCCCCTAGTAGTTCTGGCATTACCCCAATTGCAATAATACAAACGATAAGCACTATAACAGGAACGTACTCCCATCCGTGTATATCAAATTTCGCTTCCCATTCTTTCTTACCAAATATCACTTGAAGTGTCGCTCTTAATACGTATACAGCGGTTAAAATAATTCCAATTACACCGGCAGCGGCAATAACAGGTTTCCCTTGGAATAAACCGAGAAAGGCAAGGAATTCGCTAATAAATCCGGACATCCCTGGCATTCCAAGCGATGCCATACCGCCCGCTAGGAAGAAACCGCTAAGCACCGGAACACTTTTTGCAAGTCCACCAAGTGCTGTAATATCCGAAGTCCCGAAACGCTCTTCAATAATGCCAAGCAAGAAGAAGAGTAAGGCCGCAATTAAACCGTGAGACACAACTTGGAACAATGCCCCTTGTGTACCTGGTGCATTTAACGCCGCAAGCCCCATTAATACAATGCCCATATGCGAAATACTAGAGTAAGCAAGTACCTTTCTAAAGTCCGTTTGGATGAGTGCTAGAAAGGCTCCATACAATAAATTAATTACCCCTAAAATCGCGATTAGCGTTGCAAAATCACGAAAATATTCTGGGAATAATCCTTTCCCGAAGCGAACAATACCGTACGCGCCAATCTTCAGCAAAACCCCCGCGTGAAGCATAACTACAGCAGGATGCGCTTCTATGTGTACATTGACCATCCAGCGATGCAAAGGGAAAACAGGGAGTTTAATCGCAAAAGCAATCATTATGGCAAGAAACAAGCCGAACTGTACGCTACTTGAGACGGCCATTCCTCCCCCAGCACCTACACTCGTTAATATTTCTTTAAGCTCCGCAATATTTGTTGTACCTGTTTTCGCAAATAAAACCGAGAAAACGATAAGTAAAATAGCTGATCCAATACCGTTATATATTAAATAACTATATGCAGCCTTTTCACTCGACAATTTCCCCCACTTGCCAATTAATAAAAACATTGGTGGCAACGTAATCTCAAAGAACATGAAGAACAACATTAAATTTTGAGCAGCGAAGACACCGAGCATACCTATTTCTAACATGAGTAACAGCATGTAGAATGCTTTCAAATTTCTTTTAATAGAAAATGCCGCAATAGCTGCAAGCATCGCTAGAAGGGCTGTGAGCACCATCATTACAAGCGATAAACCATCAATGCCGAGCTCGTAATAAATTGAAAACCACCTTTTGTCCACTGCTGTGAAATCCCCAAATTTAATCCATTTCACTTTTTCATCAAATATCGATAAACTCTTTCCTGAAGCGTATGTACAAGCAAGAACGATAGCAATTCCAAATGGAAGCGCCGTTCCGAATAAACCAAGCGCCTGCACTGTACGCGATTCTCGTTTCGGCGTTAATAAAAGCAAGAGAATTCCTAAAAGCGGGGAAAAAATGAAGAACGTTAATAGCAATCCATTCACCGTAAATCCCCTCCCGTATATAACAAAATAATTAGGAGAACTGCGAGCGAAACTGCTGTTACAGTTCCGTACACTTGTACATTCCCGTTTTGAAGCCGCGATCCTAGACCACTCATACCTTTAACAAGTCCAGCAATTAAAACTGCGATTCCTTCTACAACGTATACTTCAAATAAGCGAAGCACATGAGCGATTCCTTTCGTAATAGGAAGCACCGTCACATTGTATAGTTCATCCACATAATATTTTCCTTTCAAAAGGTTATAAAGAGGCGTCCCTTCTCCGCCGGCCCAATCTCTAGAGATAGATTTCTTGCCGTATATGAAATATGCAAGGGCAATTCCCGCAAATGAAACGAGCGTCGCAACAACCATAATCCAAACAGGTCCATGCACTTCCTTCACCTGGAATCCTATATCTTTCGTAAGCCAATCCCCAAGAAACGTTCCGAACCACGGTGTATTTATATAACCTGCCACTACCGCAAGAACACCAAGGACAATCATCGGATACGTCATTGTGCGAGGTGATTCATGCACCTCTTCCTCCGTCTTCGTTTCCCCTGTAAAAACAAGAAAGTATAGACGGAACATATAAAATGCTGTTAGAAATGCCGCAATTACTGCTAAAACGAATAGAAAGTAATTGCCATTCATCCAAGCCGCCGCTAAAATTTCATCTTTACTAAAAAATCCGGAAAGCAGAGGAACACCACTAATTGCAAGTGTGCCTATTAAAAATAGTGCACCGGTTACTTTCATCTTTTTCTGTAAACCGCCCATTTTATTAATGTTTTGCGTATGGACTGCATGAATTACGCTTCCTGCTGCCAGGAACAATAACGCTTTAAAAAAGGCGTGTGTCGTTAAGTGAAAGATACCAGCTACATAACCCGCCGAGCCTAGCGCAAGCATCATATACCCGAGCTGACTAACTGTAGAGTAAGCAAGAACCCTCTTAATATCAGTTTGTACTAGACCAATAGAGGCCGCAAAGATTGCGGTGAAAGCCCCAACGATTGCCACAGTTTGCATCGCTACCGCACTTGCTGAAAATAGCGGGAACATTGTCGCTACTAAATATACGCCGGCTGCAACCATCGTTGCCGCGTGAATAAGTGCCGAAACAGGCGTCGGTCCTTCCATTGCATCTGGCAACCATGTATGAAGCGGGAACTGACCCGATTTCCCCATCGCACCGATAAAAATTAATATCGCCGTTATTGTAATCATAGAAGGAGAGAGGTCGCCCGTATGAATCGCTTTAAAAATCGCGTCATATTCAAAACTACCTGCGTGCCAAAAAATTAATATCATCCCAATAAATAGCCCAACATCCCCAATGCGTGTCATAATAAAAGCCTTTTTCGCAGCAGCCTTCGCTTCTTCTTTAAAGAAATAAAAACCGATAAGTAAAAACGAACCAAGGCCGACTAACTCCCAAAATATATAAAGCTGTAATAAATTCGTCGATATAACTAGCCCAAGCATCGCAAAGGTAAAGAGCCCTAAATATGCATAAAAGGTTGGTAATCTGGTGTCACCTTTCATATAACCTTTTGAGTACACATGTACAAGAAAACTCACAAGCGTAACGATAAACAACATTAAAGCCCCTAATGCGGTAACTTCAAAACCAAATGATATATCTATATCTCCTACCCTAAGCCATACCCACTTATGCTTCACTGCCTCGGATGAAAACCGTTCTATTAGTACCACTACCGCGGATATAAAGGAGAGAAAGGTAAAGAAAATACCTAGTACACTACTTCCCTCTCTAATTTTCTTCCCGAACATAATAAGTAACAAAAACGAAACAAGCGGGAAAAGCGGTATGAGCCATGCATAATCGATCATTGTTTCCTTCCCCCTTTTCGGTCACAATGCTATCCTTTGAGCGTATCCATCTCATCTACATGAACTGTCGGGCGATTACGGTACAAAGCAATCAAAATTGCAAGACCTACCGCTGCCTCCGCTGCCGCTACAGACATCGTAAACAGCGAAAAAATTTGTCCTGTTAAATTCGGAAACAAGCCTAATTTACTAAACGCTACTAAATTTAAATTGGCGGCGTTTAACATCAATTCGATACAAACTAGTACAATTACTGTATTTCGCTTTGTTAAAGCTCCAAATAAGCCGATGCAAAACAAAATAATCGCAAGTGTTAAATACGCAGAAGCCGGAACGCTACTCATGGGAATCCTCCTCTCCCTCATCCTTCTTCGCAAGGATAATCGCTCCTACAAGTGCTACAAGTAAAATAACTGAGGTTAATTCGAATGGAATAATATATTTTGAATAGAGAAGTGTACCGATTTGAAGTGTGTTATTTTCATGGAGAGGTAAACTTCCTTGTGTGCTTTGATTTGAAAAATCGATACTATTAACAGCGAAATACATAACTGCTCCAAATGCTACAACCGCAAAGAAGATAATCCATTTTCGAAGAGTAAGGCGCGATTCATTTTCCGCGTTATGTTTCGTTAACATAATGCCAAAAATCATAATAATAGTGATTGCACCAGAGTAAAGTAAAATTTGTGCCACTCCGATAAATTCGGCTGATAAGAGAAAGTACAAACCCGCAATGCTAAGGAACGTAAGCACAAGGGCCAGCATCATATGCATTACTTTCGTTAAATTCAGCATAAGAACGCCGCCGATAATCGCAGACAAGGATAATATAAAGAAAGCTACAAACTCGCCATTCATGCTTTATTCTCCTTCCTGACGTTCTCGTCGTTCTCGTCAAGCCACTGCAAATTTTTAAATAAATCATCACGTGAATACTCTGCGAGTTCAAAGTTATTTGTCATTACAATCGCCTCTGTCGGGCAAACTTCTGTACATAAATCGCAAAGAATACAAATTTCAAAATTAATATCATACGTGTCGATAATTTTCCCTTTTTTCGTAGGATCAGGATGTTTTTTTCCTGTTAATTGAATGCAATCTGTCGGACAAATGTTGGAACACTGATTACAAACAATACATTTCTCTGGATAAAACTTTTGAATACCTCGAAAGCGGTCTGGTAATGGCAACGGTTGATTTGGATAATCATACGTCACCTTTTTCTTACTCAAATTACTAAGCGTATATTTTAACCCTTTAAATAGTCCTTTCATCTCTTGCTGGCACCCCCTTTATAGATTAGAAGAATAGCTCCTTAATCAATGCCGTTAAGAAAATATTTGCAAGTGCGATTGGTAATAATACTTTCCATCCAAACTCCATTAACTGGTCACCTCTTATACGCGGGAACGTAACGCGGAACCAAATTAATAGAAAGACCACACTGCTGAATTTTAAAGCAAACCATACGGCTCCTGGAATAAATCCAAGGAACATAACTGGATTCCATCCGCCTAAAAAGAGTACTGTAATTAAAGATGACATCCCGAAGAAATACACATACTCTGAAAGCATGAAAAACGCCCAGCGAAAACCTGAGTATTCCGTATGGTATCCTGAAACAAGTTCTGACTCCGCTTCTGGTAAATCAAACGGCGTCCTATTTAACTCTGCAACTGCCGCGATTAAGAAAATGACGAAACCGATTGGCTGTGCGAAAATGTACCATACCTTCTCCTGCGCCGCTACAATTTCATTCAAGTTAAGACTACCAGCTAACAAAACGACACCAATTACACTCATCACAAGTGGAATCTCATAAGAAATCATTTGTGCCGCCGCACGCATCCCTCCTAAAAGGGAATACTTATTATTTGATGCCCATCCCCCAGTTACAACTCCGATCGTCGTAATCCCAGAAACAGCAATGTAATACAGTAACCCTACGCCAATATCCGCGAACTGAAATTTATCGGTAAACGGGATAACCGCAAGTACCATAAATGCTGGTGCGAATGCAATAACAGGTGCTAATATAAACAACGGTTTATCAGCAGCTTTCGGAATGCTATCTTCTTTTAATAATAGTTTCAAAACATCAGCTACCGTTTGGAGTAAACCGAACCGGCCCCCAACTTGATTTGGTCCAATCCGTCCTTGCATAAATCCCATCACTTTCCGTTCTGCCAAAATACCGTATGTAACGAAGCCAAGGACTGCAAATAATAGAAGCACCGCTAACCCGAAAAAAATGAAGAAATTCGTCCAGCTTGAAGGTGATTGTAAGAGCGTCTCAATCATTAGCCGTCAACCTCCCCAAGTACAATATCAACCCCACCTAAAATCGTAATTAAATTGGCGATATTTTCACCTTTCAATAATTTCGGTAAGATTTGCAAATTATAAAAAGACGGTCTGCGAAATTTCAAACGGTACGGCTCTTTCTTTCCATCACTAGCAATATAACAGCCAATCTCCCCGCGTGGTGACTCTATACGGACAAACGCTTCTCCCTTAGGTGCTTTAATAATTTTCGGGACTTTCGCCAGCACAGCGCCGTCTTTCGGGAACTGCTCGGCTGCTTGCTCAATAATTTTCAATGACTCCTCAATTTCCTCCATCCGGCAAACGTAACGATCCCAAGCATCTCCCGTGCTCCCAACAGGAACATCAAAGTCAAAACGATCATAAATAGAATACGGCTCATCTTTGCGAAGATCAAAGTGGACTCCCGTGCACCGCAAATTTGCGCCGCTTAAAGAATACGAGATCGCCTCTTCCGCGCTATATACGCCAACGCCCTTCACACGATTTAAGAAAATTTCATTTCCGCTAACGAGGTCGTGGTAACCTGCCAATTGCTCTCTCATATACGGAACAAACTCTTTCACCTTTTCAATCCAGCCGTCTGGCGCATCCCACTTCACACCGCCAACTCTCATATAGTTGAAAGTAAGCCTTGCACCGCACAATTCACTTAATAAATTTATAATCATCTCTCGTTCACGAAAGGCATATAAAAATGGACTAACCGCTCCTATATCAAGCAAGTTCGTTCCCCACCAGACGAGATGGCTCGCAACCCTCCCAAGCTCCATCGCAAGCACCCGTAAATATTCAGCACGCTCTGGAATCTCAAGATCCATCATCGTCTCTACAGCGTGGCAAAGGACGTAATTATTCGTCATTGCTGATAAATAGTCCATTCGATCTGTATACGGGATAATTTGTGTATATTGCAAGCTCTCAGCAATCTTTTCTGTTCCGCGATGCAAATATCCGATAACCGGTGTAGCCTCTTTAATAATTTCCCCGTCAATCTTAATTACAAGCCGAAACACACCATGTGTACTCGGATGCTGCGGCCCTACATTTAAGAGCATCTCTTCCGTACGGATCACAAGCTACACCTCCACATCATACGGTTCATAATCTTTCCTAAGCGGATACCCCACCCAATCATCCGGCATTAAAATGCGAGATAAATTAGGATGACCTTCAAATATAATACCGAGCAAATCATACGCTTCACGCTCCGGCCAATCTGCCCCTTTCCAAAGCGGCGTCACTGATTTCACTTGCGGCGCTTCCCTATCCAGCTTTACCTTCACTGCTACTGACTGTTTCTTTCCATATGAAAATAAATGAACGTATACTTCCATGTGTGTCACAAAATCTGTCGCATGTAGCTCTGACATATAATCAAAAGCAAGTCCTTCATGGAATCTTAGCAATTCCATCACTTCATAATATTTCGAAGGCTCCGCCACAAGCGTTGGAACATCTTTTGAAAGCTTATTAATATAGGAATCTACTAATGCATATTCTCCTACCCTCTCCTTAACAACCTCCACATAGCGATTTAAATATGGTTGGTTAACTGATGGTTCTTCCTGTTGCGGTTCGTCTTCTATCTTATTTACAGATCCCTTTGCCCTTGCCGCAGCAGCGGCTTTCGCTTTCGCGGCTGCAATTGCCTTTGCTTTCTCATCTCCAGAATCCCCCTCACCTTGTGAGGCTTTCTGCTTCGCTAACGCTGCTGCTTTTGCTTTTGCAGCTGCTACAGCCTTTGCCTTCGCTTTAGCTTTTTCTTCGTCCGTTACTTCTTCTGACCCTTCTCGCTTCTGCTTCGCTAATACCGCTGCTTTTGCTTTTGCAGCTGCTGCAGCTTTCGCCTTTGCTTTAACTTTTTCCTCGTCCGTTACTTCTTCTGATCCTTCTCGCTTTTGTTTCGCTAATACCGCTGCTTTTGCGGCTGCTGCGGCCTTTGCCTTCGCTTTGGCTTTTTCTTCGTCCGTTACTTCTTCTGATCCTTCTCGCTTTTGCTTCGCTAGTGCCGCTGCTTTTGC